>NZ_BEWG01000020.1:110629-168179 GCF_002723835.1 Mycobacterium sp. shizuoka-1 | reverse complement strand
GGCCCGAGACGCGCGCCGTGGGGTGCTAGTGCCGTCGCGCGACATCTGTGGGGCTGGTGCCCCGACCGCGTATCGCGGTCTCGCCAATGAGAATCCAGCACAATGGGTCCTCGCACCAGGCAGCTGCGGACCTCTTCCGGACAGGCGTTGGTCAGCCGATTTCGGGACCTAAGTCCCTACCGGCTCGGGACCCTTCCACGCTGTACTGCGGTGTGATCAAGGTGTTCCTGGTCGACGACCACGAGGTCGTACGGCGCGGTTTGGCCGAGCTCCTCGGCAGCGATCCCGAACTGACCGTGGTGGGTGAGGCGGCCACCGTCGCCGAGGCGCTGTCCCGCATCCCCGCGGTGCGTCCCGACATCGCGGTGCTGGACGTCCGCCTGCCCGACGGAAGCGGTATCGACCTGTGTCGGGACCTGGTGGCCGCGCATGCCGAACTGCGATGCCTGATCCTCACGTCGTTCACCGACGAGCAGTCGATGCTCGACGCGATCCTGGCCGGCGCCAGTGGATACGTGGTCAAAGACATCCGCGGTATGGAGCTCGCCGAGGCGATCAAGACCGTCGGCTCAGGAAAGTCGTTGTTGGACAACCGGGCTGCGGCCGCGTTGATGTCCCGGCTGCGCAGAGACACCGAGCAGGACGAGCGCCTGCGCGACCTGACCGCCACCGAGCGGACCCTGCTGCAACTGCTCGGCGAGGGCTTGACCAACCGCGAGATCGGCCAGCGGATGTTCCTGGCGGAGAAGACGATCAAGAATTACGTCTCGCGGCTGCTGACCAAGCTGGGATTGAGCGGACGCACCCAGGCCGCCCTGTTCGCCGCCGACACTATGCGCCGCAACGATGTTTGACCTCGACGTCCGCGACGGACTCATCGACGCGATGCTGGCCGTCTCCTCCGGCCTGGAACTCGAGAAGAAGCTGCACACCATCGTGCACACCGCTATGGGACTGGTGAGTGCCCGCTACGGCGCCGTGGGCGTGATCGCGTCGGAGCCCCAGCCGGTACTGGAGCGGTTCATCTTCGAGGGGATCGACCGAGAGACCGCCGATCGGATCGGCCCGCTTCCCGCCGGCCACGGAATGCTGGGCCTGCTGCTGAATACGCCGAAAGTGATTCGCGTCGAGGATCTTTCACAGCATCCGGCGTCGATCGGGTTCCCCGAGCACCACCCGCCGATGCGCAGCTTCCTCGGCGTGCCGATCCGGATCCGCGACCAGGTGTACGGCAACCTCTACCTGACCGAGAAGGCGAACGGGGCGGCCTTCACCGAGGCCGACGAGGTCTTGGTACTCGCACTCGCCGGGGCGGCGGGGATCGCGATCGACAACGCCCGGCTCTACCAGGCCGCAAACACCCGGCAGTTGTGGATCGAGGCCACCCGCGACATCAGCACCGACCTGCTGGCCGGCGACGACCCGGCCGCGGTGCACCGCGAGATCATCTCCAAAGCCCTGGCGTTGACCGGCGGCGATTTCAGCTTCTACGCCACCCCGGACGACTCGGGTGGCCTGGCCGTGACGGCCACCACCCGGACCGAACTGATGGGCAGCCAGCTGTCCATGACCGAGTCGACGACGGGATCGGCCTTCACCGATCGCCGTCCGGTGCGCGTCAGCGAATTCCAGGACCTGTCACCGTCGGCCGATGCCCTGGCGGCGCTGGTGCTGCCGGTCTGCGAGCCCGACACCGCCACCGGTGTGCTGGTCTGCGTGGCGGCGCCGGGCAAGCAGTTCACCGAGGCGGACCTGGACATGGCGGCGGCGTTCGCCGCGCAGGCCGGGTTGGCGCTGCATCTGGCCACCGCGCAGCGGCGGATGCGCGAACTCGACGTGCTGACCGACCGCGACCGGATCGCCAGGGACCTGCACGACCACGTGATCCAGCGGCTGTTCGCGGTGGGCTTGTCGTTGCAGGGTGCGCTCAACGCCGAGCAGGCCGAAAGCGCGCGGCGCGTCACCGGCGCCCTGGACGATCTGCAGGAGGTGGTCGAAGAGATCCGCACCACGATCTTCGACCTGCACGGCGGATCGGTGACCCGGCTGCGCCAGCGCATCGAGCAGGCGGTGACCCGGATGACCGTCGACTCCGCGGTGCGGGCCGCGGTACACATCAGCGGGCCGCTGTCGGTGGTGGACGCCGCGCTGGCCGACCATGCCGAGGCGGTGGTGCGAGAAGCGGTCAGCAATGTGGTGCGCCACGCCCAAGCCCGCTCGGTGTCGGTGTCGGTGACCGTGGACGACGACCTGACCATCGGCGTCAGCGACGACGGCGTGGGGATCAGCGAGGACATCACCCGCAGCGGCCTGGCGAACCTGGCCGCCCGCGCCCACGAATGTGGCGGCCACTTCGCGATCACGCCGCGCCCCGGCGGCGGCACCAGGCTGGTCTGGTCGGCGCCGCTGCCCTGACCGGGCTCGCGCTAGGCCGAGATCTCGATCGCCGGCTGCACCTCGAACAGCGCGCGGCAGTGCCGCTCGACGAACAGCGGAACGAACTCGCGGATGCGCGCCCCGTCGAAGCGTCGGTGTGCGCTGTCCACGGTTTCGCTGATGACGTGATCTGGAACATAGGGGAACGACTCCGTCAGGCGATCCACCACCTGATCGATCTGGCGCCGCTCCTCAGCAAGTTCCACGCCGCACATCATCGGACGAAGTACGCCGGTTGCGCAACCACCGCTGTCACGGTGAGTGTCGGTCAGGTGTCGGGTCGGTGAACAAAAAGCGGTGGGCCAGACGATGTTCCACCCGGTGCGCGCCCGGCAGCGGGGTCGGATACAGTTCGCCCGTGACCTCACCGAGCAATGCGGACACGGGTAATCAGACTCCCGAATCCGCGAATCGCCAACAGGCGGAACATCTCCGGGAGATGCTGGTCGCCCAGTGTGAGCAACTCGACGCTGACCTGGCCACCTACGGCTCGGCCCTGGAGCGGTATCAGCGCCGCGGGGAGCAGACCCAGGCGCGGCGGATTCGCGGGATGATCCGCGCCGCCGAACGCGAGCGCCGCTCGGTGCAGGACCTGATCGCCGGATTGGAGCGGCGGTTCCTGGCCACCGAGCACCCGCGCGGTGAGCACAGCCGGCACCCGCTGCCGGGGCTGGTGCGCAACGGCACCCAGCGGGTACACCCCTACCCCAGCCCGCATCGGGTCATCCGGACCTAGCCGGTTGACGCGGAGCTAGGCCGGGGCGAACACCGCCACGAAGTTGTCCAGCGACTGCTTGATGTCGCCGCGCAGGGCACCGGCCACGATCATGCCGATTGGCCCGAACAGCGCCGGACCGCCGAGGTGGACGTCCATGGTCACCACGGAGGCAGCCGGGTTCTGCTCGTGCGCTCGGACCTTCCCGATCAGCTTGACCTTGACCCCACCGACACCTACCCCGTTGAGCGTCATCGCCTCCGGCGACTTGAAATGGACGATCGTCCACTTCACCCGGTTGGGCATGCCTTTGACCTCGACGATGGACTCCACCACGGTGCCCTTCTCCAGGGTCTCCGGCAGCACCGAGCGCCAGACGCGGTGGATCGTCAGCCAGTCCTTGTAGCGGGAGAGGTCGGACGCGTGCTCCCAGGCCTGCTCTGGTGGAAGTGGAACGTCTACGGATACCGAGAGTTTCGCCATAGGTCAGGTCGGCTGGTCGCCGGAGTCGGTGCGGTTCTTCTCGACGATGTTCTTGGCGGCGTCTTGCACCTTGTCGACGGTGCCGGAGTACTTGCCCTGCGTCTTCTCGTCGATGATGTCGCCGGCCTTGTCGATGACCTGGCCCACCTTGTCGGCGTTCTCGCTCAAGACTTCCTTCGTCTTGCCGAGGGCTTTGTCGAGGAATCCCATCGGTCAATCTTGCACCGAGGGCGCCCGTCGCCACAACGTCCGCCGTTCGCCCAGCGCCCGGCCCTGCAGCCACCACAACGCCTCGACCAGCACGGCGGCCAGCAACCCCATCGCCAGGCCGGACGAGGTGACTTCCAGGTTGGACGGGTCCAGCATGAAGATCCTGCGGGCCCACGGTATGGCGAAGATCACGACGTAGGCCAGACCGGAAACCGCCACCAACGCCACCCGCCACCACTCGTAGGGCCGCGCGACCACCGCCAGCACCCAGACCGCCCCCATCAACAGGGTGATCAGCGCGGCGGTCGAGGCCTGCAGTTGTTCGGCCGCGGTCGAGCTGTTGCCGTGATAGGCGATCAGGTACGACACGTAGGTGCTCAGACCGATCACCACCCCGGACGGCAGCGCCGAGGTCATCACCCGCCGGACGAACCCGGTGTGGGCGCGCTCGTTGTTGGGCGCCAGCGAGAGGATGAACGCCGGGATGCCGATGGTGAACCACGCCGCGATGGTCACGTGGATCGGCTGGAACGGGTACAGCAGCGGCGCGGTGCCGAACAGCTTGTGCGACAAGCCCGCAAGCCCCACCAGCAGCGCCAGCAGGACCGAGTAGACGGTCTTGGTGAGGAACAGGTTCGACACCCGCTCGATGTTGCCGATGACTCGCCTGCCCTCGCCAACCACATAGGGCAGCGTGGCGAACTTGTTGTCCAGCAACACGATCTGGGCCACCGCGCGCGAGGCGGGCGAGCCCGATCCCATTGCCACCCCGATGTCGGCATCCTTGAGGGCCAGCACGTCGTTGACGCCGTCGCCGGTCATCGCGACGGTGTGGTCACGCGACTGCAGGGCATGGACCATCGCCCGCTTCTGATCCGGGCGCACCCGGCCGAACGTGGTGTAGGTGGCCATGGCGTCGGCCAGCGCGTCGGGCTCCGACGGCAGGTTCCTGGCGTCCATCGTCTCACCGTGCAGGCCCAGCGCCCCGGCCACCGCGCCGACCGACACCGCGTTGTCACCGGAGATCACCTTCACAGAGACATGCTGGGAGGCAAAGTATTCCAGCGTGTCACGGGCATCGGGCCGGACCCGCTGCTCCAGGACGACCAGCGCCACCGGGGTGACGTGACCGGGCGCGTCCGGGCTGTCGACCGCGACGTCGCCGGCACCGAGCAGCAGCACCCGCATGCCGCGGGCACCGATCTCCTCGGCCTGGGCGGCCGTCGGCGAACCGGGGTCGAGCAGCACGTCGGGCGCTCCGATCAGCCAGTTGCCGTGCTCGCCGTAGGAGGCCCCACTCCACTTGGTGGCGGACTTGAACGGCGCGCTGGCAGTCGCGGTCCAGCCCGGCGCATCTGGATACGCCTCGGCGATGGCCTGCATGCTGGCATTGGGTTTGGCGTCGTCGGCGGCCAGCGCGGCCAGCACCTGGGCCACCCGCTGGCCGTCGTCGCTCACCGCCGTGACCTCGGCCAGCCGCATGCCGTTCTCGGTGAGGGTGCCGGTCTTGTCCGCGCACACCACGTCGACGCGGGCCAACCCCTCGATCGCGGGCAGCTCCTGGACCAGACATTGCCTGCGGCCCAACCGGATCACGCCGACGGCGAACGCGATCGACGTCATCAGCACCAGACCCTCGGGAACCATCGGCACCAACGCACCGACCATCCGCAACACCGATTCGCGCCAGCCCACACCCGTGGTGAACAACTGGGTGTAGATGATCAGCAGACCGGTGGGCCACAGCAGGTAGGTGATGAACTGCAGGATCCTGTTGATGCCGCTGCGCAGTTCGGATTTCACCAGCGTGAACTTGCTGGCCTCTTCGGCGAGCTTGGCGGCGTACGCTTCCCGGCCCACCTTGGTGGCGCGGTAGGCGCCGGTGCCGGCGACCACGAAGCTGCCCGACATCACTGTGTCGCCGACGTGCTTGGCGATCGGGTCGGCCTCACCGGTCAGCAGCGATTCGTCGACCTCAAGGTTTGCGGCCTCGAGCAGTTCGCCGTCGACGACGATCTGGTCACCCGGCCCCAACTCGATCACGTCGTCGAGGACGACCTCGTTGGGCGGCAGCGGGGTTGTCCCCGATCGGCGGCGCACGACGGGCTTGGCCTGCCCGACGATCGCCAGGTTGTCGAGGGTCTTCTTGGCCCGCAGTTCCTGGATGATGCCGATGCCGCTGTTGGCGATGATCAGCAGCCCGAACATGCCGTTGATCAGCGAGCCGGTCGCCAGCACGATCAGCAGCAGCACACCCAGGATGGCGTTGATGCGGGTGAACACGTTGGCCCGCACCACCTCGGCGACGCTGCGCGAGGCACGGGTGGGCACGTCGTTGGTCTTGCCCTCGGCGACCCGGGCGGCCACCTCGTCGACGGAAAGCCCCGCTGCAACACCGGTTGTCATTGGAATCCCTGCTCTTGGCGCGCGCGGCTCATCGGACGAAGGTCCCCATCTTTTCGGTGTCGTAGTACTCCAGAGTCAGCGTGCCCCCGGTGAACGTCGCCTTGGAAACGCTTCCCGGAGGGAAGTTCTCACTGGCGAACCGGAACGTGAACACGTCACCGTCCCAATGGGTGAGCTCGACCGTGTCCGGCCGTGGACCCAGCGACAGCGTGAGCGCACCGTTCTTCTCGGCGACCACCGCCGGACCCCAGTAGTCGTTGCGATAGGTGCCGACGTACGCGGCCGCCGGTCCGGCCGGGGCGGGGTTGGCGGGCGGGGTCTTTCCGGCCAGCGCACCGAACGGTTTGTCCATGTCGGCGAAGGCGTGCGCGTAGAGCGAGCGCCAATCCTGGCGGACCTCGCCGAACTGGACCAGATCGGCGAATTCGGCGGTCAGCGTCTCCGGGATGCCGGTCGGGGTGGCGTTGGTCAGTGCGACGATCGCGACGTCGGCGGACGGGATGATCACGAAGTTGGTGGCGGCCCCGAGGTCGAAGGCCCCCGAGTGACTCAGCTGCACCCGAGCCGCCGAGGTGGTGCCGACGTTGAACCCGTAGCCGTAGAAACCCGCTCGCGCCGCCGGCTCGTCGGGCGGGCTGGACACGATCTGCGGCGACACGGCGGGTAGCAGCGCGGCGGGTTCGACGATCTGGCGCCCGTCGTATCGTCCGTTTGCGAGCATCATCGTCAGCCAGTGGGTGAGGTCGTTGACCGACGAACTGACCCCGCCGGCAGGCGCCTCGGGATCGGCGTCGCGCCGATACAGCGGCTGGTATTTCCCGTCGATCCGGATGTGCGCGAGCGCCTTGTCGATCCTGGACTCGTAGTCGGCGAACCGCGAACTGGTCGATGTCATGCCCAGCGGCCGGTAGAGCACCTGGTCGCTGAGGTCCTCCCAGGACGTGCCCGCCGCCACGGCCACCGCCTCCGCGGCCGCGGTCAGCCCGAAGTTGGTGTAGGCGTACGAGGCACGGAACGGGGCGAGTGGAAGCTGGCGCAGCCGGTCCAGGATGTAGCGCCGGTCGTAGCCCAGGTCCTCGAGTTGGTCGCCGGCGTGGTCGGGCAGTCCGGAGCGGTGTGAGTACAGGTCGGCGACGGTGACCATCGTGGTGACCGCGGGGTCGGCGAGCGCGAACCACGGCAACTTGTCGATCACCGGGGTGTCCCAGCCGATCACATTGCGACCGACCTGATGTGCGACGACGGTGGCGCCGATCGGCTTGGACACCGAGGCCAGCTGGAACACGGTGTCGGGGTCCACCCGGTTGCCCGGGTCGTCGGCAGGCCGGGTGGCATCTTTGACGCCGAAACCCTTGGCGTACAACGTCTTACCGTTGTGCACTACAGCCACCGCCAGGCCTGGGATGCCGGAGGACTTCATCAGCTCCTCGGCGATGCCGTCGAGTTTGCCGACGGCATCGGCGACGGCGTTGTCCGGCAGCGGCGACGCGGGCACCAGCGGTGGCGGCTGATCGGACAGCGACGGGGTGGCGTGGCGGGGGGCCGAGCCGCTACACGCGGTGAGCGCGGCGACCAGGGCGACGATCGCGGCTCGCGCTGCCAGGGCGGTCATGGGATGAACCGTAGTGGCTCACAGCTCCCACCAGGGGTCTATTGCCCCCGCCGTGGCGGTCACCACCCGGCCTCCAGGGCGGGGAACCGCGGTCCGCACACCGGCGTCGTCGGCGGCCAGCAGCATCCGTTCGACCGGCTCCGCCCAGGGATGCGGCGCAAGCCGGAACGTGCACCAATGGATCGGGACCAGCAGTCCGGCGTCGGTGACGTCGCGGTGGGCCCGGACGGCTTCCTCGGGATTCATGTGGATGTCCGGCCACGCGGTGTTGTAGGCGCCGATCGGCATCAGGGTCAGGTCGAAGGGCCCGTGGTCGGCACCGATCTGGGCGAAGCTGCTGGTGTAGCCGGTGTCGCCGCCGAAGTACGCGCGGTGTTGCGGCCCGATGATCGCCCACGACGACCACAGGGTGGTGTTGCGGGACAGGAACCGGCCGGAGAAGTGCCGGGCGGGCGTGCACACCAGCGTCAGGTCGCCGATCCGGGTCTGCTCGTTCCAGTCCAGCTCGATGATGCGCTCCGGCGGGATGCGCCACTGGCGCAGATGTGCGCCGACTCCGAGCGGCACCACGAACGGTGCCCGCTGGGTACGGGCCAACGCGAGCACGGTGTCCATGTCGAGATGGTCGTAATGGTCGTGGCTGACGACCACCGCGTCGAGGGCGGGCAACGACTCCAGCGGAGTCGGTACCGGATGCAGCCGCTGGGGGCCGACGGCGCGCGACGGTGAACACCGGTCGCTCCACACCGGGTCGGTGAGCACCCGGTAGCCGTCGATCTCGATCAGCGCTGTCGAATGGCCGAGCCAGCTGACCGCCAGCGGCTGCGAGCTGATCGGCGCCGCCGAATGTGCCACCGGGATCACGCCGCGGGGACGGCTGGCCGAGCGGCTGCTGAGCATGTCGAACAGGACCAGCCGGTTCTCCTCGGCGTCCAGCTTCAACGGTGCCGCCGGTTCGAGGTTGTGGAAGACGCCCTCGCGGTAGTGGGGTGAGCCGTTGGCGACCGGACGGATTTCCCCGGGACCCGCCCCCAGCGATGCGGGGGTGTCGTTGAGCGCACGCAGCAGCCAGCCGCCACCGGCCAGGGACGCGGTCCCGGCAGCCAGCCGCAGCGCGCTCCGCCCCGACGGCAGCAGTACGGCGACTCGCGGACGGCCGGGCAAATTAAGCGCCCTTGAACTTGGCGGCACGCTTCTCGATGCGCGCCACCTGGGCCTCGATGACGTCCTGGCTGCCCCACGCCTTGTCGAACAGCTCCTTGTGGGCGGGCCACTGCTCTTCGAAGGCGCCGTCGTCGTTGAGCACTCGCTTGGAAGCCTGCAGCGACAGCGGGGCCAGCCCGGCGATCTCGGCGGCCCACGCCTGGGCATCGGCCAGGTCACCGAGCCGGTTGGCCATCCCGGTCAGCAGCGCCGTATCGGCGTCCAGCTTCTCGGCGGCCAGCAGCATGCCGCGGGCGCGGCCATAGCCGGCCAGCGAGCTCAGCCGCCGGATACTCCAGTTGTCCAGCGCCAGACCGTATTTGGCGATCGGGAACTGGAAGTAGGCACCGGGGGCCACCACCCGCAGGTCGCAGATCATCGCCAGCTGCACACCCGCGCCGATCGCCGGACCATTGATCGCTCCGATCACCGGCATCGGGACGGCGTCGATCGCCTTGTTCAGCGCGATCGCCTTGTCCGGGAAGTCCGCGGCGAACACGTCCCCGGACAGGTCGGCTCCGGCGCAGAAGACGGTGCCCTGGCCGGTCAGCACGATCGCCCGGACATCGTCGGCGGCCGCCTTCTCCACCGCCTCGCGCAGCGAGTCGACGAGCTCGGAATTGAGTGCGTTGCGCCGCTCCGAACGCTGCAGCTCGATCGTGGTCACATCGCCCACGCGGTTGATACCGATCATGACCGAGAGCCTACTGGCCGATTAACCTCGCCTCATGAGTCGCATCGGGGCCACCGAACTGCGCGATGCGGCCCTGGACCCAGGGTCGTTCCGAAGTTGGGATGACGCACCTTTGCTCGTCGAGGCCGACGAGGCCTATGCCCGCGAGCTCGAGCAGGCCCGGGCCGCGACCGGTTTCGACGAGTCGGTGGTGACCGGTGAGGGCACCGTGTTCGGCCGCCGGGTTGCGGTCGTGGCCTGCGAGTTCGACTTCCTGGCCGGGTCGATCGGGGTGGCCGCGGCCGAGCGCATCACCGCGGCCGTCGAGCGTGCGACGGCCGAGAAGCTGCCGCTGCTGGCCTCGCCCAGCTCCGGGGGCACCCGCATGCAGGAGGGCACGGTCGCCTTCCTGCAGATGGTGAAGATCGCCGCGGCTGTCACCCGGCACAAGCAAGCCCACCTGCCCTATCTGGTGTACCTGCGGCACCCGACGACCGGCGGCGTGTTCGCGTCATGGGGTTCGCTGGGGCACATCACCGCCGCCCAGCCGGGCGCGCTGATCGGGTTTCTCGGGCCGCGTGTCTATGAGCAGCTCTACGGCGAACCATTCCCGCCCGGTGTGCAGACCGCCGAGAACCTGCTGCGGCACGGCGTGATCGACGCGGTGGTCGGCGTCGAGGCGCTGCGCGCGACACTGGATCGCGCGCTGAGCGTGCTCACCGACATGCCGACCGCACCACCGGACGCGGTGCCCGACGAGCCGGTGGCCGACATCCCGGCCTGGGACTCGGTGGTGGCGTCGCGGCGTCCGGACCGCCCCGGTGTCAGCTGGTTGCTACGCGAGGCCGCCACCGACCGCGTGCTGCTGTCCGGGACGCATGGGGAGGCCGCCAGCACGGTGCTGGCGCTGGCCCGGTTCGGCGGCCAGCCCGCCGTGGTCGTCGGGCAACGACGGGTGGTGGGCGGCGTGGTAGGTCCGGCCGCACTGCGCGAGGCCCGCCGCGGCATGGCCTTGGCGGCGGGCCTGCGGCTACCGCTGGTGCTGGTGATCGACACCGCGGGGCCGGCGCTGTCCGCCGACGCCGAACAGGACGGCCTGGCCGGCGAGATCGCCCGCTGTCTGTCCGAGCTGGTGACGCTGGACACCCCGACGGTGTCGGTGTTGCTCGGCCAGGGCAGCGGCGGGCCGGCACTGGCGATGGTGCCCGCCGACCGGGTGTTGGCCGCCCAGCATGGCTGGCTGGCCCCGCTGCCCCCTGAGGGCGCCAGCGCCATCGTCTTCCGCGACACCGCACATGCGCCGGAATTGGCTGCGGCACAGGGTATTCGGTCTGCAGATCTGCTGCGCAACGGGATCGTCGACGCGATCGTGCCCGAACATCCCGATGCCGCCGACGAGCCGGTCGAATTCGCCCACCGGCTCTCCGATGCGATCGCCCGGGAGATCCACGCCCTGCGGGACACCCCGCCGGACCTGCGCTACGCGGCGCGGCTGCGGCGTTACCGGCGGATCGGACTGCCCGGCTAAGGACTGCGCCGGAACAGCTCGGCGGGCCGCCCGCCGGTGCGGGTGACCAGGTGGCCGGTCGGCCGCAGCAGCGGCTTCATCAGCCGCCGGAAACCGTCGCGCTGCAACGGCCGGCCCGCCACCGCCTCGTGCACCCGATGCAGCTCGCCGAGGGTGAACTGACGACCCAGGAGGTGGTCGGGGTCCGGCTGGGCGGCGTAGCGGTCGCGGACGTGCGCCACCGCGCGGGCGACGATCTCCCCGTGTCCGTACCGTAGCCGGCCCGGCCGGGCCACCGCGACGAGCCGGGTCCGGTCTGGGGTCCGCGCAGCAAGCCTGCGGATCGGGACGACCTCGACATGCGCCACCGACAACACCCACCCACGGCTGTCGCGGGCCGGGTCGTCGTAGACGTGCAGTTGGCTCGGCCGGAGCCCGCGCACATCGGCCTTGACGCGAAGGGACCTTTCGACGGCGTCGGCGAGCCGTTCGCCGGGGTGCAGGAAGGTTCCCGGCAGCGCCCAGCCCGGGCCGTCGGATCGTCGCACCTGCAGCACCAGCAGCTCCGGATCGGCCGGGTCGAGGGTCAACAACGCGGTGTCCACCGCCACGTGTGGGCTCACCAAATCACCCAGGTGAGTTTCGGTTGTATCGCTGATTAACTCATTGTTGCGTAAAGCCGCGGCCGGCGCAGTCCAACAGCGTGCACACCTCCTCGTCGGAGGTCTGCCGGAAGTCATCGTAGCCCTGGCCGACCGCGGTGAAATGGGCTGGTGCGCCCAGACATACGACCTCGTCTGCGTAGTGGCGCAAGTCGGCGATGGTGTCGGGGGCGCCGATCGGGGCGGCCAGCACGACCGTGGCCGCGCCGCCGGCGCGCGCCACCAGACACGCCGCCCTGGCCGTGGAACCGGTGGCGAACCCGTCGTCGACGATCAGCACCACCCGTCCGGCCAACGGAATCGGCGCCCGATCGCCGCGATAACGCCCGACGCGGCGCTCGAGTTCGGCGCGCTGGGCGGCCTGAACCTCGGCCATCTCGGCATCGCTGACCGACACATGCCGCAGCACCGCGTCGTTGAGAACCCGCACCCCACCCTCGCCGATCGCACCGAACGCCAACTCAGGCTGGCGGGGCACGCCGAGTTTGCGCACGACAAGCACATCCAGCGGGGCCTGAAGCGCGTTGGCGACCTCGAAGGCGACCGGAACCCCGCCACGCGGCAGGCCGAGCACCAGTACGTGGCGACCCCGGTAGGCCGTCAACGCGGCGGCCAGCCGGCGGCCCGCGTCGGCCCTATCCAAATAGCGCTGCATACCTCCGAGTATCCGGCGAGAACGCGGTTACGCCAGCGATTCCAGCCACGCCCGGTGTAGCGCGGCATACCGACCCTGCGCGCCGATCAGCTCGCCCGGCGGCCCGTCCTCCATGACGCGACCGTGCTCGAGCACCAGAACCCGATCGGCGATCTCGACGGTCGACAACCGGTGGGCGATGATCAGCGCGGTCCGGTCGGCCAGCACGGTTCGCAACGCCCGCTGCACCAGCCGCTCGCTGGGGATGTCCAGCGACGAGGTCGCCTCGTCGAGAATCAGCACCGCGGGGTCGGCGAGGAACGCGCGGGCGAACGCGATCAACTGGCGCTGTCCGGCCGACAGCCGTCCGCCGCGGGTGGCGACGTCGGTGTCGTACCCGTCGGGCAGCGCCGCGATGAACTCGTCGGCACCGACCGCGGCCGCGGCGGCGTGCACCTGCGCGTCCGACGCCGACGGCCGACCGAACCGGATGTTGTCGGCGATGCTGCCGGAGAACAGGAAGTTCTCCTGGGTGACCATCACGACGTGGCGGCGCAGGTCGCTCTGGGCGAAGTCCCGCAGGTCGACGCCGTCGAGGGTGACCGCCCCCGCCGTCGGGTCGTAGAACCGGGCGATCAGCTTGGCGATGGTGGTCTTGCCCGCACCGGTGGTGCCGACGAGCGCCACGGTCTGCCCCGCGGGCACCACCAACGACAGCTCGGGAAGCACGGGACGGTCCGGCACATAGCTGAATTCCACATCGCGGAACCCGATCTCACCGCGTACCCGCTCCAGGTGCACCGGGGCCGCCGGATCGGCGATCGCCGGCTTCTGCGCCAGCACTCCGGCCAGCTTCTCCAGCGCCGACGACGCCGACTGGAAGGTGTTGAAGAACTGCGAGATCTCCTGCATCGGTTCGAAGAACATCCGCAGGTACAGCAGGAACGCCGCCAGAGTGCCGATGGTCATCTGGCCGTGCAACACCCGGTAGCCGCCGTAGATCAGCACCACCCCGGTGGTCAGGTTGCCGACGAGCTTGACCGCCGGCATGAAGATCGCCAGCAGCCGGAATGTCCGCTCGTTGTCCTCACGGTACCGGTCGGCGACCTCGTCGAAGATCTGCTGGTTGCGCGGCCCGCGGCGGTAGGCCTGCACCGCCTTGATGCCGGTCATCGTCTCGACGAACTGCACGATCACCAACGCGGCGCTCTCTCGCACCCGGCGATAGGTCTTGGCCGATTCCGAGGAGAACCACCACACCAACCCGACCAAGATCGGGAACGCGGCCAGACACATCAGCCCCAGCCGCACATCGAGGACGACCAGCACGACGGCCGTGCCGAACAACGTCAGCACCGCGGTGATCAGGCTGTCGAAGCCGGTCTCCAGCATGTCCTGGATCGCCTCGACATCGTTGGTCAGCCGGCTGACCACCCGCCCGGACGTGTAGCGGTCGTGGAAGGCGACGTCCAGGCGCTGGAAGTGCCGGAACACCCGTCGGCGCACCTCCAGCAGCACCCGCTGCCCGATGCGCCCCGAGCGGTTGAGGAACACCAGCCGGCTGATCGCCTGCACACAGACCACACCGCACAGCGCGGCGACCACGATGACCAGTTCGCGCGCCGACCCGCCGGCCAGCAGCGGCGGGATCGCGTGGTCGATACCGCGTTGTACGAGCAGCGGAACCGACAGTCGTGCAACGTTTTCCACGATGACCACCAGCGCCAGCAGTCCGACGGCGGCCCGAAACGGCGTCAGCAGCGAGCCCAGCAGTGCCCGGGCCTCGCGGCCGCGGGGACGGGCCTCGTCGATGGGCAGGTCGTCGGGCTGCTCGTCGAGCCGGCCACGCCATTCGGTCGCGGTCATCGCCGCCTGCCGTCTGAGGCGTAGTCGGCGGTGCGCCGCGTGGCGCCGCGCTCACCGCAGGCCTCCTCGTAGGCGCGGTCGAGCCGGCCGCGGGCGTCGTCGTCCTCCCAGTCACACCGCGGCTCGCAACCGTCGTCGAGTTCGTCGTCGGCGGCCAGCAGGAAGCGGTAGCGGGGCACCGTCGCCAGCAGTTCGGTGTGGGTGCCGATGTGGGTGATCGTGCCTGCACCGTCGACCGAATCGAGCAACGCGACCTTGTCGGCCAGCAGGACCGTCGAGGCGCGGTGGGCGACCACCACCGCCGTGATCCCGGCGAGCACCCGTCGCAGCGCCTCGGTGACCGCGGCTTCGGTGTGCACGTCGAGGGCCGACAGCGTGTCGTCGAGCACCAGGATGCGGGGTGCGGCCAGGATCGCCCGGGCCAGCGAAAGTCGTTGGCGCTGGCCGCCGGACAGGCTCATGCCCTGCTCACCGATGCGGGTCTGCAAACCGTAAGGCAGGTCGTAGACGAAGTCCGCGGCGGCGATCTGAACGGCCCGGGCCAGTTCCTCGTCAGTGGCCTCCGGGCGACCCAGCCGCAGGTTCTCGGCCACCGACATCGAGAACAGGGTCGGATCCTCGAACGCGGTGGCCACGGTTTCGCGCAGCGCCTCCAGCGACAGCTCGCGGATGTCGGTGCCGTCGATGCGGATCGCACCCTCGGTGACGTCGTAGAGCCGGGGCAGCAGCGACGCCAGCACCGACTTGCCCGAGCCGGTGGCGCCGACCAGGGCCAGTGTCTCCCCCGGTTCCACGGTGACGTTGACGTGGCGCACGGCGAACGTGCCGCTGTCGGGGAACCTGAACCCGACGTCATCGAACTCCAGCCGGGAACCCCGCGGGGCCTGCGCGCGGGGGCCGTCGGTGATCTCGCGCGGGGCGTCGAAGATCTCGGCGATCCGATTGGCCGCCGTCATCGCCTCCTGAGTCATCGACAGCAGGAAACCCAGCGACGCGATCGGCCAGACCAGCGACAACATCATCGTGATGAACGCGACGAGGGTGCCGAGGGTGACCAGGCCGTGCCCGGCGGCGTAGGCCCCGAACCCCAGAACCACGATCAGCGTGAGGTTGGGGATCACCTCGAGCAGAGTCCAGAACTTCGCCGACACGGCGACCTTCTGGATCTGCGTGTCGTAGAGCGTGCCGGCCTGTTCGTCGAAGCGCTGGTAGACGTAGTCCTCCCGGCCGAACGACTTCACCGCCCGCAACCCCAGCGCCGACTCCTCGACATGGGTGGCGACGTGGCCGGCCTGGTCCTGGGCCTGCCGGGACAGCAGGGTGAAGGTGCGCTCGAAGTGCAGCACGGTGAGCGTGATCGGTGCGATCGAGATCAACACCACCACCCCCAGCGGCCAGTACATCGCCAGCAGGATGGCGGTGACCACGGTGATCTGCAGGACGTTGAGCAGCAAGAACACCAGGCCGAACGAGAGCAGGCGCCGAATCGTGCTGAGGTCGTTCATGATTCGCGACAACAACTGACCCGACTGCCAGCGGCCGTGAAACGACATCGGCAAGATCTGCAGCCGGGCATAGAGATCCTTGCGGATGTCGGCCTCGACACCCATCGTGGCCCGGGCGATCAGCCAGCGGCGGATGAACCACAGCACGGCTTCGGTCACGCCCACCCCGACGGCCGCCGCACCGAGCAGCCACAGGCCGTGCTGGTCCTGATGGCGCACCGGTCCGTCGATCACCGCCTTGGTCATCAGCGGGATCGCGACGGTGGCAACCAGGCTGGTGACCGCGACGGCGACCATCGCGATCCAGCGGGCCCGGTACGGCATCAGGTAGGGCAACAGGCGGAACAGATCGGTGCCGGCCCGAGGCACTCGCGGCGGCGCGGCGATGGCCGGATCCGGGCGGGCGCCCGATTCGGAAGTCACCACATCCACCACGTCAACCATTTCCCTCGTCACCGACACCGCTGAACGTATGCGCCCGGTCCGACATGACTCCCCTGCATTCGATGATCGCACGCACGGCAATCGGTTATCTGGCGCGCCATCCCCACGGTAAAACCTCAACGAACATTGAGGTCAAACCCTTCCGCCGCACGTCCGTGTCGCGGCGGCCTCCCACTGGTCGGACCCTCGATCAGGCAAGATAGGGCCATGGACAGTAGTTCGGCCGCACCCCGGGTACTGGTGGTCGATGACGATCCCGACGTGCTCGCATCACTGGAGCGCGGGCTGCGGCTCTCCGGGTTCGAAGTCGCCACCGCCGTCGACGGTGCCGAAGCGCTGCGGTCGGCCACCGAAACCAGGCCCGATGCGATCGTCCTGGACATCAACATGCCGGTGCTCGACGGCGTGAGTGTGGTGACCGCGCTGCGCGCGATGGACAACGATGTGCCGGTATGCGTGCTCTCGGCCCGCAGCTCGGTCGACGACCGGGTCGCCGGGCTCGAAGCCGGCGCCGACGACTACCTGGTCAAGCCGTTCGTGTTGGCCGAATTGGTGGCCCGGGTCAAGGCGCTGCTGCGCCGGCGCGGCTCCACGGCCACGTTTTCCTCGGAAACCATCCAGGTCGGACCGCTCGAGGTCGACATCCCCGGCCGCCGGGCCCGGGTCAACGGCGTCGACGTCGACCTGACCAAGCGCGAGTTCGACCTGCTCGCCGTGCTCGCCGAGCACAAGACGGCGGTGCTGTCCCGCGCGCAACTGCTCGAGCTGGTGTGGGGCTACGACTTCGCCGCCGACACCAACGTCGTCGACGTCTTCATCGGCTACCTGCGTCGCAAACTCGAGGCCGGCGGCGCGCCCCGACTGCTGCATACCGTGCGCGGCGTGGGCTTCGTGTTGCGCACCCAGTGACCCCGTGAAGCTCGCGGGGATCTTTCGCCGCACCCCGTCGCTACGCACCCGGGTGGCGTTCGCGACAGCGATCGGCGCCGCGATCGTGGTGACCATCGTCGGCACCATCGTCTGGATCGGTATCACCAACGACCGCCTGGAACGGCTGGACCGGCGGTTGGACGAAGCGGCGGGCTTCGCCGTCCCCTTCGTGCCGCGCGGGCTCGACCAGATCCCGCCCTCGCCCAACGACCAGGACGTGGTGATCACCGTCCGCCGCGGCGACCAGGTGCGGTCCAACTCCCCGGTGGTGTTGCCCCGGGTCGACTCCGATTACGCGACAACCTACGTCGACGGGGTCCGCTACCGGGTCCGTACCGTGGAGCTGTCCTACCCCGAAGCCACCTCGCTGGAAGTCGGCGCCACCTACGACGACACCATCGCCGACACCAACAACCTGCATCGCCGCGTCCTGATGATCTGTGGGCTGGCCGTGGGCGCGGCCGGTCTGCTGGGCTGGCTGCTGGCCACCTTCGCGGTGCGGCCGTTTCGCCGGCTGGCGGCCCAGACCCGGCAGATCGAAGCCGGCGACAAGGCCCCGGACGTGGAGATCGGCGGTGCCACCGAGGCCGTCGAGATCGGCGAGGCGATCAAGGGTCTGCTGGAGCGGATCTGGACCGAACAGGACCGTACCCAGGCGGCCTTGGCCTCGGCGCGCGACTTCGCCGCGGTGTCGGCCCACGAGCTGCGCACCCCGCTGACCGCCATGCGCACCAACCTCGAGGTGCTGGCCACCTTGGACATGACCGACGAACAGCGCAAGGAAGTTCTCGGCGATGTCGTGCGCACCCAGAGCCGTATCGAGGCCACCCTGGGCGCGCTGGAACGGCTTGCCCAGGGCGAACTTTCGACCGAGGCCGACCACGTTCCGGTCGACATCACCGAACTACTCGACCGCGCCGCGCACGACGCGATGCGGGTCTACCCCGACCTCGAGGTGTCGCTGGCGCCCTCGCCCACCTGCATCATCATCGGCCTGCCCGCCGGACTCCGGCTGGCTGTGGACAACGCGATCGCCAACGCCGTCAAGCACGGCGGCGCGACCCGCGTGCAGCTCTCGGCGGTCAGCTCCCGCAACGGAGTCCAGATCGCGGTCGACGACAACGGCACCGGCGTGCCAGAGGCCGAGCGCGCGGCGGTCTTCGAACGGTTCGCCCGCGGGTCTACGGCCTCGCACTCAGGCTCCGGGCTCGGCCTGGCACTGGTCGCCCAGCAGGCCGAATTACACGGCGGCACAGCGACACTGGAAGACAGCGCGCTGGGCGGGGCGCGGCTCGTGCTGCGACTGCCCGCGCCGAGCTGAACCCCGGGGCTCACGCCGCCGTGGTGGCCCCGCAGATGGCGTTGCCGCCGTCGATGATCAGCGTGGTGCCGGTGACGTAGGAGGCGCCCGGGGTCGCCAGGAACGCGACCCCGGCCGCGACCTCGTCAGCGGTGGCGGAGCGTCCGATCGGAGTGGCGTTCCCGGCAGCGACTTCCGAGGGCAGCTGCGCTGCCGTCGCGATCCAGCCGGGCAGCACGAGGTTGGCAGTGATGCCGGTCTTGGCGTAGTCGACGGCCATCGACCTGGTCATCCCCAGCATCGCCGCCTTAGCGGTGTGATAGCCCACGTCACCGGTGTAGGCGGTGAGCACACCGGCCGTCGAGCCCACGTTGACCACCCGGCCGTATCCACGCTCGACCATCCCGGGCAGTGCCGCCCGGGTGACCTGGAAGGCGGTGTCAAGGTTGCGCCGCAACGCAAGTGACCATTCCTCGTCAGTCATCACCATCAACGGGTTGGGCTCCTCGGGGCTGTGCACCGAAGCCAGTCCGGCGTTGTTCACCAGGATGTCCAGCTTGCCGAACGCCGCGACCGTGGCTGCGACGAGCCCACTGGCCGCTTCAGACTCGAACAGGTCGGCGATGTGCGCCGCGGCGCGGATGCCCTCACCGGCCAGTTCCTCGGCCCGGCGGTGCACCCGATCGGTCGTGCCGGTCACCATCACCGCCGCCCCCAGCTGACCCAGCAGCCGAGCCGAGGCAAAGCCGATGCCGATCTCGCTGCTCGATCCGGTCACCAGGGCCACCTGACCGGTGAGGTCGAACGCACCAGGAGTAGCGGGCATTGTGGTTGCTCCCTTCGAATTTCAGCTGTCCTGGCTGAGGGTAGGGCGCCCGCACAGGCATTTCTAGGTCAGACGTCCAAGTCTTGGACGTTCGTACAAGGTGGTAACCGTCATGTCACACAGCCGAAATCAGGTGAGCTGAGACTTGGCCGCATGAAAATCAGGTCGGGAATCGCACCCCTGGCGATCGCCACGTTGTTGCTGGCCGGTACCGCCTGTTCGGCAAAGACCAACAGCCCCAATGAGGCGGGGGCCACCGCTTCGACGGTGCGGACTCCGCTCATGTCCGATCCACCGCCGCTGGACCCAGATACCTTCTACCAGCCCGAGGGTCTGCTGATCATGACCTCGACGTACCAGGGATTGCTGCAATACGCGCCGGGATCGACCAAGATCGCCCCACTGCTGGCCACCAAGTGGGACGTCTCGCCGGACGGTCTGACCTACACCTTCACCCTGCGCGACGACGTCAAGTTCTCTGACGGCACACCGTTCGACTCCGCGGCGGCCAAGGCCAGCTTCCAGCGGCGGATCGACATGGCCGGCGGACCGGCCTACATGCTGGCCGATCTCAAGGACATGCAGACTCCCGACCCGCACACCTTCGTGGTCACCCTCACCAAACCCGTTGCGCCGTTTCTGGATTACCTCGCCTCCCCGTACGGTCCGCTGATGACCAGTCCGACCGCGGTGGCCGAGCACGCCAGCGGCAACGACCATGCGTCGGCGTGGCTGGCGTCGCACACCGCCGGAACCGGTCCCTACGAACTGACCGAGGCGGTGCCGGCCAGCCACTACACGATGACCGCCAACAAGAACTACTGGGGCACCGCGCCGCAGATCACCTCGGTGAAGATGCCGGTGGTGGCCACCGCCGCGGTTCAGCGCCTCCAACTCGGCAACGGCGAGCTGGACATGATCCTGCACGGTCTGGCCAAGGTCGACTACGACGCGCTGGCCGGCGGCCCGGACACCGAGGTGCTGCAGGAGAACGCACTGATCAAGACGATGATCATGGTCAACCCGGCGTCGGCGGTCTTCTCCTCGCGTGACGCGCGGGCCGCGCTGTCTTCCGCGCTCGATGTAAACGCGCTCACCACACAGGTTTTCGGCGCCCAGGGCGCACCGTCCACCCAGTTCTACCCGATCGGCATGTTGCCAGACGGGGCAGTGCCCGACACCCACGACTACGATCCGGCCAAGCTGGCGGCGGTCGGCAAGAGCGGTGGCGACGTGCAGATCGGCTACCCCACCGGGGACAGCAGCCTGCAGGACCTGGCCAACCAGCTGCAGGTGATTTTGCAGCAGGCCGGGCTGAAGGCGACGATCCGCGACTTCCCGCTGGCGCAGTTCTTCGCCCTGCCCGAGAACCCGGATCAACGTCCGGACCTGATGCTGGCCTCGATGAATCCCGACGCCGCCCACCCCGACACCTGGTCGCGGATTTACCAATACACCAACGCTCCGGTCAATATCCAGGGCTGCTCGGTCCCTGAGGCCGACAAGCTGCTCGACGCCGGCAGCATCGAACCCGACCCGGCGAAATCGCAGGCGCTCTACATCGAGGCGGCCAAGGCCTACCGCGATTCGCTGTGCTGGGTGAACATCTCCGACCTGCACAACACCATCGCCGCGCGGAAGGGCTACTCAGGCTGGCAGAGCCAACCTGCCTGGATGTGGGACACCGACTTCTCCACGCTGAAGCACCAGGGATGACGGCGGGCACCACCGCCCGCGGTGCGGCGCGCCGCACCGAGATCATCGACGCCGCCATCGAGGTGATGGCCCGGGTCGGACTCGCCGGACTGTCAATGCGGCTGGTGGCCAACCAGGCCCAGATACCGCTGGGTGCGCTCAGCTACTACTTCGACGACAAGTCGGATCTGATCGCGCAGGCCTTCGCCCAGCTGTCCGACCGGGAGATCGACCGGGTGGTGCGCACCGCGGAGCGCCTGGAACCGTCGATGTCGCCGGAGGAACTCGCCGACCTGGTGGCCGACATGATCATCGATGGCTTCAGTTCACCGCGCGGGGCGATCGTCACCCGCTACGAGTTGGTCACCGAGGCCAGTCGCGACGAGCGGCTGCGCCCGATGTTCGAAGCATGGTACGCGGCAATGATTCCGGCGCTGAGCCGGCTGTTTCGCGAGCTCGGCTCACGACAGCCCGAACTCGACTCCCGCACGGTGATGGCGGTGATGGCGGGCCTGGAGATCGACAATCTCTACCGGCCGCTGGGACCGGTGGACAAGCGCCGGATCCGGGCCACCTTGCGGCATGCGTTCACCGCCGTCATCGCCCTGCTCCACACCGGTGCCGGCAGCACCCAACCCCGAAGGCGGAACTGATGGGCACCCTGTTCGGTCCGGACATCACCTTTCTCGGTGTCCCCCGCTGTGACCTCTCCGACGAATCAAGTTACGCCGGGGCCGATATCGTCATCCTCGGTGCGCCGCTGGACGGCGGGACGAACTATCGCTCCGGTGCCCGGTTCGGCCCCAGCGCCCTGCGTCAGGCCTGCTATCTGCCGCAGGACGGTTCGCGCCCCAGCCTCGCCCTGCGCGTCGACGGCCTCAAGGACCTGCGGGTGTACGACGCCGGTGACGTGATGCTCTACAGCGGGAACATCGAGCAGGCCGTGGCGATGATCACCGAGGAGGTCTACAAGATCAGCGCCGCCGGAGCGATCCCGATCATCCTCGGCGGCGATCACACCATCGCCTGGCCCGACCACACCGGAGTCGCCCGCCAGCACGGGTTCGGCAAGGTCTCGATGATCCACTTCGACGCCCACGCCGACACCGGGGACATTCACAACGGGTCACTGGTCGGCCACGGCACCCCGATGCGCAGGCTCATCGAGTCCGGGGCGTTGCGTGGAGATCGCTTCCTGCAGTTGGGATTGCGTGGCTACTGGCCCGACGAACCGGTGCTGCAATGGATGGCAGCCCACGGTCTGCGGTCCTACGAGATGACCGAGATCGTGGCGCGCGGCCTGTCGACGTGCCTGACCGAGGCTTTCGAGATCGCCACCGCCGACTGCGAGGGGGTGTTCCTGTCGGTCGACATCGACGTGTGCGACCCCGGCCACGCACCCGGAACCGGCACACCCGAGCCGGGCGGCTTCTCGGCCCGCGAACTGCTCGACGCCGTGCGGCGGATCTGTTACGAACTGCCCGTCCTCGGTGTCGACATCGTCGAGGTGGCCCCACCCTATGACCACGCCGACATCACCGCGCTCCTGGGCAACCGTGTTGTGCTGGAGGTTATCTCGGCAATCGCACGGCGCCGCAGAGACCATGCCGACGGCACCACCTGGGATCCGGCCCTGCCCCTGCTCGCCGGTCGGGCGGTCGACGAACAGTTGCGCCTGATCACCGCGGGCGAGGATGCCCGCCGCCGCGGCGAAGGCGGCGCCCGACCCCACCACCACGACCACTGATGTCACCGCCACCACGGCCGCCGATCGGCGCCACACCGTCGACCCAGGTCCCCCGCTACGCCGGCAAGGGCACCTTCGCCCGCATCGCCGACATCCACGAGGTGGCCGACTACGACATCGCCGTGGTGGGCTTGCCGTTCGACGGCGGCACCTCCTACCGGCCGGGAGCCAGATTCGGTCCGATGGCGGTCCGCCAGGCCGCCCGCACCCTGCGTCCCGGCTATCACGTCGAGTTCGGGGTGGCCCCACTGGAAACCGTGCAGATCGTCGACGCCGGTGACGTCACCATCACCCCCTTCGACATCCCGGCGGCCTGCACCCAGATCGAGAACGGGATCCGCGAGATCATCGGCGACCGGGCCCGCCGGTTCGTGGCCGTCGGTGGCGATCACACCGTCGCGCTGCCGAACCTGCGCGCGTTGCACGCCGTACACGGCCCGCTGGCACTGGTGCACTTCGACGCCCACCTGGACACCTGGGACACCTATTTCAACGCTCCGGTCACCCATGGCACGCCGTTCCGCCGGGCGTTCGAAGAGGGCCTGCTGGTCGAGGACCACTGCATCCACGTCGGCATCCGCGGCCCGATCTACGACCGGATGGACCTTGCCGACGACGCCCGGATGGGGTTCGGGATCATCCGCGCCGGCGACCTCGACGTCATGGGAGTCGAGGCGGCCGTCGACATCGTCACCCGACGGGTGGCCGACCTGCCCGTGTACCTCTCGATCGACATCGACGTCTTGGACCCCGCCTTCGCACCGGGCACCGGGACACCCGAGTCGGGTGGCCTGACCTCACGAGAGCTGCTACGGATGCTGCGGCGGCTCAACGGAATCCACGTCGTCGGAGCCGACGTGGTCGAAGTCGCACCCGCCTACGACCACGCCGAAATCACCTCTATCGCCGCAGCCACCGTGGTGTTCGATCTACTGAGCCTGATGGTCGCCGACTGAGGAAAGCACGTCGGGCAGGTACGTTCGCTGCGCCCACTGGAATACCTGCCAGGCCGCCGGTTCATCATAGGTGTCGCGCGCCCGCAGCGCGGCCTGCGCACTGATCGGCTTGGCGTTGCGCGCCTTGACCTGAACCTCGGCGCACCGCTCCATCAGCAGGAAGTAGCCGACGGCCGCATCCACGGATCCGGCGACCGTCAGCAACCCGTGGTTGCGCAGGATCGCCGCCCTGGCACCACCGATGGCGGCCGCGATGCGCTTGCCGCCATCTGTCGACCCGATGTTGACCTCCTCGTCGTCGAAGATCTCGTGATCGTCGAAGAACGCGCAGGCCTCCTGCGAGATCGGTGCCAGCTTGGTGACCTCGGCCGAAAACGGGGTCCCGTAAGGTGTGTGGCAGTGCGCGGCGGCCACGATGTCGGGTCGGGCCTCGTGCACCGGGGCATGAATGTAGTAGGCGGCGACGTTGATGTGACCGCCACCGTCCACCGAGCCGTCGGCATGGACCAGCACCAGATCGTCGACGGTCATGAAGCGAAACGGCACCCCGTAACGGCCGAGCCAGAAGCTGTCCGGGTTTTCGGGATCACGCGCCGAGATGTGGCCGTCACCCAGTGACCCCCAGCCCAGCGCGCCGAACACCCGGTAGGCCAGTGCCAACCGTCGCTTCCGGTGCGCCCGCAGCGCGACCGGATCGGCGATCACCGGTTCGCCGGCGTCCGGGTCGAGGAATGCCGCGTCTGATTCCATCGTGCGATCACCTTGCCTCGGGCCGCCGAATGATCCATTGGGCGGCGGCTTTTCGTCTCCTCTAGACTAGCGATATCGACGTCATCGAGCGCCCCCGCATTCTGGTGGTCACCGAACCCGACCCCGAACTGCCGCCTCCGCCTCTGGGTTCGGTGCCGGCCGATGTCGAGGTGGTCGTCGTGGGTGGCACACCTTCCGACGATCAGCTCACCGGAGTGCAAGCCCTGTTCGTCTGGGACCACAGATTCTCCGAACTGGGCCCCCTGCTGCGCCGCGCGCACGACGTCCGCTGGGTGCACGCAGCGTCGGTGGGGGTCAACCGGCTGCTCTGCCCCGAGGTTCGCCGCGTCACACTCACCAATTCTCGTGGAGTGTTTGATGTTCCGATCGCCGAGTGGGTGATCGCCGCGGTACTCAGTCACGTCAAAGGCCTCGCCGAGACCTGGTCGCGGCAACGCGAACACCGCTGGCAGTACCGGACCACCGGACGGCTGGCCGGCCGCCGCGCCGCCGTGCTGGGCACCGGATCGATCGGTCGCGCCATCGCCGAGCGCCTGCGCCGTCTGGACGTGTCGGTCACACTGGTGGGCCGCACGGCCGGAGTCGACCCGCACTTCGGCGCCATCCGCCCCAGCGACGATCTCGTGACGGTGGCCGCGGAGGCCGACGTGCTCGTGCTGGCCGCTCCGCTCACGCCGGCGACCACCGCCCTGGTGGGCGCCGATGTGCTCGAGGCGTTGGGGCCGCAGGGATTTCTGGTCAATGTCGGGCGCGGACCGACACTGGTCGAACACGAACTCGTCGAGGCGCTGCGCGCCGGAGCGATCGCCGGGGCCGCACTCGACGTCTTCGAAGTGGAGCCGCTGCCGGTCGACTCTGCGCTGTGGTCGATGCCGAATGTGCTTGTCTCACCGCACGTTTCGGGCGACTACATCGGATTCGACGCCGACATGGTCGCGGTGTTCACCGACAACCTCAACCGCTGGCTGCGCGGCGAACCGCTGGTCAATGTCGTCGACCCCGACCTCGGCTACGTGTCGAGCCGCTGATCAGGCACCTTCGGGCTGGCGCCACTCGATCGGCCGCAGCAGCACGAGCTCGGGGATCACACAACTACGGGACACCCGGATGGTCAGCCGGATCGCTTCGGCGATGTCGCCGGGCGCGATCATCTCCTCGCTGCCCACCGTGTCCCGGTAGTCGTCGGCCATCGGGGTGTCCACCAGCCCCGGGCAGATCGCGGTGGCCTTGATGCCAGAGGTCGCCAGTTCGTCGTGCAAGGACTCGGTGAAGCCGACCACGGCGAACTTGGTCGCCGAATACGACGCCAGCGTCGCCTCGCCTCGCTTGCCGGCATTGGAGGCGATGTTGACGACCTGTGCCGATTTCCGCTGCTCGACAGCGACTTTCAGCAGCGGCAGGGATTTGTCGGTCAGCAGGATCACCGCGCGGACATTGACCGCGAGCTGCTGGTCGAGAAAGTCCGCGGTGATCTCGCCGACCGCACGGTTGCCCGCGACACCGGCATTGTTCACCAGCAGGTCCAGCGAGCCGTGCCGGGCGGTGTGGTCGGCGACGATCTGGTCGAGGAACGACTCGTCGGCCAGCGACCCCGCCAATGTGTGCACCGGCGGACCGGATCCCAGTGCCGAGGCCACTGCCGCCAACTTGGCCGGATCCCGCCCGACGAGGGTGATCGCAAAACCCTCGTCGTGCAACATCGCGGCGATGGCCGACCCGATCCCGCCGGACGCGCCGGTGAGAATCGCACTACGCGGTTGGTTACTCACACCGGCATTACACACGCCTGCGCCGGGCGGCGCTCGCCGACGACGTATCGACTAGCGGGTGGACAGCAGGTCGATGACGAAGATCAGCGTCTTGCCGGACAGCTGGTGTCCGGAACCGGCCGGCCCGTAGGCCTGCTCCGGCGGGATCGTCAGCTGTCGCCGACCGCCCACCCGCATGCCCGGGATGCCGTCCTGCCAGCCCTGGATGAGCCCGCGCAGCGGGAACGAGATGGACTCTCCGCGCTTCCACGAGCTGTCGAACTCTTCACCGGTGTCGTACTCGACACCCACATAGTGCACATCCACGACGGCGCCGGGCGTGGCCTCGTCGCCCTCGCCGACCACCAGGTCTTTGATGACCAGTTCGGTGGGCGCCGGGCCGTCGGGAAACTCGATCTCGGGTTTGGTCGTCACCGCTCACACAGTAGTCGCTCAGGCGCTACTGACCGAGCGTTCTACCCGGCCGTCGGTACCGCGGCGCTCCCGCGCGGTGACCGTCGATGTGGTGGCCGTCAGCCGAACCCGATCAGCACGGAACAGGTCGTAGGCGTACTCGAACGGCCGATCGGCCGAATCGCGGGTGACGCGGGTGATCGCCACCAACGGACGCCGATGTGCGATGCCCAGCCAGTCGGCCTCGCGCGGGCTGGCGCTGACGACCTCGATGGTCTCGCTGGACGTCGCAGGCACCAGTCCGTACCGGACCGCGAACAACTCGTACAGTGAGCCGCCCAGCGGCTGCTCGAGCAGATCGACGACGTGCTCGGCGACGAAGCACGAGAAGTCGACCGACAGCGGGACCCCGTCGGCGTATCGCAGCCTACGGATCGCGAAAACCTCATGGCTGTCCTCGATTTCCAGCGCGGCCGCCTCGGCCGGGGTGGGCGGCCGCCGATCGGTGGCCAGTACCCGGGTGGCGCTGGTGTGGCCCCCGCTGCGCAGCCGGGCCGGCAGCCCGGCCAGCTCGGCGGCGTTGCGCTGGACCACATCGGCCCGGACGAATGTTCCGCCGTTGCGGCCCGTTCGTCGTTCCAGCACGCCCGCACGGCTCAGCGGTAACAGCGCGCTGCGCAGGGTGGACCGGGACACCTCGAAACGGTCGGCCATCTCGCGCTCGGTACCCAGCCGGGAGCCGGGCCGCAGCGCGCCCTGGGCCAGCATCGACAGGATGCGCCGCCGCACATCCTCGGCGACCGGTCCCCCCTCCGACTCCTCCATCGGACTAGGGGCGTACCGCATCCGGCGACTCCGGCAGCACCTGGCCGCCGTCGACTGCGATGGCCTGGCCGGTGATGTAGCCGGCTTCGACCGTGGCAAGAAACGCGGCGAGGTGACCGATGTCCTCCGGCTTGCCCAGTGCACCGGCCGGGATCGCGCGGGTCATGCCCGCGATGTACTCCTCGCCCATGTCGGCGAGGCCTTCGGTGAAGATGTTGCCCGGCAGCACCGCGTTGACCGTGATCCCATGCGGCGCCAATTCGATTGCGGCGGTACGCATGAATCCCAGCTGTGCGGCCTTGGAGGCGCCGTAGTGCGACCAGCCGGGAAAACCGGTGATCGGCCCGGTGATCGACGACGTCAGGATCACCCGGCCCCGCCCGGACGCGATCAGAGCGTCCAGGCAGGCCTGCACGGTGAACACGTTGCCCTTGACGTTGACGTCGAGCACTTCGGCGAGCTGAGCAGGCGTCATGGTGGCCAGCGGCGCATCGGGGAAGATGCCCGCGTTCGCGCAGACGACGTCGATACCGCCGAACGCCGCGACGACGTCGGCGGCTAGGCCGGCGCACGCCGCCGGGTCGGTGACGTCGGTCTGCACACCCAGCACCTTTCCGGCACCCAGGGCGTCCAGTTCGGCGACCGCAGAGTCGAGTCCGGCCGCCGAGCGCGCGGCGATCGCCACATTGGCCCCGGCAGTTGCGAACACCGAAGCGATCCCTCGCCCGATTCCCTTGCTGCCCCCGGTGACCACCACCGACGTCGACTCCAGATCAAACACGTGCAATCCTCTCTGTCACAGCGTGATTCATACCCGCGAGCCGAAGATCGCGTCCTGCAGCCAGGTGCGATCCTCGAGATACCGCTGCGCCAGCCGGGCAGTGTTCGGTGCGAACTCCTCGCCGACGCCGATCGCCGCGTCGGCGTCGAAGTGCGAGGCGATCCATGCGGTGAGCATGATCCGGCGCATCATCACGAACGACGGGATGAGGGCCAGGTGCTCGGCGGGGAACGATCCGGCCTCGAAATAGCCGGAGAGCCATTGCGAGATGATCCGTTCGCCGGCCGGGGTGTCCTCGATGAACGACACCGCCGCGCCGAGATCGGCCAGGTACCAGGACCAACCGCAGTCGTCGAAGTCGATCACGGTGATACCGGCCGCGAGGTCGGCGGGGTCGACCATCAGGTTCGCCAGCCGAAGATCGGCGTGCACCAGGCCGAACCGGTCTGGTGCGCAGCCGAAGTCGGTCAGCTTGGCGGTGATGTCGTCGGCGGCGCGCTGGATCACCAGTCGGTCGTCCTCGGTCAGCCCCGGAGCCAGTCGCCAATTACCCCAGCGGGCATGCGGGCCGAGGATGGTCTCGAGATCCCAGCGAAATCGGGTGAATCCGGCGGGAAGAGCCCAGCTCCTGGAATGCTCGTGCATGACGGCGGTGAGCCTGCCGAGTTCGTCGAAACCGACGGCCTCGGGATCCTCCTCGGCCGTGCAGCCGGCTACGAATGTCACCGCGTCGACGTGCAGCGCCGCACCCTCGACCTCGGCAACAACAACGTCGGTGCCGTCTCGGGCAGCCACCAACTCCGGCGTGGTGACCGAAGTCTCGGCCCGCAGCGCCTGCATCCACGCCAGCTCCGAGCGGATCGCCGCCAGGGAGTGATATCCCGGCCGGTGCACCCGCAGCACGATCGGATCGTCGTCGCAGACCAGGTAGGTGGCGTTCTCGGACAGGCTGAGCAGGCGCAGCGGCGCCTCGGCGGAGCGGCCGTAGGCGGGAAGGGCAGCGCGCGCGAACGACTCATGGGTCGGCGGCAGTCCCGGCATGCGACCAGTGTGGACCATAACGGCACACCGAGCAGACCAAATCGGCACTTTTAACGCGCCTGTTTCCTACCAAAGGATTGGGAAACACGATCGAAACATTCGCCCGGCATTTCTCCGATTCTTCCTGTTGACCAGGGGATCTGGCCGGGGTAACAATGTCGACGTCGCACCACAAAGCCGTTGTCGACATTGCCCTCGCCCCCGGGCCGCACCTGCACCCGGACAAAAACAGACCAGCCGAACCAGACCAAAAGGCGAGCGCGACCTCCAGTCACGTTCGAGATCGGATATTCACACTATGAGCGACATCATCGATCCGCCCGCTACGGAAGTCACCGGTGGTAACACCGGAACCGTCCAGCGGCTCAAGCCCAATGCCGTCGGGCTGATCGGCGTCCTGTTCATGGCCGTCGCCACCGCCGCGCCCATCACGGCCATGGTCGGCAACGTGCCGATCGCGGTGGGATTCGGCAACGGCGTCTATGCGCCCGCCGGGTACTTCGTGGCCACCATCGTGCTGACGCTGTTCGCGATCGGCTACGCCGCGATGAGCAAGCACATCACCGCCACCGGTGCGTTCTACGGCTACATCTCGCACGGCCTGGGCCGCATCGTCGGTCTCGGTGCCGGCTTCCTCACCGCGATGGCCTACATGGTCTTCGAGGCCTCGCTGATCGGCATCTTCGCCTTCTTCGGCAACGACACCTTCAACACCCTTTTCCACGTGAACATCCCGTGGATCGTGTTCGCGATCGCGATGCTCGCGATCAACGCACTGCTGACCTACTTCGACATCAACGTGGCGGCCCGCGTGCTCGGGGTTTTCCTGGTCACCGAGATCGTGATGCTGGCGCTGATGGCGCTGTCGGTGTTGTTCACCGGCGGCGGCCCGCAGGGTTGGTCCTGGGGATCGCTGAACCCGCTCAATGCTTTCCAGAATCTGTCCGGCTCGGTGGCCGGCGCCGACGGCAGTCTGATCACGGTGGCCGGCTCGGCAGGCATCGGCTTGTTCTTCGCGTTCTGGTCATGGGTCGGTTTCGAGTCCAGCGCGATGTACGGCGAAGAGTCCAAGAACCCCAAGAAGATCATCCCGATCGCGGTGATCAGCTCGGTGATCGGCATCGGCGTGTTCTACGTGATCATCTCGTGGCTGGCGATCGTGGGCACGGGTCCGCAGAACGCCGTTGCGCTGGCCCAGGATTCGGCGACCGCGGGTGACATCTTCTTCGGGCCGGTCGGCGCACATCTGGGCGTCTGGGCCGTCGACCTGTTCAAGATCCTGCTGATGACCGGTTCGTTCGCCTGCGGTATGGCGTTCCACAACTGCGCCGCGCGCTACATCTACGCGATCGGCCGGGAGAACGTGATCCCGGGCATGCGCACGACCCTCGGCGCCACCCACCCCGCGCACGGCTCGCCGCACATCGCAGGCTTCGTGCAGACGGCGTTCGCCACCGTCGTTGTGCTGTTCTTCGCCCTCACCGGCCGCGACCCCTACACCGGGTTGTACGGCCTGATGGCGCTGCTCGGCACCACCGCGATCATGATCGTGCAGGCACTGGCCGCGTTCGCGGTGATCGCCTACTTCCACATCGGCAAGAACCATCCGGAGACGGCCAACTGGTTCCGGACGTTCGTCGCTCCCCTGCTGGGCGGGCTGGGCATGCTCTACGTGGTGTACCTGCTGGCGAAGAACGCGTCGTTCGCCGCGGGCACCGCCGCCTCCGACTGGGTCTTCGCTGCGATCCCCTACGTGGTCGGCGCGGTCGGAATCGGCGGTATCGTTCTGGCAGTGGTACTGAAATACACGTCGCCTCAGCGCTATTCGGAGCTGGGACGGACGGTGCTCGAGGAGGCGCACGAGCGCCAGTGAGTGCAGTCACGGGTCGCGTCAACGAGGCTAGGGAGTAGTCGATGAGTTTCTCGAACATCATGGATTCCAACAGCTACTCCGCCGACCATCCGGTCGATCCCGCCACCGAATCGTTGATCGCGGCCCGTGACCGCATGCTCGGACCGGCGTACCGGCTGTTCTACCAACGGCCGGTACACCTGGTTCGGGGCGAGGGAACCCGGCTCTACGACGCCGACGGCGCCTGCTATCTGGACGCCTACAACAACGTCGCCAGCGTCGGTCACTGCCACCCGCACGTGGTGGAAGCCGTCAGCCGGCAACTGTCCACGCTGAACACCCACACCCGCTATCTGCACGGCGGCATCGTCGACTACAGCCGCCGACTGCTGGACACCATGCCCGAGCAGGTCGATCAGGTGATGTACGCCTGTACCGGCTCGGAAGTCAACGACCTGGCCCTGCGGGTCGCCGAAATGCACACCGGTGCAACGGGTCTGATCGTCACCAGCGACGCATATCACGGAAACACCGCCGCGGTCACCGCGATCTCGCCGTCCATCGGCGGGAGCACTGTGCTCGGCGAGCACGTCCGTGCGATCGCCCCGCCGGACAGCTACCGGATCCCGTCGGACGAACTCGCCGCCCGGTTCACCGCCGACGTCGTCGCCGCCATCGCCGACCTCACGGCATCCGGAGCCGGGATCAGCGCACTGATCGTGGACACCATCTTCTCCTCCGACGGCATCTACCCCGATCCGTCGGTGCTCGCCCCCGCGGTGGCGGCGGTACACGACGCGGGCGGGCTGTTCATCGCCGACGAGGTACAACCCGGGTTCGGCCGCACCGGCGACGCGATGTGGGGGTTCCTGCGCCACGGTGTCGTCCCGGACCTGGTGACGATGGGCAAGCCGATGGGCAACGGGCTGCCGATCGCGGCCATGGCGGCCCGTGCCGACGTCCTCGACGCGTTCGCCCGCGGGGTGCCCTACTTCAACACCTTCGGCGGTAACCCGGTCACAGTGGCCGCGGCCGCGGCTGTGCTCGATGTCATCGAGGACGAGAAGCTGATGCGCAACGCCGCCGAGGTGGGCGGCGAACTGCGCTCTGAGCTGGCCCGGCTGGGCAGCGGCCACCCCCGGATCGGCGACGTCCGGGGCGCCGGCCTGTATGTCGGCGTCGAGGTCGTCACCGAGGCGGGCGAGCCCGACCGGGCCGGGGCTCGCGCTCTGGTCAACGCCATGCGGGAGCGCCGGGTCCTGATCTCGGTGTGCGGGCGCGACGGCAACGTACTCAAGATCCGTCCACCGCTGGTCTTCTCGAGTTCGGATGTGGACTGGTTCTGCACGGAGTTCGCCGCGGTTGTGACTTCGCCGTTCTGAGCGCGCCGATCTCGGGCACACTGGAACCGTGGCAGAAGACAACGACACCCTCGCCCGAATCCACGACCTGGTGGCCCAGGAGCGCGAGCTGCGCGAAAAGTTGGTGCATCGGGAGATCGATCCGTCCGAGGAGCATGCGCGCCTGCGCGCCATCGAAACCGAACTCGATCAGTGCTGGGACCTGCTTCGCCAGCGCCGCGCGCTGCGCGAGACCGGCGGCGACCCTGGCGACGCCACCGTGCGCCCGGCCGACGAAGTCGAAGGCTATCTCAGCTGAGCACGCGGGCCAGGATGGTCCGCAACGTCTGCAAATCCTGCTCGTCGAGCGCAGCGAGGGCCTGCGGGGCCGGGTCGTCGGTGTCGTCGAGCACGGCGATCACCTCGCGGCCCGCCGCGGTCAGTGACACCAGCTTGCAACGCCGGTTGTCCGGATGCGGCCGGCGCACCACCAGCCCACGCGTTTCCAGATCGTTGACCGCCACCGTGGCTGCCGGCGCATCGATGGTGGCTGCCTCGGCGACCTCCTTGACCGTCATCGGTTGCGACGCCAGCCGACGAAGAATCCGAATCCTGCTGAACGGCAAGCCGGTTCGGTCCACCACCGCGCGCCGCCAGCCGTCCTTGTTGTCCAGCACCAGGCTCGACATCGACCGCCACACCTGATCGGCCACCGGATTACCCGACATGGGCGGCCTCGCTTCGCCTGTTCTCGATCAACGGGGCCAGCCGCTGCGCGGAGCGCATCGCGCGCCCCGAGGTGGACACGACGGCCAGCAGCGTGATCACCAGACCCAGTCCGATGCTCACCCACCACAGCGGCCTGGCCGCCGAGGTGAAGTCGGTCCCGACCACGGCCAGCGCCGAACCGGCAACCGAACCACACAGCGCCACACCGATACTCACGCCGACCTGCCTGCTGGTGGAGGTCACCGCGGAGGCGGCGCCCGCGCGGTCGCGCGGCATCCCGCTGACCGCGGCATTGGTGATCGGCGCATTGACCATGCCGAAGCCGATGCCGTAGACCGCAAAGATGCCCAGCAGCGCCCAGATGCTGGTGGTGGCGGTGAGGAAGGTCAGCATCACCGATGCGGTGGTGATCAGGACGCCGGACACCAGCAGCGACGGCCGGGCACCGAAGCGGCCGACCAGCCGGCCGGACAACGGCGAGAAGAACAGCGCGCCGATCGCGATCGGAAGGTAGATCAGGCCGGTGTGCGCCGCGGAGTAGCCGCGCTCACCTTGCAGATAGAGCGACATCATGAACAGGAAGGCCCCCCAGGCGGCGAAGGCGCACACGGCAGTGACCGTAGCCGACGAGAACGGGATGCTGCGGAAGAACCGCAGATCGATGAAGGGGTCGTGGCGGCGTGACTCGTAGCGCAGGAAAAACAGCAGGGCCAGCGCCGCGCCGGCGGCGATAGCCAGGATCCGCGGGTTGGTCCAGCCCAGCCCGGGCGCCTCGATCAGCACGAACACCACGCCGAACAGCGCCAGCACCGCCAGCAGCTGACCGACCGGATCGATGTCCCGCATGGTGGCCGACTTGCTCTCCGGCACGAAGATCGCGGTGAGGATGATCGCCGCCGCGCAGATCGGCAGGTTGATCCAGAACACCGCGCGCCAGCCGATCGCCTCGATCAGGAATCCACCGACAATCGGGCCCAGCGCCATCGAGATGCCGACCACCGCACCCCAGAATCCCAGTGCCCGGGCGCGCTCCACCCGACCGACGAAGATCTGCGAAATGATCGACAGTGCAACAGGATTCATCATCGAGCCGCCGAGGCCCTGCACCAGGCGGGCGCCGATCAGGGTGTCGATGTCGGGCGCCAGGCTGCACAACAGCGAGCCCAGCGCGAAGGTGGCCAGGCCGATCTGGAACACCCGGCGGCGGCCGAACCGGTCGCCGGTTGCACCCGACAACATCAGCAACGACGCCAGCACCAGGGTGTAGATGTCGATCACCCACTGCATCTGCGAAGGCGAGGCGCCCAGATCGGTCCGGATCGCCGGGATCGCGACGTTCACGATCGTCGCGTCCATCGAGACGATCAGCAGACTCAGGCAGCACGACGCCAAGATGATCGTCTTGCGCCGCGCGCTCGGTTCGCCAACAGTTGTAATCACACAATCATTGTGAAACTACAACTGTTGACGGGTCAAGCCGGTACTGCGCCGAAATCGACGAAATGGTGAAGATCACTCGCACTTCTGCGCCGAAACGTCGGTTTGGGCGCGAGAAGTGAAAGAGAAAGAGAAAGAGAACTAGCCGCGGGTGTCGATGGTCGCGTAGTCGCGCTCGGTGTAGCCGGTGTAGATCTGGCGCGGGCGGCCGATCTTGCTGCTGCCCTCGTCGTGCATCTCGCGCCAGTGCGCGATCCAGCCCGGCAGCCGGCCCAACGCAAACAGCACGGTGAACATCCGGGTGGGGAAGCCCATCGCGCGGTAGATCACGCCGGTGTAGTAGTCGACGTTCGGGTAGAGCTTGCGCTCGATGAAGAAGTCGTCGGTGAGCGCGATCTCCTCGAGCTGCTTGGCGATGTCCAGCAGCTCGTCGTCGCCACCGAGCTTGCCCAGGATCTTGTCGGCCTGCTCCTTGACGATGCGGGCCCGCGGATCGTAGTTCTTGTAGACCCGGTGCCCGAAGCCCATCAGCTTCACACCGTCTTCGCGGTTCTTGACCTTCTTGACGAAGGTCTGGACGTCGTCGTTGCCGGCACGGATCTTCTCCAGCATCTCCAGCACCGCCTGGTTGGCGCCGCCATGCAGCGGGCCCCACAGCGCATTGATGCCACCGGAGATCGAGGTGAAGAGGTTGGCCTGTGACGAACCGACCAGCCGCACCGTCGACGTCGAGCAGTTCTGCTCGTGGTCGGCGTGCAGGATCAGCAGCATGTCCAGCGCGCGGACGATCTCGGGATCCACCTCATAGGGCTCGGCCGGGAAACCGAACGTCATCCGCAGGAAGTTCTCCACCAGCGTCAGCGAATTGTCCGGGTAGAGGAACGGTTGCCCTTCGGACTTCTTGTACGCATAGGCCGCGATCGTCGGCAGCTTGGCCAGCAATCGGATCGTGGACAGCTCCACCTGCTTCTTGTTCAGCGGGTCGAGCGAGTCGGGGTAGTACGCGCTCAACGCGTTGACCGTGCTCGACAGCACCGGCATCGGGTGCGCGTCGCGGGGGAATCCGTCGAAGAACCGCTTCAGGTCCTCGTGCAGCAGGGTGTGCCGCTGGATCTGGGTGGTGAACTTCTCCAACTGCTCGGTGGTCGGCAGCTCGCCATAGATCAGCAGATAGCTCACTTCGATGAACGTCGACTTCTCGGCGAGCTGCTCGATCGGGTAGCCGCGATAGCGCAGGATGCCCGCGTCGCCGTCGATGTAGGTGATGGCGCTCTTGGTCGACGCCGTGTTCACAAATCCCTGGTCGAACGTCGTGTAGCCGGTCTTGGCCAGCAACGGGCCCAGCGCGATCCCGTCAGACCCCTCCGTCGCTTTGACGATGTCGAGATCCAACTCGCCGCCCGGGTACTTCAGGGTGGCGGTCTCGTCGGTTGCGGCCACATGAACCCCTTCTGAGCTCTTCGACGCCTGCATAGGCTGTCCGTACTAGGTGAAGGTAGTCGCTATTGTGCCGTCACGCCCGCGGGGGGTTGAGCACCGGGTACGTCACGGCCGCCACAGCCCGGTGAAAATGCCGTACACCGACTCGATTCGGTCGCACAGGGCGTCGCGCTCGATCGGCGGTCCGTCCACGGTGCCCAGTTCGTGGCAGGCCACCCCCATCACCACCGCCCACGTGTCGAACAGGATGCGGATCGCCGGGTGATCGGTGGGTACGCCCATCCGCCGCGCCGCGACGTCGACGGCGTTCTGGTGAAACCCGTCCGTGCGGAACATGAACGGCGCCAGCCCGATCGCCGGGGCCGAGTTCACGATCGTCAGCAACAGTCGCATGCGGTCGAACGCCGACGAATCCGGGCAGTCGTACTGCGCGCTGCGGAAGGTCTCGAGGTGAGCCCGGGCCAGCGCCTCGTACTGGGTGATATCGGTCGGCTGACGGGCGAAGCAGTCGGCCACGTCGGCGGCGACGTCGTCGAGGATCGCGACGATCACGGCCTCTTTGCTCGGGAAGTACCGGCTGAAGGTGCGCGGGGCGATCTCCGCGGCGGCCGCGATCTGCTCGACGGTGGTGTTGTGATAGCCCTGTTCGGTGCACAGCGCGATGGCCGCATCGATCAGAGTTGCCCTGGTGCGCTGCTTCTTGAGTTCGCGTAGACCGGGAGCGCCCGCGTTCGCGACCACCGCCACGTCGCGCCACCCCCCTCGCCACTCGCGAGTCCCGACGTCAAGGCATAGAGGATAGCCCCGGTCCCAGCTCTTTGGCAGCAATTTCGAAGTATTCACCAAAGGTGCGGTCCAACCGGTCGGCCATGATCGCCGCGCAGTCGTCGTACTCGGCGGGCGAGATCACCAGCCGACCCCAGGCCGCGGCGCTCAGCGCGCCCCATACCGACACGATCAGCGCCACCTGCTGATCCCGCGGGTCGACCCCCAGTCGCGCGGCCAACGCGATCGCCAGAGGGTGCAGCCGCGATGCCGCCGCGGCCAGCCGGAGCGCACCGGAGGACGAGATGACGGTGATCATCAACACCAGACGCTGGGTGGTCAGTTCGGTCGAGGCACCGGACTGCACCCTCCGCAGCGCCTGAGTGTGCGCGCAGGCCAGCGCGGTCAACGGCGGAACGGACGGCACAATGGTGGCCAACTCGATCACCGCCGCCCCGACCATGTCGTCGAGCACGGTCATCATCACCGCGTCCTTGGTCGGGAAGTATCGGCTGAACGTGCGCGGTGACACCTCGGCCGCCGCCGCGATCTGATCGACGGTGATGTTGTCGTAGCCGTGCTCCATGCACAGCTGCACGGCGGCGTCGACCAGCATCGCGCGGGTGCGCTGCTTCTTGCGTTCACGCAGCCCCTGATGCGCCGGCGCGATGACGTGGGCCACGGGGCAATCGTAGTCGGAGCCCACCGATCAAGGATTGACCCGCTGCACCCGATACCGCACGAATGCCGGGACCGCCGCGGCCGCTGCCAACACCCCGAGGACCACCAGTACTCCCCCGCCCGTGGCGGCGATCGTGGTGCCGACTGCCGCGGCGGCGACGCCGTGCACCGCATCGGCCAGCCGGGGGCCACCGGCGACGACGACGAGGAAGACGCCCTGCATCCGTCCGCGCAGTTCGTCGGAGGCCGCCTCCTGCAGAATCGTCGACCGGAACGCCGCCGAGACCATGTCGGCGGCACCGCCAACGGCCAAGAACGCCAACGCAATCCACAACGCTGTCCCGGCTCGGCCGCCGGCCATCCCACCTGCCACCCCGAAGCCGATCATCGCCGCTCCCCACACCACGATCGCGGCGACGACGGCCAGGCCCTGGCGGCGCACCCGGGGAAACCAGCCGGAGAACACCCCACCTGCGACGGCGCCGAACGACATCGCCGCCGCCAGCAACGCCATCGTGGTGCCGCCGGTGACCGGGCCGCCGAAACTCTCGTGCGCCATCTCGGGGAACAGCGCCCGCGGCATGCCGCAGATCATCGCGATCAGGTCGACCACGAACGACATCAGCACGACCTTGTTGCCTGCGAGGTAACGGAAGCCCTCCAGCACCGCGCCGATCCCCCAGCGGGACACCCCGTCGACGACCGCCGACTCGAGCGCCGGAATGGCGGCGATGCGCAGCGTCGCCCAGATCGGCAGCACACAGGTGACGGCGTCGATCAGATAGAGCGTCGACAGGTCCACCCAGTGCAGCATCAGGCCGGCCAGCAGCGGGCCCACGATGGCGCCAAACTGCTGCACGGTCATGTTCAGCGAGTTCGCGGCGGGCAGTTGGTCGATCGGCAGCATCCGCGGGATGGCCGCACTCAGGGTCGGCGAGTTGATCGCGTAGAAGGCCTGCTGGACGCCGAGGAGGACCAGCACCACCCACACGTTGTTCAGCGTCATCGCCGCCTGCAGCCACAGCAGCACCGAGGACACCGCCAGCCCGCAGGACGTGATGATCAGCAGCAGTCGCCGGTCCATGGCGTCGGCCCAGGCCCCGCCCAACAACCCGAACACGATCAGCGGCACCAGCGCGAACACCCCCGCCAGACCCACATACGCCGAGTTCTGGGTCAGTGCGTACAACTGCACCGGCACCGCGAAGATGGTGAGGTTGGCACCGATGACCGTGACGATGCCGGCCACCCACAGCCGCCGGAAATCCGGCGTGCGCAGGGGCGTGGTGTCGGCGAAAAGCCGCGCCACCGTTAGGGCTGCAGTCGCTCGATGCGGTCGCCCGGTCCTGACGTCGGCCCAGCGGCTCCGGTGGTCACCCGAATCCTGTTGTGGATCCGGTTCTCCCGGCCCTGCCAGAACTCGATCACCTCGGGGGCGATCCGGTAACCGCCCCAGTGCGGGGGCACCGGGACCTGCTCGTCACCGGCGAACCGCTCGGTGACCTCGGCGAGCTGTGCGAGCAGCTCGGCGCGCGAAGAGATCGGACGGGACTGTGCCGACGCCCAGGCGCCCAGTTGCGACCCACGTGGACGCAGCGACCAGTACTCGGCGGTCTCCTGCTCGGTGACCTTGGTCACCGAGCCCCGGATGTGTACCTGCCGGCCCAGCGCATACCAGGGGAAGGTGACCGCGGCGTACGGCGTCACGGCGAGTTCGGCGCCCTTGGCGGAGTCGTAGTTGGTGTAGAAGGTGATTCCGGTCGCGTCCACGCTTTTGCACAACACCGTCCGGCTGACCGGTCTTCCCGCATCTGTTCCAATGCCGATGGTGGCCAGCACCATGGCGTTGGGTTCGGCGACCCCGGCAGCTTCCGCATCGGCGATCCACCTGTGCAGCAAGGCAAGCCAGCCGTCGGCGAGCCAGTCGGCGTCGAGGTCGCTGCTGCCGTCCTTTTCCACCGAGCCGTACTCGACTCGCATCGCCGCAAGGCGATCGCCATCGGGAAACTCCACGGGCTAACGGTACGCCGCGCCCGCCCGGACCGGGGTTACCGACCGGTAGCGGCCGCCGGATCGCCGAGTGGGACAATCCAGACCATGACTGTGGTACCCGACGATTTCGTGCCCGGCCTGGAAGGGGTGGTGGCCTTCACCACCGAGATCGCCGAGCCTGACAAAGACGGCGGTGCGCTGCGCTATCGCGGCGTCGACATCGAGGATCTGGTCGGCAAGCGGGTCACCTTCGGCGACGTCTGGGCCCTGCTGGTCGACGGCCGGTTCGGCGACGGGCTGCCGCCCGCCGAACCCTTCCCGCTACCGATCCACACCGGCGATGTGCGGGTCGACGTGCAGGCCGGGCTGGCGATGCTGGCGCCGATCTGGGGCTACGCCCCGCTGCTGGACATCGACGGCGAGACCGCCCGCGATCACCTCGCCCGCGCGTCGGTGATGGCGTTGTCGTACGTCGCCCAGTCGGCACGAGGCATCTACCGGCCCGCCGTGCCCCAGCGTGTGATCGACGAATGTTCCACCGTCACAGAACGTTTCATGACCCGCTGGCAGGGCGAGCCGGATCCGCGGCACGTCGAGGCGATCGACGCCTACTGGGTGTCGGCCGCCGAGCACGGCATGAACGCCTCGACGTTCACCGCCCGGGTGATCGCCTCGACCGGCGCCGACGTCGCCGCAGCACTGTCCGGCGCGATCGGCGCGATGAGCGGCCCGCTGCACGGCGGGGCGCCGGCCCGGGTGCTACCGATGCTCGAAGAGGTCGAACGCCACGGGGACGCCCGCGCGGTGGTCAAAGGCATTCTCGACCGCAACGAAAAGCTGATGGGCTTCGGACACCGGGTCTACCGCGCCGAGGACCCGCGCGCCCGGGTGCTGCGGGCCACCGCCAAGCGGCTCGCGGCGCCGCGCTACGAGCTGGCCGTCGCCCTCGAGCAGGCCGCCCTGGCCGAACTTCGCGAACGCCGCCCCGACCGGGCCATCGAAACCAACGTCGAGTTCTGGGCCGCGGTGATCCTCGACTTCGCCCAGGTGCCGGCGAAGATGATGCCGGCGATGTTCACCTGCGGCCGCACCGCCGGGTGGTGTGCCCACATCCTCGAGCAGAAGCAGCTCGGCAAGCTGGTGCGGCCCTCGGCGATCTACGTCGGGCCGGCGCCCCGCTCCCCGGAAGCGGTGGAGGGCTGGAGCGAGATCGCCCACAAGCCCGGCTGAGGCTGCTCAGGCCCGAAACGCCGAACCTCGTTCCCGATCCAGATAGGTGTCGGCCTTGTTGTGCAGGAAGAACACGTAGACCACCAGCGACACCGCGATGCAGACGGTCACGTAGCCGATGAACAGCGGCACCTGACCATGCTCCTTGGCCGCCTGGTAGATCAGCGGCGCCGTCCCGCCGAAGATGGAGTTGGCGAGCGCATAGCCGACCCCTACACCGAGTGCGCGAACCTGCGCCGGGAACAGTTCCGACTTCACCAGCGCGTTGATCGAGGTGTACCCCGTCAGGATCACATAACCGACCGCGACCAGCGCGAAAGACGCCAGCGGCGAGCGGGTTTGGGGCAGGAACGTGATGAGAACATAGGTGTAGAACAGGCCGCCGACACCGAAGAACACCAACATCGGCTTGCGACCGATCCGGTCGCTGATGATCCCGCCCACCGGCTGAAGCACCATTAGGAAGATCAGCCCGGTCAGGTTCACCCATGTCGCCGTCATGCCCTCGCCCTTGAACGCGGTCTTGACGATCGCCGGCGCATTGACGCTGTAGGTGTAGAACGCCACCGTGCCGCCAAGCGTGATGAGGAAGCACAGCAGCAGCGGCCGCCAGTACTGCGTCAACAACGTCCGCATGGACCCCGCACCGGTGTCCTGCCCCGTCTTGGCCGCCTCGATGACATCCTCGGACAGCGACTCGTCCATCGTGCGTCGCAACCAGAACACCACCACGGCCGCGACGCCACCGACGGCGAATGCGATGCGCCAACCGAACTCGCGCAACTGAGCGTCGCTGAGGAACGACTGCAGGATCAGCAGGGTGAACTGCGCCAGCACGTGCCCGCCGATCAGCGTCACGTACTGGAACGACGAGAAGAACCCGCGCCGCTCCCGCGTCGCGGCCTCCGACATGTAGGTCGCCGACGTGCCGTACTCTCCGCCGGTTGCGAAGCCCTGCACCAGCCGGGCGACGACGAGGATGATCGGCGCCGCCATTCCGATCACCGCCTGCGACGGCACCAGCGCAATCATCAAGGAACACAGCGCCATCAACGACACGCTCACCGTCAGCGCCGCACGTCGGCCGTGCCGGTCGGCGAAGCGCCCGAAGAACCATGACCCGACCGGGCGCATCACGAAGGTGATCGCGAATATCGCATACACGTAGACCGTCGAGTTCTTCTCCGACTCGTCGAAGAACTGGCCCTCGAAATACGTTGCGAAGACGGTGTAGACGTAGACGTCGTACCACTCGACCAGGTTTCCGGAGGACCCTCGGATCGTGTTCCAAATGGCCCGCCGGGTTTCGGCGGCGCTCGACCGCGGGACTGTCGTGGTGGTCATCGTTGTCCTCCCCTGTGTCAGCCCGAACGTACTCCATCTTTTGTCGGTCCCCGGTGGTTCCCTGAGGCGTGGGCGATGAGTTTCGCCCACCCGCGCCGTCTACACCGGGGGCGGCCGGTCGGCCGTCAGAACTGACAGGAGGCTGTTATGGCGATCGAGATTCAACCCGCACTATCCCCGCACCTGGTCGTCGACGACGCGCCCGCGGCGATCGACTTCTACGTCAAGGCGTTCGGCGCGCAGGAGATCGGCCGCGTGCCCCGCCCCGACGGCAAGCTGATCCACGCCGCCGTGCTGATCAACGGCGCGATGGTCATGCTCAACGACGACTTCCCCGAGATGTCGGACGGCAAGTCGATGACCCCGCCGGCGCTGGGCGGGACGCCGGTCACCATCCACCTCACCGTCACCGACGTCGACGAGAAGTTCGCGCGGGCGGTCGACGCGGGCGCCACCGTGGTGATGCCGCTCGACGACCAATTCTGGGGCGATCGGTACGGGATGGTGCGCGATCCGTTCGGACACCAGTGGTCGCTGGGCCAGCCGGTGCGCGAAGTCAGCTACGACGAGATCCAGCAGGCGATGAGCCAGGGCTGAGCCGCGACCGGCCGAGCGCCGGGTCAGCGCATCAGCGCGGCGAGCAGCCGCCTGGCCAGCGGCGGCTCCGGCGCCCGGGCAGCCACCGCGACCATCGCGGCCGGGTCGGTGTATTTCACCCGCGGCCGGCCCTCCTTCTCGCCGCGGGCGGTCTCGGCCCCGTCGATGGCCCGCCACCCCGACGCATCGACGACGTTCGGTTGGCGTGAGCGGATCAGCTTGTCCAGCAACGCCGGTCGCGCGGTCGGATCGGTGAGCAGACCCGCGTTGAAGTCGTCGACCAAGGTCGACACCGTCTGCATCGAACAGGACTTGTTGGTGCCGATGAAACCGGTCGGTCCGCGCTTGATCCATCCCGCGACGTAGGCACCGGTGACGGGCTCGCCGGAGACGGGATCGATCACCCGACCATCCCGGTTGGGGACGACCGCGGCCGCCTCGTCGAACGGCAGGCCGGGGATCGGCGCGCCGCGGTAGCCGATCGAGGTCAGCACCAGGCCCGCCGAGATGCGCTCGGCGTCCTCGGTGCCGGTGCGTTGGAACTCCACCGCGCTGACCCGGTCGGCACCCAGCACACGATGTGGTGTCAGGCGATAGGCCAACCGGATCCGCCGGCGCCTGGAGTCTTCGTCCTCGGCGGCCACCGGCAGCGCGGCCAGGATCTCGAGTTTGGCGATCGTGGCGGGGTCGGTGGCGGTGGTCAGATCCTGCTTGACCAGATCGTGGTCGTCGGGACCGAGCACGACGTCGGCCGTCGACGTCAGCCCGATCAACTCGGGCAGTGTGAACGCCGAGTCGGCCGGCCCGCGGCGCGCCGCCACGACGACCTCGCGCACAGCCGAGCCACGCAGCGCCCGCAGCGCGATATCGGAGATGTCGGTGCGCCCGAGAGCATCGGGATCCGCGGTGAGGATCCGCGCCACGTCGAGCGCCACGTTGCCGTTGCCGATCACCACGACCCGCTCGTGTCCCAGATCGACGTCGAGCCCGGCGAAGTCCGGATGACCATTGATCCAGGCCACCGTCTCGGTGGCCGTCTGCGTGCCGGGCAGCTCCATGCCGGGGATGTCGAGCCTGCGGTCGTTCGGCGCACCCACGGCATAGAGCACCGCATGGTGGTAATTCAGCAGTTCGGCGTGCGAAATATGTTGGCCTACTTCAACATTGAGATAGAAAGTGAATCCGCGCTGGCTGCTGATCCGATCGAACAGCCGGGTCACCCCTTTGGTGTTCTGATGATCGGGCGCGACGCCGGCCCGAGCCAGGCCGTAGGGCGTGGGCAGCTTGTCGAAGACGTTGACCCGCACCCCCTTCTGGGTGAGCAGCTCGTCGGCGGCATACATCCCCGCCGGCCCCGAGCCGACCACCGCGACGGTGAGATCGGTGCCGCCGCGGCGTACCTCGGGCGCGGGAAGCACCGGAGCGAGCTTGGAGGTCGGCGGCAGCTTCTCCCCAGCCGGGCGCTGCGGGTAGTACCCGGCGTTGAGCGCGACGAACGGCAGCTGCGCCGTGGTCAGCCCGGTGTCCGGTGCGATGGCATCGACCGGACAGGCGCTCACACACGCCCCGCAGTCCACACAGGCCACCGGGTCGATGTGGAGCATCTCGGCGGTCGCGAAGCCCGGCTCGTCGGGGCTGGGATGGATGCAGTTCACCGGGCAGGCGTAGACGCAGGACCCGTCGCTGCAGCACGACTGGGTGATCACATGGGGCACAGGCGTGAGTCCTTCGGTTTACGCGACGGCGACCACGTGCTGGCGGGCAGGCTCGCTGCGGTAACGGCTCGGCGGACCGTCGATCTTGCAGAGCCGCCAGATCCGCTTTGCCAGCGGGTTCATCAGACCGGTGTCCTGGCACAGCATCCGGACGTCACCGAACATGTCGCGCAACATCTGCCGCGACTGTGGCGAGGCGAAGAAGATCTCCTTGCGCACCGAGCGCGGGATGTCGAATTCCGTCCAGAACGCCTTCGGCGGCACGATGATCGCCGAACACAGCACCCGCATCACCACCGGCACGAACAGCGACAGCCAGAACCGCTTACGCCGCGGCAGGTGCGGGACCCGCTTGCGCAGGTACTCGTGGGCAAACGAGATGTGGCGTGCTTCCTCGGCGACGTGGATCGCCATGACGCGCTCCATGATCGGGTGCAGCGTCTTGCCTTCACGCAGAACGTTCTTCTGGGTGTGGTCGATGGGCTCCTCGCCGGCGAGGATGCCGAACCAGAACGGGATCGGCAGCGGACCGGCCACCAGTGGGATCGCCGGCTGAACCCACTTCAGCAGCCGCGGCATGCCCGGCACATCGGCGCCGATGTGGTTCACCATCTCCTGAAACATCATGGTGTGGTTGCACTCTTCGACGGCCTCGTGCAGGCAGTAGCGGTATTCCGGCGAGCCGTTGGGCGTCCAGAACGCGTACTCCATCAGTCCGCGGATGAGGATCGACTCGAAGTGCAGGCCGACCTTGGCGACGTTGGACTGACGCCACATGCCGATCTCGATCTGCCGCTGCCGGGACTGTGCCTGATACCAGGGGTGCTGGCCGATCGGGTCGGTGGCCGGCAGAATCCAGCGCTCGTCGTCTGGGACCACAGCGAACTCGGGCGAGTCCCAGTCGATGTCGGTGTAGGGATTGAAGTTCCTGCGCACCGACCCTTCGGACAGCGTCATGAGCTTCTCGACATAGGCGGTGTCGTCGGTGACGTCCATGTTCCGACGCCAGCGCCTGATCATCCGGGTTCTCGCCATGACAGCCTCCTCAGAGAGGTTTACATTGGGGCGGGTGTTGTCCAAACGGTACCGCAGGTATCGCATAACTGTCCATACCCGTTTTTCGGTTTGCTGAACACCTCGGGCCACCCCTGCGTTTCGGCGGCAACAGCGCCGGCTCCTAGGCTTGAGGCATGGCTGATGTGCTCACGATCCCCGCCGACCTCAAGCCCGCCGACGGCCGCTTCGGCTGCGGCCCCTCGAAGGTGCGCCCCGAGCAGCTCGACGCGCTGAGCGCAGCGGCCGCACTGTTCGGCACCTCGCACCGGCAGGCACCGGTGAAGAACCTGGTCGGACGGGTCCGCGACGGGCTGCGCGAGTTCTTCTCGCTGCCCGACGGTTACGAGGTGATCCTGGGCAACGGCGGCGCGACGGCCTTCTGGGACGCCGCCGCGTTCGGCTTGATCGAGAAGCGCTCGCTGCACCTCACCTACGGCGAGTTCTCCGCGAAGTTCGCCTCCGCCGCCACGGCCAACCCCTTCATCGACGACCCGATCGTGATCAAGGCCGACGCGGGCAGCGCACCCGAGCCGCAATCCGATCCGTCGGTCGACGTCATCGCCTGGGCGCACAACGAGACCTCCACCGGTGTCGCCGTCCCGGTGCGCCGACCCGCCGACTCCGGCGATGCCCTGATCGTCATCGACGCCACCTCAGGCGCGGGCGGACTGCCCGTCGACGTCAACGACGTCGATGCGTATTACTTCGCGCCCCAGAAGAACTTCGCCAGCGACGGCGGGCTGTGGCTGGCCGTCGTGTCGCCGGCGGCACTGGCGCGCATCGAGGCGATCGCGGCGTCCGGCCGGTGGGTGCCCGACTTCCTGTCGCTGCCGATCGCGGTGGACAACAGCCTGAAAAACCAGACGTACAACACCCCGGCGATCGGCACGCTGGTGCTGATGGCCGAGCAGATCGACTGGCTCAACGGCAACGGCGGGCTGGACTGGGCGGTCAAACGCACCGCCGACTCCTCGCAGCGGCTGTACTCCTGGGCCGAGGCCTCCTCGTACGCGACTCCGTTCGTCAGCGATCCGGCCCTGCGCTCGCAGGTGGTGGGCACCATCGATTTCGACGACGCGGTGGACGCCGCGGCCGTGGCCAAGGTGCTGCGGGCCAACGGCATCGTCGACACCGAGCCGTACCGCAAACTGGGCCGCAACCAGCTGCGGATCGCGATGTTCCCGGCAATCGAGCCCGACGACGTCTCCGCGCTCACCCAGTGTGTGGACTGGGTTGTCGAACGGCTCTAGACCTCCCGGCGTGTCCTAACCGTTATATTCCGCCGGCTGGGTTAAATTCCCGACGAAGGAGGTCGACATGCGAGAACTCAGGGTGATCGGACTCGATGTCGACGGAAGGCACATCATCTGCGAAGGTCCCGACCCGGCCGACAAGTTCACCCTGCAGGTCGACGACCGACTGCGCGCCGCCGTCCGCGGTGACCGGTCGCTGGGCCAGACCCTGAGGGACAAAGAGGTCAAAGGCGTGTTGCGGCCCAGAGATATTCAGGCCCGCATCCGTGCGGGTGCATCCGTCGAACAAGTCGCCGCGTCGTCCGGCATGGACGTCAGCAAGGTCGAGCGCTTCGCGCACCCGGTGCTACTGGAACGCTCCCGGGCGGCCGAGCTCGCCACCGCGGCGCATCCCGTCCTCGCCGATGGTCCGGCCGTGACCACACTGCTCGACGCGGTCACCACCGCGTTGGTGGCTCGCGGCCTCAACCCGGAAGCCACCGAGTGGGATGCCTGGCGTGCCGAGGACGGCCGCTGGGTGGTGCAGCTGGCATGGCAGGCCGGCTTGTCCGACAACGTCGCCCACTTCCGCTTCAGCCCGGGCGCTCACGGCGGCACGGTCGCCGCCCTCGACGATGCCGCCAGTGAGCTGATCGATCCGGGATTCGAGCGCCCGCAGCTGCGCCCGGTGGCCCCGGTCGCGCAGTTGGAGTTCGAGGAGCAGGCACCTGCCCCGCCGGTCCCGGTCGACGAGACACCGGCCACCGCCCCGGCCCCTGCTCAGACTCCGGCGCCCGCCCCGCGGGCCCGGCGCGCCAAGGCCAAGCCCACCGTCCCCGGCTGGGAAGACGTCTTGCTGGGCGTGCGCTCCAGCGGCGAGCGCTGATCCGGCCGCCCGGCTAGTGGGCGGCGACCAGCGCGAGTAGCGTCAGCCAGCCGCCGGCGACTCCCAGACCGGCCCCGAGGACGAACCAGCGTCGCACCGGGATTCGCCGCCAGCCCCACAAGGTGGGGGCCAAGCCGCCCACCGCGATCAGATTCAGTGTGATCGCGACCAGCGGATGCACCCGAATCATGCCGAGGCTGAGCACGACGATCGCGGCGCCGGTGACGACGGCGACAAAGGCCGCCACGGTCAACCCGGTCCCCCACGGCGTCGACTCGTCCACCATGCCGGCCCTCCTCGCGGGTCGCTTCGCTCCTGCCCTCCGAAAGAGCCTATCGAGTGCGCGCCCGCTCGTAGAACGCCAGCGCGGCAGCCGTGGCGACGTTGAGCGAATCGGTGCCCCGCGACATCGGAATCCGGACCCGAACGTCGCTGGCCCGCATCGCGGTCTCGGTCAGCCCTGGTCCCTCCGCACCGACCAGCACTGCGACCTTCTGCTCAGCAAGCCCGACCATCGCCTCGGCCAGCGTCTGCGCCGCCGGATCGGGTGTCATCGCCAGCAGCCGGAACCGGCGCTCGCGCAGGTCGCCGAGATCGCCCGGCCACTGGTGCGCTCGGGCGAAGGGCACCAGCAGCGCATGACCCATCGACACCCGCACCGCGCGGCGGTACAGCGGGTCCGCGCACCCGGTGCCGAACAGCACCGCGTCCACCCCGAGGCCCGCGGCGTTGCGGAAGATCGACCCCAGGTTCTCGTGGTCGTTGACCCCTTCCAGGACCGCGACCGTGCGGGCCCCCTCGAGGACCTCTGCCGGTGTCAGCTCGGCCGGGCGCCGGGCCGCGGCGAGCACACCCCGGTTGAGGTGAAAGCCGACCACGTCGGCCATCACCTCGGCGGAGGCGCGGTAGAACGGGGCTCTCACCCCGATCAGGTCGCCGGCCAGTTCGTCGAGCCGACGGCCGGTACCCAGGAACGCGTGCGGGGTGAACCGCGACGCGATCATGCGCTGGGCCACCAGCACACCCTCGGCGATCACCAGTCCCTTGCCGCTGGGCAGGTCCGGCCTGCGGTCGACGCTGTTGAGGTCGCGGAAGTCGTCGACGCGAGGATCCGCCGGGTCGGTGATGTCGATGACCTCAGGGCCGCCGGGCACGCCGAAGACGTTGTCGCTCACGCGTCTTCGTCGACGAGCACGGTCATCAGATCGGCGGCCCGCAACAGGATTCCGCGATCCTCCCGGTCGAGCGTCGCCAGCCTGCCACGCAACCACTCCTGGCTGGCTTCGCGCTCGCTGTCCACCAGCCGGGCGCCGGCCTCGGACACCGCAATCAGGATCTGGCGGCCGTCGGCGGGGTGGGACATCCGCACCACCAGCCCGAGGTCGACCAGCGAGGCGATCACCCGGGTCATCGTCGGCGGCCGGACCCGTTCCTTGACCGCCAGCACCCCCGGCGTCATCGCGCCGTCTTTGGCCAGGGTGGCCAGCGCCGACAACTGCGAAAGGGTGACCGGTGATTCGGGACGGCGGAAGCGCAACTGGCGGGCAAGCCGCATCACCGCCAGCGACAAATCGCTGGCCAGCCGCTGGTCACCGTCCAACACAAACGCAAAGACTACGACACGACCGGACCCGATCCACGCTGAACCCGCAACTGCGGCCGATGCCCGGCAGGCCGCCGAGGCCATCGGTTAGGTTGGACGACAATGCCTTCCGACCAGCCGTCCGAACCCGAGCCGCCGGCGCTGCCCGCCGCGCTGCTCGATCCGTGGCCCGTCATCGTCGCGGGCGCCGTGCTGTGGGCGTTGGTCACCGTGGCGGCATTCACCCTCACCGCGCTCGAGTCCTGGCGCCCGATCGCGATCGCCGGGCTCGGCACCGGGGTGGTCGGCACCTCTATCTTCCTGTGGCAACGCACCGCCGTACGACGCGGTGCGCGAGGCGCGCAGACCGGCCTCGAACCACGACAACCGAAGACAATCGACAAGGAGAAGTGATGGCAGCGCCGCTGTTACAAGCAGAGATCGAGATCAATGCCCCGGTCAGCCGGGTGTGGTCGCTGATCTCGGACCTGGGCAACATGCCCAAGTGGAGCCCGCAGTGCCGGCTGATGAAGCCGCTGGGCCAGGTGCGTCCGGGCACCCGCACCGTCAACCTCAACCGTCGCAACAACCTGTTCTGGCCGACGACGTCGACGATCACCGAGCTGATTCCCGAGCGCAAGCTGGCGTTCCGGGTCAACGCCAACAACACCGTGTGGAGCTACGAGCTCGAACCGACCGCCACCGGCACCCGGGTCGTCGAGTCCCGCCACGCCGAGAACGGCGTCAAGGCCGTCTCGTCGATGACGGTCAACGCCGTCATGGGTGGGGTGCCGAACTTCGAGAAAGAACTGGTCGAAGGGATGAACACGTCGCTGGCGCGGATCAAGGCCGCCGCCGAACGCTAGTCCTGCTCGGCGGTTTCGGGGCTCTCGACGACGGTGGTGACCTCCACGACCTCGAGCACACCGTCGTCGTACGGGTCGTACAACGGTGAGCCGCTGCCCGGCGGCGGCGGGGTGTCCGAATGCGCGCCGCAGCCGTACTCGAAGTCGACCACATGGGCGTCGGCGGACATCTCGTTGCAGCACACCCCGAACATCGCGCCGAGGGCACCAGCCAGCGGCACCATGAACCCGCAGTCGCGGCACACCCGCTTGGTGCCGCGGGCCATCGGCGCGCCGGGTCCGAACTCGCCGTCGTGCCACCGCTGCGCGGCGTCGTCGCGGCCGAGGGCGCTGAGCACCTGGCGGCGACCGAAACCGACCTCGTAGGCCACGTCGTCGATGGCGGGGTCGCCGGTGGCGGTATATCCCGGGGCCAGCCGCGGATCGTCCTTGGCGGGTGCGAGCAGATCACCCGGGCTCAGGTCACCGGGCTTGACGCGCTCCTCCCACGGCACCCACGCCGGGGCCAGCAGTGCCGTCGGGCCGGGCACCAGCACCACTTCACTGACCGTGGCGTGGTCCGCGCCGGGGCAGGCCGCCACCACGACCGCCCACTGCCAGCCCTGATATCCGGGCATGTTCGCCAGGAAGCGGTGGGTTGCCGCGGTCTCGTCCTCGAAGCCGACACCGAGGTACTCGCCCACGGTGTCGCCGCTGAACTCCACGATGGCCTGGCGTGCCTGGTCCACGGCGCCGCTCAGCACGGCGGCGACGGCGTCCGTCGGCGCGCCGGGCGGGGCCGGGGCGTAGGGGGCTGCGGAGTCGATCGAGCTGTCCATCGTCACCAATCTTGCCTCACGGGCTGCGTACGCAGCCACACCGGTCACGTGCGCGCCCCATCTGTCGGCATGGGGGACAATCGTGGCGTGTCTGGAAGCCCGCGTGACGAACCCCGCGCGAATCCGGCGTTCGGCCGCCGCTCCTCGGCCGGCTCCCCCGACGAACACCCCGGGATGGCCAACTACCCCAGCGACGGGGAGGGTTATCGCCGGCCGGGCGCCACCCGGCGGTCCAACCCGATGCCCAGTGCCAATCGATACCTGCCGCCGCTGGGTGACCAGGATCAGCGCACCGAGCACCTGTCGGCCCCGCCACCGGGAGCTCGCGGCGTCGGCGGCGCCGCCGGCGAGCGTGTGACGGTCACCCGCGCGGCGGCGATGCGTAGCCGCGAAATGGGCTCGCGGATGTATTCGATGGTGCACCGGGCCGCGACCGCCGACGGCGCCGACAAGTCCGGCCTGACCGCGCTGACCTGGCCGGTGGTCGCCAACTTCGCGGTGGACTCGGCGATGGCGGTGGCGCTGGCCAACACCTTGTTCTTCGCCGCTGCGACCGGGGAGAGCAAGGGCAAGGTCGCGCTGTATCTGCTCATCACGATCGCGCCGTTCGCGGTGATCGCCCCGCTGATCGGTCCCGCGTTGGACCGCGTCCAGCACGGCAGGCGCGCGGCGCTGGCGATGTCGTTCATCCTGCGCACCGCGCTGGGAATCGTGTTGATCATGAACTACGACGGCGCCACCGGCGGCTACCCGTCGTGGGTGCTCTACCCGTGTGCGCTGGGAATGATGGTGCTGTCCAAGTCGTTCAGCGTGCTGCGCAGCGCGGTCACCCCGCGGGTGATGCCGCCGACGATCGACCTGGTCCGGGTGAATTCGCGGCTGACGATGTTCGGGCTGATCGGCGGCACGATCGTCGGCGGCGGTATCGCCGCCGGCGCGGAGTATGTGCTGACCACGATCTTCCAGCTGCCGGGCGCGCTGTTCGTCGTCGTCTTCGTCTCGGTGGCGGGCGCGTCGTGGTCGATGCGGATCCCACGCTGGGTGGAGGTGACCGAAGGCGAGGTGCCGGCCACCTTGACCTATCACGGCGACACCGGCCCGCTGTGGCGCGCCGACCACGAACCGGCGAACAAGAAGGGTGCCCGTCGACAGCCGTTGGGCCGCAACATCATCACCTCGCTGTGGGGCAACTGCACGATCAAGGCGATGGTCGGGTTCCTGTTCCTGTATCCGGCGTTCGTGGCGAAGTCTCACGAGGGGAACAGCTGGGAGCAGTTGGCCATGCTCGGCCTGATCGGCGCGGCCGCCGGAATCGGGAACTTCGCAGGCAACTTCACCGCCGCCCGGATGAAGCTGGGCCGGCCGGCGATGCTGGTCGCGCGGGCCACGGTCGCGGTGACGGTGATGGCCCTGGTGGCCGCCGTCACCGGCAACCTGATCGTCGTTGCGGTGGCCGCACTGATCACCTCAGGATCGACGGCGATCGCCAAGGCCTCGCTGGACGCCTCGCTGCAGGACGACCTACCCGAGGAGTCGCGGGCGTCGGCGTTCGGCCGCTCGGAGTCGGTCCTGCAGCTGTCCTGGGTGCTCGGCGGTGCACTCGGAGTGCTGGTGTCGACCCAACTGTGGGTCGGTTTCACCGCTATTGCCGCGCTGCTGATCCTCGGTCTGGCCCAGACCATCGTCAGCTACCGCGGCGATTCCCTGATCCCCGGTTTCGGCGGCAATCGGCCGGTGCTGGCCGAGCCCGAAGGCGCGTCGGCGGTGACCAACCGGTGAGCCGCTCGATCCGCTGGCTCCTGGCGGTTCTCGTCGTCCTGGCGTCAGCCGGTGCGGGGATCGGCGCGTGGGCGCTGACCCGCGACACCGGCTCGCGGCTGCCCGAGATCAGTGCGTATTCGCACGGACATTCGGTACGCGTCGGGCCGTTCGTGTACTGCAACGTGACGAACCTCAACGACTGCCAGAACCCGCAGACCCAGGGCGAACTGTCGGTCGACGAGCGCTACCCCGTCCAGCTGTCGGTGCCGACGTCGATCGGCCGGGCGCCTTGGCGGCTACTGCGCGTCTACGAGGACGAACGCAACTCGACGACCACCCTCTTTCGGCCGAATACCGAACTGGCCGTGACCATTCCGACCGTGGATCCGCAACGCGGCAAGCTGACCGGAGTGGTGGTGCAGCTACTCACCCTGGTGCAGGATCAGAACGGCGAGTTGCGCGACGCTCCGCACGCGGAGTGGTCGGTGCGCCTGGTCTGGCCTTAGACCGCACCGTGACCGGCCGGCACTCGCTCGGCTTCGGGCGTCGGCCCCGGCGGAGTTCCGTCGCCGAACGGCCTGCCGCCCAGGGCTTCTCGCCCATGAGGTGTCAGCCAGTTGGCCAGTTCGGGGCCCTTCGGCACGATCCCGGTCGGATTGATGTCGGCGTGCACGATGTAGTAGTGCTGTTTGATTTGGACGAAGTCGGTGGTGTCGCCGAATCCCGGTGTCTGGAACAGGTCGCGGGCGTAGGCCCACAGCACCGGCATCTCGGCGAGTTTGGTCCGGTTGCACTTGAAGTGGCCGTGATACACCGGATCGAAGCGGGCCAGCGTGGTGAACAGCCGCACGTCGGCCTCGGTGATCGTGTCGCCGACCAGGTAGCGCCGGTCGGCCAGCCGCTCCGAAAGCCAGTCCAGCGCCGCGAACAACCGGTCGTAGGCGCTCTCGTACGACTCTTGTGAGCCGGCGAACCCGCACCGGTAGACGCCGTTGTTGACCTCGGTGTAGATCCGTCGGGCCACTTCGTCGATCTCGTCGCGCAGCGGCTCGGGATACAGCGCCGGAGCACCGGGCCGGTGATAGGCCGACCACTGGGTGGAGAAGTCCAGCGTCATCTGTGCGAAGTCGTTGGTGACGACCTGCCCGGTGGTGACGTCGACGATCGCCGGCACCGTGATGCCCTTGGGGTAGTCGGCGAACCGGGCGAAGTAGGCGTCCTGCAGTCGCGGGATCTTCAGCACCGGGTCCACGCCGCCGGGATCCAGATCGAAGGTCCAGCTGCGCTCGTCGTGCGTCGGCCCGCAGAACCCGATGGACAGCACGTCCTCCAGACCGAGCAGCCGGCGCACGATGATCGTGCGATTCGCCCACGGGCAGGCCCGCGCGACGATCAGCCGGTACCGGCCGGGCTCGACCGGATAGCCGTCGGCACCGTCAGCGGTGATCCGGGTGGTGATGTAGTTGGTATCGCGATTGAACTCGCCGCCGCCGGCGACATAGGCACCCACGGGTCCAGTGTTCCCGAGCGGCGGTTAGGCGTCGAGCTCCCGAGCGACTGCCTTGACGACCTCGGACACCCGCCGCGCAACCTTGCGATCCGGGTAGCGGCCCTTGCGCAGTTCGGGCTGCACCGCGCCTTCCAGCAAGGTGATCATGTCCTCGACCATGCCGTGCAGTTCGTCCGGGGTGTGCTTGCGCTCGACCGGCGCGGACTCGCGCCGCGTGCGGGTCAGGCTCGGCGGCGGGTCGATCAGCTTGACGCTCAACGCTTGCGGCCCGCGACGCCCGGAGGCGACACCGAACTCCACCTTCTGGCCGGCCTTGAGACCTTCGACCCCCTCGGGCAGCGCCGACGCGCGCACGTAGACGTCCTCGCCGTCCTCCTGGGACAGGAAGCCGAATCCCTTCTCGGCGTCGTACCACTTCACCTTGCCGGTCGGCACTGGTCTCACCTGCTTGTCTAACGGGTCCATGACAACATGACGAAGCGTCCCGCCGGTGCGAGACGCGTGTCGGTGATCCTACTCGGGAACACGTAGGGCCAGCACCCCTGTTTGGTTCGGTAGGCTGGGCAAACCGCTGGAGGAGACATGCGCCTGATCCTGAACGTCATCTGGTTGCTGTTCGGCGGGCTCTGGCTGGCCCTCGGCTATCTGCTGGCCGCGCTGATCTGCTTTGTCCTGATCGTCACCATTCCGTTCGGATTCGCCGCACTGCGGATCGCGAACTATGCCCTGTGGCCGTTCGGGCGAACCATCGTCGACAAGCCCGGTCCGCGACCGGGTGCCCTGGTGGGCAACGTGATCTGGGTGCTGCTGTTCGGGCTGTGGCTGGCGATCGGCCACGTGGTCAGTGCGGTGGCGATGGCGATCACCATCGTCGGAATCCCGTTGGCGCTGGCCAATCTCAAACTCATTCCGGTCTCGCTGGTGCCGCTGGGCAAGGAGATCGTGCCCACCGACCAGGCCTGGGCGGCGGCATGACGATGACCTCGCTCGGGCTGCCGGCGATCCGCCGCGACCCGCAGGAGCACCCGGCCGACATGCCGCGCAGCGGTCCACTCGTCGACACCTTCGGCCGGGTGGCCACCGACCTACGGGTGTCGCTGACAGATCGGTGCAATCTGCGCTGTACCTATTGCATGCCGGCCGAGGGCCTGGACTGGCTGCCCGGCGACGAACTCCTGACCCGCGACGAGCTGACCCGGCTGCTGACGCTGGCGGTGACCCGGCTGGGAATCGACAGCGTGCGCTTCACCGGCGGCGAGCCGCTGCTCTACCGAGGGCTCGAGGACGTCGTCGCGGCGGTGGCCGCGCTGCGGCCCCGCCCGGAGATCGCACTGACGACGAACGGGGTGGGGCTGGCGCGGCGGGCCCAGGGCCTGGCCGACGCCGGGCTGGATCGGGTCAACGTCTCGCTGGACAGCCTGGACGCCGAACATTTCGCCGCCATCACCCGGCGCGACCGGCTCACCGACGTCCTGGAGGGCCTGTCGGCGGCCGCCGCCGCGGGCCTGGGGCCGGTGAAGGTCAACGCGGTGCTGGACCCGGTCAGCGGCCTCACGGACGCCGTCGAACTGCTGGACTACTGCCTGCGCTTCGGCTACCAGCTGCGCATCATCGAACAGATGCCGCTCGACGCCGCACACCTGTGGAGCCGCGAGTCCAGCCTGGGCGCCGACGAGATTTTCGCCGAGTTGGCCGCGCACTTCGACCTGGTTGCCGATCCCGCTCCGCGGGGATCGGCGCCGGCTCAGCTGTGGCAGGTCAACGGCGGCCCGGCCACCGTGGGCATCATCGCGTCGGTATCGCACGCGTTCTGCTCGGCGTGCGACCGGACCCGCCTGACCGCCGACGGGCAGATTCGCAATTGTCTGTTCGCCGCCGATGAGACCGACCTGCGGGCGTTGTTGCGGGGCGGTGCCGACGACGACGCGCTGGAGGCGACCTGGCGTGCAGCGATGTGGCGCAAGGCGGCCGGACACGGCATCAACGACCCGGGTTTCGTGCAGCCGCAACGGCCGATGAGCGCGATCGGTGGCTGAGGTGAGTAACCCCGTGACCGTGACAGTGCGTTTCTTCGCCGCGGCCCGGGCCGCCGCGGGCGCCGAGTCCGATGAGGTGAGTGTGTCGCAAGGGGCCACAGTGGCCGATGTGGTGGACCAACTGTGTTGCCGCAGTGACGAATTGGCACGGGTGTTGCAGCGATGCTCGTATCTGTGCGACGGCATCGCGGTCCGCGATCAGGCCAGCGAACTGCGGTCGGGCCAGACCTTGGACGTGTTACCCCCGTTCGCCGGCGGATGATCGTGATTTACGTCACATCACGATCAGGTAACGAGATGGCCACGGCCCGGTTTACCGTCCGAATTACCTGGGGGAACGCCAATCTTTCGTGGGGCTTTAACCTTTTTTAAGGTTTGCCACTAGCAGAAACGCCCGAAATTGCAAAAGGTGACGGCACTCTCGGTTGCCGTTAGCGTCTCTGCCAGGCCCACCCCCTCAACCAGGGCAGGCCCTCTCCGCTCTTAGCGCTGAGCTCCATCCAAGGAGCGGAGAGACCAACGAGAACCATGGATGGAGGCGGGGGACCCACCGGTCCACCGAGTATCGGACCAGGAACCGCTCGCGGCTCCTTGGGGTGAAGCCGAGATCGTCTCCTCGGAGACGACGACGGCCGGGCGACCTCTCCAGCCCGAACCCGACAGCTGACCTCGCAGGCGCATTGAAGAGAGGAAATCATCGCCCTATGAGTGGACGGCATCGCAAGCCCACTTCATCGTCTGTCAGTGTCGCCAAGATCGCGGTCACGGGTGCGGTCATCGGAGGCGGCAGCGTCGCCTTCGCCGCCCAGGCCCAAGCGGCTCCCGATGCCGAGTGGGATCAGGTGGCCCGCTGCGAATCCGGCGGCAACTGGGCCATCAACACCGGTAACGGTTATCAGGGTGGCCTGCAGTTCTCCCCCGGCACTTGGGCCGCGCACGGCGGCGGCAAGTACGCCCCGGCCGCCAACATGGCCACCCGCGACCAGCAGATCGAGATCGCCGAACACGTCTTGGCCACTCAGGGCCGCGGCGCGTGGCCGGTGTGCGGTCGCGGCCTGTCGGGGGCGACCCCCCGCAACGTGATCAACGAGCCCGCGCCGGACGCCCCGGCGATCGAGCCCGCGTCCTTCGACGCGCCTGCGCCCGACGCTCCGGCTCCGGACGCCCCGGCCGACCTGCCGCCCGCTCCGGCCGACCTTCCCCCGGCACCGGCCGACCTGGCACCCGCACCGGCGGACCTGCCCCCGGCACCCGCCGACCTGCCGCCCGCTCCCGCCGAGCTGCCGCCCGC
>NZ_BEWG01000020.1:0-110587 GCF_002723835.1 Mycobacterium sp. shizuoka-1 | reverse complement strand
CGCCGACCTGCCGCCTGCGCCGGCCGACCTGCCCCCGGCACCGCAGCCAGACGTCGTCGCCGTCTCGCAGGACGTCGTCCCGCCGGCCGCCGCGCCCGTGATCGACACCGCGCTGCAGGTTCCGGCTCCCGAGGCGCCCGTGGCGGCCCCCGACGAGCAGACGGTCACCGTCACAGCGTCGTCGATCCACTTCCTGCCGCAGGCCCCGGCCGACCCGGCGGTTCCGCCGACGTTGCCGCCGGTGCCCGCGCCGGCCCCGGCCGATCCCGCCGCCGCACCCGCGCCGGCGCCCGGCACCAACGTGGTCGCCGCAGACCAGACCGGTCAGCTCCCCCCCGACGGGATGCCCCACCTGACCAGCCCGGAGAACCTGCCGCCGGGGACCAGCGACCAGCCGGAAGGCCCGCAGGACGGTCCCAACGTGACCTACCTCAAGGAACTCTGGCACGCGATCCAGACACAGCAGATCAGCCGTGGCGACGCGCTACTGGCCCTGACTCAGCGCCCGCTGAACACCCCGGTGACCAACGACCCGAGCATGGGCACGCCGCCGGTGGACCCGAACGCTCCGGCCGCACCGCCGGCGCCGGCCGATCCGAACGCTCCGGTCCTGGTTCCGCCTGCGCCCGCCCCCGCGCCGGCACAGTAAGCGGCTCAGGCCGAGTTCACCCACTCGGCGGTACCGTCGGCGAAGAACTGGTGCTTCCACACCGGTAGCCGCTCCTTGACGGTGTCGACGAGCCGGGCGCACGCCTCGAACGCCGCCGCCCGATGATCGGCCGCCACCGCGGCCACCAGGGCGGCGTCACCGATGTGCAGCGAACCGACCCGGTGGCTCGCGGCCATCGCCCGGACTCCGGTCGCCTGAGCGGCCACCTCGGCCAGCGCTTCGAACAAGGTCTGTTCGGCCAGCGGGTGCGCGGAGTACTCCAGCCGGAGCACGTCACGGCCGCCGTCGTGATTGCGCACCACACCCGCGAAACCCACCACTGCGCCTGCGGCGTCGTTGGCGACGAGTTCCTCGTGCTCGGTCAGCGAGATCGGGCCGTCGACGAGCGCGGCTCGCAGGATGCGGGTCATGGGCGGTGGTCTCCTCCGGACAGTTGGTCCAGCGCATGGTCGAGGACGTCGGCCAGCACCGACAGCCCGTCGCGTACCCCGCCGGGCGACCCCGGCAGGTTGACCACCAGCGTGCGTCCCGCGACGCCGCACACCCCCCGGGAAAGCACCGAGGTCGGCACCTTGGGCAGCCCGGAACGCCGAATCGCGTCGGCCAGGCCGGGAATCTGGTAGTCGAGGACACCGACGGTGGCCTCCGGCGTCGCGTCTGTCGGGGAGATCCCGGTGCCGCCGGAGGTGATCACCACGTCCGGCCCGGCATCGATCGCGGTGCGCAGGGCGTCGCCGACCGCGCTGCCGTCCACCACGACGACCGGGTCGGGGACGGCGAAACCGCGCTCGGCGAGCCAGGCGACGACGATCGGGCCGGTGCGGTCTTCGTAGACACCGGTCGCGGCCCGGGTGGAGGCGATCACCACCCGTGCGGACCGGTTGTCGTCGCTCACGCCGGGCGCACCCACAGGCCGGTCTTGCCACCCTCCTTGCGCAGCACCCGGATGTCGTCGAGGCGGGCTGCAGGGTCGACAGCCTTGATCATGTCGTACACGGTGAGGGCGGCGACGCTGACGGCGGTCAGCGCCTCCATCTCGACGCCGGTGCGATCGGTGGTGCGGACCGAGGCGGTCACGCCCACCTCGCCCTCGCCGATCGTGAAGTCGATGTCCACGCCGGTCAGCGCAAGGTGATGACACAGCGGGACGAGGTCACTCGTGCGTTTGGCGGCCAGAATGCCTGCGACTCGCGCGGTGGCCAGGGCATCGCCCTTGGGCAGCCCGCCCGAGGCGATGAGGGCGACCACCTCGGCGGTGGTGTGGACAGTACCGGCGGCCACCGCGGTGCGGGTGGTGGCCGCCTTCTCGGTGACGTCGACCATGCGCGCCGCACCGTGCTCGTCGAGGTGCGAGAGCCGGGGCTGCGGGCGGCTGGTCACCGTTACTTGTTGACGACGGTGACCGGGTGCAGATACGGCAGGTCGGAAGCCGGCAGCGGGAACGTGATGTCACCGAACGGGGAGAGTGCACCCACCCGATCGGCAGCCAGTTCGCTCACGGCATGTTCTTCCGGATCGCGGGTCGGCCAGCCGTTGTCGACATACGGAGTCTTCTTCTGAGCCACGGCAACATTCTGACACTCCTGTGCCCGGCTTGTGCACACAGGCGCCTGTTTTACGCTGGTCAACAATGACTGAACAGTCCGGACGCGAAGCGACCCGGGAATCGGCCCCAGGGTTGCCGCTGGGCGCCTGGCTGGCCGATCTGCCCGACGAGCGGCTGATCCGGCTGTTGGAACTGCGCCCAGATCTCGCCCAGCCCGCCCCGGGCAGCATCGCGGCCCTGGCCGCCCGGGCGGTCGCCCGCCAGTCGGTCAAGGCGGCCACCGACGAATTGGACTTCCTGCGGCTCGCGGTGCTCGACGCGTTGCTGGTGCTGCACGCCGAGACCGCGGCCGTGCCGGTGGCCAAGCTGCTCGCGCTCATCGGGGAGCGCGCCGACGAGCACGCGGTGCTGCTCGCGCTCGACGATCTGCGCGAGCGCGCCCTGGTGTGGGGCGACGACACCGCGCTGCGGGTGTCGACCGAGGCGGCCGCCGGCCTGCCCTGGTATCCCGGCCAAGCCATCCTGGAGGACTCCTCCCGCTCGGGCGCCGAGATCTCGGCCGCTCTCGACGCGCTCGACGAACCGCAGACCGAATTGTTGGAGCGGCTGTTGATGGGCTCTCCGGTGGGCCGGACCCGCGACGCGGCTCCGGGGGCGCCCGCCGACCGGCCGGTGCCCCGGCTACTCGCCGCCGGCCTGTTGCGCCAACTCGACGCCGACACGGTGATCCTGCCGCGTCAGGTCGGTCAGGTGCTCCGCGGCGAGGAGCCCGGCCCCGTACACCTGAGCGCGCCGGACCCGGTGGCGACCACCACCACCGTCGCCGACGTCGACTCCGCGGCGGCCGGCGCCTTGCTCGACCTGATCCGCGAGATCGAGCTGGTAGTCGAAAACCTCTCCGCCGCACCGGTTCCCGAGCTGCGTAGCGGCGGGCTGGGGGTGCGCGAGGCCAAACGGCTGAGCAAACTCACCGGGATCGACGAGCTGCGGCTGGGGCTGGTCCTGGAAGTCAGTGCGGCGGCCGGGCTGATCGCGAGCGGCACACCGGATCCGGAGCCCGCCGACGGCGCGGGCCCGTACTGGACGCCGACGGTGGCCGCGGACCGGTTCCTGGAGACGCCGACCGCCGCGCGCTGGCATCTGCTGGCCAGCACCTGGCTGGACCTGCCGTCCCGGCCCGGCCTGATCGGCAGCCGCGGCCCCGACGGCAAACCCTATGCGGCACTGTCTGATTCCCTGTACTCGACGGCCGCGCCGCTCGACCGTCGGCTGCTGCTGGAGCTACTGGCCGAGCTTCCGCCAGGGTCGGGGGTGGACGCGCTACACGCCTCCCGCGCGCTGATCTGGCGTCGGCCCCGCTGGGCGGCGCGACTGCAGCCCGAGCCGGTCGCGCACCTGCTCGACGAGGCGCACACCCTGGGTCTGGTCGGCCGTGGCGCGCTGAGCTCGCCGGCTCGCGCGCTGCTGGCCGAGGGCGAGAATGCCGCCGTCGAGGCGATGGACGCGGTGCTGCCTGCACCGATCGACCACTTCCTGGTGCAGGCCGACCTGACGGTGGTGGTGCCCGGTCCGCTACAACGCGATCTCGCCGACGAACTCGCCGCGGTGGCCGCGGTGGAGTCGGCGGGTGCGGCGATGGTGTACCGGGTGAGCGAGGCATCGATCCGGCATGCCCTGGACACCGGGCGCACCGCGGGCGCATTGCACACGTTCTTCGAGCGTCATTCGAAAACTCCTGTCCCCCAAGGGTTGACCTACCTGATCAACGATGTCGCCCGGCGACACGGCCAGCTGCGAGTCGGCATGGCATCGTCGTTCCTGCGCTGCGAGGACCCGACCCTGCTGGCCCACGCGGTGGCCGCCCCGGCACTGGGACATCTGGAGGTGCGGCTGCTGGCGCCGACCGTCGCGGTGTCGCAGGCGCCGATCTCCGACTTGCTGGCCGCGCTGCGAGCGGCCGGCTTCGCCCCGGCCGCCGAGGACTCCTCAGGGGCGATCGTCGACCTTCGGCAACGCGGCGCGCGGGTGTCCGCCCCGCAACACCGCCGGCTGTTCCGCGCCATGCCCAAGCCCACCGCGGAGACCCTGGCCTCGGTGGTGGCCGTGCTGCGCCGGGTGGACTCCGCGACCCCCTTCGCCAACGTCCGCCTGGATCCGGCGGTGTCGATGGCGCTGCTGCAGCAGGCTGCCATGGAGCACAAGGACGTGGTGATCGGCTACGTCGACGCGGCCGGGGTGGCCACCCAGCGGGTGGTGCGTCCGCTGGCGCTCAGCGGCGGTCAGCTGTTGGCCTGGGATCCGACGCAGGGCCGCCCGCGGGAGTTCGCCGTGCATCGCGTCACGTCGGTGATGTCGGCCGACGCTGGATAATGGGGACATGAGCTTTACCCGAGTGGGGGCATCGTGACCGAGGGCCCCTTGATCGTGCAGTCCGACAAGACGGTGCTCCTCGAGGTCGACCACGAACTGGCCGGTGCCGCCAGGGCGGCGATCGCCCCGTTCGCCGAGCTGGAACGCGCACCAGAACACATCCACACCTACCGCATCACTCCCCTGGCGTTGTGGAACGCCCGCGCCGCGGGCCACGACGCCGAGCAGGTGGTCGACGCGCTGGTGAGCTTCTCGCGCTACGCCGTGCCGCAGCCCCTGCTCGTCGACATCGTCGACACGATGGCCCGCTACGGGCGCCTACAGCTGGTCAAACATCCGGCTCATGGCCTGACGCTGCTCAGCCTGGACCGGGCGGTCCTGGAAGAAGTCCTGCGCAACAAGAAGATCGCCCCGATGCTGGGCGCCCGCATCGACGACGACACCGTCATCGTCCACCCCAGCGAGCGCGGCCGGGTCAAGCAGATGCTGCTCAAGATCGGCTGGCCGGCCGAGGACCTGGCCGGCTACGTCGACGGCGAGGCGCACCCGATCGATCTGGAGCAGGACGGCTGGGAGCTGCGCGACTACCAGCAGATGGCGGCCGACTCGTTCTGGGACGGCGGTTCGGGTGTGGTGGTGCTGCCCTGCGGGGCGGGCAAGACGCTGGTCGGCGCCGCGGCGATGGCCAAGGCGGGGGCGACGACGCTGATCCTGGTCACCAACACCGTTGCGGGCCGGCAGTGGAAGCGCGAGCTGATCGCCCGGACCTCGCTGACCGAGGACGAGATCGGCGAGTATTCCGGTGAACGCAAGGAGATTCGCCCGGTCACCATCGCCACCTACCAGGTGATCACCCGGCGCACCAAGGGCGAGTACCGGCATCTGGAGCTGTTCGACAGCCGCGACTGGGGCCTGATCATCTACGACGAAGTTCATCTGCTGCCCGCGCCGGTGTTCCGGATGACGGCCGATCTTCAGTCCCGCCGCCGGCTCGGGTTGACCGCGACGCTGATCCGGGAGGACGGCCGCGAAGGCGACGTGTTCAGTCTCATCGGCCCCAAGCGGTACGACGCTCCGTGGAAGGACATCGAGGCCCAGGGCTGGATCGCACCTGCCGAGTGCGTCGAGGTGCGCGTCACGATGACCGACAACGAACGCATGCTGTACGCGGTCGCCGAGCCCGACGAACGCTACAAGCTTTGTTCGACCGCGCACTCAAAGATCGCGGTGGTGAAGTCGATCCTGGCCCGCCATCCCGACGAGCCGACCCTGGTGATCGGCGCCTACCTCGACCAGCTCGACGAGCTCGGCACGGAATTGAACGCCCCGGTGATCCAGGGATCGACGAAGAACGCCGAGCGGGAGCAGTTGTTCGACGCGTTCCGCCGGGGCGAGGTGAAGACGCTGGTCGTGTCCAAGGTGGCCAACTTCTCCATCGACCTTCCGGAAGCCTCGGTAGCCGTGCAGGTTTCGGGAACGTTCGGATCGCGCCAGGAGGAGGCCCAGCGGCTGGGCCGGCTGCTTCGCCCCAAGCACGACGGCGGCGGCGCGGTGTTCTACTCGGTGGTGTCTCGCGACAGCCTCGACGCCGAGTATGCCGCCCACCGACAGCGTTTCCTGGCCGAACAGGGCTACGGCTACGTGATCAAAGACGCCGACGACCTGCTCGGCCCGGCGATCTGAGAATCGCCGCGCCAAACGTTGCCACAATGTCCCGGTAGCAAAACCTCGCTCTCTGGTCAGCGCTACGGCGGTACCGCGAAAAGAATGTGTCAGCGAACACCGCGCCAACACGCTAGTCTTCGCCACGGTACGTGGTCGGGTGACAAAGGGGCGTTCGTGAGTACAGCAGGCTTCATCGGTCGGGTTGGTGGGTTGGCGGTCGCGCTGGGCGTCGGCGCCGCGGCGTTCAACGGCGCAGTCGCCTGGGCCGACAGTGCCGATTCGGGAGCCTCGGCGACGCACGCCGGTTCCGCCCGCTCGGTGTCGGGCACCGCGGGCGCCACGACGGGCCCGGCCAACAAGGGGCCGGCCAAAGCCGCCTCGGCTCGCACGCGCCCGAGCACCGCCGTGCGCACCCGGTCGACGACCATCCAGACGGTGACGTCGGCCGCTCCCACGGCGGCGTCGAGCACCCCGGCCACGCCCGATACCCCGGTGGTGCCCGCGGATTCGTCTCTGGAACTGGCCGCGCTGGCCTACAGCCGGCGTGACACGGGCGTCTCGGCTCGCCCCGCGGGCGCGGTGTCGCTGGCGCCGGAGGCCTCGGTCCAGGCGGTGACCACGCAGAACACCGCGTTGATCATGGGTCCCAGCGGGGTGCCGATCCCGAAGCCCAGCTACATCCAGAGCGTCTTCAACCTCTACATCAAGCCGAGCTACCCCGATGCCATCCCCTTCCAGCTGGACACCCCCGAAGGTCTCTACCCGATCACCGGGGTGAAGAGCCTGCCGCTGAACGTCTCGGTCTCCCAGGGCCTGGAGATCCTCAGCGCGGCGATCGCCGAGCAGATCGCCGCCGGAAACACCGCGACGGTGTTCGGCTATTCGCAGAGCGCGATCATCGCCTCGCTGATCATGAGCCAGCTACCCGCGAGCACGCCGGTCGAGTTCGTGCTGGTCGGCAACGAGATGAACCCCAACGGCGGGCTGTTGTCCCGCTTCCCGGGGCTGCAGCTGCCGAGCCTGGGACTGAATTTCTACGGCGCGACGCCTCCGAACGCCTTCCCGGTCACCAACTACACGCTGGAATACGACGGCTTCGCCGATTTCCCGCGTTATCCGCTCAACGTGGTCTCGGTGCTCAACGCCGGGCTCGGCATCGTGTTCGTCCACACCAACTACGCGAAGCTGACCCAGGAGCAGGTCGACCAGGCGATCCCCTTGCCCACGTCGTCGCCGACGCAGCACTACTACATCATCCCGACCGAGGACCTTCCGCTGCTGGCGCCGCTGCGGCTGGTGCCGGTGATCGGCAAGCCGCTGGCCGATCTGGTGCAGCCGTCGCTGCGGGTGATCGTGAACCTGGGCTATGGCGACCCGAAGTACGGCTGGTCGACCGAGGGATATGCCAACGAACAGGTGCCCTTCGGGATCGTGCCGGACGTCGACTGGGGCGAGGTGGTCCAGCTCCTTGCCGCCGGCGTCGCGCAGGGCGTTAAGGACTTCGGAACTGATGTCGGCCCGGGCGGCATGATGCAGCACGAGCTCGCCGCGCTGCGGTTGCCCGCGCCGGGTGCGATCGCGCTACCGACACCCACCGACGCCATCACCGACGTGAAGAACCTGACCACCGATATCGCCTACGTGGTCTCCCGGGGTGCGGCGTCGCTCTATGCGGCGGCGCTTCCGACCGCCGACATCGTCAACGCGATCGTGACGATGCTGCCCGCCTACGATGTCGCGCTGTTCCTGGACGGGATCACCCAGGCGCTGCGCGGTGACGTGATCAACGGGCTGATCAACGCGGTCGGCCGCCCGCTGGCGGCCAATGTCGGATTGGTGACCACATCGGCCCTGATCGAGCTGCTGGTCATCGGCCAAGCCGTCGAGGGACTGTTCGGCAAGGAGACCAACGTCTAGTTCGTCACAGCGAAAGGATTGTCGCCGAAGCGGTTCCCGGCGCACCGTACACCTGGGCCAGGCCGACCCGGGGGTTGCCCGGCACCTGCCGCTCGCCGGCCTCGCCGCGTAGCTGGCGCACCAGCTCGTGCATCTGCCGCAGGCCCGACGCACCGATCGGCTCGCCGTTGGCGATCAGCCCGCCGTCGGTGTTGATCGGCAGGGAGCCGTGGATTTCGGTGGCGCCGTCAGCCAGCAGCTTCTCCTGCTCGCCGTCGGCGCACAGGCCGGTCTCGGCCATGTGGATGATCTCCGCACCGGCGTCGGTGTCCTGCAATTGGGCGATGTCGACGTCCTCGGGCCCGATGCCGGCCACCTGGTAGGCCGCCTTGGCGGCGTAGACGGTCGGTGACACATCCTCCTCCAGCGGTGCCGACGTACCGTGTACCTCGTAGGCGCCATAGGTCCGGGTGCGAATCTCACTGGCACGCACATAGACCGGCTTGTCGGTGAACCGGTGGGCGATGTCGGCGCGGCACATGATCACTGCGGCGGCGCCCTCATCCGGAGCGCAGAACATGTACTGCCGCAACGGGTAGTTCAGCACCGGCGAAGCCATGATCTCCTCGACCGATATCTCCTTACGGCGGAACGCATTCGGGTTGAGCACGCCGTTGCGGAAGTTCTTGTTGGCCACCCGCGCCAGCGTCTCCTCGGAAATGCCGTGGTCATGGATGTAGCGGTTGGCCTTGATGCCGAAGAACTTGGTGGTGACGAATTGCCCGTTCTGGGCGTACCACTGCGGCAGAGCCAGTTTGGCCGGGTCGTCGGTGAACGCACCGCGCGGATGCTTGTCCAGACCCACCGCGATGCCGATGTCGTACTTGCCGAGCCGGATGGTGTCGGCGGTCTGCTGGATGGCGCTGGCCGCTGTCGCGCACGCGTTGAACACATTGGTGAAGGTGATCCCGGTCAGCCCGACAAGGCGGGTGACCGCGTCCGGGTTGGACACTTCGTAGCTGCCGCCGAAGCCGAACTGGATGTCTTTCCAGTCCGCGCGGGCATCCTGCAGTGCCAACTCGATGGCCTCGGCGCCCATCTGCATGGCGGTCTTGTCGAATCGGCCGAACGGGTGCAGGCCGACTCCGACGATCGCGACGTCGTTGCTCATGTACTCAGCCCTCCGCCGGCGCGAAGGCGAACGTGACGACCTCGTTGCCGTCGCCGTCGGCGGCGAACGGGATCATGGTGAGCTCGACGTCCATGCCCCACTTCAGTTTTGCCGGATCATTCTCGGTCAGCCGGCCTTCGACCCGGATCACGTCGCCGAGTTGCACCAGCCCGACACCGAACGGAACGAAGTCCTTACCGGTGGGGCCGATGTAGGGCGCCCCGGGCGGGAAGCCCTGCGTGGTCCAGGCCACCAGGGTGCCGCGCCGGGGCAGCGTGACCTCGTTCATTCCGGCCGCACTGCACCGCGGGCAGCGTTGTTGGCTGGGGAACACCACCGCCGAGCAGGCGGCGCATTCACTGCCGATGAGCGCAGGGTTTTCGTCCGGCCATGTCGAGATCTCCGGGGCCAGGGCCTTGTGCATCGCAACGATCCTCCGTCGTCCTACTCGGTAGGCGGATCGTACAACACAGTTGGCGCGATATGAAAACCTCATTCTCATCTGGGTGCACGCGCTTCTCACGCCAGCGCGGGGATCACCTCACGCTCGAACAACTCGATGCCGGAGCGGTCGTAGGCGGCCTCGGGGAAGTAGCAGATCACGTACTCGCAGCCCAGGTCCCGCAACTCGGTCAGGTTCGCGATCACCTGCTCCGGGGTACCCGCGGCCGACCCGGGTGCGCTGACCGTGGTCATCATGGCATCGGCGGCCGCATCTCCGCAGACACCGGCCAGCCGGTCGCGCACCCGTTGCACCCGCGCGGTGACGTCGTCGGGCGAGCTGCCGACGATCGCGTTGACGTTGGCCGAGCGGACGATGGCGCCGAAGTCGGTACCGACCTCCTGGCAGTGCTCGGCAAGTACCTGCGACTTGTGGGCGAAGCCGTCAGGATCGGCGGTGAAGTTGGTGTACTGCGCATACTTGGCCGCGATCTTGAGCGTCACCTTCTCACCACCACCGGCGATCCACAAGGGAATTCCGTTCTCCTGCAACGGTTTAGGCGCAACAATCGCGCCGTCGACCTGATACTGCTTGCCGGCGAAACTCACCCTGCCGTCCTGCCAGGCCTCGCGCATGATCTGCACGCCCTCGTCGAGGCGCGCCAGCCGCACGCCCGCGGACGGGAATCCGTAGCCGTAGGCCCGCCACTCGTGCTCGTACCACCCGCCGCCGATCCCCATCTGCACCCGGCCGCCGGAGATGATGTCGGTGGTGGCCGCCACCTTGGCCAGGTACGCCGGGTTTCGGTAGCTCATGGCCGTGCACATCTGGCCGAGCTTGATCCTCGAGGTGCTGACCGCGTAGGCGGCCATCAGTGTCCACGCCTCGTGAGTGGCCTCGTCGGTGGGCACCGGCACGGTGTGGAAGTGGTCGTAGACCCAGAGCGAGTCCCACGCTCCAGCGTCGGCGTGATCGGCCAGATCACGCATTACCTGCCAGTGTTTTTCGGTGGGGATGCCGACCAGATCCAATCGCCAGCCCTGGGGGATGAACAGTCCGAATCGCATGGCCCGACTCTACGGCGCGCGAGCTAGCGTGAAGAGATGGCACTTTCCACAGATGAACGTGAGCAGTTCCTGGCCGAACCACACATCGCGGCGTTGTCGGTGTACGCCGGCGATGCGCGCGGACCGTTGACCGTGCCGATCTGGTATCAGTACACGCCCGGTGGCGAGCCGTGGGTGCTCACCGGCGCCGGCTCCCGCAAGACCCGGCTGATCGAGGCGAGCGGGTATTTCTCACTGATGGTCGAGCACGTGGATCCCAGCGTGCGCTACGTGGCGGTGGACGGCCCGGTCAGTCGTATCGAACCAGGCACCGACGAGCAGCTCGTCGAGATGACGAAGCGCTATCTGTCCCCGGACAAGGTCGAGGCCTACCTCGAGTACGCACGCCGGGAACTCGGCGACCATGTGGCGATCTTCATGCGACCTCAACACTGGTTGTCCGCCGATCTCGGGGCGATCTGACCGGCGCGCCAAACCCGGATACCGACCCCCGGACGGCAATCGGCCCCTCCCATCCGGGAGGGGCCAATGCTCCCCCTTGCCTCCTCATTCCCCTGGCGTAATGCCCATCACACCGCAAAACTTATCTGAGAGCAAGCTGAGATGTTGTAGTTCAGCAAAAATTTCTCGGAACGTAGGCAAATCAACTCCGGCATGCCGCCCAAATATCCGAATTTGACAAATGTCGAGGCCAGAAGCCCTTCCGGGAAACGCCCGCGACGGCAAATCGGGGGCCAACCCGACGATAAGGCAATGCGGCCAGCAACTAGGCCTGAAAAGCTGGGGCGTGGCTGCCGGACAAATGTTTGCCGTCTCGGGCAGGCCTGGGATTTATCCGAGGTAGACCCCAACCAGGCGCCGCATCGTGGATTTGCGATCCGATCGCGATCGCCCCACGACGGGTACCGGGCGCCGCGCCGACCGCCGACAGTCCCGCCAGAGTTCTGGCAATGACCGAAACGGGCCGGGCGCCTTACGCCGAGGCGTGGGGGTACATGGCGGCCACATCGCGAAGCGCAACCTTCAGCGACGGGTTGCGGGGCAGCTCGGCGAGGACGACCACCGCGACCGGCACGCAGTGCTTGGGCAAGGCCTCCCGGACCATGCCGATCAGCTCCGCCGGCTGCGGCGCCGGGCACCCGGGAATTGTCTCCACCGCCGCGAACGGGACCTCGCCGAGCCGGGCATCGGCTACCCCGACCACGGCCGCGTCGCGGACCGCCGGGTGGGCGACCAGCACTCGGCGCACCGTCTCCGGCAGCACCTTGAACCCGCCGCGGTTGATCGCGCCGTCTGCACGGCCGTGCAGCGTGACGAAGCCGTCGGCGTCGACGGCGGCAAGGTCGTTGGTGCGGATCCAGTCCGGGCCGATGGCCGCGATCCTGGCCTCCAGCACGCCCTGCTCCCCCACCGGGAGTTCGGTCCCGTCACCGGGATCGACGATGCGCACCTGTGTTCCCGGCATCACCCGCCCACTGCTGGCCCGCTTGGCCGCGCCGAACTCGCGGTAGAGCTCGGGTGTCCAGGTGCACACTGAACCGGCGAATTCCGTTGCACCGTAGGCCAAGAGGACAGGCACGCCGTACCGCTGCTCGAACGCGTCCCGGGTCTGCGGATCCAGCGGGCCTGCCGCGCTGATCACGTATTCGAGCGAGGACAGGTCCTCGCGCGGCAGGTCGGCGTCCAGCAGCATCCGTACGGCAGCGGGCTGCAGACCCGAGCGGGCGACACCATAGGTCTTCACCACGCGCACCCATTCGGCGACGCTGAACTTCTCCAGCAGTGCGATCCGTTTGCCGACGTAGGCACCGGTGATCAGCTGGCACACCCCGCCGATACCACCCAGCGGCCAGTACATCAGCTCGGGCGGATCGTCGGCAGCGGCGCCGCCGATCGCCACGCTGCGCACGGTGTGTTCCAGCACCGCGGCGGGTATCGTGTGCCGTTTGGGCGGCCCGGTGGTCCCGCTGGTGAGGACCCGAAGGCCGGTCGAGCCATCCCGGCCGGCCGCATGCAGTCGCGGCGAAACCCGTTCGACACCGCAAATGCGTTCCGCCGCAGAAAGTTCCGCCGATACGGCGATCCCGGCGGTGCCGGTGCGGCGGGCGGCGGCGATCACCGGCTCGGTCCAGTCCTCCCGGTCGGCGACGACCGCCGCCAGTTCCAGCGCTTCGATGTCGCGACCGATCGCGTCGGCCGATTGGAAGGAATAGATCATCGACACCCACCGGCCCGCGCCGAGCAAGCCCACCACGGCGGCCGCGTGCGGTGGCCGGTTGCGGGCCACCACACCGACCGCGGCGCCGGGCGCCACCCCAGCCGCCCGTAACGCGTCCTCGATCGCGTCGGCACAGCCGGCGATCTCGTCGCCGGTGTACCACCGGCCCCCGAATTCGATACAGGGCGCGCCGCCGTATCCGCCCAGGCTGGCGGCCAGCCTGCTGCCGATCGTCGCGGCGTCGCTCACCGGCCCCACGCTAGGCCGAGCACACGCAAAAGTCCCCGAAACATCGAGGTTTCGGGGACTTTGCGGCTGGTCGTGAACGGCTACAGCAGCGACGCCGGCGGGTTGAACCGCTCGCCGTACTTGGCTGCCAGCTCTTTGGCCCGGGCCACGAAGCCGGCCTTGCCACCGTGCGGGTAGCCGACGATCAGCTGAGCGGCGCCACCGGTCCACGGCGGGAAGCCGATACCCATGATCGAGCCGATGTTGGCGTCGGCCGTCGTCGTGATCACGCCTTCGTCGAAGCACTTCTGGGTTTCCAGCGCCTCGGCGAACAGCATCCGGTCGATCATGTCCTGCAACGGAATCTGCGAGCTACCGGAGTTGAACGTCTCCCGCAGGCCGGGCCACAGCTGGGTCCGCTTGCCGTCGACGTACTCGTAGAAGCCGGCACCGGACAGCCGCGACGGACGGCCGATCTCGATCATCTTCTCGACGACCGCTTCGGCCGGATGCCCGGTGTAGGTGCCGCCCGCGTCTTCGACACCCTTGCGGGTGGCGACGGCGATCTTGTGCATCAGCTCGAGGTTGAGTTCGTCGGACAGCTGCAGCGGCGGGGCCGGGTAACCGGCCTGCGAACCCGCATGCTCGATCGATGCCGGCTCGACACCCTCGCCGAGCATCGCCAACGCCTCGTTGACGAACGTGCCGATGACGCGGCTGGTGTAGAAGCCGCGGCTGTCGTTGACCACGATCGGGGTCTTGCCGATGGCCAGCGTGTAGTCGAACACCCGAGCCAGCGCCTCGTCAGAGGTCTTCTCGCCCTTGATGATCTCCACCAGGGGCATCTTGTCGACCGGGGAGAAGAAGTGAATGCCGATGAAGTCGTCCTGACGCTTCACGCCGGTCGCCAGTTCGGTGATCGGCAGGGTCGAGGTGTTCGATCCCAGCAGCGCGTTGGGCTCGACGATGTCCTCGATCTCGCCGAACACCTTGTGCTTCAGCTCGACCGACTCGAAGACGGCCTCGATGACGAAGTCGACACCGGCGAAATCGGCGGCATCGGCGGTCGGGGTGATCCGAGCCAGCAGCGCGTCCGAGCGCTCCTTGGTGGTCTTGCCACGCTCGAGGGCCTTGGCCTCCAGCTTCTCGGAGTAGCCCTTGCCCTTCTGGGCCGCTTCCAGCGTGACGTCCTTGAGGACCACGTCGAAGCCGGCCTTGGCCGAGACATAGGCGATGCCCGCGCCCATCATGCCGGCACCCAGCACACCGATCTTGGTGATCGGGGTCTTGCCGATGCCGTCGGGCCGCGAGCCACCGGAGTTGATGGCCTGCAGGTCGAAGAAGAACGCCTGGATCATGTTCTTCGCGATCGGCCCGGTCACCAGTTCGGTGAAGTACCGGCTCTCGATACGGGTCGCGGTCTCGAAGTCCACCTGCGCACCCTCGACGGCCGCGGCCAGGATGTTGCGCGGGGCGGGCATCGGCGCGCCCTTGAGCTGCTTGCGCAGCAGCGACGGGAACGACGGCAGGATCGCTGCCAGCGCCGGGCTGCTCGGGGTACCGCCGGGCATCTTGTAGCCCTTGGCATCCCACGGCTGAACGTGCGCGTCGGGGTTGGCCTTGATCCACGCCTTGGCGGCGGGCACCAATTCCTCGACGCTGCCGACGAGTTCGTCGACCAGGCCGTTGTCCTTGGCGGCGGCCGGCTTGAACCGGGTGCCCTGGGACAGCACGTTGACGAAGGCGTTCTGGATACCCAGCATCCGCACCGTGCGGGCCACGCCGCCGCCACCGGGCAGCAAGCCGAGGGTGACCTCGGGCAGACCGATCTGCACACCCTTCACATCGGCGACGATGCGGTGATGGGTGGCCAGCGCGATCTCCAGGCCACCGCCGAGTGCGGCGCCGTTGATGGCGGCGACGACCGGCACACCCAGGGTCTCCAGCGCGCGCAGGTCGCGCTTGATGTCCTCGACCTCGTCGAAGATCTCACCGGCGTTCTCTGGGCCGGCATTGATCATGCTCTTGAGGTCACCGCCGGCGAAGAAGGTCTTCTTGCCGCTGGTGATCACCACACCGGTGATCGAATCCTTTTCTGCGACAAGCCGTTCGACGGCCTTGTGCATGGATTCCTTGTAATGCTCGTTCATCACGTTGGCCGACCCGGTCGGGTCGTCCAGCGTCAGCGTGACGATGCCGTCGGCATCCTTGTCCCACGCAATCGTGTTCTCTGCCATGACTTTTCCTTAGACCCTCTCGATGATGGTGGCGACACCCATGCCGCCGCCGATGCACAGCGTGATCAGCGCGCGCTTGGCGCCGCGGCGCTCCAGCTCGTCGACCATGGTTCCGGTGATCATGGCGCCGGTGGCGCCCAGCGGGTGGCCCATCGCGATGGCGCCGCCGTTGACGTTGAGCTTCTCGTTGGGGATGTTGAGGTCCTTCTGGAACTTCAGCACCACCGAGGCGAATGCCTCGTTGAGCTCGAACAGGTCGATGTCGTCCACGGTCAGGCCCGCGCGAGCCAGGACCTTCTCGGTGGCCGGGGTGGGGCCGGTGAGCATGATCGTCGCGTCGGCGCCGGTCGTCGCGGTGGCGACCACGCGGGCGCGCGGGGTCAGGCCCTGAGACTTGCCCGCCTTTTCACTGCCGATCAGCACCAAGGCGGCGCCGTCGACGATGCCCGAGCTGTTGCCGCCGGTGTGGACGTGGTTGATCTTCTCGATCCAGTGGTACTTCTGCAGCGCCACATCGTCGAAGCCGGCCATCGCAGCCAGGCCCTCGAACGCGGACTTCAGCTTGCCGAGACTTTCCACCGTGGTGCCGGGACGCATGTGCTCGTCGTGGTCGAGGATCACCAGGCCGTTCTGGTCCTTCACCGGGACCACGGACTTGGCGAAGTAGCCACCCGACCAGGCCGCGGCGGCGCGTTCCTGGGACTGCGCGGCGTAGGCGTCGACGTCCTCGCGGGAGAACCCCTCGATCGTGGCGATCAGGTCGGCGCCGATGCCCTGGGGGGCGATGTAGTTGTCGAAGGTGAAGGGGACGTCGGTGAACATCGCGCCGCCGTCCGAGCCCATCGGGACGCGGCTCATCGACTCGACGCCACCGGCGAGCACCAGGTCGTCCCAGCCGGAGCGGACCTTCTGCGCGGCGGTGTTGACGGCCTCCAGGCCCGAGGCGCAGAACCGGTTGAGCTGCACGCCGCCGACGGTGTCGGGCATTCCGGCCGCCAGCACGGCGGTGCGGGCGATGTCGCCGCCCTGGTCACCGACCGGGGACACGCAGCCGAGGATGACGTCGCTGATCAGGCTCTCGTCGAGGTCGGGGAAGCGCGAGCGCATTTCCTCGATCAGCCCGACCACCAGGCTCAGCGGCTTGACTTCGGTGAGCGATCCGCCGCGCTGCTTACCGCGCGGGGTGCGGATGGCCTCGTAAATGAAGGCTTCTTCGGACATGTGTGTTCTCTCCAGGTCCTGTTCGGAGTTGGTGTGACGATCGTTCGACGGGTCGTCCTCTGATCGCGAAGCTTAGCAACCTCGCCCAACCGGATGGTTGGGCGGTCGCGCGGACCGGGCCACCCGCCCCACCCCGCGACGAAACCGCAGACCACCCGCGCCCGACTAAGCTCCGCGGTTATGACGGGTTTCAGTGTCGCCGGCCGCCCCGCTCCGGTCGCGGGGCTGCAGCCCTACGCGGTGACGATCTTCGCCGAGATGTCGGCGTTGGCCGCGCGCATCGGTGCGGTGAACCTCGGTCAGGGCTTCCCGGACGAGGACGGTCCCGCCGGCATGCTCTCCGCGGCACAGGAGGCGATTGCCGACGGGGTCAACCAATACCCGCCGGGGCTGGGCATCGTCGCGCTGCGCGAGGCCATCGCCGCCCAGCGCAAGCGGCACTACGGCGTCGACTACGACCCGGAGAACGAAGTGCTGGTCACGGTCGGCGCCACCGAGGCAATCGCCGCCGCAGTCCTCGGCCTCGTGGAGCCGGGCTCCGAGGTGTTGTTGATCGAGCCGTTCTACGACTCCTATTCCCCCGTCGTCGCGATGGCCGGCTGCCGCCGCGTCGCGGTGCCGTTGGTGCCCGACGGCCGCGGGTTCGCCCTCGATGTCGACGCCCTTCGCGCCGCGGTGACACCGCGGACCCGCGCGCTCATCGTCAACTCACCGCACAACCCGACCGGCATGGTCCTGGCCGATCACGACCTGCAGGCGCTGGCCGCCCTGGCCGTCGACGCGGACCTGCTGGTGATCACCGACGAGGTCTACGAGCACCTGGTGTTCGACGGCAGACGGCATCTGCCGCTGGCGGCCTATCCGGGGATGGCCGACCGCACGGTGACGATCTCGAGTGCGGCCAAGATGTTCAACTGCACCGGCTGGAAGATCGGCTGGGCCTGCGGCAGTCCCGAGCTGATCGCCGGGGTGCGGGCGGCCAAGCAGTACCTGACCTATGTCGGCGGCGCGCCGTTCCAGCCCGCGGTGGCCTACGCGCTCAATACCGAGGACAACTGGGTTGCCGCGCTGCGCGATTCGCTGCAGGCCAAGCGAGACCGGCTGTCCGCGGCGCTGACCGAGCTGGGCTTCGCGGTACACGACAGTGCGGGCACCTATTTCGTGTGCGCCGATCCGCGACCGTTGGGCTATTCCGACAGCACCGAGTTCTGCGCGGAACTCCCGCACCGGGCCGGGGTCGCCGCGATCCCGATGTCGGCGTTCTGCGACCCCGCGTCACCGCACATCGGTGCATGGAATCACCTGGTGCGCTTCGCTTTCTGCAAACGCGACGACACGCTCGACGAAGCCATCAGCCGGCTGGGCGCCTTAAAGGGCGGCCGCGACCTCCCATAGGGTGGCGGGTGCAGCGACCTGCGATCGCAACGGGCTGAGCACGAGATCGGTTGCCCCGGCGTCGAGATAACGCCGCAGCTGGCGCACCACCGCGTCGACCGATCCGACGGCGGCGAGTTCGGCGACACCGTCGACGCCCTCGCGGGCGATCACGTTCCGATACGACGGAATGGTGGTGTAGAAGCCGAGTTCCTCCGCGGCCACCTCACGTCCCACCCGCTCGTCATCAGTGACCATAACCGGGACCGCGGCGATGATGCGCGGACGCGGGCGGCCCGCCTCGGCGGCGGCCTTACCGATCACCGGGGCGATGAATTCGCCGATCGTGCGAGGGCCGGCGAGGTACGGCAGCGTCCCGTCGGCGAGTTCACCGGTGATCGCCAGCGCTCGGGGACCCATCGCCGCCACGTATACCGGCACCGGCGTGCCACCCGGCACCCCGACCTCCCACTCCGGGTCGGCCGACAGCTCAGAGCCGTGGAAATGCACTGCGCCGGTTTCGAATACCGACCGCAGCACGGTCAGATGCTCACGCAGCCGGGTGATGGTGTTCGGCCAGACCTGGCCGAACGCCACCCGCTCCGGGGCATGGGCGCCCAGGCCCAGACCCAGGCTGAAGTTGCCGTGGCTGGCCGCCTGCGCGGTCTGCGCCAGCCCGGCCACGATCAGCGGGTGGCGCGGGTTGAGCGGAACCACCGAGGTTCCCACGCCCAGCCCGGGCACCGCCGCCCCGACCACCGCGGCCAGTGCGATGGCGTCGAGGTCGAACCGCTGCGCAAACCACACCTGCCGGACGCCCGCGGCGTAAGCACCGCGGGCTTGGTCGATGACATCGTCCACGGCGTTGTCGGCGTTGGGGTTCGGTAACAGCACCACTCCGGTCGTCATGCTTGGGCCAACACAGCCCGGCCCGGAAGACATTCCGATCTACTCGGGCTGAAGCGAACCCTTGCTGTCGAGCACATAGCGGCGAAGACCGTCGGTGGCGGCAGCGAGCACCAACTTCTTGGCGCGCTTGACCAGGAACTGCGGCAGCGGAGTGGACGGCTCCAGCGTGATGTCGAACCGGACACGGGTCGCGTCGCCTTCCCGGCGAAGGGTGTACTCGCCGTGCTGGGCGTGCTGCTGCGCGGTCCGGTCGGCGTCCCAGACCACCCAGTCGCATCCCCAGTGGTATTCCAGGACCTCGTGATCCACCAGGCCGAGCAGGCGGACGGTGACCTCCACGCGTCGCGGCCGGCCGTCGGCGTAGCGGTCCACCACGTGGGCACGTTTGTGGACCGACGACCACGTCGGCACCGCCTCGACATCGGCGAGCACGTCGAGGATGGCCTCCGGCGGGGCGTCGATCACGATCTCGCGCGATGCCCGAACCGCCACAGCAGCAAACCTAACCATCGGATCGACCGGCCGGGTCGACTTTGGCTCAGTTGGTCGGCTACCAGCCGATCTCGGACAGCTCGGTGGTGCCTTGTGGCGGTACACCGATCGATCCGGTGGCGCTGCGCGAGAACCGGGGCGCGGGCGCGGCCTGCTGGGTGCCGTCGACGTCGACCAGGGTCCCGCGTGCCAGCAGGTGTTCGCTGGCGGCGGCCTCGGCCCAGCCGAGCACCGGCGTGACGCACGCATCGGTGCCGGCGAAGATCGCCGTCCACTCGTCGCGGGTCTTGCCGGCAAATGCCGAGCTGAACAGCTCCCGCATCTCGGGGTATCGCGCGACATCGAGCTGGCCGGGCACCTCGTCGGTCGACAGCCCGAGGCCCGCCAGCAACTGGGCGAAGAACTGCGGTTCGATCGCGCCGACGGCCATGTAGCCGCCGTCGGCGGTCTCGTAGGTTCGGTAGTAGGGCGCCCCACCGTCGAGCAGGAAGGACTCGCGCTGGTCCTTGAGACTGCCGGTCGCCTTCATCGTCCACATCATCTGGGACAGCACACTGACCCCGTCGACCATGGCGGCGTCGATGACCTGGCCTTGGCCGGAGCGCTCCCGTTCGTACAGCGCGGCGACGATGCCGAGTAGCACCAGCATCGATCCGCCGCCGAAGTCGGCGACCAGGTTCAGCGGCGCGACCGGCGGACGATCCCGGTAGCCGATGGCGCTCAGCGCCCCGGTCTGCGACAGGTAGTTGATGTCATGGCCGGCGGTCTGCGCCAGCGGGCCGTCCTGCCCCCAGCCGGTGATCCGGGCGAAGATCAGCCGGGAGTTGGCCGCCATGCACTCGTCCGGTCCGATGCCGAGGCGCTCACAGGTGCCCGGGCGGAAGCAGTCCAGCAGCACGTCGGCCTTGCCGGCGAGGTCCAGTAGCGCACCGGGCTCGGATTTGACGTCCAGGTCGACCACCCGCTTTCCGCGGTGCAGCAGGTCGATGTTCTCGGCCGGCATCGTCAGCCCACCGGGACGGCGGACCCTGACCACGTCGGCGCCCAGGTCGGCCAGAATCATGCCGGCGTGCGGTCCCGGGCCGATCCCACCGAGTTCGATCACTCTCACCCCGGCCAGGGGTCCCGTATTCGTCACGGACGTAAGGTAACTCAGCCGCCCTTGTGCACCTTCAGCACCTGCTTGCGCAGCCCGTCGGTCGCGGTCTCCATTGCGCCCTTGATGGTGCGCTTGACCACGAAGCCGGGCAGCGGCACGGCCAGGTCGATGGACAGGTCGAAGCGCAGCTTGGTCTTGTCGCCGTCAGGGGTCAGCGTGTATTTGGCGTCCTGCGACCGCAATTGGCCGGCCTTGACCAGGGTCCAGCTCACCACGTTGTCGGCCCAGGTGTACTCGACGATCTGTTCGTCGGTCAGGCCGGCCGCTTTGATCTTCATCTTGACCGTTCGCGGCCTGCCGTCGTCGTAGGCCTCGAGGACCTCCGCGCTCTGGTACTGAGGCGACCAGCTCGGCGTCGACTCGACGTCGGCGATGACATCGAGGATCGCCTCGGGGCCGGCTTCGATCACGACTTCACGGGAATCTTTGACTGCCATGGCGTGACCATAGTTGGTGGCGCCGGTTTATATGCGGGTTCCTACGAGCCCGGCGGCACCAGCATGGATTGCCAGGTCTTGTTGCCGGGGTCGTGCTGGCCGATGACCAGCGGAGGCAATGCGGCGCCGGTGCCCTGTGGCGGTGGCAGGCGCGGGTCGGCGCCCGGCGGATACTGTGGCACTCCCTGCCCGGAGAAAGTCGCGTTCGGGTCACCCTTCCAGTTGAAGCCGTCGTTCAGCGGCACGTAGTTCTGCTCGCTTTCGCACATCTCGACCGTCGGCGCGCGTTTGCCCGGATTGTTCTCACACGGAATGTTGCGCACGCCACGGACATTCATGGCGGAGTCCTGCGGGATCCGGCAGTACAGGTCACCGGCGGGGCGCTCGGGGTAGTCGACATCCGACGGCGACCGTTGCTGATCGACGGGCAGGAAGCCGGTATTGCACGGCGGCGGCAGGTTGAGGTTGAGGTTGAAGTCGAGATAGATGCCCCGGTAGGCCTGTTTGACCCCGGAGTCGGCGACCGCGATGGCCTGCATGACGGAGGTGCCCTGCGGGAAGAGCACCAGCAGCTGTTCGATGTCGTTGCGATAGGTGACCGCGACGTCGCCGAGGCTCACCAGGTTGGCCAGCAACACCGGCAGGGTGGGCGCCACCCGGTCGAACAACGCCCTGCTTTCCTCGAGCGCCGGCCCACCGGTGTTGAGCAGGTCGGCGAACGCACGATCCTGGGTCTTGAGCTGACCGGTGATCGAGGCCATGTGCGCGGCCCAGGCGGCGATCGAATCGGAGGTCTGCACCTGCGAATTCAGCACCGGCGGCGCCTGGTCGATCAGCTGGGTCAGCGGTCCGACGGTCTTGCCACCCTCGATGGCCAGTGCCGTGGACCCGTCGACGATGCGGGACAGTTCGGGTCCGAGGCCGCCGACGGCGGTGGCCGCCTCATCGACGACGGTGCGCAGGTTGTCCTGGGGGATCGCCTGCAGCGCTGTGTTGGCGGCGTCGAGCAGCCGGCCGATGTCCGGCGGGTTCGCAACGTCGGCGGCCGGAATGACGTCGCCGTCGCGCAGCGCCGCGCCGGCTCCCGGTTGCGGGGTGAGTTCGAGGAACTGCTCGCCGACGGCCGAGCGGCTGTGCACCGCGGCGCGGACCGGAGTGGGGATCGGGGTGCCGGAGTCCAGCTTCAGCACGGCACGCACACCGGTGCGGGTGACGTCGATCGAGGCCACCCGGCCGATCTCGGTCCCGCGGTAGGTCACCACCGATGTCGGGTACAGCCCGCCCGAGGTGGGCAATTCGACCGTCACCGTGTAGCGCCCGACCCCGAACAACGCAGGCAGATGGACGAATCCGAACAACATCACACCGACGGAGACCAGCGTGACCGCAGCCAGGATCGCCAGCTGGGTCCAGACCTGGCGCGACAACCGCAGCATGTCAGTAGCCCCCGAAATGGTACGGGGCGATCAGCGGATTGACCGCGGTGTACGGGCTCGGCATCTGGCCGATCGTGCGGCCCCATTGCATTTCGAGCTCGGTCAGATTGCCCTCCCACCGCGTCCCGGTGAACAGGCTGCTGTCGATCCGGCTCAGAGTCAGGTCGATGATCAGGGTGATGTTCGCGAAGTCGCCCCGAAACCAGTTCGGGATCGTGCTTTTCACCCACGGATAGGTGGACAGGAAGTCCAGGCCTCGGGTCAAGGCCGGCCCGGCGTTGGCCAATTCACGCAAGACCGGAGCGATATTGCGCAGGTTGTCCACGAGCGACTGCTTGGTCTGGTGGACGGTGTCGGCGGCGATGGCACCGAACTTGCCCAGTGCGTCGATGGCGTTGGCCAGCTTGGTCCGCGAATCGGCGAGCACCGCAAGCGCTTGCGGGATCGTCGTGAGTGCCTTGTCCACTGTCTGGTCTTTGGCGGCGACCTGTCCGGCCAGATCGTTGAGTCGTTCGGTAGCGGTGATGATGTCGTCGGTCTGGGCGTTGAGCCGGTCGATGAACGTATCCAGCTGGGTGAGCAGGCTTTTCATGTCGCTCTCGCGACCGGACAGCGCGGTCGCGAACGCTTGGTTGATCTCCTGCAGCTGGCCGAGTCCGCCGCCGTTGAGCAGTACCGACACCGATGCCAGCGTCTGTTCGGTGGTGGGATAGGTACTGGCTCGCGTGAGCGGGATCAGCGATCCGTCCTTGAGTTCGCCCTCGGGCGCGACATCGGCGGGCGGTGCCAGTTCGATGTGCATGGAGCCCAAGAGGCTGGTCTGCCCGACCTTGGCGGTGCTGTTGGCCGGCAGGTGGACGTCGCCGTCGATGCGCATCGTGACCAGCGCGTGCCAGCCCTGCACCTCGATTTTGGTGACGTTGCCGACGTTGACGTCGGCGACCCGTACCCGGGTGTTCTGCTGGATGGTCACCACATCGGGCAGTTGCGCGAAGACGGTGTAGGAGCCGGGGCCGGTGCCGGTGGTTCCCGGCAGGCTCAGCGAATTTAGGCCGCGCCATTCGCATCCCGGGATTGCCGCCACGCAGCAGAGCGCCAGTGCCCATGCCACCAGCCGCCTCACGGGGAACCGTCCGGCACCATCAGACCCACCAGCCCGGCGCCGGGGTCGGTCGGCGTCGCGGGTGCTGCACCCGGCACTTCGGCGGCCAGCGCGCCGGCTCCGTCGGTGGGCCGCGCGGGCACAGCCGGCGGCAGATGGGGGTTGAGCCGGTCTTCGCTGTAGGTGATCTCGTTGGGCCGCGCGACGGTGCCGACGAATGGGTTGCCCCCCAGCGGCGGGTAGTTGTACTGGCGGTTCTTGATGATCGGCGCCAGATACTGCGTGCACAGTTTCGCGGACTGTTCGGCCCCCTCGCGCGACGCCGCCTGGATTGAGCTGCAGATGAATTGGACGGTATCGGCGAAGTTGACCGGGGCCAGGATGCCGGTGATGGCGCTCTGCGCCGGTTGGTAGATGTTGGTGAAGTTCGCGAACACCGTCGGGGCGATGTGCAATGCCTGCTTGATGTCGCCACGGCTGTCGTTGAGTGCGGTGGTGATCGCGTTGAGATGGTCGAACGTCACCCCGAGACCCTCTTTGTTCTCGGCGACGAAGCCGCGCAGATCGTTCACCGCACCATCGAGGCCGCGGGTGGCGTCGGCGATCTCGTTGGGAGAGTTGGACAGCACCGTGGTGACATCGGCCAGGTTGGTGTTGAACGAGGCGAGCAGATCACTGCTCGAGGACAGCGCGGACACCAGCAGTTGCAGGTTGCGCACGGTGCTGAAGATGTCTCCGGCGTGATCGCCGAGGGCCGATGCGGCCTGCGACAGCTTGATCACGGTGTCGCGCGCGGTGTCTCCTTCGCCCCGCAAGTTGTCGGCGGTGGTGTTGATGAACTCGCCGAGCGGGCTGGGACCACCAGGGGTGGTGGGTTGCAGGGAGCCGGTCAGCTTCTCCAGCTGACGACGTAGGTCGTCCCATTCGATCGGAACGGCGGTGCGCTCGATCGGGATGGTGGCGCCGTCGGTCAGGGTGGGCCCGGCCGAGTAGGCCGGGATGAGTTGGATCGCCCGCGCCGAGACGAGGGACGGCGACAGGATGGCGGCCTTGACGTCGGCGGGCACCTGGTACTGGCGGTCGACGGAGAATGTGACCTTGGCGGAATTCTGTTGCGGTTCTATCTTGTCCACCGTCCCGACCGCGACACCGAGGATGCGGATCTCGTCGCCGGTGTAGAGGCCGTTGGTGTTCGCGAAGTACGCGACGTAGGTGTTGCGCGCGACGGTGTGCCCCCAGGGGGTCGCGACGAGGGTGATGGCGACAGCGAGTGTCGCCAGCAGGCTGATGGCGGTGGCGAGCCGGACAATCCGGCGACGGGTCATCAGTTCGCTCCGTCCGTGGCCGGGACGGGCGGGACGGTCGGCGGCGGGAGTTCCCCGGGCGCGGGTGCGGTGGCCGGTGGGCCCGGCGGCGGACCGCCCGGCGGTGGGGCCGGCAAGGGTTCGCGATAGGGGTAGCGGCCGGGGAACTGCGTGGGCAGATTGGGATCCTGATTACCGGTGATCGCGTCGGGCAGAGTCAGATTCGGCTCACCACCTTGCCCGGTGCGAGGGAAGGGCACTGGCAGGGGCGGAGTCGCCGGCTGGCCGACACCGGGTTCGACCAGCTGCGACGGCAGCAGGGTGTTGGGATCGAGCCCCAGGTCGGAGAACGCGGCATCGATGAACGGCTGGGAGAACTGGCCCGGCACCAGGTTGACCAGTGAGGCCTTGAAGAACGGGCCGGATCCGAGCACCTCGCCGAACGACATCGCGTAGCGCCGCAACAGATAGAGGGTGCGCTGCAGTTCCTGCTTGCGCTTGTCCAGGATACCCAGCACGCCGTTGAGCTTGTCGACAGCCGGTTGGAGCTGGGTCCGGTTGTCGTTGACCAGACCGGAGATCTGCGCGGACACCGCGGCCAGGTTACCCATCAGGGCATCCACCGAATGACGTTGTGCCACAAGTTCGGCCAACAGAGCGTTGGCATTGGCCACCAGCTGCGCGATCTGATCGCTGCGTTTGGCCAGCACCGCGGTGACCTTGTTGGCGTTGGTCAGGAGGTCGCGCAGCTTGGCGTCGCGGGCGTTGAGGGTGTCGGAGAAGCGGGCCACGCCTTCCAGGGCGAGCTTCAGGTCGGGCGGGGTGTCTTTGAAGGTGTCCGCCAATGTCTCGAGCGCCGAGGACAATTGCGTGGTGTCCAGTCCGCTGATGGTGGTGGTCAAGTCCCCCAGCGCATCGGTGAGGTCATACGGGGACGTGGTGCGTTCCAGCGGAATGGGCCCGTCGAGGGTGCCCTCACCGCGCGGGGTCAGCTCCAGATACTTGGTGCCCAACACGGTTTCGGTCTTGATCGCGGCCTCGGTGCGGTCGCCGAGCTCGACGCCGTCGCGCACGGTGAAGTCCACCAGAACCTTCGTGCCGGCAAGGGTGATGTGGGAGACTCGGCCCACCCCGAGTCCGGACACCCGCACGTCGCTGCCGGTCTTGATGCCGCCGGCCTCGGCGAAGTAGGCGGAGTGGTCGCTGGTCCCCTTGAGGAACGGGATCTTGTCGTAGGAGAAGACCGCGGCCACCAGCGCGGTCAGGGTGAGGACTCCGACGATCCCGACGGTGAGCCGGTTGCGCTCGGCCAGGGGTTTGATCTTCATTTGGGTGTGCACCGTCCCGTGTCCTGGCCCGCGAGTTTGACGAACACGGGTTGGCCGCCCTTGCCGTTGACTTTGAGGATGGCGTCGCAGAGGTAGAAGCCGAAGTAGTCGCCGTACAGACCATTTCGGGCCAGCACCTGGTAGGCGTCCGGCAGGGTCTTGACCAGATCGTCGACGTAGTCGTGGTCGGCCATCACCTGGCCGGCGAACCGGTCGGTCTGCACCACGGTGTCCTTGATCGGCGTTCGTGCCTCGGTCAGCAGATCGGCGACCGACCCTGCCGCGGCGTTGATGTAGGCGACACCGTTGCCGATGTCGGTCCGGCGTTCGGCGAGGCCCGCGACGAGTTGGGAGAGCTTGTCCAATCCGCTGGAGAACTGCTCGTCACGCGCGGCGAAGGTGCCCAGCACGGTGTTCAGATTCGTGATGACCTCACCGATCAGCTGGTCGCGGCCGGCCAGTGTCGTGGTCAGCGCCGAGGTCTGGGCGAGCACCGACGAGATCGTGCCGCCCTGGCCCTGGAAGACCCGCAACAGCTCACCGGAGAGCGCGTTGACCTGGTCGGGATCCAGGGCACGGAACAGCGGGCGGAACCCGCCGATCAGCGCGTCGACATCGAGGGCGGGCGACGTGCGGGCGAGCGGAATGGTCTGGCCCGGTTGGAGTTTGCGCACCGATCCCGGGCCCTCCTCCAGCGACAGGTACCGATCGCCGATCAGGTTCTCGTAGCGCACCACCGCCCGGGTTCCCTCGGTGAGCTGCAGGCCCTTGTCGACGACGAACGCCACGGTGACCGTGCCGTCCTTGTGCAGGCTCATGTCGGTGACCTTGCCGACCTCGACACCGGCGATCCGCACGAAATTGCCGCCCTTGAGGCCGGACACGTTCGTGAACACCGCCGAATACCCTGCGCGCGAGTCGAACCGGAACTGACCGAACACCGTGACGAGGATGAACATGAACAGCAGGCACATGACGCTGAACAGCGTCACCCGGGCGATCGAGCGTGCGGTTGCCGACCTCATGGCTGCCCTGCCGGTGGCGGCGGGTACAACGGTGTGCCGTCGGGCGCGTATTCGGGTGCGCCATACGCCGGCGCCCCCGGGTACGCGGGCCAGGGTCCCGGCGCCGGACCGCCCGGGTATCGGATCTTGGGATCCTCAGGCACCCCCTTGGTCGCCGGGAAGTAGTTGGCGAACCCCGGGAAGCCGATGCCGGGGTTGGGTCGCACGTCCAGGCCGGTACCGAAGCCGGTGTCGGTGACCAGGTACTTGACCGGGAAGTTCTTGCTGGCGTCGGGCAGCGAACCGCAGCTCGGCTTGCCGCCGGGGCCGCCCTTGGCGTTGACCACCGGCAGGTTGTCCGGATAGCGGTAGGGGTCGTCACCGGCCAGCAGCGCCGCATCCATGATCACCGATTTCCCGTTGCCGCCCAAGGCATCCCGGCCACCGTTCTCCAGGAACCATTGGGCGCCCTGGAACAGGCAGGTGTAGGTGGGCGAGTACTTGAGGAAAAGGGCGGTGGTGGGGTCCAGTATGTTCATCGCGCGGACCAGGTTCGTCTGGTTGGTCCCGATCGTGCTGATCCCCGACTGGGCGAAGCCGATCGCGGACAGCAGCAGGTTGTCCAAAGCCCCGGCGTTGTCGGTGAGGGTGACACTGGTGGCGGTGAAGTTGTCCAGGATGGACAGGATGTCGCCGGCCGCGTCCGAATACGTCTGTGCGGTCTTACCGAACAGCTGCCAATCCCGTTGTACGGTGTCCATTCTCGGGTTGACGGCCAGCAGGACGGTGTTGGCGTCGGTGATGGCCTGGCCGATGCGGCCGCCCTTGCCCCGTACCGATTCGGCCACCGCGGACAGCACCGCGTTCAGCTTCGCCGGGTCGATCGATCGCACCACCGACTGCAGGTTCTCGAAGACGGTGTTGACCTCCGAGGTCACGTTGCGCGAGCGCACCAGGGCCCCGGGTGTCAGGTGACCGGTCTCGCCGGCCGGGATGATCAGGTCGACGTATTTGGCACCGAATGCGGTGCTGGACTTGATCTCCGCCTCGACGTTGCCCGGCAGGTATCCGAACGGCCCGGGATCGATCTTCAGATTCAGCGTCGAGAGGGTGGCACCGTCCGCGCCGCGCTGCGTGCCGATGCCGGACACTTCGCCGATCTGTACGCCGCGGAGTTTGACCTTCGCGCCGTCCTCCATGACCAGGCCGGCCCGGTCGGAGACCAGGGTCAGCGGAACGGTTTTGCGCAGCGCGCCGGTGAACAACAGCGCCGTCAGCGTGGTCAGCGCCGCGATCACCAGGATCAGCACGGGGGCCCACCAGATCGGATCGATCCCGCCCCGCCGGGGTGCGTCGGCCACGGCTACCCCGACAGGTGGAAATTGCCGGACTGCCCGTAGACGGACAGCGTGATGGTCAACAGGATGAAGACGCCCGCGGTGATCGATGTCCGCACCGCGCGCCCGACGGCCTCCCCGACACCGGCCGGGCCGCCGGTCGCGGTGTAGCCGTAGTAGGTGTGTACCGCCATCACGGCGGCCGCCATCGCCAGCGCTTCGACGAACGACCACAACAGGTCGGTCGGGTGCAGGAACGTGGTGAAGTAGTGCTCGTAGACGCCGCGGGATTGGCCGTAGACGATCGTCGTGCCGAACTTGGTGGCGACAAAGGACATCAGGACGGCGACGGTGTAGATGGGGATGACCGCGATGATCCCGGCGACGATGCGGGTGGAGGCCAGGTAGGTGACAGCGCGAATGCCCATCACCTCCAGGGCGTCGATCTCCTCGTTGATCCGCATCGCGCCCAGCTGCGCGGTGGCGCCGGCGCCGATGGTGGCGGCCAGGGCGACACCCGCGGTGGCGGGGGCGATGAACCGGACGTTGAGGAAGGCACCGAGAAACCCGGTGAGAGCCTCGATGCCGACGTTGGACAACGTGTTGTAGCCCTGGACCGCGATCAGGGCGCCGGTCGACAGCGTGAGGAAGCCGACGATGACCACGGTGCCGCCGATGACGGCGAGCGCGCCGGTGCCCATTCCCATCACCGCGATCAGCCGCAGCACCTCGGCCGGATAGCGCCGGATCGCCTCGCCGGTGGCGGCCAGCGCGTTGCCGTAGAAGACGGTCTGCTCGCCCAGCCTGCGGGTGGAGTCGACCGCTCGCTGATGCAGGTCGGTCACGGCGCCACCTTCACCCCGAACGCGGTGGCCAGGATGTTGATCAAGAACAGCGCCATGAACGCGAACACCACCGTCTCGTTGACGGCGTTACCGACGGCGGTCGGTCCGCCACCGACGGACAGCCCCTTGTAGCAGGCGATCAGACCGGCCGACAGTCCGAACAACAATGCCTTGGCCAGGGAGACGATCACCTGGGGGAGCCCCGTCAGCAGGGTCATGCCGGCGACGAACGCCCCGGGGGTCACATGCTGGAGGTAGACCACGAAGAAGTAGCTCCCGGCCAGTCCGACGACGGCGACCACCGAATACAGCATCAGGGCAACGAAAGTCGCGGCGATCACCCGCGGTACGACGAGTGCCTGGATGGGGTTGACGCCGATGACCTTCATGGCGTCGATCTCCTCGCGGATGGTGCGGGCACCCAGATCGGCGCACATCGCGGTGGAGCCGGCTCCGGCGACGACGATCGCCGTCACCACCGGGCCGACCTGTGTCACCGAGGCCAGTGCGGCTCCCGCGCCGGACAGGTCGCCCGCGCCGACCTCCAGCAGGACGATGTTGAGCGTGAATACGATGAGCACGGTGTAGGGAATGGACAGCACGAGCGTCGGCACGATCGATACCCGGGCGACGAACCAGATCTGGTCGAGCAGCTCACGCCAGGCGAACGGCCGACGGAAGGCGGCCGCGAAAGTCTCGCCGACCAGGACGACGAAGTCCCCCACCGAGAAAACGGGCTTGGACCACGCGGCGCTGTTCACGGATGGATGAGGGGTGACCAGCGGCGCGGCGACGACGGCGTCATCGCCGCCTCGCGCCAGCACCCCTCTGCGGATCCCATGGGTAGTCCTCTCGTCCTCAAGCCTGCGCCGGACGGTAAGAGGGCACCGATGAGCTGTCAACGCACCCCGACGGATCCCGGAGGTGGTCAACTACCGGAATCGGCTGGTTGTACCAACGGTTTTGATTTCACTCAGCCGGATTAAATCGGCCCGAGCAGAAAACGTCCCGGCAGCCTCTTCGGCCGACAGTAAGCTCGCAGCATGGGTGAAGCGGTTGATCCTTCGGTCCCGCCGAGCGGCTCGGGCTGCGTCGAATGCGATGCGGCCGGCGGCTGGTGGGTGCACCTGCGCCGCTGCGCGGCCTGCGGCCACATCGGCTGCTGCGACGATTCACTGATGCGGCACGCCGCCGCGCATTGGCGGGAAAGCGGGCATCCGATCATCCGGTCGTTCGAACCGGGCGAGGACTGGTTCTGGGATTACCAGACCGACCAGTACTACGACGGACCGGACCTGGCCCCGCCGGAGAGCCGGCCCGTCGAGGAGACCACGCCGGGCCCGCGTGGTCGCGTGCCGACCGACTGGGTGGAGATCCTGCGCAGCCGCGCCGACTGAGTCAGTGTGTCGGTGCCGCCCCGGCGGCGCAGCGACACCGTGGCGCAGGCATCGTCGGTCAGCGTGGTGTCATCGACGACCACACGCTTCTTGCGCAGTACCGCGCGCCCGCATGCGATGAACGGCACCGGAGCGGCGACGGCGTCGGCGGAGATCTGCACCGAGTCGACGTATCGGGTCCCGATCTCGGCGGCGTCGAAATGGACCAGGTAGCGGATGGTGAAAAGCCAGGTGCCATCACGGCGCTGTTCGCCGCGGACGATCAGGGAGCCGTCACCGATCCTGGCCATGCATCAGATCGTCCTCCGCCCGGCCGCCCAAACGCGGCTGCACACGCCGGGAGTTACGCCAATCCGGAGGCGGCCATTTCCTTTTCAAATTCCACGCGCATCCGCTCGGCGAACTCGGTGACCGCCTTGAGCGGACGCAGCATCACGGTGAACTCGTCGATCAGCCCGTCTTCGCGGGTGTGCAGAAAATCGCAGCCGTTGATGTCGAGGTCGCCGACCTTGGCGGTGAAGACCAGCGCGTGGTCGGCTTGTCCTTCACCACCGATCTCCTTGACGTAGGTCAGATCGGCGAACACCCGCGACACCGCACGGAGGATGACGCCGATCTGCTCGCGCCCCTGGTAGGGCTTGTGGGCGATCGGGCTGCGGAACACCACATCCTCGGTGCACAGTGCGGGCAGGGCATCGAAATCGCCGGCTTCGACGGCGGCACGGAAGGCATGCATGGGCTCAGCATGCCACGGGTGTCGATCGGCGACGACGGCGGCGGCCCGGGGAGAAATCCGAATGCGATTGGGCGCCCGATGTGACAGCGTCGCAGGTGTGGCCGGCCCGATCTCCGTATCCCCCGATGTGACGCTGCGGTTCGCTGACGATGACGACTGGCCGGCCATGAGACGGCTGGCCGCAACCTGTTTCGGGTCCTTCCGCGACCCCGACACGGTGGCGGTCTGGCGCTCCATGACACCGCAGGGTGGCGTGGTCCTGGCCTGCGACGGTCCCGATGTCGTCGGCATGGCATTGGCGTTGGATCTGGAGTTGACCGTGCCGGGCGGCCGGCCGTTGCGCACCGCGGGCATCACCTGGGTGGCGGTGGCGCCCACGCATCGCCGGCGCGGACTGCTGCGGGCGATGTTCGGCGAGCTGCACACGTGGATCGCCGGCGCGGGTTATCCGATCGCCGGCCTGCTGGCCAGTGAAGCCACCATCTACGGCCGGTTCGGCTACGGTCCGGCCACCGAGGAGATCACGGTGTCCGTCGAGCGCCGGGGCACCGAGATGCACCCGGAGATTCCGCGCCTCGGCGGTGTGCGGGTGGTGGACCCGGTCGAGCACCGCGATCAGCTCGCCGACATCTACGAGCGCTGGCGGCGGCGCACACCCGGCGGGTTGCACACCCCGGCGGCGCTGTGGGACGAGGTTCTCGCGGATCGCGAATCGGCTCGCCATGGTGGCAGTGCCTTGTTCACGCTGCTGCACGACGACGGCTTCGTCATGTACCGAACACACCTTGGCGACACCAAGTCGGTGGAGGTCACCAAGTTCACGGCCGTGACCCAGGATGCCTACGTCGCGCTGTGGCAGACCCTGCTCGGCCTGGACTTGATGGGCACCATCACCGTCGACACTCACCCCGGTGATTCGCTGCAGTACCTGCTTGCCGACCCGCGGCGGGCGCGCATCGTCGGCACCGAGGACGCGCTGTGGCTGCGCATCATCGACATTCCCACCGTCCTGGAGGCCCGGGCCTACTCCCACGATGTCACCGCGGTGCTGGAGGTGTCCGACGGCCAGCTCGGTGGCGGCGGCCGCTATCGGCTGAGCGTCGCCGACGGGAGCGCGCGCTGCGTACCGAGCGACGCGACACCCGATGTGCACCTTTATCTTTCGGTGCTGGGCAGCATCTATCTCGGCACCCACCGGCCGTCCGCGTTCGCGGCCGCGAACCGGCTGCGGTGCGCGGACCCCGCGCACCTGCGCGATCTGGACCTCGCGTTCGGCTGGGAGGTTCCCGCCGAACTGGGGTTCGGGTTCTGAGCGCTCGGCGTCAGTCTTCGACGATGCCGTCGCGCAGCGACTCCAGCGCGGTGCGACAGAGCCGGGCCAACTCGGCCAGGGACCTGTCCTCGCCGACCATCCACAGCTCCATCGCCCCGAACACCGCGGCGGCGATGCACCGGGCCGTCACGATGACACGCAACCGCTCGTCGGGTGTGGTCGGCGTGCTGCTCTGGGACAGCTGGTCGGCGATGGCGTCGGCGAACTCGGCCTCCACCTGGCGGGTGTGCCGGACGATGCGGCCGGGATCGAGTTCCTTGGCCCGCAGCGCGGCGATCTGGGCGACGGCGTCGGGGTCATATGGCGAGGCGTCGATGGCCGACTGCACCGACTCGATGATCGACTCTCCCGGGGAGCGGGCGTGCAAGGCCGCACGGAACCACTCCAGGCCGACGTCGTAATCGGCGAACAGCAAGTCCTGCTTGGACGTGAAGTGCCGGTAGAAGGTGCGCAAGGAGACACCCGCGTCGGCGGCGATCTGCTCGGCGGAGGTGTCCTCGACGCCCTGGGCGAGGAAACGCACCAGGGCGGCGCGCCTCAGCGCGTCGCGGGTGCGCTCACTGCGCGCAGTCTGAGCGGGCCGAACCACTGGAGTAACGTACCGCACAAGGAATTGTCAAAATTGACAAAACGTGGAGCGATCTTCACTACAGTTACGAAGCCATGACGCTCCTCGTTCATGCAGTGCTGGCCGTCCTCGTCATCGCGTGGATCATCGGATCCAATCCGTCGATCTTCAAACGGCCGGCCACCGGTCCCGCGGTCAGTGCGCTCGAGATCCTCTATTACGTGATCGGCCTGGCCTCGATCGCGCTCGGCTGGTATTTCAACATCCAGTTCGTGCACCAGTACGCCGACGGCAGCGGCAACGTCTTCACCGGAGCCGGCAGCTGGTGGCAGTTCATCACGCTGGGTTACGACAACCCGGCCGCGGCGTCAGCCAGTCAGGACTACACGATCGGAAACGTCCTGCTGCTGCCGTTATTCACGATCATCGACGGCTACCGGCGCGGGATCCGCCGGCCGTGGCTGTTCTTCGTGTCCAGCCTGTTCACCAGCTTCGCGTTCGCCTGGGCCTTCTATCTGGCCACGGTGGAGCGCCAGCGGCTGCACGAGAAGGCGGGTCAGACCGTCGGCGCCAGCGTCGGGTAGTCGACGTAGCCGGCCGGGCCCGGTGAGTAGAAGGTGGCCACATCGGGCTCGTTCAGCTCCGCACCGGAACGCAACCGGTCGATGAGGTCGGGATTGGCCAGATAGGCCCGGCCGACCGCGGCGGCACTGATGGCACCCCAGCTCGCCAGGTTCTCCAGCTGACAGAAGCTGGTGTCGACCTCACGGCCGGTGTTGAGGATGAACGGTCCGGGCCACAGCGCCCGCACGACGCCGAACTCGGCGGCGTCCGGATTGATCAGCACGTGCAGGTAGGCCAAGCCCAGTGGCGCGATCCGCGCCAGCAGCGCCTCGTACGCCGACACCGTGTCGATCTCGTTGACGTCCCCTGCGCCGTTGCCGGGCGAGATGCGTAACCCGACGCGGTCGGCCCCGATCTCGTCGGCGACCGCCTCGACGACCTCGGCGGTCAGCCGCGCGCGGTTCTGTGCAGATCCACCGTAGCGATCGGTGCGGGTGTTGGTCGCATCGGCGAGGAACTGGTGCAGGAGATAGCCGTTGGCGGAATGGATTTCGACACCGTCGAGTCCGGCATCGACGGCCCGGCGGGCGGCCGCGCGGAATTGCGCCACCACACCGGCGATCTCGTCGGTGCGCAGCGCACGGGGCACCGGGAGCGGCTTCTTACCGGTCGGGGTGTGCGCGACCATGTTCGCCGCGATCGCCGACGGGGCAACCGACTCCGCACCGTTGATGTCCGGGTGCGCCATCCTGCCGACATGCCAGATCTGCATGAACATCAGTCCGTCTTGGGCGTGGACCGCCGCGGCCACCTCGGCCCATTTCTGCTCGTGCCGATCGGTGTAGATGCCGGGGGTGTTGACGTAGGCGCCGTTGCCGACCTGAGCGACGGCGGTGGCTTCGGTGATGATGAGGCCGGCGGACGCGCGCTGCCCGTAGTACTCGACCTGCAGGTCGCTGGGCGTGCCGTCGGCCTCTGCGCGCGAACGCGTCAACGGAGCCATGAACAGGCGGTTGCGGGCGATCTTCGCCCCGATGGCGATCGGCTGGAGCAGAGCTGCGTCGTCGGTCAGGGTGAACGTCATGCTTGCCTACAAGTGCGCGGATGGGCGGATTCATTCCCTCGGCAGACAGTTCCACCGAACCTGTTGTTGTCGGGAGGAATCGCGAGTGGGGGTGTCGACAGTTACAGGCTGGGCGAACGAACCTCGTCGATGAAGGCGCGAACGGTGTCCTCCGACGCCGTCGCGGGCAGCCCGACCATCACCCGGTCGATGATGCCCGCGCAGTGTTCCCGCAGGGCCGCGGCCAGCCGATCGAGCGGCGCGACCACGGCGAACGTCGACAGGATCTCGTCATCGATCAGCGTCGCCATCGCGTCCCATTGACCCGCCAGCGAGAGCTGGTGCAGCTCGGTCTGAAGGTCGCCCCAGCCGTGCAGTTCCAACACTTTTCGGTACGCCGGAGTCGAGGCGTAGAACGCGATCTGCTTGCGTGTGCCCGCCGAGGCGGCCGCGATCTCGGCCTCGTCCAGCCCGGTGACCACGAATACCGGTGCCATCACTTCGAAGTCGGCGCGGGCGCGACCGGACTTGGCCATTCCGCGGTGCAGCGCCGGGATCGTCACTTCGTCGAAGTACCGCTTGGTGGTGAAGGCGTGCGCGATCAGGCCGTCGGCGACTTCGCCGCACATCTCCGTCATCAATTCGCCCACCGCGGCGATCGCGACTTTGGGCACGCCGTACGGGTGTGGCTCGGGAACGAACATCGGCGTCATCAGCCGGTGGGTGTAGAAGTCGCCGTCGAAGCTCAGCTTGGTGCCGTCTTGCCAGCAACCCCAGATCGCATGCAACGCAAGGACGAACTCACGCATCCGGCGGGCCGGCTGGCTCCACGGCATGCTGAACCGCTTCTCGATGTGCGGTTTGATCTGCGTGCCCAGCCCCAGGATCAGCCGTCCGCGGGAGAACTCCTGCAGATCCCAGCCGATGTTGGCCACCGTCATCGGGTTGCGGGCGAACGCCACCGCGATGCTGGTCCCCATCTCGATCCGGGTGGTCTGCTCGGCGACCAGCGTGAGCGGCAGGAACGGGTCGTGATTGATCTCGGCGGTCCAGCATCCGTCGTAACCGAGCCGTTCCACCTCACGCGCGGCGTCACCGACGTCGGCGAGCCGGCCGATGACACCCCGGTCGACCTTGAGACCGCCGACCTCGCCCATGGCGGCAGACGCTACAGTAAGCACTTCAGTACGGTCAACGCCGCCACGGTTAGGACACGTCGATGAGCAACGCGCAGGACTGGCAGGACACGCTCCACGACCTGAACCGCCGTCGGCAACACGCGCATGCGATGGGCGGTGAGGAACGTGTCGCCAAGCACCACGGCAAGGGAAAGCTCGACGCGCGCGGCCGAATCGACCACCTCCTCGACCCGGGCACCTTCCAGGAGTTCGGCACCCTGGTCGGCGGCGAGATCGCCGCAGACGGACTGGTTGCCGGGGCCGGCCGTATCGACGGAACACCGGTCATGGTCGGTGCGGAGGACTTCACCACACTGGCCGGCAGCATCGGACCCGGCGGTAACGCGAAGCGCTATCGGCTCGCCGAGCTCGCGCTGCGCAACAAGATCCCGCTGGTGATGCTGTTGGAGGGCGCCGGATTCCGGGCAGCGGGCGGTGAGCACTACGGCCGCACGCCGACCGACCTGATCGCGCAGGCCCGGTGTTCGGGCAAGGTGCCCACGGTCTCTGCGGTCCTCGGACCCTCCGCCGGGCACGGCGCGCTGGTTGCCCCGGTGTGCGACTTCACCATCATGAGCCACCAGGGTGCGATCTTCACCGCCGGTCCCCCGGTCGTGAAAGAGTCCACCGGAGAGGATATCTCGAAAGAGGACCCGGGCGGCCCGGACGTGGCGCTGGCCAGCGGCGTCATCCACAACGTCGCCGAGAACGACGAGGCCGTGCTCGACGAGATCCGCCGCTACCTATCCTATTTTCCCTCCAGTGCATGGTCATATCCCCCGACCCGGCTGTACGACGAGGACGCCGGCCTACGGCCGACCCCGGAACTGCTCGACATCGTCTCGCGCGACAATCGCCGCATCTACGACATGCGCACCGTGCTCGACGTCGTGTTCGACGACACCGACTGGCTGGAGATCCAGCCCAAGTACGGCCAGGCGATCATCTGCGCCCTGGCGCACCTGGGCGGCTATCCCGTGGCGGTGGTGGCGAACCAGCCGACCACGCTGGCGGGTTCCATCGATTCGGACGCCGCGGACAAGGCGGCGCACTTCATCATGGTCGCCGACTCGTTCCACCTGCCGCTCATCTTTTTGGCCGACAATCCCGGAATGCTGCCGGGCAGCAAGTCAGAGCGCAGCGGTGTACTGCGCAGCGGGGCAAGGATGTTCGCGGCACAGACCGCCGCCACGACCTTGAAGCTGCACGTCACGTTGCGAAAGGCCTTTGGATTCGGATCGATGGTCATGTCGCTGCTGGGATTCGACAACCAGGGTGCAACGTTCGCGTATCCCGGAGCCACCATGGGCGCGATGAGCGCCGCGGCGCTCAGCCGCGCCTCCCACGCCGACGAGGACGTCACCGAGATCCTGAAGAACATGGAACTCGAGGCGTCCTACCGTTCCGCGGGCACCCTCGGCTTCGACGAGCTGATCTCGCCGGAGGAGACCCGCAACGCGCTGCTGCTGGCGCTGCAGCGCGGTGTCTACAGCCGTCAGCAGGCGGCCGAACCGGTCAGCCGGACCGTCATCACGCCCTAGCGTCGGAATCGCGGTAGGCCGTGACGACCGGCTCCAGCTCGTCGGGGGTGGCGCCGTGCATGATCACCGCGTCGGCACCGTAGTCGAATTCCTTGCGGATCCGGTCGGCACACTGCTGCGCCGAGCCGGTGGCCGACGGCTCCAGCCACTCGTCGGGGATCAGCGTGGCGATGTGCTCGATCTGCTGCGCGGTCGCCTTGTGATCGATGCCGCCGCCGATGGACTGCACCACCGAGTCGGCCCGGAAGCGTTCCAGCACCGCGGGATCCCAGTTGTTGGTCCTGACCATCAGGTCGCCGTAGCCCTGCAGGTAAGTGGCCAGCCGGGCCACCGTCTTCTTCAGCCGCAGCTCCTCGGGGAGATGATCGCCCACCGTCGCGAAGCAGGACCACACCCGCACAGTGTCGGGGTCACGGCCGGCCTGCTCGGCGGCGTCCTTGACGGTCTTGACGCTGCGCGCCAACGTCTCCGGGGTGAAATAGGTATGCAGGATCACGTCGTCGAAGGCGCGGCCGCCCAGCTTGAGCGTGTTCGGACCGAATGCCACCAGTGCCAGCCGGATGTCTTCGTTGAAGTCGGGATCCAGGAACAGGATCGGATACTTGCCCAGTGGGCCGTCGTGGTTGAAGATCAACTCGCCGTGCCACAGCCGCCGCATCACGTCGGCGAAATCTTCCATCTGCGCCGTGGTGACTTCGGGTATGCCGAATGCGCCATAGATCGCCGCGATGCCCCGGCCGATGCCCAACGTGAACCGGCCACCGGAGAGCCGGTGCATCGTGGTGGCCCACGACCCGGTGATCAGCGGGTGGCGGGTGTTGTGATTGGTTGCCGCCGTGGCGATCTGCATGCGGGTGGTGACCGCGCATGCGGCGCCCACCAGCGACGACGCCTCCTTGACGTTCCAGCGTTCGGAGATGAAGCCGGTGCCGAAGCCCAACTCCTCACCGCGACGTGCCTCGTCCATCAGGGTCGCCGGACCCTCACCGCCGGCACCTGCCAACAGGTAGAAGCCGAGCTCATCGAGCACACGTTGACTCACGCCCACACTCCTTGTTTGTAGCCGCAATTCCAGACTTCGGTGATCCTGCCATCGACCACCCGGAAGATCTCCATGCTGCCGATGGTGGTCTCCATGCCGTCCTTGAGGGTCATCGGCGACTGATAGACGATCGCGACGTGTTCACCGTCGTCACCGGCGACCACCAGGTTGAGGTCGAAGCGGATCTTCGTAAACATCTCCAGGTGGTCGACCACGCGCTTGACGGCCTCATCGTGGGTGAGCACCACCGCCTCACCGACCTCATGGCGGATCACGCTGTCGCCCAACAGTTCCTCGGCAAGTGCGATGTCCCGAGTGTTCCAGACCACCAGGTTGTACAACTCGACGACCTCGCGCGCCGTGCGGCTCATCGGAACTCCGCCACTGCGTCGATGTCGGCGATGGCGGCCACCGCCCGGTCGGTCAGCGTCAGACACAGGTCGCGGGAGCGTTGCGGCAACGTGTCCCAGCCGAGCAGGGTGATGACCGGAAGCACCATCAGGAAGCCGACCGCGAGCCGGTAGTGCCGCCACGCGTCGTCGAACGAATAGCCGACGTCTCCGAGAGCGTCCAGGTAACCGTGAAGCAACGCTTCGTCGTTGCCGCGGCGAACGTCGGTCGGCAGTCCCTGACTGACCAGATAGGCGATGTCGGCCGCCCCGGCGCCGACGCAGGCGAACTGGAAATCCACCACTTTGATTCGGTCGCCGGCGAAGAACATGTTGTCGGCCCGGATGTCACCGTGCAGGAGCATCGAGCGTTCGGTCAGGCCGGCGAGCGCGGTCGCGGCGTGTTCGGTGAACCGCTCGGCGAATCGGGCCACCGAATCGGGTACCGGCGCGCTGCAGTGGGCACGGTACACGTCCCACCCGGAGCCGAAGGCGGGTACCAGCAGATCACGCACCGCAGGCATGTCGATGCTCGGAAATGCTTGTAGGACCGAGATATTGGCCGGCTGTACCGACCAGGTGTGCAGGCCGGCGAGTTGGGCGATGCACATCTGGGCCCGCTCGATGGACAGACCGGCCAGGTGGTCGGCGTTGTCCCAGTCGCGCAAATCCTCCAGCACGAGTACGAAGTCGGCGGAGTCGTCGGCCATCCGCGCGGCATAGACGTGCGGAGTGTCCAGTGGTGCACGGCCGGCGATCTCGCGATAGAAGGCCACTTCGCGGCGGTACCCACCGAGCAACTCCATCGCGCCGCGGGCGGCCGACTGCGCGGCCAGCTTGGCGATCACTGTGTCCGCAACGCCGTCGCCGGTCAGATGCAGGCGGTACAACAGCGACGAGAATCCGGTGTCCTGGGCGATCTGTTCCGCGACGACGCCGGTGACCGTCGTGCCCAGCGCTTCGGTGAGCCACGTCGCGTCGACGGCGTCGATGCCGGACGGCACCGCTGCCGTCGCTGAAGTCACCCTCGGAAGATAGTTGTCGCATGTTTAATATGCAAGGGTGCCCTCTCCAGCACGCGGCTTGACCCAACCCGAGCGCGTCGAGACCTCACGGCGTCGGTTGATGGCGGCTGCGGCGGAGCTGATCGTCGAGAAGGGCTGGGAGGCAACCACCGCCGCCGAGATCGGCCGGCGGGCGGGATACAGCCGCACGATGGTGCATGCCCGCTTCGGCGGCAAAGAGGCCATCCTGGAGGACTTCCTGCACGAGTACGTCAGCCGGCTGAGTCCGGATCGCCATCCCGGCGCCACCGGAATGGACCAGGTGCTCGCCCACATCGACCGGATCCGCGACCTCTACGCCCACGATCCCGATGTGCTGCGTGCGATGTTCGTCTCGACCTTTGAGTCCATGAAGACCACGTCCCCTTTACGGGACCGGGTCAGCGCCCAGCTGGCCGACGGCATCGCCAATGTGGCCGACGGACTGCGAAAGGGGCAACGGGACAACTCCGTTCGCTCAGGCCTCGATCTCGACCGGGCGGTCAGCGACATCACGGCGGTGTTCTTCGGCGTCGCATTCCTGTGGATCGCGCTGCCCGCGGGCTTCGACCTGGACACCGAGCTGGTGCACGCACGCGAACGCATCCTGCGGGACTACGGAACCTGAGCCACCGCGGCCAGGAACCGTTCGTCTGCACCTTGTAGTAGTTCAGTGCAATGAGCGATGAAGCGATTCCCGGCCGGTGGCCGTGGCGGTGTGAGAATGTGGTTACCACCCGGTGGCGAAAGGACTGATCGTGATCAAGGTGATGGACGGAATCCGGGTGCTGGAGGTCGCACAGTTCACGTTCGTGCCTGCGGCCGGCGCGATTCTCGCCGACTGGGGCGCCGACGTCATCAAGATCGAACACCCGGTGCGCGGCGACACCCAGCGGGGCTTTCTCTACATGGGCGGTTTCCAGCTGGACCCCAACCGTCATCCGCTGATGGAGCATCCGAACCGGGGCAAGCGCAGCGTCGGGGTCGACATCTCCACACCCGAAGGACAGGAGGTGATCTACGAACTCGCCAAGACCTCCGATGTGTTCCTCACCAACTACATGCCGGGAGTCCGGCAGAAGAACAAGATCGACGTCGAGCACATCCGGGCGGTCAACCCGAACATCATCTATGCCCGCGGCAGCGCCTATGGCGACAAAGGACCCCAACGCGATGTCGGCGGCTATGACGGGACCGCGTTCTGGACCCGAAGCGGGATCGGCTACGCGCTGTCCCCCGAGGATCTCGGCGGCATGCTGGCCCAAGGCATTCCGGCGTTCGGCGATTCCATCGGCGGGATGAACATCGCCGGCGGCATCTCCGCGGCGCTGTTGCATCGGGAACGCACCGGTGAAGCCCTGGAGGTGGACGTGTCACTGATGAGCACCGCGTGGTGGGCGGCGGGCGCGAGCGTCACGCAGGGCATGGACACCGGCGAATGCATGCGCGCCGAGATGCCGAAATCCGGTGGCTCACCATTCAATCCCTTCCTGGGCAACTACGTCACGTCCGACGGCGGCACGATCAACCTGTGCATCGTCAGCCCGACCAGGTACATCCGCGACACCTTCGAGCACCTCGGGATTCCCGAACTGGCCGACGACCCACGGTTCTGCGAGGTGATGCCGCTGATGGAGAACGCGCAGGCGGCCGGTGAGCTGATCGCGGCCGCCGTCGCCGCCAAACCGTTCGGCTATTGGCGGGACCGACTCACGACGATGCGGGGCCAGTGGGCGCCGTATCAGAGCCTGGTCGACCTGGCTGCCGACGAGCAGGCGGTGGCCAACGACATGATCGCCGAGGTGGAGGCCGCCGACGGCGGCGCTCCGTTCAAGGTGGTCCGCGGGCCGGTGCAGTTCAACCACGAGCCGCTGGAGACCACCCGGGCCCCGCAAGCCAGCGAGCACACCGAGATCGTGTTGATGGAGATCGGCATGGACTGGGATCGGATCGAGGCGCTCAAGGAGTCGGGCGCGATCGCCTAGATGCGCTCGACGCGCACCGGGACGCAGGTCAGCCAGGTGGTCTTGTGCTCGGTGGTCATCTTTTGACCGGCGGCGCGTAGGCGGGCTTGCCCAGTCCCAGGACGTATTGCGCGATCATGTTGCGGAACACCTCGAGTGTTCCGCCGTAGATCCCGGACAGCGGTGCGAACCGGTAGACGTACTCCGATGCCCCGTCGTCGGCCGCCCCGTCGGTGCCGACGGGAAGCGCGGCGGCAGCACCTAGCACGTCCATCAGGTCCGGGCCGATGTCGCGCATCGTCTGTGCGATCGCCACCCGGCCGAAGATGCCCGGTGCGCTCAGTGCGGCCTCCACGCGCGCCGCGCTGCGGCCCAACCGATAGGCCACCGCCCCGTCGTCGACCGGGCGCTTGCCATTCGGGTCGAGTCGGCCGACGTTGGCGGCGACCTTGTCCACGGCGGTGGCCATGAAGTTGGCCTGGTGCATCATGATCGACACGTCGGCCAATCCGTCGGCGGCCGCGGCCACCGCACCGTGCTCGACGTTGAGGGGTTCTCGCAGCACCGTCCAGCCACCGTTGACCTCACCGAGCCGGTAGCGGTCGTCAACGCGGACGTCGGTGTAGTAGACGATGTTGGTGCGGTCACCGTCGACGGTGCGGATGCCCTGGATCTCGATGCCCGGCAGAGTCAGCGGCACGAGAAACATGGTGAGACTCTGATGTTTCGATGCTGCCGGATCGGTGTTGGTGATCAGGAAGACGTACTGGCAATTGTGCGCCCCCGTGGTGAACATCTTCGAGCCGTTGATCACCCAGCTCGCTCCGTCCGCTTCGCGCATCGCCCGGGTCTTGCAGGTGGCGACGTCGGAACCGCCATCGGGCTCGGTGTAGCCCAGGCACAACCGGACGTGCCCGCTGAACACACCCGGCAGCACCTCGGCCTTGAGCTCCTCGGAACCGAACGTGTCGACCGAGCGCGCCACCATCGAGGTGGTCCCCCAGGTGACCCAGGGGACATGGAAGCGCCGCTTCTCCAGCTCCCAGATGCGCCGGCGCACCCGGGAGAAACCGCCCTGAGATTCCGGCTTCCACTCGGCCTCCAGATAGCCGGCCGCGCCGAGCGCCAGGTGCACGCCCTCGTGGAAGTTGTCGCCGGTCTCCCGGTCGTGCGCGATCACCTCGTCGGTGATGTGGGTCCGCAGGAAGTCGCGGACCTCGTCGAGGAAGGCCTGGTCTTCGGCATCGAGCTCGACCCGGCTGAAATCCATTGCGGTTGCCTCCTAGGCGGTTTCGCGGTCGGCGATGATGTGGGCGATCTGTGTGGCGGCCGCACCCGGGTCTCCACCGGCCAGCGGCCAGCCCCTGGCCCGCACCAGGTAAGCGGTCGCGGCGGCTTCGGACGACACCCCGAGACCGCCCTGGATGTGCACGGCCATGGTGGCCGCCCGTGCCGCCTCCTCGGCGAGGAACACGAACGCCGAAGCCGCCAGCTCGGGCCGGGTGTCCGGCTCGTTGTCGAGGAACCAGGCAGCGCGACGCGCCAGGTTGCGGCCCGCCTCGACGGTGATCACCATGTTGGCCAGCGGGTGCGAGATCGCCTGCAGGGTGGAGATCGGTACCCCGAGGGTGTAGCGGGATTTGGCGAACTCGGCGGCGATGGTCATCGTCTCCTCGATCAGGCCGACCAGCGCCGCCGCCGTCAGCAGGCGCCATTCGTCGCGCGCTCGCGCAAATCTGGCGAGCGCGTCGGGTCCGCCGCCCAGCACGGTGCGACGGTCCGCTGCTGCGGGATCCACCCAGGCCATCGGCAGCTTGCCGATGTTGTCGACCCTGACCGGACGGGTTCCGAACGTCAGCGACACCACTTCGTCACCGTCGCACACGACGATCTGATCGGCGATCGCACCGATGGGGATCAGCCGTCTTGCGGCCGTGCTCGCCGGGGCGACGTCGAATCCGGCGATGTGGTTGCCGGTCATCACCTCGTCGGTGAGCGCGTCGAACCCGGCGAGCAGTCTCGCGGTGCAGACGTGGTCGATCCAGGGCACCGGAGCGATCACGCGTCCGAGTTCCTCGGCCACCAGGGTCAGATCCACCAGCGTGGCCCCGTCGCCGCCCGCGGATTCCGGGACTGCCATCGAGGTGGCGCCCATGGCACAGAGGCGTTCCCACAGGCTCTTGTCAAACCCGGTGGCCTCGGCGGCCCGCACAGTGTCGATCGTGGCGTGGGCCTTGAAGAACTGCCGATAGGCATTCTGCACATCGGTGTGATCCTCGGTGAGGCTGTAGTCGAGCCTGCGCAGTTCGTAACGGTCCATTCAGCGCTCCCTGAAGAAGAACTCGGCGGCGTTGTTGTAGAGGTAGTTGTCGAGGACGTCGGGCGCAAGATCCAGCGCGGCGGCCTCGGGGACGACGCGCCGCATTCTCAGTACCGGCCAATCGGAGCCGAACATCACCTTGTTCGGCCCGCGAGTGCGCATGTAATGAAGCAGGTTGTCCGGCAAGCGCTTCGGTGACCACGCCGACGTCATCAGCCGCAGGTTCTCGTACTTGATCATCAGCCGGATCGCGATGTCCCACCAGGGGTCGGCACCGTGGATCATGCACAGCCGCAGCTCGGGGAACCGCACGCACACCCGGTCGAGGTGGATCGGATTCTGCACCTCGCCGGGGATCGGCGGGCCCGGCAGGCCGGTGTTGAGACACAGTGGCAGGTCCAGCTCCGCGCATTTGGTGTAGAGCGGATAGTAAACCGCGTCGCTGGGCGGATACTGCGCATCTCCCCAGAAACTCGGCCCCACAGCGGCATACACCACTGGCAGGTCTGCCACGACCGCGGCCAGCGCACGCAGGGTCGGCATCGGCGTGAGCAGGTTGAGCCCACCCATGGCCAGCGCGAATCGGTCGGGGCGAGCGCGGGCGAACCTGCGCGCGGTCACGTGCGGGGTGACGATGTTGTCCATCAAGACGGCCTTGCGCACCCCGTGCTCGTCCATCTCGTCGAGCAGCTCGGCCATGTCCACCGGGGCGAACATGGACGGTGGCCCTTTGAAATAGTCGTCGCGGACCTTGAGCATCCAGCTCGGTTGCTGTTCGGTCTCGCCGAAGTGGACGTTGACCAGACCGTCTATCACTTTTCGCGTCATGACAACGAGACCTTGCTGCCGGCCAGGAAGTTCGCCCGCGACCGGTCGGGGACAGCCTCGGCGATCGTGTCGAGCACCGCGCCGATCGTCCATTCGGGCATGCTCAGGCCGCCGATGACACCGAGATGCCGAGCAACTCCAAAGCATTGTCGCGCATCACCTTTCGGGTGTCACTCGCGCTGAACTCGGGAAACTGCGGGATGTCGGCGGTGAATGACATCGGATCGGCGAGGCCCTCGCCGTGCGGCCAGTCGGAGCCGAACAGGATCTTGTCGACGCCGATCGTGTCGGCCAGCAGCTTGACGTCGTCCTCGTAGTACGGGGCGATCCACACGTTGGTCTTCAGCTGCTCGACCGGGTCCGCCCTGAAGTGGTAGGGCGCGGTGTTGGCGGCTTTCTTCAGCCGCTTGATCAGGCGGTACACGAAGTACGAGCCGTTCTCGATGCTGGCCACCTTCAGCTTGGGGTGCCGGGTGAAAACCTGGTGCACGATCATCGACGCCATCGAATCGTGGATGGCGCGGTCGTCGAGCAGCACGTTGTCCAGCGGATCACGCCTACCGAAGCCTTCGAAGGTTCCCGCGCCGCCCCAGAGTGCCGAGATGGCAGAGTAGCCACTGTCCGAGAGGTGGAACACCACCGCAACGCCGGCCTCAGCCAACCGGGCCCACACCGGGTCGTGGGACGGGTCCCCCAGCGACCGGGGCTTGACCCGGCCCGGGACGGGTGCCGGCCGCACACACACGATCTTGGCGCCTCGGGCCAGCACGAACTCGACCTCGGCGACCGCGGTATCCGGGTCGGCCAGCGAGATGATCGGCGCCGAGAGGAACCGGTGGTCGGGCCGGTCGAATCCCCAGTCCTCGTCGAGCCACAGGTTGAAGGCGTGCACCGAGGCCATGGTTGCGTCGATGTCGCGTTTGAGGGCCTCCTCCACGCCACACGCGAACGTCGGCAACATGAAAACGGTTTCGAGATTCTGTTTGTCGAGGATCGCCAGCCGGGCGTCGCGGTTCTGGTATTCGGGGTGATCGGCCAAGCGATCGACCTTCATCAGCGACGCCGGGTCGACCCCGTCCGGGATCTCGCCGCGGAACAGCAGGTCTAGGCAGCCGGGCTCGATGATCGGGTCGAACGTGGGGTTGGGGATGAACTGGTTGACCACACCGCCCATGACGGCGAAGGTGCGCTTGCCCTGGGTCAGCATCTGCACACCGCGGCGGGCGAACTCCTTGGGCAGATGCCGGGTGAACGCGTCCAATGGCTCGTAGTAGTGGTTGTCGACGTCGATCGCCGCGTAGTCCAGGGTCATCGGTGGCGTCCTTTCAACTCAGGTCAGGGGCGGGAAGTTGGGCGGCCGCTTCTCGAAAAACGCGGTGATGCCTTCGATGAAGTCGGGGCGTTGCATCGATTCGTGCATCAGCGTCTCGGCTCGCCTGCTGGCATCGGCCGCCTCGCGCAGCGCGTCGCCGTAGACCTGGCGCTTGATCACGGCCAGTGAACTCGGTGCGCAGTTGGCGGCGATGTCCGCGGCGTATTCGACTGCACGGTGCAGCAATTCGTCGGGCGCGACGACTTCTTTGACCATGCCGAGTTCGAAAGCCTCCTCGGCGTAGAACACCCGGCCACTCATCAGCAGGTCCAATGCGGCTCCCCAGCCGACCACCTTGGGCAGGATCCACGAGATGGCGTACTCGGCGATCAAGCCGCGGCGGACGAAGGCGGTGGTGAACTTGGCCCCGGCCGCGGCGAACCGGACATCGCACATGAGCGCCTGGGTCAGCCCGATGCCGGCGCAGGCGCCGTTAATCGCGGCGATGACCGGCTTGCTCATGGTCGTCACGAACAACGGGTGGCGTTCGCCGACCACCGCACTGATGTCGGCCTCCCCCGCGCGCTCGACGCCGGCCGAGCTGATGGACGACAGGTCACCCATGTCGGCCCCCGCACAGAACGCCCGGCCACGCCCGGTCACCACGATGGCCCGAACGTCGGGGTCGGCTTCCGCCGCGTCCATTCCGGCGTAAAAGCCGGCGGCCAGCCCGCCGCCCCAGCCGTTCATCCGTTCCGGCCGGTTGAACGTGACGACCGCGACGCCGCTGTCGAGCACCTCGTAGAGAACGGGCTGGGTCGCAGCGGAATTCGCGATCCGCCCCGCCTGGGTGTCGGTCACCTACGCACACCTCCCGAACTGGCCCGCAGGATGCGGATTTGTCCATACTGTACACATATCGGTATCACCTTCCGCAATGGTGACCGGCGGGGCAGAGCCACCGGTACGCGGTCGCGATCCGGACCGTATGGGCTCAGGTGAAATCGCTCCCTCCGTCGACGTCCACAGTGGCTCCGGTCATGGAGGAATTGCGCCTCGACGCCCGGGAAGGCGACACCTCGTCGGGCAGCCCGGCGCGCGGCAGGTCCGTGGAGAGACTGGCGACCATTGCCTTGGCCGCGGTGCAGGCCGCCAGCCGCTCGCCCTGGCACGCCTCGCTAGATCACCGCCGGCGGTGGCGCCGGCCAAACCCAGGTTCACGGTCGCCGCCAACTCCCGCACCCCGGGCTCGCTGGTATCGGTAAAACCTACTATAGGCTTTACAGTAACGAGCGGAAACTGACCGGCGCCCGGACGGAGACGCACTTCACACGGCCCTCCGGAGTAGGGTTGCTAGCCGCATCTGAACGGAAGGTGGACCTGCAGTGGGCAAGCCAGCGACCGCCACCAAGCGCCCTCGGCGCGAGCGTGGGTCGATCAATCCCGACGACATCATCGCGGGGGCCTTCGAACTCGCCGAGCAGGTGTCGATCGACAACTTGAGCATGCCGTTGCTGGGTAAGCACCTCGGCGTCGGCGTCACCAGCATCTACTGGTACTTCCGCAAGAAAGACGAGCTGCTCAACGCGATGACCGACCGGGCGCTTCGCCAGTACGTGTTTGCCACTCCCTACGTCGAAGCCGCCGACTGGCGCGAAACGCTGGCCAACCACGCGCGCGCGATGCGAAAGACCTTCATGGGCAACCCAATTCTGTGCGATCTGATCCTGATCCGGTCGGCACTGAGTCCGCGCGCGGTTCGGGCCGGTGAGCAGGAGGTGGAAAAGGCGATTGCCAGCCTGGTCGAGGCGGGGCTGTCCGCCGAGGATGCGTTCGACACCTACTCGGCGGTCTCCGTCCATGTTCGGGGTTCGGTTGTGCTGCAACGGCTTTACCAGAAGAACCGGGCTTCGGACAGCGACGGGCACCTGCTCGAGGACGCGATCGTCGGCAACGCGCAGAGCACACCTCTGCTGGCGCGGGTGAGCGGCGAGGGACACCGGATCGGCGCAGCCGACGACCGCAACTTCGAATACGGCCTGGAGTGCATCTTGGACCACGCGGCCGCGCTCATCGAGGAGGGCAAGAAGCCCGCGGCCAAGGGCCGCCGCAAGAACTAGACCTCGACGACGACAGCGCCGCCCTGTCCACCGCCGGCGCACATCGCCGCGACGCCGATGCCGCCGCCGCGACGGCGCAGCTCGTAGACCAGAGTGGTGATCATCCGGGCACCGGAGGCCGCGATCGGGTGACCGAGGCTGCAGCCGCTGCCGGAGAAGTTCACCAGCTCGTCGTCGATGCCGTACTCCTTGCACGCAGCGATCGGCACCGAGGCGAAGGCCTCGTTGATCTCCCACAGCGCCACATCCGAGGGCGTGAGGCCGGCCCGGTCGAGCACCTTGCCGATGACCGCGACCGCACCGAGGCCGGTGTCGCGCGCGGGCACGCCCGCGGCTCCCCAGGCCTTCACGGTGGCCATGACGTCGAGCCCGTTGGCGGTCGCGTAGTCACGGTCGGTCAGCGCGACGGCGGCGGCGGCGTCGTTGGTGCCGCTGCTGTTACCCGCGGTGATCGAGAAGCCCTCGATCTCCGGGTGCAGCACCTTGAGGCCGGCGAGCTTCTCCACGGTGGTGTCGCGACGCGGGTGCTCGTCGACGGAGAACTCGGTGACCGAGCCGTCGACCTGCTCCACCTTCAGCGGGATGATCTCGTCGGTGAACTTGCCGGCGTCCTGGGCGGCGACGGCGCGCTGGTGGCTGCGCGCGGCCCATTCGTCGAGCTGTTCGCGGCTGATCCCGTAGGACTGCGCGGTGTTCCAGCCGACCGTGATCGACATGTCGCGCGCGGGCGCATCTGGTGATTCGACGTGGATCGGCGGCAGCCAGCGCTCCTCGAACTTCAGCTCCGGCCCGGGGATGCGCTGGTTCATCAGCGGGGTCATCGACAGCGACTGCACACCGCCGGCGATCAGCACCGTCTCCATGCCCGAGCCGATCTGGGCCGAGGCGTTGCCGATCGCGGTCAGGCTGCCCGCGCAGTGCCGGTTGACGGCCTGGCCGGGCGCATTCTCGAAGCCCGCGACGAGCGCTGCATAACGCGCGAGATCCCCGCCACCGTAGTGCGATTCGGCGATGATGATGTCGTCGATGACGTTCGGATCGACGCCTGCCCGGCGAACCACTTCGGGCAGCACGGCTGCGAGCAAGACCTCGGGCGGCGTGTTGACCAAGGTGCCCTTGAACGAACGACCGATCGCGGTACGGACGGCTCCGACGATGACTGGTTCAGGCATGACGACCTCGCTTAGACGTTGAGACGTTACAAAAATAGCAGAATATGTATTGCTGACGGTAAGTGGTCCCCGTCACTGTGCTCGGCCGACGTGGAAATGTTCGTCACGCACCCGGAAGGCCTCCTTGGCTCCGACCTGTGCCTGTTCTTGACGAAGTCGCACGGGCAACAACTGCTGGTTTGTTTCGCGGCTGGCCTGATCAGAGCGACGCGCTGGCTGCCAGCAGCGGCGCCACCGTGTACCCCAGCATCGAGGAAAATAGCCAGTCGCGGCCAACCGGCCCTTTACCCAGCCCGGGCGATCCGGTGGAATCTGTTTCATGCCAACGACCACCCAATCCCTCCCAGCTCAGGTCACCCTGTTCGGCCGGGCCGGCGACCACGCCGTGTCGTTGGTCGAACACGTCCCGACGGATCGTTGGGACGATCCGGCGCTGGGAACCTGGACGGTGCGGATGTTGGTGGGGCACATCAGCCGTTCGTTTGTCACCGTGATCGAATATCTGGGTCGACCAGCCGAACGGATCGAGGTTCGCAGCGCCGCGGCCTACTACCTCGCCGTGATGGACATGGTTGACCCGGCGCAAATCCGATCCCGCGCAGAGAATGCCGCCCTGAGCCTCGGCAGTCGACCATTCACCACAATTCTCGACCTGCGGGATCGCGCTGTGGCGCTGCTCAGTACCGCGGATGACATCGTCATCCACACCATCGCCGGCGGTATGCGACTCTCCGACTACCTGCCCACCCGGATATTCGAATTGGCCGTACACAGCCTCGATTTGGCGAGTGCGATCGGGCGGCCGGATACCATCCCTCCCGACGTTGCCCATAGCGCAACGGAGCTGGCCGTGGCGATCGCCGGCGAGCGGGGCGACACTCAGTCGCTGCTGGCGGCGTTGACCGGACGCGGGCCACTGCCGGAGGGTTACTCGGTGGTGTGAGTGCCCGCGTGCCGTCGGTGTCAGGATGCCGGCGATGAGCGACGGGGACGCGGTACGCCAATCGGGTTCGGCTCCGACATCGCCCCGCAATCGAACAACCGAGCGCTGAGCGGCGCGGCGATGTCGATGACCTCTTGTACGCCCGCCGGCCCCAACACCGTCACCGGGTCACCGGCGAGAATATCGGTGCGATCCTCTATCTCGCGCCGCAGCATGCCTCCGGAGCGAGTCAGGCGGCCGTCGACATCGATGAGTTTGCGCGCCCGCAGCCTGCGTAAGCCGGCGCACCACTCCTGGTCGCTCCAGCCCCGGTTCCGCTGCAGCACATCTCGGGTCACCGCGCCGGTGGCCACGTGCGTCAGCACCGCGTCGAGTCCACCGAGCCCTTCGCGCACACAGGCGAGGACGTGACCGTCCCCGCGGTGCTCCCGCAATACCGTCGCTGCCAGCCAGATGCGGGCGGCCACCGATTCCGGTAGCGGCACCTGCGACCAACCCGCAGCCAACGGCCGACCGTCGAATCCGCACCCTTGCGCAGCCGTCTCCAGCAGCGCCGCGAGCCTGTCGAGGTCGGCCACCGAGAGGGCTTCCAGGTGTGGCCGCAGCACAGTGACGGCCGTGTCGATTCGCGCCTGCAGCACCGTGGCCGGGTCTGCGTGTTGCCACGCCTCGGGCAGTGCCCTGGCCACTCTGCCCGGCGCGAAGCTGTAGAACATGGCGGCGACCGGGCCAGGTGCCATCGCCCCCAAGGGTGCCGACCGCGCAGAGAAATACCCCATCCAGTAGCCGCTCATCCCGAGACCGACAGCCACTGAACGCGCAGCATCGTCGAAGTAGACCGCAGCGTGCACGGGTTCGATGGACTCCCACAGCCGTCGTGCCAGTGTCGCCGCGGGCGATGCCATGAGACCTCCTTACCGATACGACCCCTTGTGGTCGTCGCTCACCACTGTCGTCTTGCCCGTTCGACGACGACAGTGCCAATGTGTCGGAATGGACCAGAACATGTGGTGGTCGACGATAGCGCTCGAGGGATGGGCCAACCTGCCGGGCGCTCGCTACTCGCAGATCGCTGAAGCCGTCCGCAACGCCGCACGACACCGCTTGATCGTCCCGGGACAACGTGTCCCAGCCGAACGCGTGCTGGCAGATCTGGTGGGCGTGAGCCGCGGAACGGTGGTGCGGGCGTTCGACGAACTGGTCACCGAGGGGTTGCTCGAACGAATCCAGGGGTCCGGGACGTATGTCCGGACTCGGCGCACCGCAGGAGTGTCGCGGCACAATGCCTTAGGCGCATCCGACGACGACGTGCTGGACCTGTCCATGGCAGGGCCGGCGTCCCCGGATGAGCTGCCCGCCTACGATCCCGTGTTCACGCCCTCGGTTCTGTCCGCCGGGGGACATCCGGCCGGTGGGATCCCGGCATTGCGACGGGCGTTGGCGCACTTCATGTCCGACACTCTGGCGGTGCCGACCGACGCCGACCAGATTTTCGTCACCAATGGTGGTCCGCAATCACTGGAACTCGCCTGGGCCGGTCTGGCACTGACCGGACGCAACGTATTCGTGGCCTGCCCTACGTGGCCGGATGCCGTGACAGTGGTCGGACAGTCGGCCCGACGGGTCATTCCCGTCCGTACCGACCAGTTCGGCGTCGACATCGCCGGGCTCCAGCGCCTGACCCGAAAGGCAGCACCGGATTCCGCACTACTGGTCTCCCCCACCACCGGACCGACCGGCGTCGGTCTCGTACAGTCGCGTCGCCACCGGCTGGCACAGTCCCTCGAACACGGCGCGGTGCTGGCAGTCGAGGATGCGTCCGACACGGCGTACCTGCGTGCGCCGGACGGGGACGGTGGCCCGCTGGCGGCATTGTCCGAACATGTGGTCACCGTGGGCCACTTGGATCAGGTGCTGTGGTCCGGACTGGGCATCGGCTGGCTCCGGATCCCAGAACCTCTGTCTGCCAGATTCCGTATGCCCGAGTATTTCCGCGGCCCGGGCGTCGGTGTGCAACTGTTGGCTGCGCGAGCACTGACGGCCGCCGACTCCGACTGGTTCGCCGGATTGCGGACCCGCACCGCCAGCCGTCGTGGGCGCCTGATCGACCTGCTTCGCGATGCGTTGCCGCCGTGGGTCCCTCAATCGCAGGGCCACGGTGCGGGCATATGGGTCCGACTTCCCGTCCCCGAAGCGATCACCTTCGCCCACACCGCCCGGCGGTTCGGCGTCGCGATCGGGGTCGGCGCCCGGTATTGCGTTGAAGGTCAACACCATGACTCCATCTGGCTGTCGGCAGGACACGATGACGGAGTCCTTGACCTGGCGGTAGACCGGCTCAGTGCCGCCTGGCACGAATACACCCATCGGGTGGCGGCCACGGTCTAGCGGCTACTCGCCGATTTCGTAACACCCGAATCCACGGACCACCAGTCCCGCTGTATTGAACTCAAGAACTTCGCAGACTCTGCGGCCGAGCTGATTTCGGTACCGGATGACAAGTGCCCGGACACCGAAATAGACGTCGACAATGTCGAAGCGCAAGTCGGGGAAGCGATCGATGCCGGCGCACCAGTACTGACGCAGGGCCGCCTTGCCCACCACCGTGCCAGTCCCGCCGGGCAGCACTGTCGCGATCAACGGTGAGGAGAACTCGACGTCCTCGGCGAAGTGGACCAGAACCTCCTCGATGTCGTGGCGGTTCCACGCCTCCGCCCACTGTCGGGCGAACAATCTGGCCTGTTCTGGGGACACGACAGCACCCTCCCTTCCGAATCGTCTTCACGATGCCAGGGCACAGATCGCGATCACAGGGCCATTTCGCCCACGCCCGCTCCCCAAGCCTGGAATTGGCTCTGTCGACCGGCGCTCGGCCAGTGTTGATTCACCCTCATGTCCGATCTTGATGGTCCTTCGCTTGACCCAGCCGTCGCCGCAGACATTCGCAGCAGCTTCGCGCGGCAGGGCTTGATGCGACATCTCGGCGCAGAACTGTCCGTGGTCCGTATGGGGCAGATCCAGGTGCGGCTGTCCCACCGGACGGATCTCACCCAGCAGCACGGGTATTTCCACGCTGGTGCCACCTCCGCCATCGCGGACACGGCGGGCGGCTATGCGGCTCTGTCCGTGCACCCACAGGGCTCCGATGTGCTGACCGTATCGTTGCACCTCAATCTCATCGCCCCCGCGCGGGGAAACGAGTTGGTGGCCGTCGGCACGGTGGTGCGCGCGGGGCGAACCCTGACCACCTGTTCCCTGCGCGTCAGTGTCAACGATGGCCAGAGCACCACCTTGGTAGCCCTCGGCCAGCAGACGATCTACCGGATCCGCCCTCGCCCATGAGCGCACCTACGGACTGCTCACGCTCTGCCACAACACATGTGCGCCGACTGCGACGGGTCCCCGCCGATCGGCTGATCATCGCCCAGGTACTGGCCGCATGTTCGGCGGACGACCTCAAAATGAGGTTCGGCAACCCGCTGCAGCGGGCCGAGAACGTGGATTGGACGTTACCGCGGGCCCCTGGCGATGTCGCCAGTCTGGTCAGGGTGGCCGGCGTGGCCTGTGGGACGTTCCTGTGCTGTCACAACGATGACGGCGGATACGAATTGGCAGGACTCATCGCCACTCCATGGCAGCGCCGGGGCCTCGGGCGCTGGGCACTGAGATGGACGTTGGCGCAGCTTCCACCGAGCGCGCTGGTCTGCGGTCAGATGGATACGGTCAATACCGCCGCCCGCCGTCTGCTGCAGTCGGAGGTTCGAGGCATCGAGATCGAATACCTCGGTGACATAATGACATTCGAGTTCCGCACCGACCAGCTGGAGACCGCACTGCCGCCGGGCTATTCGGTGGTGTGAAATCGCTGCGCCACACCCTGTTTCACCAGGTGCTCGATCAGCGGACCGGCACCGGCGGCCAGATGCGCCGACATGGCGGCTTTGGCCCGCTCGGCGTCGCGCGCTTTGAGCGCCGCCAGGATCCGCTTGTGGTCGGCGACCGACTTGGCCGGCCAGCCCTCGATGGTGGGGAATACCGATTCGGGTGCGTACCGGGTGATCTGGGACATCAGCTGCGCGAGCTTCGGCGACTGGGCAGCGACGTTGATGGCTCGGTGGAACTCATGGTTGAGCCGCACCGCGCGGGCATCGTTGGCGGCGTAGGCCGCCACCAGCTCCTCGTGGACTGCCGACAGCTCCCGCAATTGCTCGTCGGTGATGCTGAGCGCAGCTCGGGCGGCCAACTCGCCGCCCACGTAGGCCTGAAGGTTCGAGACGTCGGTGATGTCCCGGTCGGTGAACGGCAGCACCACGAACCCGCGCCGGGGCAACTGGTCCAGCAGGCCTTCCCCGCGCAACTCGAACAGGGCTTCCCGTACCGGCGTCACACTGATGCCGAGTTCGGCGGCGAGCTGATCGAGCCGGATGTATTCCCCGGCGGGGTAGGTGCCGTTGAAGATCCGGGTCCGGACGAAGCGGGCGACATCCTCGGCCAGCTGGGGGCGCGGCACGAAATCCGGGGCGCTCATCGTCAGATCCGGTAGTCGGCCAACAGCCGCTTGCTGATGATGTTCTTCTGGATCTCGCTGGTCCCCTCGCCGATCAACAGGAACGGCGCGTCCCGCATCAGCCGTTCGATCTCGTACTCCTTGGAATACCCGTATCCGCCGTGAATCCGGAAGCTTTGCTGGGTGACCTCCGCGCAGAACTCACTGGCCAGATACTTGGCCATCCCCGCGGCGACGTCGTTGCGTTCACCGGAATCCTTCAACCGCGCGGCGTTGACCATCATCAGATGGGCGGCTTCGACTTTGGTGGCCATCTCGGCCAGTTGAAAGGCGATGGCCTGATGCTCGGCGATCGGCTTGCCGAACGTGCTGCGCTGCTGGGCGTAGCGGACGGCGAGCTCGAAGGCCCGGATACCGACGCCGCAGGCCCGGGCGGACACGTTCACCCGGCCGACCTCGACACCGTCCATCATCTGGAAGAAACCCTGCCCCGGCTTGGCACCCAGGATGTCGTCGGCGGCGGCGACGTAGGAGTCGAAGATCAGCTCGGTGGTGTCGATGCCTTTGTAGCCGAGCTTGTCGATCTTGCCCGGAATCGTCAAGCCCGGCGCGACTTCGCCGAAGCCGGTGGGCTTTTCGATCAGGAAAGCGGTCAGGTTACGGTGCGGCTTGTCCGCACCCTCGTCGGTGCGCACCAGCGCGGCGACCAGGGTCGAGCTCCCCCCGTTGGTCAGCCACATCTTCTGGCCGTCGATCGTGTAGGTGCCGTCGCCGTTGTCGGCGGCCCTGGTCCGGATTGCCGCGACGTCGGAGCCCAGCTCGGGCTCCGACATCGAGAAGGCGCCGCGAACCTCGCCGGTCGCCATCCGGGGCAGGAAGCGTTGCTTCTGCTCATCGGTTCCGTGCTGGCGGATCATGTACGCCACGATGAAGTGGGTGTTGATCACCCCGGAGATGCTCATCCAGCCGCGGGCCAGCTCCTCCACGCACAGCGCATAGGTGAGCAGTGACTCCCCCAGACCGCCGTACTCCTCGGGAACCATCAGGCCGAACAGGCCCAGCTGCTTCATCTGGTCGACGATGTCCTGCGGGTAGGTGTCGGCGTGCTCGAGCTCTTGGGCGTACGGAATGATCTCCTTGTCGACGAATTGCCGTACGGTGGAGACGATTTCGGCCTGTACCTCGGTGAGGCCCAACGTTTGGGCAATGCGTGTCATCTTGCGTCCACCCTCTCGAACACCGCGGCCAGGCCCTGCCCGCCGCCGATGCACATCGTCTCCAGTCCGTAGCGGACCTGGCGTCGGTTCAGTTCGCGGGCCAGCGTGGCCAGCATCCGGCCGCCGGTGGCGCCCACCGGATGGCCGAGCGAGATCCCCGAACCGTGGACGTTCGTGCGGCCGTGATCGGCGGCGGTGAAGTTCCAGGCCCGCATGCAGGCCAGCGCCTGGGCGGCGAACGCCTCGTTGAGCTCGATGAGGTCGATATCGGCAAGGGTCAGACCGGCTTTGGCCAGCGCGACCTCGGTGGCCGGCACCGGCCCGATGCCCATCACCTCGGGTCCCACGCCCGCCGAACCCCAGGACACCAGTCGCACCAGCGGGGTCAAACCCAAATCCGCGGCCTTGTCCGGGGTGGTCACGATGCACATCGACGCGGCATCGTTCTGCCCGCTGGAGTTGCCCGCGGTGACGGTGGCGTCCGGGTCCTGCTTGAGCAGAACCGGTTTGAGCGTTGCCAGCGACTCGAGGGTGGTATCGGCGCGGGGATGCTCGTCGGTGTCGATGATCTCCTCGCCGCGGCGGCTGGCGACCGTGACGGGGATGATCTCCTCGGCCAGGATGCCATCCTTCTGCGCGGCGACCGCGCGCTGATGGGACGCCACCGCCAGCTCGTCCTGCTCCTGGCGGGAGATCTTGTACTCGCGGCGCAGGTTCTCGGCGGTCTCGAGCATCCCGCCCGGCACCGGATGGTGCTTGCCGCCGGCCGTGGTGCGGCCGCGGGCCAGTCCGTCGTGGACGCGGACCCCGGTGCGACCACCGCCCCAGCGCATATCGGTCGAGTAGAACGCGACATTGGTCATGCTCTCCGCGCCGCCCGCGACGACGAGATCGCTGTCGCCGGAGGCGACTTGCAGGCAGGCCTGGATCACGGCCTGCAGACCCGAGCCGCAGCGCCGGTCCACCTGCATGCCCGGCACCGTCACCGGCAGCCCGGCGTCAAGGGCCACGACCCGGCCGATCGCCGGCGCCTCGCTGTTGGGGTAACAGTGGCCGAGGATCACGTCCTCGACGGCGTCGGGCGCGATCCCGGTGCGCGCCAGCAGACCTTTGAGCGCGGCCACGCCCAGGTCGACGGCCGTCAGCGAGGCGAACATGCCGCCATAACGACCGATCGGCGTCCGGACCGGCTCGCAGATGACGGCCGTGCGGGTCACAGGTGCCGTCCGCCGGTGACCTCGAGGACCGTTCCGGTCATGTACGACGACAGGTCGCAGGCCAAGAACAGTGCCACCTTGGCCACCTCGGAGGGCTCACCCGCGCGACCCATCGGCACCTCGGCCACCTTCGAATCCCAGATCCGTTGCGGCATGGCCTCGGTCATCGCCGAGCGGATCAGGCCGGGCTGAATGGCGTTGACCCGCACACCCAGATGAGCGAGTTCCTTGGACGCGGCCTTGGTCATTCCGACGATGCCGGCCTTGGCGGCCGAGTAGTTCGTCTGCCCGATCATGCCGACCTTGCCCGAGATCGAGGACATGTTGACGATCGCACCGCGCTTCTGCTCCCGCATCACCGAGGATGCCTTCTTCAGGCCGTTCCAGGTCCCCTTCAGGTGCACCGAGATGACCTGGTCGAACTCCTCCTCGGTCATCTTGCGCAGGGTGGCGTCGCGGGTGATCCCGGCGTTGTTCACCATGACGTCGAACCGGCCGAACGCTTCGATGGCCGTGTCCACCAGCGCGTCGACGTCGTCGTAGGCGGTGACGTTGCATCGCACCGCACGGGCGACGTCGGCCCCGCCGAGCTTGTTGACGGCCTCCTGCGTGGCGTCGAGGTTGAGGTCACCGAGGACCACGCGGGCGCCCTCGGCGACGAACTGCTCGGCGATCGCAAAGCCGAGGCCCTGCGCTCCACCGGTGATGACCGCGGTCTGGCCGGCCAGCAACGACATGTGAACTCCCTCTACCTTCGACGAACCCCCGAATCGGCAACATCATATTTCATATATGATCTTCGGGGCAGGTGCCCCCGACCCAAGGAGCCTGATGACCGGCCCGATGACCGCCGTCAGCGACGACGACTTCCGCGAGATCTTGGCCCAGACCCGCCATTTCGTGCGGACGGCCGTGGTGCCGCGAGAAGCCGAGATCATGACCGAGGACCAGGTGCCCGACGATCTGCGGGACCAGGCCAAGGCGATGGGCCTCTTCGGTTACGCGATCCCTCAAGAATGGGGCGGCCTGGGCCTCAACATTGCCCAGGACGTCGAACTGGCGATGGAGCTGGGCTACACGAGCCTGGCATTGCGGTCGATGTTCGGCACCAACAACGGCATCGCCGGGCAGGTACTGGTCGGCTTCGGCACCGATGAGCAGAAAGGCCGCTGGCTGGAGCCGATCGCCACCGGTGAAGTGGTCGCGTCGTTCGCGCTGACCGAACCGGGCGCCGGATCCAACCCGTCGGGTCTGAAGACCAAAGCCGTTCGCGACGGGAGGAGTTGGGTGATCAACGGCCGTAAGCAGTACATCACCAACGCTCCGGTGGCCAACCTGTTCATCGTGTTCGCCCGTACCCGGCCGGCCGACGAGAACGGTGCGGGCATTGCGGTGTTCCTAGTGCCCGCCGAGACGGCGGGTGTCGAGATCGGTGCGAAGGACGCCAAGATGGGTCAGGAGGGCGCCTGGACCTCCGATGTGAATTTCACCGATGTCCGGGTCGGCGATGACACCCTGATCGGCGGCAGCGAGGACATCGGATACCGGGCGGCGATGACCTCGCTGGCCCGGGGCCGGATCCACATCGCCGCTCTGGCGGTCGGCGCAGCCCAGCGGGCACTCGACGAGTCCGTCGCCTACGCCGCGACCGCGACCCAGGGCGGGACGCCGATCGGCAATTTCCAGCTGGTGCAGGCGATGCTGGCCGATCAGCAGACCGGCGTGATGGCCGGGCGGGCCCTGGTGCGCGACGCCGCCCGGCTGTGGCTCAACAATGAGGATCGCCGCATCGCGCCGTCGGTGGCCAAACTGTTCTGCACCGAGATGGTAGGCAAGGTTGCCGATCTCGCGGTTCAGGTGCACGGCGGGGCGGGATACATGCGCGGCGTGCCCGTCGAACGGATCTATCGTGAGGTCCGACTGTTACGACTCTACGAGGGCACCAGTGAGATTCAGCGCCTGATCGTCGGTGGCGGACTGGTCAAGGAAGCGCAGCGCCGGTCATGACGGGCACGCTGCGCGGCAAGGTCGCCTTGATCACCGGGGCCGCCCGCGGCCAGGGCCGAGCTCACGCGGTCAAGATGGCCGGTGAAGGCGCCGACATCATCGCCGTCGACATCGCGGACGCGCTGCCGGACTGCGTCCCGTATAACCCGGCCACGCCGGAGGACTTCGCCGAGACGGTGCGCCTGGTCGAGGCAATCGGCCGTCGCATCGTGCCGGCCGTGGTCGACGTACGCGACTACGACAGACTCACGGAAGCCGTCCGGCGCGGTGTGGCCGAACTCGGCAGGCTGGACATCATCGTCGCGAACGCGGGCATCACCTCGCCTGCCGCGTGGGACGAGATCACCCCGGAGGCATTCCGGGATGTGCTGGACGTCAACGTGACCGGTACCTGGAACACCGTGATGGCCGGAGCGCCCTCGATCGTGGAAGGTGGCGCCGGAGGTTCCATCATCCTGATCAGTTCGGCGGCCGGGATCAAGCTGCAGCCGTTCATGGTGCACTACACGACCAGCAAGCACGCGGTCACGGGCATGGCCAGGGCGTTCGCCGCCGAACTCGGCAAGCACAACATTCGGGTGAACAGTGTGCACCCAGGCCCGGTCAACACCGACATGGGCACCGGTGACATGGTGGCCGAACTGGGCAAGGCGATGGAGACCAACCCGGCGTTGCAGAACATGATGCTGCCGTTCCTGCCCATCTACATCGCCGAACCGGAGGACATCGCCGACACGGTCTGCTTCCTGGCCAGCGACGCCGCGAAACTGATTACCGCTGAGGCGATTTCAGTCGATCAAGGCTCGACAAAGTACTGAACGTGCGGATCAGGAAGGCGATCTGATCGCCGACGGCTTTGTCGAACCAATCGTGTCCAGGCCAGACGTCAAAATGATCACATGGGTAGTGGTGCACCTGCCCCCTGCCCAGCACCGCGGTCTTCATCACCGAGTCGGCCGGCACATAGCGGTCGAAGTCGGCGACTTGAATCAGCAGCGGACACCGTAACCGCTTGGCGGCGTCCGCCGTTCGGATCGAGGCGATCTGCAGGCCGACCGCGGAGTCGACCTCGTTGCGCCAAGTCGGGCCGGCGATCGCGGTGTAGCTCTCATAGGCGCCGTCCAGCGCGAGCGCTCCGGGCTCACCCGGACGGGCGACCAACGGCATCAAGCTCGGACCGCGGCCGCGAGCGACGTCGACCCGGCTCTTCACTCCGACCAGCGTCCACTTCACCGCCTGTCCGACATCACCATGTTCCACCGCCGCGCGGCTCACGGCCGCGCCGCTGGTCAGCGGCGTCATCGCGATCACGGCGGCGACGTCGGGATGGTCGGCGGCCACCCGGATCACGTGGCCGCCGGACATCGACGACCCCCACAGCACGATGCGGTTCGGGTCGATCCCAGGCAACCGCCTGGCTGCGGCGATCGCGGCCTCGAAGTCACCGATCTGAGCGGCGACCGAAACCGTCTGGCGCGGTGTTCCTTCCGAGGCTCCGAAGCCACGGTAGTCGAAGGCCAATACGTCGATGCCCGCGGCAGCGATCCGCTCGGCGAACGGTTCCAGTCCGGAGTCCTTGGTTCCGCCGAAGCCGTGCCCCATCACCACCACCGGCCGCCCGGCGGCCCCGGTGAAGGCCGCGCTCGCTGCCGCGAAATGCCAGGCGCTGCAGCGCACACCGGCCGAGTCGAAGGTGACATCGCTGCGGCTCATACCGCCACCCTCCGGCGCCGCAGATCGGCCCGACGGATCCCGGCGGGCAACTCCCGGGTGCGGATATCGTGGTCGTAGTGGAAGTAGTCGACCTGCTGAGTGTGCCGCGGGCGGTCGGTGCAGTGCCCGGTGTAGAGCTTCTGGTCTTCGTCGATCACCCGCTCCATCTCGGCGATCGGCGGCAAGGCGTAGCGGCCGACCGCGTAAGCGGCCAGCAGTTTCGCCTGGCACTCGATGAACGGGAACAACGTCGGAACCGCTTGCGCGAAGCCGATGAACACCAGATTGTCCATGCCCGGCAGGAACATTCGCTTGTACAGCCGGATCGCGTTGTCCGGCGCGCTGATGAAGTCGGGGGCGAAGAACGGGAACGTGATGTTGTAGCCGGTGGCGTAGATGATCATGTCGAACACTCCGCTGGTTCCGTCGTCGAAGTGCACGGTGTCGCCATCGAGCCGGCTCACGTTGGGCTTGGGGATGACGTCGCCGGACCCGAGCCGCAGCGGCAACTCCACCGACTGGGTCGGATGGGCTTCGAAAAGCTTGTGATTCGGGGCGGGCAGACCATAGAGCTGTGGGTTGATGCCCATCGCCGGCGCCAGGAGCTGCTGGAATTTGCGCTGCCAGGACAACGGGATGTGCGGCGACGTGCGCGCGATGCTGTCGGCAGGCCGGCCGGCGATGTATTTCGGCACGATCCAGGCGCTGGAGCGGGTGGACAGAGTCACGGTGTTCTGCAGCGTCTTCGACGACAGTTCCACGGTGATGTCGGCCGCACTGTTGCCGATGCCCACCACCAGGATCCGCTTGCCGGTCAGGTTCAGCGGGGTCTGCGGGTCGATGTAGTGGTGGGAATGGATGGTCTCGCCGGTGAATTCGCCTGGGAAATCCGGATACCGGGCGTCCCAGTGGTGCCCGTTGCCCACGACCAGCAGGTCGAACTCCCGCGTCGCCCCGCGCTGGTCGGTGATCTCCCAGCGGCCGTCGGCGCCGAGGGCGGCGTGCTGGACGCCGTTGGTGAACTCGATGTTCTCCAGAAGTCCGAATGTCTCGGCATAGGAGTCCAGGTAGTTCTTGATGTCGCTGTGGTGCGGAAAAGACGGGAAATGGTCGGGGATGGGGAAATCACGGAACGACAAACGTTGTTTGGAGGTGTCGATGTGCAGGGAGCGGTAGGCGCTGCTCAATCCGTTGGGATTGGCGAACGCCCAGTTGCCGCCGATCCGGTCGGACAGCTCGAAGGTGGTGTACGGCACGCCGTAGTCCTTGAGCATCTTGCCCGACGTCAGCCCGCTGATACCCGCTCCGATCACCGCGGTGCGCGGCCTGGAATCACCCACGTGTGCTCCTAGCTGTCGATCAACTCGAGTGTGCGCAGGTCTCGGATGGCCGCGCAGCCGCGGCGCAGCATCGCCGCCATCATGTCGTCGCCGCGCTCGGTCTCCACCGAGAACGCGCACCCCAGTGCCGAGATCAGCGGTACCTGGATCATGCCCAGCAGGTAGTCGTGCCAGCAGGTGTCCGCGTCGTAGTCACCGACCCCGGTGGCGAGCAGTGCCCGATGGTATTCGGCCACAAGGTCCTTTTCGACCTCCGCCCGCTGGCCGGGCTCCAGGCTGGTCCCGGTGAAGTAGGCCAGGTCGCGGCCGGCCAGCCCCACCCCGAGGGTCTGCCAGTCGACCACGCTGACCCGTTCACCGTCGAAGAGCAGGTTGTCCAGCCGGTAGTCGCCGTGTAGTAGCGCGAACCGATCCGGCGCGTTGAGCAGCCAGGGGGTCACCACATCCATCGCGGCGACCAGGGTTTCGGCGTCCTGCGCGGTCAGCCGCGACCCCAGCTTCTCGATGGTGATGCCCGCGGCCATCTTGGAGATCTCCCCCAGGCCGCGGATGGCGTCCTCGCCGATGATTGACATGACCAGACCCGGAAAGGTCTGCCAGCGCGGATCGCACCACGTGGGTCCGTGCAGACCAGCCAGGGCCCGCACCGCCAACCGGGCCTCGGGTAGACCGCAGCCGGCGATCTGATCGCCCTGGACGGCCGGGGCCTGGTCGGCCAGCAGCAGCGCGTAGCTGGCCCCGTCGTCGGCGATGTCGACGTGGAAGCACTGCGGGATCGGGATCGTGACCAGGTCGGCGACCGATTGGTAGAACGCGCACTCACTGCGATACCCGAGCGTCACCCGGTCCCGGACAGCGTCATCGCCGGCGGGCAGTTTCAGGATGAAACTCTCCGGCAGATCGGTGTCGGTGGCATAGCTGGCCTTGACCCGGAAGGTGGCGCCGGTTTGCCCGGTGCCCACCGGCGTCACCTCGACCGCCTCGACCTCGACCGGCGCGCCTGGACGGCTGAGGATGGCGGCCAGCCAGCCACCGGTGACGTCGTAGGGATAGCGGGGAATCGCGGTCGCGGCGCTCATGGTGTCGGTTGCCTTCTGTCTGCGGTGCGTTGACGGTCGACGAAACGGACGGCCATCCGGTTGAGCAGGCCGGGCGCCGGGCGAGCGAAAAGCCGTGCCGCGCCGGCCTGACGGGGTGCGACCGAGAGGGCCTCGTTGCGTTCGATCGCCCGGAGCGTATCGGCGGCCAGCCGGTGTGGGCTATCGAAAGTCCCAGTGCGCAGACCCAAGCCGCCCAAGGAGATGCCCGCGTTGTTGAACAGCAGGTCGATTCGGCCGGGCCTGCTCGACGAGGTCGTCGACGAACGCCGTTGCCCGCTATCCGACACCCGCCCCTCCAGAACGCTTGCACGAACTGACACAAGTCGCATCGACTGTAAGTCATACGGCAAGCATCGCGACAGAACGCTGGCGTGGCGCGAATGGTCCCTCTAGACGATCCGCAAGAACGTGGCCGTGGTGGTGGCGCCGGTGGTCGCGTCCGCTGTGAAAGTGGTGACCAAGGCCCGAGTGTCTTGGACGTTGAAGGATGCGCCCCCACCCACTCCACCAATGATGGCGAATGTGGTCCCGATCTGGGCACCAGTCGCGGTGTCGATCGCCGCGACCCGCGTGGTCCAGGCACCGGTGGCGGAGCCCCGCGCCGTGGTGACCACAAAGGCGCGCTTCCCGTCGGTGCTCACCAGCGCTGTCACCAGATTTCCGGGCAACTTGAACGTCGCGCCGGTCTGAGCCCCAGTCGCGGCGCTGAGTACCGCGACCCGGGTGGTGTATTCCAGCGTCGTGGCGTCCCGGCTGGTCGCGGTGACCACCGCGCGTGTGGCGTCGGCACTGAACCGCGGCAACGCCCCGGGATAGTTCGGCGCACCCTCGAGCCCTGCCAGCTTGATCGGGGCCCCGACGCGGGCGCCGCTGCCGAGATCGATCAAAACGGTTTGGGTGACGTGAGCCAGTGTGGTGGGGTTCAGCGTCGAGGTGGTCACCAGGGCGCGGCTGTTGTCGGAGCTGAACCGCGGCGGTGCTGCCACGAAGTCGACCGCTCCATCCAGCTTCATCGTGGCACCGATCTGGGCACCGGTGGTGGCGTTGAGCAGCACAGTCCGGGTGGTGGCGCCGCCGGCCGCGTCATCGGCAGTGGTGACGACCAGCACACGGCTCCCGTTCGGGCTGAACTGCGCGCCACCACTGCCTGCCACCTTTGTCGTGGTGCCGACCTGTGTGCCGGTGGCGGTGTCGATCAACACGATCCGGGTGACATAGGCGCCGGTCGCCGAGTCGGGACCATACGTACTCACCAGGGCCCGGGCGCTGTCGCTGCTGAACTGCGCGCCGCCACTGCCTGCCACCTTTGTCGTGGTGCCGACTTGTGTGCCAGTGGCGGTGTCGATCAACACGATCCGGGTGACATAGGCGCCTGCTGCGGCGTCGGCACCGTAAGTGCTCACGGCGACACGTTTGCTGTTGGAGCTGATCTGCACGGCCCCAACGACTTCGGAGCCCGCCAGCTTCAGCGTCGCCCCGACCTGAGCACCGGTGCCAAGGTCCAGCAGGACGATGCGGGTGGTCGAGGCGCCGGTGACCGAATCGGGACCCTGCGTGGTGACCACGGCTCGGGTGCTGTCCGAGGCGACCTGAGCCTGGCCTCCGATGCCCGGCATTCTCAGCGTGGCGCCGACCTGAACACCGGTGGCGGCAGCAAGCAACACCGTCCGGGTGATGGCGTCACCCGTGCCAACGTCGCGGCCGGCAGCGGTGATCACGACGCGCGTACTGTCTTCGGTGAACCGGGCGGAACCGTCACCGACCAGCGACACGGCGGCGCCCACCTGACCGCCGGTGGCCGTGTCCAGCAACACGGTCCGGAGCACAGAGCCCCCGTTGGTGACGTTTGGGGCGACGGTGCTGACGACAGCACGTCTGCCGTCAGCGCTGAACAGCGCGCCGTCGAGATCACGGCCGGCCACCTTCACCGTGGCACCGATCTGTGCGCCGGTGGTGGTGTCGAGCAACACCACCCGGCTGATGTAAGCACCGGGATTGGCCGGGTCTGGGGCGAAGGCGCTGATCACAGCGCGGGTTCCGGTGGTATTGAATTGCGGTGGCCCGGCCGCCGCGTAGGTGGCGGCGGGCAACTTCACGGTAGGGCCGATCGGGAGGCCGGTAGTGGTGTTGATCAACACCGTCCGGCTCAGGTAACCGCCGGTGTCCGCGTCCGGCGCTGTGACGGTGACCAACGCGAGCGATCCGTCGATGCTGAACGTTTCTTGGCCAAAGCCGGGCGGCCCGCCGCCGGGTAAGGTCAGCGACCGGATGGGGCTCACACCACCGGTGGCCGTTGCGGTGCTCTGGCCGGAGGTCGACACGACGACAGCGGCAGGGCTGGCCCCGCGTGCGGAATGCGCCTGGGCACCGCCACTGCCGACCACAGGTGCCCGCAACATCTCCGGGCGCGAATCACGTTGCCTCATAATATGTCTCGTTGATATGATGGTCGGCCCCGACGCAGCGGCGGTACGCCGGCCGGTTGCACGTGACCTCTCGGGCTGCACCACGCGTTCGGCCTTCGGCCGCGCTGCGGTGGTGTCATGGCTGACTGCCGTCTTTCCCGAGCCGCCCTCGCCACCGGTATCGGCATGGGCCGTCCCGGCACCACCGGCCAGCGCCGCACCCACACCCAGGGTGATCGCACCGACGCCGAGCCACATATACGGCTCACAGCGCCGTCCTGACGTGGCGGCGACCCGATCACGCGCCATCCGGCCCCCCCACCACATCCACGTGTCTGGACTCCGAAACAGCTTGTGCGACATTGCGATACCTATGTGATCCTGAGCAGTGTCGTCGTCGTCACCGTGCCGGTCGCCGAGGTGGCGTCGGCACCGATGAGCGCTCTGGTCATGAAGCCAGAGAACGTCGCCCACTGGCCGGCACCACCGGCAATGGTCAACGTCGAGCCGATTTGGACACCCGTCGCGGTGTCGAGCACGATGACCTGGGTGGTCCAAGGACGGACCGCCGAAGTCGGGGCAGTCGTGACGACGAAGGTTCGTGCACCGTCGGTGCTCACTTGGAACTCCACCAGACTGCCCGGCAGTTCCACAGTCGAGCCGATTTGTGCGCCCGTGGCGACGTCGATCGCCAGCCTAAGCGTCTTGTAGGTGTTGGTCGCGACATCCGCGACGGAGGTGAACACCACAGCGCGGGTCCCTTCGGTGCCGGAAGGATCGAATCCACCGCTGCCGTCCAGCCGTACCGTCGTGCCGAGCTGAGAACCGGTGGCCACATCGATGACCACCGCCCGCGTGACAGGGGCGCCGGTGACAGGGTCCGGGGCGGTGGTGCTGACGAGCGCGCGGTCATTGCCGAGTAACCAGGCACTGCCGGCGCCGGGCAGCTTGACGGTGGGGCCGAGTTGAGCACCGGTCGCGGTGTTCAGCAGAACGACTCGAGTGGTGTAAGCCCCGGTCGTCCCATCCTGGTCACGTGAACTGATCAGGGCCCGGGCGCCGTCGTTGCTGAACTGACTGGACGGCGTCTTCCCGGCCAACTGCACGGGGGCGCCGACCTGAGCCCCGGTGACGGTGTTGATGAGCACGGTGCGGTTGGTGTAAGCGCCGGTCGCGGCGTCGACAGCAACGGTGCTCACCACTGCGCGGCTGCCATCGAGGTTGAACTGCTGGCTGGAGGCGCTCACGCCCACCACACCGGCGTTGGCCATCTTGACTGTGGAGCCGATCTGCGCGCCATTAGCGGTATTGAGCACGACGACCCTGGTGAGATAGGTACCCGTCGCGGCGTCCTTGCCGTTGGTCACGAGGAGCGCACGAGCGTCGTCGATGCTGAACGCCCGCCCGACCACCAGCGTGCCGGCCAGCTGCACCGGAACACCGAGCTGGGCTCCGGTCGCGGTGTCGATCAGCACACTCTGGGTGGCCTGGTTCGTGGGGTCACCGGCATCGAGGAAGTATGTGCTGAACAGGACGCGGCTGCCGTCGCTGCTCAGTTGCGCGAATCCCGTCGCGAATCCACTGAGGCCGGCGGCATGCGGCAACGTCATATTCATCTTCGTCGTGGCGCCGACCTGCGCGCCGGTGGCGGTGTCCAGCACCACGATCCGGCTGGTAACGGTGCCGTTCGGGGCGTTCAGCGACTTGGTGGCGACGAGCGTGCGGGCGCTGTTGCTGGACACCGTGATCAGATTGCCGGTCAGCTTGAGAGTTGCACCGACCTGAGCGCCCGTGCCGGTGTCCAGCACCACCACCCGGGTGATCGGAGTGCCGGTCACCGGATCCGCGCCTGTGGCGGTGACGGTGGCCCGAGGAGAGGTGCCGGTGGCGAACCCGGCATTGCCCGCGCCGGCCAGCTTCACCGTCGCGCCGAGTTGACCACCGGTAGAGGTGTCGAGGAGCACGGCCCGGGTGGTGTAACCGAAATCGGCAGCGTCGAAGTCGTAGGCACTGAGAAGCAGGCGGGTGCCATCGCCTGCAAACTGTGCGAATCCAGCGCCGGGCAGCTTCGCCGTCGCACCGACCTGCGCGCCCGTGGCCGCGTCGACCAGCACGGCCCGAGTGACGTAGTGACCGGGGTGAGCCGGGTCCGAGGCGTAAGCGCTGACCAGAACGCGGTTGCCGCCGGGGTCGAATTGCGCATAGGTGCCGCCGGCCACCTTCACGCTTGCGCCGAGTTGGGCGCCGGTGGCGGTGTCGATGAGGACGGCCTGGGTGAGGTAGTTGCCTGGGTTGGCCGGATCCGAGGTGTACGCGCTGATCAGAGCGCGGGTTCCGGCCAGATTGAACTGCGAGAATCCGGTACCGGCCAGCTTCACGGTCACACCGAGCTGAGCGCCGGTGGCTGTGTTGACAAGCACGGTCCGATTTATGGAGACGCTGGGGTTGGCCGGGTCCAGCGCGGTGGTGGTGATGAGCGCGCGGGTGCCGTCGGAGTTGAACTGCGCGCCACCGGTACCGGCCAGCTTGAGCGGGGTGCCGATCGGGGCCGGCGTTGGGGTGGCCGCCGCCCCCTGCTGGTCGGTGGTCGGTTTGGCAGCGAGCCGCGCGGAATAAGCTCGAGCGGTGCCGCCGGCGTCGACCTCGCGGCCCGTCGCCGCCGACGTCGTGTCGACCAACAACGTGGCGAGCTGCGTCGGCGCCCAACGGCTTTGACTCGCGCCATAGGCCCGTCGGTCGGGCGCATCCGCCGGTTTGGCCTGCCCGGCACCCGCGGGCTTCGCCCGCATCGGCGCGGCTACCCGGTGAGACACCGGAGCACTCGATGGCGCGCCGCGGCTGCCGGCCGACGTACCTGGTCCCGGGCCGCCGCCCTTGCTGTCGGCATGAGCGGTCCCGGCTGCACCGGCCAACGCCGCACCCACGCCCAGCGTGATCGCGCCGATGCCAAGCCACACGTATGGCTCGCGGCGCCGTCGCGCAGTGTGTCTCGCTCGACAACTCGTCATGTCCGCCCCCGAAGCAATTGACGATGACGTCACTGTCGCATAGCGGTCCGCCTACCAAAAGCACTCATGGCCTTTGCCAGGAAATTCACAGCTCAGACGATGCCTGGGTTGCGCGGGATGCGGTATGTAGACCACGCGTCACGGGGTGCGCGACAGTTCCCCACCGATTCGGAGGCGGCCTCTTCAGCCTGGTGGCCAGGGCCGGGATCGAACCGGCGACCTTCCGCTTTTCAGGCGGACGCTCGTACCAACTGAGCTACCTGGCCGGAAGGCACTGGTTCCATCCAGCTACAAGTGCCTCACCACATACATGGCGACCCTGACGGGACTCGAACCCGCGACCTCCGCCGTGACAGGGCGGCGCGCTAACCAACTGCGCCACAGGGCCTTGCTCTCCTGCGTGTACTGCTGTGCTCCGACGTTGCCGTCGTCGCGCGTACCCCCAACGGGATTCGAACCCGTGCTACCGCCGTGAAAGGGCGGCGTCCTAGGCCACTAGACGATGGGGGCCCGAACCGAATCACTCCGGGGTACTCACAACGCTTTCACGTTGGAGCGTCGTTAGCTTAGGGCACAGCAGCCTCAATCCCAAAACGAGCAACCTCAGCGGAGGCAGTATTGTGTGCGACGCGCCCCTATAGCTCAGTTGGTAGAGCTACGGACTTTTAATCCGCAGGTCCTAGGTTCGAGTCCTAGTGGGGGCACCATGGCGGGGTCGGCGCGGTTTGACCGGCGAGACCTCCCAGACCAGCCCCGCCGCCATCGGGGGTGACCTATCGTGAACGACATGAATGCACCGACGCCGCAGCCTGCGGACAGCGCTGGACAAGCTCCGCGCCGCGGCGTCGACCGCGCCACCGGCCGCCATGTCATCGCCCGCCTGGCCGGGCCGGACAACGATCAGACCGTTCGCGCGGTCGTGGACCAACTCTCCGGTGAGCAGGGTGCGGTCGAAGCGATCGTCGCCGAAGCGGTGTCCGATCCCGAGCGGCTGGAGACCCTCGAGCATCTCGGCTCGTACGACACCGCTCGCAACACCACCCTGGACCGGGTCGCGGTTCTGACCGCCGAGGCGCTCGGTACCCAGATGGCGGCAGTGACGATCGTGTACCCCGACCGTCAGGTGCTGGCGGGATCCAACGCCGACGACGAGCAGATGCCCCGGGTGCGCCCGATCGAGATGTCGATCTGCAAGTTCACCGTGGCAAGCCGCGAGCCGCTGGTGGTCGACGACACCAGGGCGCATCCGTTACTGGCGGATCACCCCGCGGTGCGCGACGGTGGCGTGCTGGCGTACGCCGGCATCCCGCTGATCGACAGCAAGGGATATGTCGCAGGCACGTTGTGCACGTGGGACACCCGCCCCCGGCATTGGTCCAGCGGTCAGGTGCAGATCCTCAACGATCTCGCCGACGTCGCGCGGCAGCGGCTGCTCGCCGAGCCCGGCGGCGCGTGACCTTTGCCAAAGTTTCGCCACGCGGGGGAATGCATGTCTCGACAGGTAGGCAGATCGGGTAGCCTCCGGCATGTGATTCGGTCGGTGAAGTGAGCGGATCATGGCTTTACGGATCCTCCACGCTGACAGTTCGACGGCCGCGCCGGTAGGTGGTGAGACGCTGCCCGCGCCGCGCAAGACCTTTGCCGAGCGCATCCGCACCGACCCGTTGAGCACGATCGTCACCGTCTCGATCGACGTCCTTTCGGCCTCGGTGGCCACCGTCGTCGGCGTGCGGTGGGCGATGTCGACGCACGAATACCCGCCCCAGATCTGGCTGGCCACTCTGTACGTACCGGTCGTGATCGTCATGCTCGCCTTACGAGGGGTCTACCGGCGTCGTCTCAAGCGGGAATTCCTGGACGAGATCGGCCCGATCGAGACGACGGTGGCCCTCGCCTCCATGTTCCTGCTCAGTGCCATGCTGGTCGCGCACGAGACCGGGCGCCCTGGTTCGGCCGTGCTCAAGATCTGGATCTCGGCGGCCGTGCTGATGCCGTTCGGGCGGCTGGTGCGGGTGATCATCCAACGAAGCCTGCGGCGCAACCATCACCTGGTCGCGCCGACCCTGATCGTCGGCAACGGCCGGGTGGCCGGGCACATCATCAGCCGTCTGGAGGAATCTCCGGAGTATGGCCTGGAACCGGTCGGGATCGTCGACGCCGAGCCCTGGTTCGGCCAACCCGGTGACCCGCGGCCGGACCTGCCCTACCTGGGTCCGCCGGACAACATCGAGCAGGCTATCCGCCTGACCGGCGCCCAGAACGTCGTCATCGCGTTCTCCCGCACCCAGGATCAGGTACTCACCCAGGTTGTGCGGGCCGCCCACCGCAACGGCTTGCGAGTCTGGGTGGTGCCACGCATGTTCGACACGATCGGTGAGCGAGCCCGCATCGAGCACGTCGGCGGCACGCCACTGCTGGCGCTGCCGCATACCGATCCGCGCGGCTGGCAGTTCGCCGTCAAGCACATCTTCGACCGGGTGACGGCCACCCTCCTGCTGGTGCTGATCTCACCGGTGTTCCTCACGCTGGCACTACTGGTCAAACTGAGTTCTCCGGGACCGATCTTCTTCAGTCAGCCGCGCGTGGGCCGTGACGGACGGGTGTTCGGCTGCCTGAAGTTCCGGACCATGCGGGAGGCCGAACCATCGGAGACCGGATTCGAGCTCAAGACCGGAGCCGCACCCGGCGGCGTCGAAGGCGTCGACCGGCGCACCAAGATCGGCAAGGTCCTGCGCGCCACCTCACTGGACGAACTGCCACAGCTCGTCAACGTGCTGAAGGGCGAGATGAGCCTGGTGGGTCCGCGCCCGGAGCGACCGGAGTTCGTCGAACTGTTCGAGGCCCAGATCCAGCGCTACGGCGAGCGTCACCGCGTGCGGGCCGGGGTGACCGGCTGGGCCCAGGTGCACGGGCTGCGAGGGCAGACCTCGATTGCCGACCGCGCCGAGTGGGACAACTACTACATCGAGAACTGGTCGCTGGCACTGGATCTGAAGATCCTGGCGCTGACCATCCCGGCTGTGCTGCGCCGAGCCGAATAAAGCTTCGATAACAACGCGGTTAGCGCACGTGTGAGAAATACCCCGTGCGGGTACTGGTTCAGTTAACGCATCGGGGAGCGTGCAGTCCCGATCCACGCGCGCCGCAGGAGTAGACATGAGTCACCCCTTACTCACATCGACCGACGTGATCCGCCATGCCATCGCCGAGCAGGTTCGCCGGATCGGCGGCAGCGACGAGGACATCGACGACATCGCGTTCGCCGCGTCATATGCCGTGATGTGTTGGGGTTTCACTGCAACACAGAGTATTTGACGACTGCGTCAAGGTCGTGAGCAAGAATCCCGAGTCGCGAGCTTGCTAACCGGACGTAGCCGGCTTATGCAGACGGCGTACGACCTGCCGGGCAGGCCCCACCCAGATAGTGGATCCCCTTGTCGCGGTGATCAATCGGGGGCAGATTGCGCTCCGGCGTGTGCACCAGCGGCGCATCGGCGGCGATCCTGCCGGTGGCGCGGTCCCAGCCGGCCCGGGCCCGCGGATGCATCCGGCGGCGCGGGGGTACCAGCTTGAAGGCGAGATTGACCGCGCGGCCGAACAGCCAGTGCAACCGCTCGTCACGCTTCGACCAGGAATAGCCCATCAGATCGCGGATCGGTTGATCGTAGAGCCCGACGGTCACCCACACCGCGAACGGGCCGAGAATCTTCAGGTAGGCCGACCACAGGAAGTCCGGAACCCATTGCAGCGAAGGATGTTTCGGCATCGTCGACAAATCGAGGACCTGCCGGGTGGCCCAGTTGTTCTCCAGCACATTTCGGCACATGTGGTCCCAGTAGACGCAGAACTCCTCCCAGCTGCCCGGCACCGGTCGCATGCTCATGCCGTACATCCGATACCAGGTGACGTGCTCGTCGAACAGCTGCCGCTTCTGCGCCTCGGTCAGGCCGCCCCCGAAGTGCTCGGCGGTCAGCACCGTGCCCATGAAAAACGTTGCGTGCGCCCAATAGAACACGTCCGGGTTGAGTGCGCTATACCGACGCCCTTGGGCGTCAACGCCTTTGATCGGGATGTGGTAGTCGCGAACCTCGGCGCCGGTCATCGGCGCGCGTTCGCCGTCGAAGACCACACCGCCGATCGGATACAGCGAGCGCAGCAGGCGCGGGAGGCGCTCCATGAAGAAGATCGAGTGCTGCTCGACCGCGGCGCCGAGTTGGGGGTGCATGTTCTGCATCGAGCCGGCCCACGGCCCCTGCAGCAGTCCGCGCCAGTCGCCGAAGTACTTCCAGGTCAGCGAGTCCGGACCGAGCACCTCGGGCGGGGCGTCATACGTCCCCGCGGTGACCGGGCAACCGGCGGCCGGCGCGGCGCCCTCGCTGGTGGCGGGGCACGACTCGGACGTATCTTGACTCAACTGAGGACCTTCCCGAAGGCATGCGGCGTATTTTGACTACACGCGTTGTCATTACGAGCTTAGGAGCCATGTGACGTCGGGTCAACGACGGGGCCGCTGGTCGGGCGTCCCTCTTCCGGACCGCCAGGCGCTGCGCCGCGACGAACTCGTCGCCGCCGGGGTCACCCTGCTCGGCGGCGCGGGCGGGCCGGCATTGACGGTCCGCGCGGTCTGCAAGCACGCGGGCCTGACCGAGCGGTACTTCTACGAGAGCTTCTCCGACCGGGACGAGTTCGTCCGAGCCGTCTACGACGATGTGTGCAACCGGGCCATGACCACGCTGATGTCGGCGAGCACACCACGCGAAGCGGTGGAGAGGTTCGTGGCGCTCATGGTCGACGACCCGGTGCGCGGGCGGGTCTTGCTGCTGGGACCCCAAGTCGAAGCCGTGCTCACCCACTCCGGGGCGGAATGGATGCCCAGCTTCATCGAACTACTTCAGAGCAAGCTGACCGCGATCACCGATCCGGTGCGGCAGAAGATGATGGCCACCGGCCTGATCGGGGCGTTGACGGCCCTGTTCACCGCCTACCTGGACGGCCGGCTGGCGGCTTCCCGGGAGCAGTTCATCGACTACTGCGTGGAGTTGCTGCTCACCCGCGTGGCGAGCTATCCGCCGGCGACCTGACCAGCTTCACCGGGAACGTTGCCCGTCTCGAGCAGCTCGTCGGATTCGCTCTGCTGCGCCTTGGCCTGCGCCTCGGCGAGCTGCTCCTCGTAGTCAGAGCGCGCCTGGCGGCCCTCGGGGCTGCCGACCGAGTTACCCGGCACCCCGGCGGTGGCGAACGTGTTGTTGCAGTTCAGGTACAGCAGCACCCGGTTGCCCGGATTCGTGCCACTGGAGTCCAGGAAGTCGGCATTGCGCGATCCGGTGACGATGCACTGGTCGGTCGGCAGGAAGGTGCCGACGCGGGTGGCAATGGTCGACGACATTCCGCTGTCGCTGATCGCCTGAGCGGCGTCGGCGTAGGTCATGCCCGCGTATTCATTGGTCGCTGAGGCCGTACCCGATCCAAACATCACCGCCCATGCAGCAGCAGCACCAACAGCGCCAATCCCTACGGCCAACTGCTTCTTCACGTCTGCGACCTCCGAGGATGTGCGTTGCCTGTGTATTTGCGTACCGGACACTGGTGGTGTCAGTGCGCAAATGCTACTCCAGTTCCACGTGCCCCGCAGGCCCAAGGCGTACACGCACTCCGAACCTCCAGAGGGCTAACGCGGGGCGGTCTGGCCAGGCTGTCCGGGTACCACGCCGGCCTGGAGCAACTCGTCACCTTGGTTCTGCTGCTCCTGGGCCTGCTGCTGCGCCTGCTGGTCTTGCGCCGTCTGCTCCCCTTGAGGGGGCGCAACCGGCCCCGCCGGGGCGAAGTCGGCGTTGCAGTTCAGGTCCAGCATGATCCGACCGCCCGGATTGTTGCCGCTGGAGTCCAAGAAGCTTGCCATTCTGGAGCCAGTGACCCGGCATTGAGACGTCGGCAGCTGGCCGCCGACGACGGTCGCAATCGTCTCGGTCATCCCGGCCTGCGTAATCGCCTGTGTCGCATCGGCATACGTTTGGCCGACATACTCGTTGTCGGCGGATGCGATGCCGGGAAAACCCAGCGCTGTTGCCGTACCCACGGCGGCGAGGCTCAACAGGATCGCCTTATTCATAGTCGCTGGCCTTCCTCATCGAAGGGAATGGCGTTCGATTCCGCAGCGGAAAACGAACGCCTGCCGACTACCCGTTAGACCAAGCCCGCCAGGTAGTTCACCAACTCCTTGGAGCACATGCTGTACCTGTTGCAGAAATCAGAGCAGCTCTGGGCCGAGGCCGCATTCTTGCCGCACGCCGGGGTCTTACCCTTCGCCAGCGCATCGGCCGTGTTCGAGTTCAGCTTGTCGGCCTGGACCTGGATTTTTTTGCCGAGCTTGCCCTGCGGCGTCATCACCGAGTTGCCCGGCTTGCCGGGCGCAGCGACATTGTTGTTGCAGTTCAGATCCAGCATGACGGTGGCCTTGTGGGCGACCCGTCCGCTGCTGTTGCGGGTGATCGGCCGGTAGGAGTTGACGACCACGCAGTCGTCAGTCGGGAGTTGGCTTCCGATAATCGTCGCGATGACGGGAGTGATGCCCATGCTCTGCAGGCGCTCGGCGGCCTTCGCGTACGTCTTGCCTTCGTACGATCCTGAACCCCATGCCACGCCGAAACCAAGCAAACCCATGGTCGCGACCACTCCGACAATCACGGCAAGGCCGGCGCGAACGAATCGATACATGGTCCCCCCACATTCATTCGGCTTATCGCGGCCCCCAAAGACTCGCGGGAAAAGCATACCGCGCGACGGAGGTCACCGACAGCGGACGACTCGCCCGGGACGGAACTTGAATGTCACCGGGATACACAGATATATTGAGTGCAACCACGAGGAACAGATAACTGGAGGGCTCATGTCGAAAGACTTGACCGACCTAGATCTCCTGCGCGAGCTGGAACCGGTTGCGGAGAAGCTCATCAACCGCCACATGACGATGATGAAGGACTGGAACCCGCACGATTACATCCCGTGGTCCGAGGGCAAGAACTACTACGCCCTCGGCGGCCAGGACTGGGATCCCGAGCAGTCCAAGCTCTCCGAGGTCGCCCGCACGGCGCTGGTGCAGAACCTGCTGACCGAGGACAACCTGCCCGCCTATCACCGCGAGATCGCGATGAACTTCTCGATGGACGGCCCCTGGGGCTACTGGGTCAACCGGTGGACCGCCGAGGAGAACCGGCACGGCATCTCCATCCGCGATTACCTGGTGGTCACCCGCAACTGCGATCCGGTCGAGCTCGAAGAGCTGCGGATGGAGCAGATGACCCGAGGCTTCTCGCCCGGCCAGAACCAGCAGGGCGACCTGTTCGCCGAGAGCCTGTTCGACTCCGTGATGTACGTCAGCTTCCAGGAGCTGGCCACCAGGGTGTCGCATCGCAACACCGGCAAGGCCTGCAACGACCCGGTCGCCGAGCAGCTGCTGGCCAGGATCTCCAACGACGAGAACCTGCACATGATCTTCTACCGCGACGTCAGTGAGGCCGGCTTCGACGTGGCGCCCAACCAGGCGATGAAGTCGCTGCACCGGGTGCTCAAGAACTTCAAGATGCCCGGCTACACCGTGCCCGACTTCCGCCGCAAGGCCGTCGTCATCGCCATGGGCGGCGTCTACGACCCGCGCATCCACCTCGACGACGTCGTGATGCCGGTGCTGAAGAAGTGGCGCATCTTCGAACGCGAGGACTTCACCGGCGAAGCCGCCGAGATGCGTGACGACCTGGCCATGCTGATCAAGGAACTCGAAGACACCTGCGACAAGTTCGAAGAGGCCAAGGCGCGCAAGCTCGAACGCGACGCCCGGCTCGCCGAGAAGCGCAGCGCCAAGGCACTGGCGGGGGCGGCGACATAGTCGGCACCGCACCAGCTTTCACCGGGCTGCGGATCGGGCCCTTCGCCCTCCGCAGCCCGGTTGTCTTGGCACCCATGGCCGGCGTCACCAACGTCGCCTTCCGCACTCTGTGCCGCGAACTCGAGCAGGCCCGGGCCGGAACGGTCAGCGGCCTCTACGTCTGCGAGATGGTGACGGCCCGCGCGCTCGTCGAGCGCCACCCGGTCACGATGCACATGACGACGTTCGCCCCCGACGAATCGCCCCGCTCGCTGCAGCTGTACACCGTGGACCCGGCCACCACCTACGACGCGGCCCGGATGATCGTCACAGAGGACCTCGCCGATCACATCGACATGAACTTCGGCTGCCCGGTGCCCAAAGTCACCCGCCGCGGCGGCGGGGCGGCGCTGCCCTACAAACGGCGCCTCTTCGGGCAGATCGTCGCCGCCGCCGTGCGAGCCACCGAAGGCACCTCGGTGCCGGTGACGGTCAAGTTCCGGATCGGGATCGACGACGCCCATCGCACCCACCTGGACGCCGGCCGGATCGCCGAGCAGGAAGGCGCCGCGGCGGTGGCGCTGCATGCGCGCACCGCCGCCCAGCGCTATTCGGGCACCGCCGACTGGGAGCAGATCGCCCGCCTCAAGGAGGCGGTGACGACGATCCCGGTGCTGGGCAACGGCGACATCTTCGAGGCCGACGACGCCATCGCGATGATGGCCGCGACCGGGTGTGACGGAGTCGTCATCGGCCGCGGCTGCCTGGGCCGGCCGTGGCTGTTCGCCGAACTGTCCGCCGCCTTTACCGGCTCCCCCGTCCCGACCCCGCCGACCCTCGGCGAGGTCGCCGACATCGTCCGCCGCCACGGTGAGCTGCTGGCCGACCACTTCGGCGAGGACAAGGGCATGCGCGACATCCGCAAGCACGTCGCCTGGTACCTCCACGGCTTTCCTGCCGGAGCCGATCTGCGGCGAGCATTGGCGCTGGTCAAGACCCGCGCTGAGCTCGACAGCCTGCTCGACCAGCTCGACCGGGACGTCCCGTTTCCCAAGGCCGCGACCGGCCCCCGCGGGCGGCAGGGATCCGCGTCGTCGGTCACCTTGCCGGAGGGCTGGCTCGACGACCCGGACGACTGCACGGTGCCGACAGGCGCCGACGTGATGAATTCCGGAGGTTGAAACCGAGACGGTCTCGACATCGTCGCGAGCTAGCGGTCGCGACGCTTGTCTCAGTACGATGGTGATCTTGTTGTGCAGACCGCGCTCAGGTGGCGGACCACCACCGAGTGCTGCTACAAGACATAGGACGCTTGACACGGCCGCGCATCGGCGCCCGGCCGAGGTGACGTAGACAACCGCACCGGGATTGACAAGCGCGACGACGCGCAAGGCCCTGAGTCGGAGGCGACTGGAACATGAGTGATGGCGGCAACGCCACTCCTGGCCAGCACCGCGTCCCCGACGACGGCGAACAGGTGAGCCGGGCACCCCGCCCGGCCGCGGGAGCCGCGCCGTGGGAGCGCGCACCGGCCGCGCACCGCGCCCCGGAGGCGTCCACCCCGAGCGGCAACCACACCCAGGGCGTCACCGTCGCCGATCTGATCGCCAAGATCTCCGGCTCCACCCCCGCGGTCGAACCCACCCGCCATCGCGCCGACGTAACGCCGACGGACGACTCCGAGGCCCCCGCCGACTTCGACGAGTCCGCCGACCTGACCGTGCCCATCCCGGTGGTCGCTGCCTACGCCGACGAAGTGCCCGATCTCGAGGCGCTCAACCGGGCCCGCGGCCCGCTGGCCGCAAACCCGAGCCCTGCCGCACTGCACACCAGCGCACCGGCGGCCAAGAAAAAGAAGACAAAGACCAGGGCGCGTAAGCCCGTACTGCTGGCCGGTCGATCTGCCGCAGCGCTGTTCGCGGTGTCGGCCCTGGTGCTGACCGGTGGCGCCTGGCAGTGGCAGTCGACAAAGAACGATCTGCTGCGCAACGTCGCCGCCCTGGATCCCAACTCGCGCGACATCGTCGACCCCAACGCCCAGTTCGGTGACGAGAACTTTCTGATCGTCGGCGTCGACACCCGTACCGGGGCCAACGGGGAGATCGGCGCAGGCACCACCGAGGACGCCGACGGCGCGCGCTCGGACACCGTGATGCTGGTCAACGTTCCCGCCGATCGCAAGCGCGTCGTCGTGGTGTCCTTCCCCCGCGACCTCGCGATCACCCCGGCGTACTGCCAGGCCTGGGATGCCGACACCGGCAAGTACGGCCCGGTCGTGGACAAGAACACCGGCGAGACCAGCGACGACTACCGCTACACCGAAACCAAGTTGAACTCGGCGTACGCCTACGGCGGCCCGAAATGCCTGGTGAAGGTCATCCAGAAGATGTCGGGACTGTCGATCAACCGCTTCATGGCCGTCGACTTCGCCGGATTCTCGAAGATGGTCGACGCCCTCGGCGGGGTGGACGTCTGCAGCACCACACCGCTGGAGGACTACGAGCTGGGGACGGTGCTGGCCAGCGCCGGTCATCAGACGCTCGACGGGCACACCGCGCTGAACTACGTCCGCGCCCGCCAGGTGACCACCGAGGTCAACGGTGATTACGGCCGGATCAAACGACAGCAGCTGTTCCTGTCCTCGCTGCTGCGGTCCATCATCTCCAAAGACACCCTGTTCAGCCTCAGCAAGCTCAACAACGTGGTCAACATGTTCATCGACGACACCTACGTGGACAACGTCCGCACCAAGGACCTCGTCGACCTCGGGCAGTCGCTGCAGGGTGTCAACGCCGGCCGCATCACCTTCGTCACCGTCCCCACCACCGGGATCACCGACTCCGACGGCAACGAGCAGCCCCGCACCGAGGACATCCGGGCGTTGTTCGATGCGATCATCAACGACGATCCGCTGCCGGGCGAGAACGACACCAACGCGACGACCAGCCCGATGATCGCCGCGCAGAAGACCCTGCAGGCCGCCAAGCCGAGCCCGGACGACCAGACCACGCAGACCGAATTGGTCAACGCGGTCACCACCGACCCGCAGGACATCAGTGTGCAGGTGTCCAATGCCACCGGACAGGACGGGCTGGCCGCCACGGCCGCCGCGGCCTTGCGCCAGCACGGATTCCGCGTGCTGGACCCCGATGACTTCACCGGCACCGTCACCGCCACCACGGTGATGTTCTCGGCGGGCAACGAACAGGCGGCCGCCACCGTCGCCGCGGCGTTCCCCGGCGCGAAGATGGAGCGGGTGGACGGCCAGAAGAACACCGTCCAGGTGGTGCTCGGGCCCGACTTCAGCACCGTCGGGGCGCCGCCGCCGAGCGGATCCACGGTCAGCGTGCACGTGAGTCACAACGCCAGGAGCACACCCACCCAGCTGCCCGAAGATCTCACGGTCACCAACGCCGCGGACGTCACCTGCGAGTAGGCCCGCCGGCGCGTCGCGGGCGTCTGCTTTCATTCACCGTTCGTTCACCCCGCCTCGGCATACTGGGCCTGCGTTCAGAAAGTAGGGTGGAGGCCATGCGCACCGCGTACCACGAGCAACTCGATGCTCTGACCCACCAGCTGGCCGAGATGTGCCGGATGGCCGGGCTTGCGATGGAACGGGCGACCCAGTCGCTGCTGCAGGCCGACCTCGTGCTCGCCGAGCAGGTGATCACCGACCACGAACAGATCTCCGGGGCCAGCGCCCGCGCCGAGGAGGCGGCGTTCGTGCTGCTGGCCCTGCAGGCACCGGTGGCCGGCGATCTGCGGGCGATCGTCAGCTCGATCCAGATCGTCGCCGACGTGGACCGGATGGGAGCCTTGGCGCTGCACGTCGCCAAGATCGCCCGCCGCCGCCATCCGCAGCACACGCTGCCCGAAGAAGTGAACGGCTATTTCGCCGAAATGGGTCGTGTCGCAGTCGAATTGGGTAACAGCGCCCGCGAGGTCCTGCTGTCGCGCGACCCCGAGAAGGCCCGCAGCATCCGCGAAGAAGACGACGCGATGGACGACCTGCACCGGCATCTGTTCACGGTGCTGATGGACCGCGAATGGAAGCACGGCGTTGCCGCGGCGGTGGACGTCACGCTGCTCGGCCGGTTCTACGAGCGCTTCGCCGACCACGCCGTCGAGATCTCCCGCCGGGTGATCTTCCAGGTGACCGGCCGGCTGCCTGAAGAGGAAGAGATTCCGACCTACTGAGCCTGCACCGAAAAAGGGGCTGCCGCGCGATGCGCGGCAGCCCCTTTTCGATGTGGGATCGGCTTAACCGAAGCGGCCGGAGATGTAGTCCTCGGTGGCCTTCTGGCTCGGGTTGGAGAAGATCTTCTCGGTGTCGTCGATCTCCACCAGGCGGCCCGGCTTGCCGGTGGCCTCCAGGTTGAAGAACGCCGTCTGATCGCTGACCCGGGCGGCCTGCTGCATGTTGTGGGTGACGATCACGATGGTGAACTCCTGCTTGAGCTCACCGATCAGATCCTCGATGGCCAGCGTGGAGATCGGGTCCAGCGCCGAGCACGGCTCGTCCATCAGCAGCACATCAGGCTGCACGGCGATCGCGCGGGCGATGCACAGCCGCTGCTGCTGTCCACCGGACAGACCGCCACCGGGCTTGTCGAGCCGGTCCTTGACCTCGTTCCACAGGTTGGCGCCCTTCAGCGAGCGCTCACAGGTCTCGTCGAGAACCTTCTTGTTACGCACACCCTGCAACTTCAGGCCGGCCACGACATTGTCGCGAATCGACATGGTGGGAAACGGATTCGGCCGCTGGAAGACCATGCCGATGGTCTTGCGCACACCAACCGGGTCGACACCGGAGCCGTAGATGTCCTCGCCGTCGAGCAGCACCGAACCCTCGACCCTGGCACCCGGGATGACCTCGTGCATGCGGTTGAGCGTGCGAAGCACGGTGGACTTGCCGCAGCCCGACGGGCCGATGAACGCGGTCACGTTACGCGGCGGCACCGCCAACGACACGTCGGCGACGGCGTGGAACGAGCCGTAATAGATGTTGACGTCTTTGAGATCAAGCCGCTTGGCCATCGAGGTCTCCTAAACCTTTTTGGGGGCAAAGAATTTGGCGACGAAGCGCGCGCCGATATTGAGGATCGCGATCAGCACGATCAGGGTCAGTGCCGCGCCCCAAAGCCGATCGGTGGGAACGGGATTGGCACCCGCACCAGCAGATGTCTGGTCGTACATCATGCCGGGCAGCGATCCCATGAAGCCGCTGAACATGTCGAAGTTCATCGCCTGCGAATAGCCGACCAGGATCAGCAGCGGTGCGGTCTCGCCCATCACGCGGGCCAGGGCCAGCATCACGCCGGTGACGATGCCCGACAAGGCGGTCGGAATGACAATCCGGGCAATGGTTTTCCACTTCGGCACACCGAGCGCGTAGCTGGCCTCACGCAGGTCCATCGGAACGATCCGCAGCATCTCCTCGGTGGAACGCACGATGACTGGGATCATCAGCAGCACCAACGCCAGTGACACCGCGAACCCCGAGCGCGGAAAGCCAAGGGTGGCGACCCACAGGGCGTAGATGAACAACGCCGCGACGATCGACGGCACACCGGTGAGGATGTCGACCATGAATGTGGTCAGCTTGCCCAGTCGGGTGCCGCCGCCGTACTCGACGAGATAGATGCCGACGAATACGCCGATCGGGATCGAGATCACCGCGCAGAACAGTCCTTGCAGCACGGTTCCGACCAGGGCGTGGTAAACACCGCCGCCGGCCATGAAAGCCGTCATGCCGGCCTGCGAGTTGGTCCACCAGGTGCTGTCGAGCACGATGCCGATGCCCTTGGTGATCACCGAGAACAGCACCCAGATCAGCGGTACCACCGCGATCACCACCGACAACGTCACCAGCACGGTGGCGGTGTTGTTGGTCAGCTTCCGCCGCAGGCTCACCGCCTGGAACGCGGGCGCTTTGACCGGCTTGTCCAGCGTCGAGGTCATCGGGCACCCCTTCCGGCCACCGCGGCGCGGGCCGCCGAGTTGACCACGAACGTCAGGATGAACAGCACCAGGCCGGCGGCGATGTAGGCGCCCGCCTTGTACTGGTCATTGAATTCCGAAGCGGCCGAGGCGATCTTGCTGGCGAAGGTGTAACCGGCGTCGAACAGCGACCAGCCGAACGCCTTCTGGGTGCCGCGCAGGATGATCAGTAGCGCGATCGTCTCACCCAGCGCGCGGCCGAGGCCGAGCATCGCACCGCTGATGTAGCCGGACAACCCGAACGGCAACACCGTGGTACGGACCACTTCCCAGCGGGTGGCGCCCAGCGCCAGCGCCGCCTCGATCTGGCCGCGCGGCGTCTGGACGAACACCTCACGCGCGACCGCGGTGATGATCGGCAGGATCATCACCGCGAGCACGATTCCGGCGGTGAAGATCGTGCCGCCGCCCGCCACCGAGGCATTGCCAGTGTCGAAAAGGAAGATCCAGCTCAGATTGGCGTTGAGCCACAACGCAATCGGCTTGAGAACCGGGGCCAGGACATACAGGCCCCACACGCCGTAGATGATCGACGGCACCGCCGCCAGCAGGTCGACCATGTAGCCAAGCGGCCCCGCCACCCGGCGCGGCGCGTACTGGGTCAAAAAGATCGCGATACCGAGCGCGACCGGCATCGCCAGCACGAGTGCGAACAGCGAAACGAAGACGGTCACCTGAAGCAGGTCCAGGATCCCGAACTTCATGTGGGCGGTATCGGTGGTGACCCAGTTGCCGCCGTAGGTGAAGAAGTTGACGTCGTTGCGGCCCAGGGCCGGGACCGCACGCCAGACGAGGAACAGGCCGATTGCGGCAATCAGCGCGATGACGAGAATGCCGGAACCTTCGGACAACCCGCGGAAGATCCGGTCACCGATCCGCACCTTGGCATGTGCGGACGGGTTCGTCGGCACCGCAGGTTTCTTCGGCGCAGGCTCGGCGATGACCTCGCCCGATCCGGCGTCTGCTGGATTAGGTGTCGTCACGTCTACCCCGTCGCTCACTGATCTCTCCATCGTCACCGCAATCGACCTGCCTCGCCAGCGCTGTTAGGAAATCGCGTTGACGGCGGTCAGCAACCGCTGCTTGAACGCGTCAGGCAGCGGGACGTAACCGGCCGCAGCCAAGCCCGCCTGGCCGTCGTTGGCGGCCACCGTCAGGAACGACTTGACCGCCGCGGAGGTGTCGGCGTCGTAACCCTTGGAGCAGACGATCTCGTAGGTCGCCAGCATCAGCGGGTAGGCGCCCGCTGCCTTGGTGGCGTACAGCGAGTTCAGGTCCAACACCAGATCGTTGCCGTCGTTGGCGAACTTCGCCGAGTCGATGGCGACCTTGGCGGAGTCGTCGGTCAGCGCGACCGGCCCGCTGCCGGTGTCGATTTCGGCCATCGACAGCTTGGCCTGGTCGGCGAAGCCCTTCTCGACGTAGCCGATGGCACCCGGGGTGGCCTGCACGGCCTGCACCACGCCGGCCGACTTCTGGGCACCCTCACCGGCACCGCCCTGGAACTCCTTGCCCGCGCCCTTGGTCCAGCTCTCCGGGGCCGCGGCGCCCAGGTACTTCTGGAAGTTGTCGGTGGTGCCCGAGGAATCCGAGCGGTAGATCGGCGTGATCTTCTGGTCGGGCAGCGAGACGCCGCTGTTCAACGCGGCGATCGCCGGATCGTTCCAGTTGCTGATGGCGCCGGTGAAGATCTTGGCCAGCACATCGGCGTTCACGGCGAGCTTGTCGACGCCCGGCAGGTTGTAGCCCAGCGCGACGGGGCCGAAGACCAACGGCAGGTTCCAAGCCGGATTGCCACTGCAACGCTTGGCAGCCTCATCGGGCTGATCCTTGGACAGCGGCGAGTCGGAGCCGGCGAAGTCGACCTGGCCTGCAATGAACTGGGTGACGCCGGCACCGGAGCCCGTCGGGTTGTACGAGAGGTTCTTGCCCGGGCACTTCTGGCCCCACACCTGGTTGAACACCGCGATGGCGTTCTGCTGAGCGGTCGAGCCCTCGGCGGTCACCGCGTTCTTGCCACCGCAGTCGGCCGACGCACTGGACGAGCCGGACGCGCTGGTCGACGACGCCGTTCCGGCGTTGTTGTCGCTGCCGCAGGCGGTGAGCGTCAGGCCGGTGATGGCCGTCGCTGACGCAGTCACGAGGAACGCCTTGCCAAACCTGTTCAGATTCACCTATCCCACTTTCTCCGTTGCCGTGTTCGCCCCGGTAGGGCGCATGCACCACCCCGGAAGTTAGGCGTTCGGGGTGGACGGAACCCACCCGGAATATGAACGAGAGGTGAACAGGTTGGTGAACGGCGCATTGCGGAAGGCCGCTAACTAGCTGTGACCGCCCCCAGGCGGGATACCGGCCGACGACGAGGGCCGATACGCGGTGTCGACGCTGGATACCGCAAATCCCAGCCGGTCATAGGTGGTGCGCGCGGCGGTGTTGTCGCCTTCGACGTACAGCATGACCTCGGGCTGATCGTGGGACGCCAGCCGCCGGGCCAGGTGCTGCAGGCCGATGACAGTCAGCGCGCGCCCCAGCCCCCGCCCCTGCGCGGCGGGGTCGACGCCGACGACATAGACCTCGCCGAGCCCGGGGTGGTCGGCGTGCACCTTGGTCCAGTGGAAACCGAGGAGCGCACCGCTGTCGTCGTCAACGGCCAGGAACAAGCCCGCCGGATCGAACCAGGGTTCGGCGAGACGCTCGTCGAGGTCGGCCTGTACCCAGCCGCCCTGCTCGGGATGCCACGCGAACGCCGCGTTGTTGACCCGCAGCAGCTCGGCGTCGTCGGTCGCACCCCGATAGGTGCGGATCTCGATCCCGTCGCCCACCGCGGGCTCGGGCACATCGTGCAGCGACCGGCGCATCTCCATCAGTTCCCGGACCACGGTCGTGCCGAGGGCCTGTGCGGCAGCTTGTGCCGCGGGAAGGGTGCCGTGCGCCCAGAACCGGACCGCGCCGCCCGCGGCATCGGTGGCGGTGCGAACCAACGCTGAGCCGATCCCGCGCCGACGGGCTTGCGGTTGGACGACGAGTTCTCCCATCGCATCAGCGCCGTCGCGCCCGGGGGTCAGGTTGAGATAGCCCACCACGTCCGCGCCTTCCGCGGCGACGAGATGCCGGCTGCGGTCACGCTCATCGGGCTCGGCGGCCCGCCGGAGCTCGCGTAGCACCTGCTCGCCCACTGGGGCGATCCCGTCGGATCGGGTGGCCGCGTCGATCAGGTCGCGCACCTGATCCTGTTCGGCCTGGGTGAGGGCCGTCCGCCACTGCGGCTCCGTCACTGACTGCGCAGCGGCTGGGACATCGAGCCCGATCGCACCGCCATCGAATCCGAGATCACGTCCTCGCCGTCGTCGAAGGCGTCCTCGTCGTCGTCCTCGCTGAACTCGGGCTCGGCGGCCGGCGGGCGGCCGCGGGCCGGGCGGACCGCCTTGTAGCCCACGTTGCGGACGGTGCCGATCAGAGATTCGTATTCGGGGCCGAGTTTGGCGCGCAGTCGCCGAACGTGCACGTCGACGGTGCGGGTGCCGCCGAAGAAGTCGTACCCCCACACCTCTTGCAGCAGCTGGGCGCGGGTGAACACCCGGCCTGCGTGCTGCGCGAGATATTTGAGCAGCTCGAACTCCTTATAGGTGAGGTCGAGCGGACGGCCCCGAAGCCGTGCGGTGTAGGTGCCCTCGTCGATGACCAGCTCACCAAGGCTTACCTTGCCCGCACTCTCCTGGCTGGTCATGCCGCCACGGCGGCCGACCAGCAGGCGCAACCGGGCGTCGATCTCGGCAGGCCCGGTACTGGGCAGCAGGATCTCGTCGAGACCCCAGTCCATGTTGACGGCCACCAGGCCGCCCTCGTTGACGACGGCCACCACGGGCACCGAGGTGCCGGTGGTTCCGAGCAGTCGGCACAACCCGCGGGCGGCGGCCAAATCGGTACGTGCGTCGACGATCGCCACATCCGCGGTGCCGGCTTCCAGCAGCGACGACACCTCGGTCGGGGCCGACCGGACGGTGTGCGCCAACAGCGCCAGCGACGGCAGCACCGATTCCGGGTGCGGGTCGACTGTGAGAAGCAGCAGGTCCAACAGACTCTCCAATGCCCTGGATACTCATCTCGACAGCGTCGTCGCGGTGACCCACCAGACTCATGGGCGACATATGGCCGTTACCGACCATGGGTCATCTAACTTTAACCCGCCACCTGCTATTTAGCCGATCCGAACGGTTCAGCCCGCAATCCCGGGGGTGCGCGGCGGTGGCCGCGAGCGGGGCGTGGGCCAGAATGTGCTGGTGCGAAAGCTGCTGATCACGCTGAGTGCCGCGGTCCTCGCCGTGCTCGTCGGGGCGGTCGGCGCCGACTTCGGGGCCACCATCTTCGCCGAGTATCGCTTGGCCCGCACCGTGCGCTCGGTTGCCGGGCTGTCGTTCGACCCGTCGGTGGCGATCCTGGGCTTTCCGTTCATCCGGCAGGCCGTCGACCACCACTACGACGAGATCGAAATCAAGGTCAACGGGGCGGATCACCCGGTGGTGGGCCGGGCTTCGCTGGAGGCCACCATGCACAACATCGACCTCACCGAGGCGTCGTGGTTGATCAGGCCGCAGGCGAACCTGCCGGTCGGCAAGCTGGAGAGCCGGATCATCATCGACTCCGGCCACCTGGGCCGGTTCATGGGGATCAAGGATCTGATGGTGGAAGCCCCCTCGAAGGAGAGCAACGACGCCACCGGCGGCACCACCGAGTCCGGTATTTCGGGCAGCAAGGGACTGGTGTTCACCGGAACGCCGACCAAGGCGGGCTTCGACAAGCGCGTCAGCGTCGCGGTCGACCTGTCCGTCGCGGGCGAGGATCAGACCACGCTGGTGTTCACCGCCACCGACGTCCAGACCGGTCCCGGGACCGCCGACCAGGCGGTACCCGACGATCGCAGGGCCGCGGTGCTGGCGGCCTTCAGCGGCAGCCTGCCCGACCAGAAGCTGCCCTTCGGGGTGCGGCCGACCACCGAAGGTGCGCGCGGGTCGGACGTCATCATCGAAGGCATCGCCGAGGGAGTAACGGTCCGCCTGGACGGGTTCACACAATCATGACCACGGGACTGCTCACCGCGATCGTCGCCATCGCCGCCGCTCTGGGCGTGGCCGGGGTGGCCGGCTTTCTGCACAGCCGCCGTTCGGGGGTGCTGCGCGACGCCGAACCGGCCGACCTCGACGTCAGTGACCTGGGCTTGTCCCGCACCGGACCGACGATTGTGCATTTCAGCGCGGTGTGGTGCGGACCGTGCGCGGCGGTGCGGCGAGTGGTCAACCAGACTTGCGCCGACATGCGTGAGGTAGCTCACGTCGAGATCGATATGGACGCCAATCCGGGTGCCGCGCGCAAACTTTCGGTCATGTCGCTGCCGACCACGTTCATCTTCGACGCCGACGGCCGGCAGCGATACCGCACCGCGGGTGTTCCCAAGGCCGCTGACCTGCGTTCCGCGCTCGAACCTCTGTTGGCCTGAGACCGCAGTCATTGGGTAGCATGTCTGGCGTGTCGACCCGCCTGGAGCTCTCGCTCACCAAGCGCCGCGCAGTTGATCTGTGCCGCGTCGCGGGTTGTTGCTGTTGTTGCTGTAGCTGCTGAGTAGCCGCGCCTTTCTTCGCGCCGCCACTCTGGAGCGGCCGTTTCGCGGCCTGCCTCCGTCCAGCCCCACCCCGCAACAGGAGTAGATGCATGTCGACCACCACCACCTCACCGGCCCAGGTGGACGTTCGCGGGCCCCGCTTCGCGGCCTGGATCACCACCGTGGTGCTGATCGCGGTGCTCGCGATCTCCGGGTTCAGCACGACCGCCGCGGCGGTGCTGCTTGCGTTGCAGGGCGTCGTGTTCGCCATCGGCGCGTGGCGTGGCCCACGCCAGCACCCCTACGGGCTGATCTTCGCCAACCTGGTGGCCCCGCGCCTGAGCCCGGTGTCGGAACGCGAACCCGTACCGCCGTTGAAGTTCGCCCAGCTGGTGGGCTTGGTGTTCGCCGCTGTCGGCCTCGCCGGGTTCGTCCTCGGGGCGTCGCTGGTCGGTGTGATCGCCACCGCCTTCGCCCTGTTCGCCGCTTTCCTCAACGCAGCCTTCGGTATCTGCCTCGGCTGCCAGCTCTACCCGCTCGCGGCCCGGCTACGTCACGCCCCGGCCACCACCTAAGGCTTCACGACACTTAACCGAAAGGAACCACTTCATGGCACGCTCCGACGTCCTGGTCTCCACCGACTGGGCCGAGAGCAATCTCGATGCGCCGAACACGGTCTTCGTCGAGGTCGACGAGGACACCTCGGCTTACGAAGGCGGTCACATCGCCGGCGCCGTCCGGCTGGACTGGAAGACCGAGCTTCAGGACCAGGTCAAGCGTGACTTCGTCGACCAGCAGCAGTTCTCGAAGTTGTTGTCCGACAAGGGAATCAGCAACGACGACACCGTGATCCTGTACGGCGGCAACAACAACTGGTTCGCCGCCTACGCGTACTGGTATTTCAAGCTGTACGGGCACGAGAACGTCAAGCTGCTCGACGGTGGCCGCAAGAAATGGGAACTCGACGGCCGGCCCCTGGTGACCGACGTGCCGGCCCGTCCCTCGACGTCGTACGTGGCCGCCGCGCCCGACACCACCATCCGCGCGTTCCGCGACGAGGTGATCGCCGCGATCGGCACCAAGAACCTGGTGGATGTCCGCTCCCCCGACGAGTTCTCGGGCAAGATCCTCGCGCCGGCGCATCTGCCGCAGGAGCAGAGCCAGCGGCCCGGGCATATCCCCGGTGCCATCAACGTTCCGTGGAGCAAGGCTGCCAACGAGGACGGCACCTTCAAGTCCGACGAGGACCTGGCCGCGCTGTATGAGGCGGCCGGCTTGGACGGCGAGAAGGAGACCATCGCCTACTGCCGCATCGGTGAGCGCTCGTCGCACACCTGGTTCGTGCTGCAGGAACTGTTGGGGCACAAGAACGTCAAGAACTACGACGGCAGTTGGACCGAATACGGCTCCCTGGTGGGGGCCCCGATCGAGTTGGGAAGTTGATCATGTGCTCTGCACCTAAACAAGGACAGACCCTGCCCGCCGGCGTCGACCTGGAGAAGGAGACCGTGATCACCGGGCGCGTGGTCGACGACTCAGGTCAGACCGTGGCCGGTGCGTTCGTGCGCCTGCTGGACTCCAGCGACGAGTTCACCGCCGAGGTGGTGGCGTCGGCGACCGGCGATTTCCGGTTCTTCGCGGCACCGGGCACCTGGACGGTGCGCGCGCTGTCCAAGGTGGGCAACGGTGACGCCACCGTGGCACCGTCGGGCGCGGGCATTCACGAAGTCGACATCAAGGTCGCGTGACGACGGTGGCTCGGGCGGTGCGTCCGCCCGAGCCCCGGATAGACTGAGCACGTGGTTCTGTTTTACGAGATCCTTTTGGTCGCAACCGTCGTACTGATCACCTGGTTCGCGTTGTACGCGCTGTACCGACTGATCACCGACGAGTCGTGAGTTCCGACGACATCCACGGCAGCGGCGATCGCGCGGTAGCCGCGGCCGCCGAGCGGGCCAAAGAGACGGCCGGCCGCAACATCCCGGTGTTCGACGACCTGCCGCTGCCTGCCGACACCGCCAACCTGCGTCTGGGCGCAAATCTGCACGACGCGCTGCTGGCCTTGTTGCCGCTGGTCGGGGTGTGGCGCGGCGAGGGTGAGGGCCGCGGGCCGCACGGCGACTACCGGTTCGGCCAGCAGATCATCGTCTCCCACGACGGCGGCGACTATCTCAACTGGGATGCCCGGTCGTGGCGCCTCGACGAGGGCGGCAACTACCACTCCCCCGGACTGCGCGAGACCGGCTTCTGGCGGTTCGTCACCGACCCGGCCGATCCGGGCGAATCGCAGGCCATCGAACTGTTGCTGGCCCACTCGGCCGGCTACATCGAACTGTTCTACGGCCAGCCGCGCACGCAATCGTCGTGGGAGCTCGTCACCGACGCGCTCGCGCGCAGCAAGTCCGGTGTGCTCGTCGGCGGGGCCAAGCGTCTCTACGGCATCGTGGAGGGCGGTGATCTGGCCTACGTCGAGGAACGTGTCGACGCCGACGGGGGCCTGGTCCCGCATCTGTCCGCGCGGCTGACGCGCTACGTCGGCTGATGCGCGGCCTATTTCTCGGGGCCGCCGCGGCGGCCGCGGTCCTCGCGGGGTGTACGCCGACACCGACACCGTCCCAGCCGACGGCGATCAGTCCCGCGCCGAGCAGCACCGGCAGCGCCCCGTCCGAGCATGGATCGCTGGCGCAGTGCCTGCACGACCACGGCGTTCCCGATTCGGCAGGAGGCGCCGTGCTGGGCCCGCCGGCCGGCGTCGACCCCGGGGTGTGGGAGTCGGCCCGCAAGGCGTGCTCGCCGCTGGAGCCGGGCCCGGCCGGCTAGGTCGCCGACCCGTCACCCGGCGCAGAAACCGCTGAGATCTGTCAAAACCTGTTCGGCAGAGCCTGATTCGAGGGTCCGGCCGCCATCGAGGAAGCACACCATGCCGGCGTTGGGCAGGGCGGCATCGCTGCTACTTCAGGGACAGAACGGTCTTGTTGATGGCACACCGGACCTCGTCGCGGTCCCGCGCAGGCAGCCTGAACTTCGGGTTCTGTTTGTGCATGGCCATCGCGTCCTGATAGAGCTGGAAACACGACTTCGGCGAGTCGGGGGAGGCAACCGAGGGCTGCGCATCCGCCGCCGCCCACACGGTCAGGCCGGCGCCCGCCAACCCCAGCAGCAATGGCACCACGACCCATTTGACGTAGCGAAGTGCGCGTCCCGACTTGGCTACGGCGTCGCCCGACCCCGTCGATCTCGAAACATCCGCCGACTCAGCGCGTCGCAATACGACGGCATACAAGATCAGAAAGACACCGATGAGCAAACTCGTCGCCAGCAGCGCGGCACCGAAAGCTCCCGAAGTTTTGGCGCTGATAACGCTGGTCCCCAGCCTCACCGCGATCCAAATACTCAAAGCGCAGACGAACACACCCAGCACGATCGGAAAGATCGATAAACCACCACGAGGCGGTCGATCGTCCGGCACGTCCGTGCGGACTGCGGTATCGGCACTGTCTTCGATATCGGTCCCGGCGTGTAGCCCCCCGCCGTTTCCCGTCTCCCCATGGGTTTGCATTCTGAAAATGGTATGGGCTTGCCGGTGTCATATCAGAAAAATGCACATTGTCGGCGCTACTCACAGTCACCCCACAGCAAGGCGGGAATTGACGCGCGGCGAAATTCAATTCGGCGCGGAACTGACAAACGTCGGCACCGGAAAATGGGGCGGCCCCCGAGCCGGTATTCCTTGGCAGGACTCACCAAGAGCTCGGGGGCCGGGTAGCTGCCTGGGATTCGCCAGCGCGCGCAGGGCGCAGGTGATTCCCGGCACCTGGTGCTGCTAGCGGGCAGCCACCTCACATGTCCTAGAAGCTATCAATTTTCCGGACCACCTCCTTCCCTGTGTACGGCCGACCGTACCCGCGTCACCGACCGCGCGCCAACAGGTTTTCGCTTTTCAGCGATCGCTGACGATTGCGGCGTCGACCAGCGCGGAAACCTCGGCAGCCAGTCGGTTCACCGGCAACCGCCGACCGTCGACGGTGTGCACCCGGGCCGCCAGCGTCATGCTGGACACCAGCCAAACCCCCTGCGCGTCAAACAAATCCGCGGGACGAAGTGCCCGGTAGTCACAGTCGTAACCCTTGTCGCGGGCCACCGTGAACAACGCCTGCTGGGTGGTTCCGCGCAGAATCGGATACCACGGCGGCGGGGTGAGAAAGCAGGTGCCACCGGAACCGTCGTCGGTGGCGACCACGACCGTCGAGCGGGGACCCTCGAGCAGGAAGCCGTCGGAGCTGACGAAGATGACGTCGCCGGCGCCCTGCGCGGCCGCGTGCCGCAGCGCGGCCATGTTCACCGCATAGGACAACGTCTTGGCGCCGGCCACCAGCCAGGGCATCGCGTCCACCCCGCTCGCCGGCAGCCCGCGGTCGAGCATCACCGCGGCCACGCCGTCGCGGCGGGTGGTGGCGATCCGGTCCGGGACGGGATTCACCGTCAGGTAGGCGGTGGGCGCCGTCCCACTCTCCCGGCCACGGCTGTACACCAGGCGCAGGGCCCCTTCGCCGGTGGACAGCGCGGCCCACTGCCCGACCGCGATCCCGATCGCCTGCCGCCAGGCGGCAAGATCCGGCTCGGGCAGGTCCATCATCTTGGCCGACTGGACCAGCCGGTAGAGGTGGGCTTCGACCAGGCAGGCGCGGCCGTCGCGGACCAGCAGCGTCTCGAACACGCCGTCGCCGCGCACGGCGGCCAGATCGTCGGCGAACAGCAGCGGACGGCTGGGATCGTGCACCTGTCCGTCGAGCGTGACGAGCACCGATGACTGGCCAACCATGGAGTCACAGCGTACTGGCCGGCCCGTAGAGTTGATGTGTGTCAGCCGTTCCCACCCCGGACAGTTCCCCCGACGCCGGTGCGATCTGGCATTACGGCGACCCGCTCGGCGAACAGCGCGCCGCCGCCCACGACGCGGTGGTGGTGGACCGGTCCAACCGCGCCGTGATCGCGGTGACCGGAGCCGACCGGCGCAGCTGGCTGCACTCGATCTCGACGCAGCATGTCAGCGAATTGCCCGACGGCACGTCCACCGACAACCTCAGCCTCGACGGGCAGGGCCGTGTCGAGGATCACTGGGTGCAGACGGAGCTCGGCGGAGTCACCTATCTGGACACCGAGCCGTGGCGTGGGGAGCCGCTGCTGACCTATCTGCGCAAGATGGTGTTCTGGGCCGATGTCACGATCGACACCGCCGATCTGGCCGTGCTCTCGCTGCTGGGCCCGCGGCTGGCCGACGCCGCCGTGCTCGGTGCCCTCGGTATCGCCGGGTTGCCGGCCGAATCGGCGGCCGTGCCGCTGCCCGACGCCGGTTTCGTGCGTCGGGTGCCGGCCGAGGCGGGCCAGATCGAACTGGACCTGCTGGTGCCACGCGCCGATGTCGCGGCGTGGTTGTCGCAGCTGGAGGCCGCCGGAGTGCGCCGGGCCGGATTGTGGGCCTACGAGGCCTACCGGGTCGCCGCGCAGCGACCACGGCTGGGGGTGGACACCGACGAACGCACGATCCCACACGAGGTGGGCTGGATCGGTGGTCCCGGGCACGGGGCCGTACATCTGGACAAGGGCTGCTATCGCGGCCAGGAGACCGTGGCCCGCGTCCACAACCTGGGAAAGCCGCCCCGGATGCTGGTGCTGGTGCACCTCGACGGGTCCGGTGAGCGCCCGGCCACGGGTGATCCGCTGCTGGCCGCCGGGCGTGTCGTGGGGCGGCTCGGGACGGTCGTCGATCACGTCGACCTGGGGCCGATCGCCTTGGCCCTGGTGAAGCGGGGCATTCCCGCCGAAACCCCGCTGACCACGGGCGGCGACCACGAGGTGGCCGCCGAGATCGACCCGGATTCGCTGCCGCCCGCCGATGCGGCGGGTGCCGGCCGGCTGGCGGTCGAGCGCCTGCGGCGCGGCGCAGTGTGACGTTCACCCACCGGCGAACGGGCCTGCCAGCACATCGCAGTCGGGCACGGTAAGGTGTTGGCAGGACAATAACGAACACACAGATCGGAGCCGCCTGCATCCCGGGCCGCTCCGTTATTGCGCGAGGGGGTTCCCCCATGGGCCGCGGCCGGGCAAAGGCAAAGCAGACCAAGGTTGCTCGGGAGCTGAAATATAGCTCCCCGCAGACCGATTTCGACCGGCTCCAGCAAGAGCTGTCAGGGTCGGACTCGAGAGAGCCTGACTCCGTCGACAACGGGTTCGATGACGACCCGTGGGCCGACGAGGGCAGCTGGCGGCGCTGAGCGCCGCACCCCTTCAGAAGCGTGGGTGCTGTCCCACGAGCTTGGCTCGTGGGCCGTCCTTCCCTTTGGTGACAGTGCCCAGTGTCCAGCAGTTCAGGTGGCGTGCAGTCAGAATCGCCAGCGCGCGGTCGGTGTCCTCCGGCGCGACGACGGCGACCATGCCGACGCCCATGTTGAACGTCTTCTCCATTTCGGCACGGTCGATGCGGCCACGTTGCTGGATCATCGCGAATACCGGTGCGGGAGTCCAGGTTCCGCGGTCGAGTTCGGCGACCAAGCCGTGCGGCACGACCCGCTCGAGGTTGCCGGCCAGCCCGCCGCCGGTGACGTGGCAGAAGGTGCGGACTTGGGTCTCGGCGGCCAGTGCCAGGCAGTCCTTGGCGTAGATGCGCGTGGGCTCGAGCAGTTCCTCGCCGAGCGTGCGGCCGAATTCCTCGACATGGCCGGCCAGGTTCATCCGGTCGATCTCCAGCAGCACCTTGCGGGCCAGTGAATAGCCGTTGGAGTGCAGACCCGAGGAGCCCATCGCGATGATCACGTCGCCGGGCCGAACCCGCTCGGGTCCGAGCACGTCGTCGGCCTCGACCACGCCCACGCCGGTGGCGGAGATGTCGTAGTGGTCGGGTTCCATCAGCCCCGGGTGTTCTGCGGTCTCCCCGCCCAGCAACGCGCAGCCGGCGGCCACGCAGCCTTCGGCAATGCCCGCGACGATCGCGGCGACCCGGTCCGGGACGGTGCGTCCGACGGCGATGTAGTCCTGCAGGAACAGCGGCTCGGCACCGCACACCACGAGGTCGTCCACCACCATCGCGACCAGGTCCAGGCCGACGGTGTCGTGCTTGTCCATCGCCTGGGCCACCGCCAGCTTGGTCCCGACCCCGTCTGTCGACGCGGCCAGTAATGGCTCCCGATAGCCGCCCCGCAGGGCGAACAGCCCGGCGAAACCGCCCAGGCCGCCTCGCACCTCGGGCCTGGTGGCCCGTTTCGCCAGCGGCTTGAACAGCTCGACCGCGCGGTCACCGGCCTCGATGTCCACCCCGGCCGATGCGTAGGAGATGTGGTTGTCGTCCTCGCGCTCCGTCATCGGGCATAAGGCTACCGGTCCCCGAGCGCCGCCGGTACGGGCCATGGTCAGCCGACGTTGCGGGCCAGCCAGTCGCGCAGTGGTGTCCCGGCCCGCAAGGCGGTGACGACCCGGTCCTTGGCCTTGGCGGTGCCCAGCCAGGCGCCGACGGGCCAGGTCTTCATCATCGCGATGCCCTTGTGGCGCAGCAGGTCGATGCGCGGGTGGTCTTTCGGAAAGCCCCTCGGCGCGGTCTTGAGGATCTCGTGGGCCATCGTGTCGTAGCCGTCGGCGTGCAGCGCCGCGACGATCGCGGCGAGCTCGGCCCCGGACTTCGGGGCGTCGACGGCCGCCCGGTACCGGGCCAAGGCGGCCGGCTCGGGCATGTACAGGCCGCTGCCGACGGACAGCCCGTCCGCCGAGAACGACACGTAGCCCGAGCCGAGCCGGGCCGCGCAGTTCGTCTTGTACGGCGCCTTATCGGCGCTGAACCGCACGTCGCGGTGGGGCCGGAACAGCGTGCCCGCGCCGAACTCGTCGGCCAGTTCGGCCAGCAACTCCTGCATCGGTGCCTTCACCTGGCCGTCGTAGACCGCCTTGTGGCGAGTCCAGTACACCTTGGAGTTGTCGGCCTCGAGCCCCTCGTAGAATTCGACCGCCTCGATCGGCCATCCCCGAAACGCCATGCCGACATTGTGTGACACGCTGGTCTCTCATGAAACCGTTGCAGTCGGTGGCGGCGGCACTATCCGCCGCGTCGAGCATGACACTGCTGGCCCCCGGGTCGGCGGCAGCGACGCCGAACGCCGGGATCGAGGCGACCACCATGGTGCAGTCCACGCTCGACGGCAGGGACTTCGTCACGCGTGAGCTCACTATCGCCCCGGGCGGCACCACGGGCTGGCACTATCACCCCGGACAGGTGTTCGGGCTGGTCAAGCAGGGCACGCTGACCCACTACAACGGCGACTGCTCGGTCGACGGCGTCTACAACGCCGGCGACCCCATCGCCGAGGGCAGCGGCGCCGGTTACGTGCACGAAGGCCGTAACGAGGGCCCCACACCGGTGGTGATGTGGGTGCTCTACATCAAACCCGCGGGCAGCCCGCTGGCCGTGGACATGCCCAATCCGGGTTGCCCTTTCGAATAAGTGGCAATCCCTCCGGGGCGTCCGCTCACGACACGGACACAGGAACGGAGGACACATGCCGGCGCAGCCAACCCGGTGCCTGGTCACCGGCGCCACCGGATACATCGGCGGGCGCCTGGTGCCGCGGCTGTTGGACGAGGGACATGTGGTGCGGGCGTTGGCCCGAAACCCCGCCAAGCTGGCCGGGGTGCCGTGGCGTGACCGGATCGAGGTGGCCGCCGGCGATCTGAGCGACGCCGATTCGCTCACCGACGCCTTCGCCGACGTCAACGTCGTCTACTACCTGGTGCACTCGATGGGCGCCTCCGCCGATTTCGCCGCTGACGAACGCCGCGCCGCGCAGAATGTCGTCACCGCCGCCCGCGCCGCCGGGGTACGGCGCATCGTCTACCTCAGCGGCCTGCACCCCGAAGGGGTGGAGCTGTCGACTCATCTCGCATCCCGTACCACGGTCGGGGAGATCCTGATCGCCTCGGGCATCGAGACGATCGTCCTGCAGGCCGGCGTCGTGGTGGGTTCGGGTTCGGCGTCCTTCGAGATGATCCGTCACCTGACCGATCGGCTGCCGGTGATGACGACACCGAAGTGGGTGCACAACAAGATCCAGCCGATCGCGATCCGGGACGTGCTGCACTATCTGGCCGCTGCGGCCACCGCGGCGGTGCCGATGTCGCGGACCTGGGACGTCGGCGGCCCCGATGTGCTGGAGTACGGCGACATGATGCAGATCTACGCCGAGGTCGCCGGGTTGACGCATCGGCGCATGCTGGTGCTGCCAGTGCTGACGCCGCGGATCGCCGCGCTGTGGGTCGGGCTGGTGACGCCGATTCCGTCCGGTCTGGCCCGGCCGCTGGTGGAGTCGCTGCACTGTGATGCCGTGATGGACAACCACGACATCGACAGCATCATCGCCCCGCCGCCCGGCGGGCTCACCCCGTACCGGCGGGCGGTCGTGCTCGCCCTGGACTGCGTCACCCGCGGCGAGGTCGAGACCACCTGGGACGCCGGGACCGCCGCGCAGCTGCCCGGCGATCCGGACTGGGCCGGCGCCGTGGTGTACACCGACAGCCGCTCGAGCCACAGCACGGCATCCCCCGAACAACTCTGGGCAGCGGTGCAGGCCAACGCCCCAAGAGGCTGGCAGGTGGACAGCAGCGAGCCCGGCACGGTGCTGCGGCTGCGCGCCGACAACCGCGGGCCCGGGGTGCGCTGGCTGGAGATGCGGGTGACGCCCGAGGGCGGCGGCAGCCGTTACGAGCAGCGGTCGATCTTCTATCCACGCGGGCTGCTCGGCCGGATCTACTGGTATGCGGCACGGCCGCTGCAGGTGGCGGGTCTGCGTGCGCAGCTGCGCAAGGTCACCGACGCCGCGGGGTGAGAGGTCAGGGCCGGCTGAGCGCCGAGACGTTGTCGTTGTCGGCGGTGACCGGCGTGATGGGCAGTCCGGTGCGCGCCGCGGTGGCCAGCATGTGCTCGACGACGTTCTTGCCGAGCGCGGTCTCACCGGGCAGCTCGATCGGGTACTGGCCGTCAAAGCAGGCGCAGCACAACCTGGTTGGCGGCTGTTCGGTCGCCGCGATCATGCCCTGCTGGGAGATGTAGCTCAGGCTGTCGGCACCGATCGCGTGGCGCACCGCTTCGAGCATCTCGTCCTCGTCGTCCACCGCGTTGGCGATCAGTTCGGCGGGCGTGGCGAAGTCGATGCCGTAGAAGCACGGCCACTTCACCGGCGGCGAGGCGATCCGCACGTGCACCTCGACGGCGCCGGCCTCGCGCAGCATCCGGATCAGCGCGCGCTGGGTGTTGCCGCGCACGATCGAGTCGTCGACCACGATCAGCCGCTTGCCCCGGATGACCTCTTTGAGCGGGTTGAGCTTGAGCCGAATACCCAGTTGCCGAATGGTCTGCGACGGCTGGATGAAGGTCCGTCCGACGTAGGCGTTCTTCATCAGACCCTGGCCGAACGGAATGCCCGACTCCTGGGCGTATCCGACGGCGGCCGGGGTGCCCGACTCGGGCACTCCGATGACCAGGTCGGCCTCGACCGGCTTCTCCCGGGCCAACCGACGGCCGATGTCCACGCGGGTGGCGTGCACGGACCGGCCGACCAGCGTGCTGTCGGGGCGGGCGAGGTAGACGTATTCGAAGATGCAGCCCTTGGGGGTCGGGTTGGCGAACCTGGTGGAGCGCACGCCGTCGGCATCGATGGCCAGCAGCTCGCCGGGTTCGATGTCGCGGACGAAGGACGCGCCGACGATGTCGAGCGCTGCGGTTTCGGAGGCCACCACCCAGCCGCGGTCGAGCCGGCCCAGCGACAGCGGGCGCACCCCGAACGGGTCGCGGGCGGCGTACAGCGTGGTCTCGTCCATGAAGGTCAGACAGAAGGCCCCGCGAACGCTGGGCAGCAGTTCGAGGGCGGCCTGCTCGATGCTGGAGTCCGCCGCGCCATGGGCCAACAACGCACCGAGGATGTCGGAGTCGGTGGTGGCCGCACCCGGCATGTGGGGGTTGATCAGCCCGGCATCGCGCGCCCGCGTCGTCAGTTCGGTGGTGTTGACCAGATTCCCGTTGTGGCCCAACGCAACTCCGGTACCTGCCGCAGTGTTGCGGAACACCGGCTGGGCGTTCTCCCAGGTGGTCGAGCCCGTCGTCGAGTAGCGGCAGTGGCCGATCGCGACGTGACCTTCCATCGCGGCCAGCGTCTGCTCGTCGAACACCTGGCTGACCAGGCCCAGATCCTTGAAGACCAGGACCTGCGACCCGTCGGCGACGGCGATACCGGCCGCCTCCTGCCCTCTGTGCTGTAGCGCATAGAGGCCGTAATAAGTGAGTTTGGCGACATCTTCACCGGGAGCCCAGACTCCGAAGACGCCGCATTCTTCCCGAGGTGGGTTTTCCAGTTCTTCGGTCACGATATGGGCTGCTCCCTGGCGCAGGTCGGTGACGTAACCCAGTTTACGGGCACCGGCAGGAAACGCGGAATCGAACACCGGGTGTCGGCGCCGTTTACTCCGAAAGTGTCATCACCGGGAGCCAGTCGGCGACCTCACCGGCTCGCGACCCGGACAGGCGCAGCAGCCCGCATCCGGCCGCCTCGTCGACGCCGAGCAGGCCGGTTGCGACCCGCAGCCAGGTCCGCGGATCGGTCTCGACCACGTTGGGTGGCGTGCCCCGGGTGTGCCGCGGTCCGGAGATGCACTGCACCGCAACAAAAGGGGGAATGCGGACTTCCACACTGGCACCCGGTGCCAGCGCGGCCAGCGTGCGGGCGGTCAGTCGCACGGCCGACGCGATCGCGGCACGGTCCGGGGTGGGCGCCTGCTCGTCGTGCAGCCAGGTCGCCACGGCACGGACGGCGGCCACCGTCGTCTCGGGGTCGGCAGCGCGGCGGGCAGGCACGCCATCGAGTATGACAATCCACGATTGACGTCAACCAAACTTCAGGTTCTAGCGTGGGGTGATGTCCTTCAAACCGCACGAAATCGAGTACCTGAAGTCGGCGGATCTCGGCAGGCTGGCCACGGCCGCGCCGGATGGCACTCTGCAGAACAGCCCCGTGGGCTTCACCTACAACGACACGCTCGGCACCATCGACATCGTCGGCTACCGCATGTCGCGAAGCCGCAAGTTTCGCAACATCGCCACCAACAACACCGTCGCATTCGTCGTCGACGACATCGCCTCGCGCACGCCGTGGCGGGTGCGTTGCCTGGAAATCCGCGGTAGCGCCGAACAGGCGGAGGTGCAGGCCCCCGGCGACGGCATCGACTCGGCCATCATTCGCATCACCCCCAAACGCATCATCAGCTTCGGGATCGACGACACCGATACCGAGCCGCACGAGCTGGTGCCGGACAGCCGCGACGTGCCGACGACGGCGGACTAGCGCCTGCGCCGCTGTACCACCAGGGCGGCCACCGCAGCCGACTCGTTGAACGCCACATGCGCGAGCACCGGGGCCAGCACGCTGCCCGAGCGCCGGGCGAGCCAGCCGAACACCCAGCCGGCGACGCCGGTCACCACCACGGTGCCGAGCACCGGATCGCCGACCCGCCTGGCATCGGGGATATGCCAGAGCCCGAACGCCCCGGCCTGTACCAGCGGGCCGACCGTCGGCCCGAATGCCCGCACGGCGACGGTCTGGAACAGACCCCGGAACAGCATCTCCTCGGTCCACGCCGTGGCGACCGGGATCTCCAGGGCCAGCCAGCGGACGGGATCGGCCGGGATCCGGCGCGCCTGCATGCCGGCACGCACCCGGGGCACCGCCGTCAGCGCCGCGACGCCGGTGGCCACCACCCCGGCGGTCACCACGCCGGTGCGCAGCCCCGACCACAACCGCGGCGGCCGAAGTCCCAACGGCGCACCGACCGCGGCCGCCACGGCCGTGCTGACCACCGCGCGCACGCCCGGCGTGCCAGAGTCCTTGGTGATCACTGAAATTCGGGTCCGCCCGCGGCCATCTGCGTCTCCAGCGCACGCCGGATCCGCTCAGTGTCCGCCGGCGTCCACCCGTCGGGTGCGGCCACCGCCACCCAGCCGTCGAGCTGGCTGTTGCCGTAGTTGTGGCCGTGGCCGATCGGTGACGCCTGCGAGCTGGTGACGTTGCCTGCCATGTCGGCGCTGACCTGCCAGAACGTGACGATCGGATACCAGCTCATCGCGGCGCTGCGGTCGAAGCCGGGCGGCTCCCTCAACCAGTCCGGCCGGTCGAACAGCAGGTCTGGCGTCCACCACACCACCGGATCCGATGGGTGCTGCAGGTAGAGCACCCGAGTGCCCTTCCACGGCGGCGACGACGCGACCGCCGCGATCTCCGCGGGGCCGGCCGCCTGCGCGAACCGGACCGTGCGTCCGGCGTCGTACCACGGCTGAACCTCCGGAGTACCGGGATCGCGCCGCACGGTCAGGGCCTTCCACAGGGTGCTGGCATTCGGGGGGCCGACCCACAGCACCGCGGAGAAGCCCATGTCGACGACGTCGGGCAGATATCCGAACGCACCCTGACCGGCCATCGAACCCAGGCTCTCGCCGTAGAGCATCAGCTTGGGCCTGCTGTTCTCGGGCCACTGCAGCCAGCGCTGGTGAATCGCGTCGATCATCGCCCGGCCCGCCTCGACCGACTTCTCGTGATCGGCCAGGAACGAGATCCAGCTCGGGAGATAGGAGTACTGCATGGCCACCAGTGCGGTGTCGCCGTTGTACATCGACTCGATCGAGCGGGCGGCAACCGGATCGACCCAGCCGGTGCCGGTCGTCGGGATCACGACCAACACCTTGCGTTCGAAGGCCTTGGTGCGCTGCAGTTCCGAAAGCAGCACGGCCAGCCGGCCCTCGATCGTGTCGGCGGTGTCCAGACCGGCGTAGACACGGATGGGTTCCTTGGCCGGCCTGCCGTTGAGTTCGCTCAATTCGGCGGCCCGCGGCCCGGACGCCACGAAGTTGCGGCCTTGGAAACCAAGGGTGTCCCAGGGTGCGTATGACGCTGTGCTGCCGGATCTTTCGGCCTCGACCGGCTGGGAGATCCCGGGCCTGGTGGTGTCATTCTGCGGCTGGAACATCGCACTGGCGCCCGCGACGAAGCCGCGATAGAGCACACCGTTGGCCAGCGTGATGATCAGCACCACGACGACGGCGGTGCCGATGAACATCGCCACCTCGTCGTTGAGGTTCCAGCGCCGGATCATCAGCCGGGCAAGGAACGTGATCGCGTCCTTGATCACCCGCGCCAGCCCCACCAGCAGGCCGCCGGCGACCAGTGCCACGACCAGGGTGCGCAGGTAGACCAGCGTGGACGGACCCTCGATCCCCATCACCGCCGCGATCTGGCGCTGCCAGGCGGCGGCCGGCACGAGGATCAGTACGCTGGCGCCGATCGACACCACGACCGTCGCCGCCTTGAGGCGGACGAGTGTCTTGGCACTGGGCGGCCACCACGGCCGATGGTCGAGGAAGAGCCGGCGGAACACCACACCGGCCAGCACCCCGATGCCGTAGCCGATCGCCGCGTTGATCCCGCCGATCAGCCCGGCCATCACCCAGTCGCGCGGTGCCAGCGACGGGGTCAGCGACAGGCAGAAGAACAACGCACCGAAGGCCACCCCGACGAAGTCCAGGCGCAGCAAGCTCCATGCCCACTCGATCAGAGATTCGCGGCGACGCCGTGGCACTGGCGGGGTCTGCGCCTCACCGGTGATGTCGTCGACCGCACTGGTCATCCGAAAAGCCCGGGCAGCACTTTCTCGGACGTGGAGCGCAACTCCTGCATGGTCACCGTGAACAAGTCTTGCACCTCAACGGAATCCGATTCCGGGTCGGACACCCCGATCCGGGTGGCCGGCAGCCCGCGCGCCTCACACATCGCGGTGAAGCGGCTCTCTTCGGTGCGCGGCACGGCGACCAGCGCCCGCCCCGACGACTCGGAGAACAGGAACACGAACGGATCGGCATTCTCGGGAAGGACGATGCGACAACCGGTTTCGCCGGCCAGGGCCGCCTCGATCACCGCCTGGATCAGGCCGCCTTCGCTGAGGTCGTGCGCGGCCGAGACGAGCCCGTCGCGGGAAGACGCCGCCAGCACCTCGCCCAGCAGCTTCTCGCGCGCCAGGTCGACCGTCGGCGGCACGCCCCCGAGGTGGTCGGCGCTGACCTGCGCCCAGATCGAGCCGTCGAATTCGTCGCGGGTGTCCCCGAGCAGGAACAGCGTCTCCCCCGGCTCGTTGCCCAGCCCGGTCGGAAGCCGGCGGCTCACATCGTCGATCACGCCGAGCACACCGACCACCGGTGTCGGCAGGATCGGCGTCGCCCCGGTCTGGTTGTAGAAGCTGACGTTTCCACCGGTGACCGGAATCCCCAGGGCCGCACAGCCATCGGCGAGCCCACGGACGGCCTCGGCGAACTGCCACATCACACCGGGATCCTCGGGCGAGCCGAAGTTCAGGCAGTTGGTGACTGCGATCGGGGTGGCGCCGGTCACGGCGACATTGCGGTAGGCCTCGGCCAGCGCCAGCTGGGCGCCGGTGTAGGGGTCGAGCTGGGTGTAGCGCCCGGAGGCGTCGGTGGACACCGCGATACCCCGCCCGGTGGCTTCGTCGATGCGCAGCACACCGCCGTCGGCATGCTCGGCGAGCACGGTGTTGCCGCGCACGTAGCGGTCGTACTGCTCGGTGATGAACGCGCGGCTGCACAGGTGCGGACTGCCGACCATCGCCAGCAGGGTCGCCCGCAGGTCGGCACCGGTGACTGGCCGCGGCAGGCCGGCCGAGGTGTCGGCGTTGAGCGCGTCCTGGGAGTCCGGGCGCGCGAGCGGGCGCTGGTAGACCGGACCCTCGTGGGCGACCGTGCGGGGCGGCACGTCGACGACGCATTCGCCGTGCCAGGTGATCTGCAGCCGGTCGCCGTCGGTGACCTCACCGATGACCGTCGCCAGCACGTCCCACTTGCGGCAGACCGCCATGAACTTCTCGACGTTGTCCGGCGTCACCACCGCGCACATGCGCTCCTGCGACTCGCTGGACAGGATCTCGGCCGGGGTCATGTTGGCCGCCCGAAGCGGCACCTGATCCAGCGCGATGGCCATGCCGCCGTCCCCGGCCGACGCCAACTCCGAAGTCGCACAAGATAATCCGGCGCCACCGAGGTCCTGGATACCGACCACCAGGCCGGCCGCGTACAGCTCCAGGCAGCACTCGATGAGCACCTTCTCCATGAACGGGTCGCCGACCTGCACGCTGGGCAGCTTTTTGCGGCCCGGTCCCGAGCCTTCGTCACCACCGAAGGTGTCCGACGCCAGCACCGACACACCGCCGATGCCGTCGAGCCCGGTGCGCGCCCCGAACAGGATGATCTTGTTGCCGGTGCCGGAGGCGAACGCCAGGTGCAGATCCTCTTTGCGCAGCACGCCTACACACAGGGCGTTGACCAGCGGATTGCCGGCATAGGACGGGTCGAAGACGGTCTCGCCGCCGATGTTGGGCAGGCCGAGCGAGTTACCGTACCCGCCGATCCCGCGGACCACGCCGTCAAGGACCCGGCGGGTGTCGGGGGCGTCGGCCGCACCGAAGCGCAGCTGATCCATCACCGCGACCGGGCGCGCGCCCATCGCCATGATGTCGCGCACGATGCCGCCCACGCCGGTGGCCGCACCCTGGTAGGGCTCGACGTAGGACGGGTGGTTGTGCGACTCGACCTTGAACGTCACCGCCCAGCCATCACCGATGTCGACCACACCGGCGTTCTCGCCGATACCGGCGAGCATCGCCTTGCGCATCTCGTCGGTGGTGGTCTCCCCGAAGTAGCGCAGGTGCACCTTGGAGGACTTGTAGGAGCAGTGCTCACTCCACATCACCGAGTACATGGCGAGCTCGGCATCGGTGGGCCTGCGGCCGAGGATGTCCCGGATCCGCTGATATTCGTCGTCTTTGAGGCCGAGTTCGCGGTACGGCTGCGGGTGCTCGGGGGTGGTCGCGGCATGGTCGACGGTGTCGACAGCTCCAGTGAGCCCAGATGTCACACCGGACAGTCTAGTGGCGTGGCGGCGGGCTTCCGCTCGCTCGCGCGCGGGAGCGCGCAAAGACCTGTGCGACGGGTGCGGCGGACAGGCCGTGCACCACCACGCTGCTCAACACCACCAGCACCATGATCAACAGCACCTGTTTCTCGACACCGCCCTCGAGGACGTTGAACGCCAGCAGGCCGAACACGATCGAGGTGGTCCCCCGGGGGCCCAGCCAGCCGACCAGCAGCCGCTCCGGCCAGTCCATCCGCGACCCGAGCAGCGCGACGAGCACCGGGACCAGCCGGACCACGGTCACCGCGAGCGCGGTGTAGCCGACCATGCCCCAGGTGACGCCGCCCGACATCAGCGCGATGACACCGATCCCGGCCACCACGAACCACATGAACGCGGTCAGCAGCACCGCGACGTCGTCGATGAGCTCCAGTTCGCGGTGCTTGTCCTGCGCCTTGCGCACGTAGTTGAGCGCCATTCCGCACAGGAAGGCCGACACGAACCCGTTGCCGCCGAGGCCGACGCTCAGCGAGTAGGACAACAGCGGCGCGGCGACGAAGATGATCCGCTTGGACTGCTCGGTCATCAGGTTGTGGCGTTCTGCGGCGTTGGCGAGCGTGCCCAGCACCCAACCGACCAGGGGGCCGACCACCATTGCGATGCCGACCTCGGGGACGGCCTCGGCCAGGGCGTGCATCGGGGGCTCGGAATCGTCCGGACCGGAGGCCAGCGCCAGCGCGAACACCAACACCGGCGCGATGATCCCGTCCTTGTATCCGGCCTCGACGTTGAGCAGGTCGCGCACTCGCTCGGGAATCCGCGCGTCGCGCAGGATTCGGGAGGCGGGGGCGAAGTCGGTCGGCACGACGATGCAGGCGAGGATCAGCAGCACCGGCCAGGTGACGCCGGGCAGCAGCCACCAGCCCAGCACGAACGCCAGGCCGATGCTCAGCGGCAGCCCGATACCCAGCAGTCGCAGCGCCGATCGGGGATCGCGGCCGAACAGGCCGCCGCGCACATCGGTGGCGTCGACGAACACCAGCACGGCCAGGATCAGTTCGGCCAGATGCTGGGCGACCTGGGAGTTCAGCGTGTCGGCGACGGCGTGGTAGGTGCCGTATTCGATGCCGGCTCCGACCACGACCAGCAGGATCGGCGCGGTGATCCGGCCCCGTTGCATCGGCCGGGCCAGCAGCGACCAGATCGCCAGCACCACCGACAGCGCGATCAGGGACTGCACCACGGTCAAGAATCATTCCAGTGCGCCCGGCGCAGCGTGCGGCAGCGGGTTTCGGTCGTGTCGCGGCGGCCTCAGCCGGCTGGTGACAGGAAAGCCTGCAGCGCAGCGGCATACGCGGCGACATCGGCCGCGCCCATCATTTCGCGGGCCGAGTGCATGGCCAGCTGGGGCGCGCCGACGTCCACCGTGGGGATCCCGGTGCGCGCCGACGTCATCGGTCCGATCGTCGAGCCGCACGGCAGGTCGGCGCGGTGCTCGTAACGCTGCAGCGGTACGCCGGCCTGCCGGCAGGCGAGCTCGAACGCGGCCGCGGTCCGGCCGTCGGTGGCGTAGCGCAGGTTCGGCTGCACCTTGAGCACCGGGCCGCCGTTGACGGCGATCAGGTGTCCGGGTTCGTGGCGGTCGGGGTAGTTGGGGTGGGTGGCGTGGGCCATGTCACCGGAGGCCACCATCGACGCGGTCAGCCGGCGAAGGAAGTCCTCCCGATCGCCGGCGGCGGTCAGCACGATGCGTTCCAGCGTGGTCGGCAGCAGATCGGACTGGGCACCGTGATCCGATGTCGAGCCGACCTCCTCGTGGTCGAACAGCGCCAGCACGGGCAGGTACCCGCGCGGTTCGGCGGCCAGGAACGCCTCCAGGCCGGCGTAGCAGGTGCCCTGGTTGTCCAGTCGCGGCGCGCTGACGAATTCACCGTCGGCGCCGATGAGGGCCGAGGGGGTCAGGTCGTGGGTCATCAGGTCGGCCGACAACAGGTCGGCGGGGACCACACCGGCCCACTCGGCGACGTAGTCGACGAACGACCGGGTGGTCTCCCCCAGCCCCCATACCGCGTTGACGTGGCGCTGCGGGTCGAGCTTGACCGCGGCACGGTCCTCGGCGAGGTGGATGGCCAGTTGCGGCACCCGGAGGATGGGTTCGTCGATGCGCACCAGCCGGTGCGACACCCCACCGTCGGCGTCCGGGTCGCGCACCGAGAGCCGGCCACTGATGCCCAGGTCGCGGTCCAGCCAGGAGTTGAGCCACGCCCCGCCGTAGGGTTCCAGCGCCACCACCCGCCAGCCCGCCACCACCCGGTCCGGGTGCTGTTTGACGCGCAGGTTGGGGCTGTCGGTGTGGGCGCCGACGATGCGGAACGGCCGATTGTCGCCGCCGCTGCGCTCGAGACTGTTCCAGGCGACCAGCGAGCCGGCCCGCACGGTGAAGTACTGGCCGGGGCGCTGCGGCCACCGGTCGGTCTCGGTGAGTTCGGTGTAGCCGGCGGTCCGCAGGCGCTGGGCCGCCGTGTGACAGACGTGGAACGGTGACGGCGACGCGTCGATGAACTCGCACAACCCGTGCGCACTGGCACCCGTGGACATGTTCACCATCATCGCCGACGGCATTTTCGTTAGGGTCAGATGGTGCCTTCCCCGCTACCTCAACCGGTACTGGCTCCCCTGACACCCGCCGCGATCTTTTTGGTGGCCACGATCAACACCGGTGGCGAGTCGGCGGTGCGCGACGCGTTGCCGGATCTGTCCGGTCTGGTCCGTGCCGTCGGGTTCCGCGATCCGTCCAAGCATTTGTCGATGGTGACCTCGATCGGGTCCGAGGCGTGGGACCGGTTGTTCGCCGGGCCGCGTCCCAAAGACCTGCACCCGTTCGTCGAGCTGCGCGGCCCCCGTCATCACGCCCCGTCCACGCCGGGTGATCTGTTGTTCCACATCCGCGCCGAGGTGCTCGACGTCTGCTTCGAGCTGGCCGGCCGGGTGGCCAAGGCCATGGGCGATGCGATCACGATCGTCGACGAGGTGCACGGCTTCAAGTTCTTCGACAACCGCGACCTGCTCGGGTTCGTCGACGGCACCGAGAACCCGGACGGTCCGGTGGCGGTGAGCGCCACCGAAATCGGCGACGAGGACCCCGATTTCGCCGGTGGCTGCTACGTGCACGTGCAGAAGTACGTCCATGACATGGCCTCGTGGGAATCGCTGTCGGTCACCGAGCAGGAGAATGTCATCGGCCGCACCAAGCTCGAGGACATCGAACTCGATGACGACGTGAAACCGGCCAATTCACACGTCGCGCTCAACGTGATCTCCGACGACGAGGGCAACGAGCTCAAGATCGTGCGGCACAACATGCCGTTCGGTGAAGTCGGCAAGGGTGAGTACGGCACCTACTACATCGGATACTCGCGCTCCCCCGGGGTGACCGAGAAGATGTTGGAGAACATGTTCATCGGCGACCCGCCGGGTAACACCGACCGCATCCTCGACTTCTCCACCGCGCTGACCGGCACGCTGTTCTTCACCCCCATCGTCGATTTTCTGAACGATCCGCCGCCGAGACCGGGCTCGGGCGACAGTGCGGTGGCTCCCCCGGCACCCGCCCCCACTTCCGACGGCTCACTGGCGATCGGCAGCCTGAAAGGACAGCCCTGATGAACAACCTCTACCGCGAACTCGCTCCGATCACCGAATCGGCTTGGGGCGAAATCGAATTGGAAGCAGCCCGGACGTTCAAGCGTCATATCGCCGGTCGGCGGGTGGTCGACGTCAGCGAGCCGGGCGGTCCGGTGACGGCGGCGATCAGCACCGGGCATCTGCGCGACGTCCCCGCGCCTGCCGACGGTGTGGTGGCCCACCTGCGCGAGGCAAAGCCCCTGGTGCGGCTGCGGGTGCCGTTCACGGTGTCGCGGGTCGCGATCGACGACGTAGAGCGCGGCGCACAGGACTCCGACTGGGATCCGGTCAAGGACGCCGCCAAGAAGCTGGCGTTCATCGAGGATCGCGCGATCTTCGAGGGGTACTCGGCAGCCTCGATCGACGGGATCCGCAGCTGCAGCTCGAACCCCGCGCTGGCGCTGCCGGAGGATGCCCGGGAGTATCCGGACGTCTTCGCCCAGGCGCTGTCCGAGCTGAGGCTGGCCGGTGTGGACGGCCCCTACTCGGTGCTGCTGTCCGCCGATGCCTACACCAAGGTCAGCGAGACCACCGAGCACGGCTATCCGATCCGCGAGCACCTCAACCGGCTGGTGGACGGTGAGATCATCTGGGCGCCCGCGATCGACGGGGCGTTCCTGCTGAGCACCCGCGGCGGCGATTTCGACCTGCAGCTGGGCACCGATGTCGCGATCGGCTACCTGAGCCATGATGCCGACACCGTGCAGCTGTACCTGCAGGAGACGCTGACGTTCCTGTGCTACACCGCCGAGGCGTCGGTCGCCCTGACCGCTTAGCTCCTAGCGATTTCGGCGCGTTTTCGTTCGCCCAGCGGCGTGTGGTGTCTCGGGACATCGCTGACACTTATGTCTTGGGACATCGCTGACACTCATGAAGGCGGTTTGGGTTCGCGGGTGCGGTAGGTCCGGGTGGTTTTGTCGCCGCGCTGGTAGCTGCGGGTGGGGTCGGCGGTGAAGGACCGGAC
>NZ_BEWG01000019.1:8462-82219 GCF_002723835.1 Mycobacterium sp. shizuoka-1 | reverse complement strand
GTTCTCGATCTGCCCGGCCAATGCTGCAGCCATGCGAATGTCCATCGCCGTCACCTTCTGGGCCATGAACCATGCTGGTCCCAGCCCTACTCAGGTGTCAGCGATGTCCCGAGACATACCACTGTCAGCGATGTCCCCGAACAGAACACGCCGCTGAGCGAACGAAAACGCGCCGAAATCGCTACTAGCCGGCCGACACCGAACGGCCCGCGCTGTGCAGGTCGTTGCAGGCTTCGACCACACGCTCCGACATCGAGGCCTCGGCCTTCTTCAGATAGCTGCGCGGGTCGTAGACCTTCTTGTTGCCGACCTCGCCGTCCACCTTCAGCACACCGTCGTAGTTGGTGAACATGTGCGCCGCGAGCGGCCGGGTGAAGGCGTACTGGGTGTCGGTGTCGACGTTCATCTTCACCACGCCGTACTTCAGCGAGTCCTCGATCTCCGACTTCAGCGAGCCCGAACCACCGTGGAAGACGAAGTCGAACGGCTTGGACCCCTCGGGCAGCCCCAGCTTGGCCGAGGCCACTCGCTGGCCCTCGGCCAGCACCTCGGGCTTGAGCACGACGTTGCCCGGCTTGTAGACCCCGTGCACGTTGCCGAAGGTGGCGGCCAGCAGGTACTTGCCGTGCTCCCCGGCGCCGAGCGCGGAGATGGTCTTCTCGAAGTCCTCCGGAGTGGTGTACAGCTTCTCGTTGATCTCGGCCTCGACACCGTCCTCCTCGCCGCCGACCACGCCGATCTCGATCTCGAGGATGATCTTGGCGGCGGCCGCCTGCTTGAGCAGCTCCTGGGCGATCGACAGGTTCTCGTCGATCGGCACCGCCGAGCCGTCCCACATGTGCGACTGGAACAGCGGGTTGGCGCCCTTGGCCACCCGCTCGGCCGAGATGGCCAACAACGGGCGGACGTAGGTGTCCAGCTTGTCCTTGGGGCAGTGATCGGTGTGCAGCGCGACGGTGATCGGGTACTTGGCGGCGACGACGTGAGCGAACTCGGCGAGTGCCACCGCACCGGTCACCATGTCCTTGACGCCCAGGCCCGAGCCGAATTCCGCGCCACCGGTGGAAAACTGGATGATGCCGTCGCTGCCGGCGTCGGCGAAACCTTTGATGGCCGCGTTGATGCTCTCCGAGCCGACGCAGTTGATCGCCGGGAACGCGAAGGAGTGCTCCTTGGCGCGGCCCAGCATCTCCGCGTAGACCTCGGGCGTGGCGATGGGCATGGCACTTCCTCTCGACTCTGGCGCTGAACGGCCTCAGTATGACAAGAAGCCTGTCAACTGGCACGGGGCGGAACCCCTCGCCGGCCCTTCCCAACCCGAGGCCACCGGTACCCTTGGGCGTCGTGACCACCACCACCCTGGCACTGATGCCGGACTTCCTCGACCCGCTCAAGCTGATCGAACAGTTCGGCACCTGGGCGCTGGTCGGCATTCTGGTCATCGTCTTCATCGAGTCCGGTGTGCTGTTCCCGGTACTGCCCGGCGACACCCTGCTGTTCGTGGCGGGCATGCTCGCCGCCGGGACCGCCGCCCGCGGCGCCGACGTGAACGCCAACTTCACGCTGTGGCAGCTGCTGGTGTTCATCCCGATCGCCGCCGTGCTCGGCGGCCAGGTGGGCTATCTGGTGGGCCGCTTCCTGGGCACCGCGATGTTCAAGCCGAACGCGCGGTTCCTCAAGCAGCGCTACCTCGACGAGGCACACCTGTTCTTCGAGCAGCGCGGACCCTTTGCGATCGTGATCGCCCGGTTCGTCCCGATCGTGCGGACGCTGGCGCCGATCACCGCGGGCGCGGCCAAGATGAAGTACGCGGTGTTCACCACCTACAACGTGATCGGTGCGCTGCTGTGGGGGGTCGGCCTGACCCTGCTGGGCTACGGGCTGGGCCAGTTCGAGATCATCCAGAAGCTGCTCGAACCGATCTTCATCCTGATCGCGGTGGTCTCGGTGGCTCCGATGATCTGGGAGTGGTACAAGCGTCGCAAAGCGGCCCGAGACGCCTCCGGTGCGACGGACCCGGTCGCCGAAGCGTAAACATTTGCTCGCAGCTGACCGTCCGCCCACACCCCACTCCAGGTCACGCGGTCGGCTCAGCATCTTGCCAGCGTGCGCACAGCGATTCTCCCAGCACCGGCCGATAGTTTGCGCTGATCGCCTGAAAGGTCACAGCAAATGGTCAAGATCGTCTTCAGTGGGCTCCTGGCGTCGGCGGGCATCGGCCTGGCGGCACTGTTCGGTGGTATCGGGGTCGCCTCCGCGGGCAGCCCCACGACAACGTTTGCCGTCCAGGACGGCACCAGCGGCGCGGATGGCGCGGCAATCGACTCCGACGGCACGCAGGGCGAGTTCAAGTCGGCCGTGGACGGCTCGATGAACGGACCGCTGCTCGTCGCCGCACCGCAGGACAAGGCTGTTCCCTGAGCCGACCCGAGACTGACCGGCTGACGGCACACCTGCGCTGAGGTACCGTCCGCGGTCATGGCCGCAGGCACCACCGCCGCGCATGTCCTCACCGACGTCGCGAAGTTCCCCCTGCGGATCGGCTCGCATGCCGCCCGCGCCGGCCTCAGCACCGGCTTGCACCTCGGCGAGCACGTCCTTGCCGCCGGCGTGACCGTCGGCGAGGAGATCGAACGGCCCGCCGTCGCCGCCATGCGGGCGGCGGGAATCGAGGTCGAGTCGCTGGCCACTGCCGGCGGTACCAAGGTCGACTACGACTTCTTCGCCGGCGTGGCGCCCGAGGTCCTCAATCCGGGCGGCACCCTGCCCGGCGCCAACGAGTGGGACCGGCCGCTCTCGGCCGCCCACCCGAACCCCGTCATCTTGATGCACGGCACCGCGGGCGGGGCCCAGACGAACTGGGGTGCCTACGTTCCCCTGCTCGTCGAGCAGGGCTTCTCGCCGTTCACCCTGACCTTCGGCGCGGTGACCACCGCGCCCTGGCCGCTCTCGGCGCTCGGCGGCATGGCCCCCATCGAGGAGTCCGCCGCGCAGTTCGGCGCCTTCGTCGAGAAGGTGTTGCACGCGACCGGCGTTGAACAGGTGGACGTCGTGGGGCATTCGCAGGGCACCGTGGTGCCCGACTACTACGCGAAGTTCCTGGGCGGGGCCGGGGCGATCAACCGATACATCTCGCTGGCGCCGTTGTGGGAAGGCACCGAGGTGTTCACGAACAAGCTCGTCGGCCCGCTGGAATTCCACGTCGCGCTCGACGCCACCCGACATGTGCACTTCGCCTCCGCCGAGCAGATGGTCTGCGGGTCCGACTTCGTCGCGAAGCTCAATTCCGATGGCGGACCGTATGTTCCGGGAATCCGCTACGTGAACATCTCGACGCGCTACGACGAATTCGTCCGGCCTTACACCAGCGGACAAGTGCCCGGCGGCCCGCACGACGACGTGATCAACATCGTCGTTCAGGACACCTGCGAGCGCGACTTCAGCGATCACCTCGCCATCGCGGGCTCACGGCGGGCGGCGACGATGGTGCTCAACGCCCTCGACGGCAGCGACGACCCGGCCCACGGTCCTCGCGAGGTGCCGTGCGAACTGGTGCCGCCGATCCTGGGCTGACTACAACGCGGCCAATGTGGCGAACAGCTCCCGCAGCCCGGACAGCGAATGCGCGGGCAGGAAGGCATCACAGTACGGAAGCGCGGCGGCCATCGAGCCGGCCAACGGCGCGAAACCCGGTGCCGCCGCCCGCGGATTGAGCCACACCAGATGCGCCGCGCGACGGGTGAGCCGGGCCAGGGCCCGCTCGAGCAGCTCGGGCGGGTCGCTGTCCCAGCCGTCGGAGGCGATCAGCACCACCGCGCCGCGCAGGGCGCCGCCGTGCGGCGGGGCCAGCAGTTCGGCGATCGAGGCGCCCAGATGCGTCCCGCCGTACCGGTCGGCCACCTTGGCATTGGCCCTGGCCAGCGCGACCTCCGGTGAGCGGTGCGCCAGCACCGCGGTCAGCCGCGTCAGAGTGGTCGAGAAGGCGAACACCTCGGGATGAAAACCCGCCTGCCGCAACGCCGTAGCCCGCATCAGATGCAGATAGATCGCCGCGTAGGGCTGCATCGACCGGCTGACGTCACAGACCAGCACCAGCCGTCGCCGCCGTCGCCGCGGCCGGGTGTGGATCGGTACCACCGGCTCCCAGCCCGTGGTGCGGGCGTTGCGCATCGTCGCGCGCAGGTCGATCCGGCCGCCGTGCCGGTGGGATTCGGTGCGCAAGGTGCGCCGGGTCGGCCAGACCGCGGCGGCCTGCTCCAGCCAGGTGCCGATCAGCCGCAGGTCGGCCTCGTCGAAGGTGTCGAATGATTCCTCCTCGCGTGCCACGATCCGGCTGGGCAACAGGTCGGGGATCGGCGCCGCCTCGCCGGCGGCGTCGGCCGTGCGCAGCGACGGCGGGCGGGTCGCCCACGGCAGTCCCCCGCCCTGCGGTCCGCCCTCGCGCTGCCCGGTCGCGGGCACCGGACCGGCCTTGGCGCCGCGCATAGCCCGCATCGCGACCGGATCGACCGGCAGCACGGCGTCGGCGAACACCGCCGCGAAGACGGTGTCGAAGGCGGTCAGGTCCTCGACCCGGTTCATCAGGGTCAGCCGGGCCGTCCAGTACAGCTGGGTCCGCGACGTCGGGACCAGCTCCCGCATCGCGGCGACGAACGCAGCCGGTCCGCTGGCCGCCACCGCCACCCCACCGGCGCGCAGGCGGGCGACCAGCGCGGCCGCGAATGCGGCCAGGTCGACTCCGCGCAGCAGCGCCGGTGCGGTCACTCGGTGCGCCGGCGGCGCAGCAAAATGATGAGGATCAGCAGCACCAGTGCGGCGACTCCGGCCGCCGCGTACTTCGTCACCGCGGTGCCGCCGGCGAGCTGGAGCAGGTCGATCGGCTCCGGCTCGGGGGCCGGGGCGATGCGAGCCGCCGGGGTTGTCGCGCCGGCCGGGGTGGCGGCGGCCGGGGCCTGGGTGTCGGCGGGTGTCGCGGGCTCGCTGCCCGCGGCCAGCTTGGCCTCCAGCGCGTCGACGAACTGGCCCAGCAGCTTCTCGGAAACCTGCTGAAGCATGCTGCTGCCGAACTGGGCCAGCTTGCCGACGATCTTCAGATCGGTCTCGACGGTGACCCGGGTGTGATCGCCCGCCTCGTGCAGCTGCAGAACCACGACGGCGGCGGCGTTGCCGGTGCCCCGCGCTTCCTTGCCGCGGCCGTCCACCACGGCACGATGAGTCGCCTCGTCGCGTTCCACGAAGTGCGCCTTACCGCTGAACTCGCTGGTCACCGGTCCGACTTTGACCTTGACCTTGCCCAGGAAATCGTCGCCGTCCTGCCCGGTCAGCTGGGCGCCGGGCATCAACGGGACCACCTGCTCCATGTCGCTGAGCACTTCCCAGGCCCGCGCGATCGGGACACTCACGGTGAACTCGTTGTCGATCTTCATGCGCTCTCCTCATGGCTCAGTTCAGTGCGGTACTCGGTGAACGCCTCGCGCAGACCCGCGCTGTCGTCGGGGGTTTTCGCCAGAGCGCTCAAGCTTGTCAATGCGGACGCGGTAATCAGGTTACCCACGCCCAGGGCCACCAACGCGGCCACCCAATCGATCGTCTCGGCAACACCCGGCGGCTTGTCGAGGTCGAGCTGTCGGGCCCGGCCGACGAACTGGGTGGCATGCGCGATGAGCGCGGACGTGGCGCCCGGGACGGTGCGGCGCACGATCTCGGCCGCCCGGGCCGGCTCGGGGTAATCGATCCAGTGGTACAGACACCGCCTGCGCAGCGCGTCATGCAGGTCGCGGCTACGGTTGGAGGTCAGCACCGTCACCGGCGGCCGCTGCGCGACGAACGTGCCGAGCTCGGGCACCGTCACCGCGGACTCACCGAGGAACTCCAGCAGCAGCGCCTCGAATTCGTCATCGGCGCGGTCGATCTCGTCGATCAGCAGCACCGGCGGAACCGGCCCGCGATGGCGCACACAGGCCAGGATCGGCCGGTCGACCAGATAGGTCTCGCTGTAGAGGTCGGATTCGTCGATGGCCGCGCCGCGGGCCTCGGCAAGTTTGATGGCCAGCAACTGGCGCTGGTAGTTCCAGTCGTAGAGCGCTTCGGCGGCCGTCAGACCCTCGTAGCACTGCAGCCGGATCAACGGGGTGTCCAGCACCGCGGCAAGGGTTTTCGCGGCGGTGGTCTTTCCCACCCCCGGCTCCCCCTCGAGCAGCAGCGGGCGGTTGAGCGCGGCGGCGAGGTAGAACGCCGATGCCGTTCCCTCGTCGAGCAGATACCCGCAGTCGTCGAACCGACCGATGACGTCGTCGATGCCGGTGAATGTCACGCCGGCGCCGCCAGGAATCTGCTGCGGCAGCCCGGGCAGCAGAACCAATGGTCCCGGCCGCCGAGGCGCGCGTGCGGGGTCTCGTCGCAGATGGTGACGGTCATCCCGCAGACCGGGTCCACCGCGGTCGCCGGTGGGGCCTGCTGCGGCGCGACCGGCAGTCCGTCCCTGCGGATTCCGGCGATCAACTCGGCAGCGATCGACACGGCGATCTCGGCCGGTGTCTTGGCGCCGATCGACAATCCCACCGGGCTGTGCACCCGGGACCGCTCGGTCTCGGTGAGGTCGAGCGCGCCCAGCACCGACGCTCCTCTGGCCCGGCTGGCCACCAGCCCGACGTAGCCGATTCCGGCGTCCAGTGCGGCCCGAATCGTCTCCGCCTCCGTCCCGCCGTGGGTGGCGATCACGACGGCGGTTACGCCGTCGAACTCACCACGGGCGTCGGCGCCATCGCGGCGAATGTCGTAGCCCAGCACGCCACACACCCGGGCCAGCTCCTCGGCGATCGGGGTGCCACCGCAGATTCGCACCAGCGGAGCCGGAAACTGTGGTGTCAGAAAGATTTCCAGCGCACCGCCGGACAAGCACGGGTTGACCACCACGCAGGCGCCGGGGGCGTCGGGGAAGTGCACGTCGCCGTCGGGCAGCACCCGAAGCAGCACGCTCTCGCCGGCTTGCAGTGCGCCGAGCGCCGCCTTGCGCACCGAGTTCTGGGCGCACTGCCCACCGACGAATCCTTCGATCGTGCCGTCGGCCAGCAACAGCGCCTCATCCCCCGCCCGCGCCGAGGTCGGCGGCTGCGCGCGCACCACCGTCGCATGGACGAACGACTTCCGTTCGTCCAGAAGCTGTTTGGCACGTTCGGCGATGGTCATACGCTGCTCATCAGATCGGCGGGGTCGCTCTACCCTGCATGGCTTCCCAGACCCGGGACGGGGTCAGCGGCATATCGGCGTGCCGAACACCGAACGGCGCCAACGCATCCACCACCGCATTCACCACCGCCGGCGGAGAGCCGACGGTCGCCGACTCACCGATGCCCTTGGCGCCGATCGGATGATGCGGTGACGGCGTCACGGTGTGCCCGGTTTCCAGGTGCGGCACCTCGACCGCGGTCGGAATCAGGTAGTCCATCAGCGACCCGCCCAGGCAGTTGCCCTCCTCGTCGAAGGCGATCATCTCCATCAGCGCCATCCCGATGCCGTCGACGATGCCGCCGTGGACCTGGCCTTCGATGATCATCGGGTTGATCCGGGTGCCGCAGTCGTCGACCGCCAGGAATCGGCGCACCTTGACCACCGCGGTGCCCGGGTCGACGTCGACGACGCAGAAATACGCACCGTAGGGGTAGGTCAGGTTCTCGGGGTTGTAGCAGACTTCGGCGTCCAGGCCACCTTCGAGCCCCTCGGGCAGGTCCCCGGCGCCGTGCGCACGCATCGCGATATCGGAGATCGTCACCGCCGCCGACGGATCGCCCTTGATGTGGAACGAGCCCTTGTCCCATTCCAGGTCGGCCACCGACGCCTCCAGCATGCCGGAGGCGATGATCTTGGCCTTGTCGCGAATCTTGCGCGCCACCAAGGCCGCCGCCGCCCCCGACACCGGGGTGGACCGGCTGCCGTAGGTGCCCAGCCCGAACGGGGTCTGGTCGGTGTCGCCGTGCACCACCTCGATGTCGTCGGGTGGGATCCCCAACTCTTCGGCGACGATCTGCGCGAACGTCGTCTCGTGGCCCTGCCCCTGGGTCTGCACCGAAAGGCGCAGCACCGCTTTGCCGGTCGGGTGGATCCGCAGCTCGCATCCGTCGGCCATGCCCAGGCCGAGGATGTCCATGTCCTTGCGTGGGCCGGCACCCACCGCCTCGGTGAAGAACGACATGCCGATGCCCATCAGCTCGCCCCGCGCCCGTTTGTCGGCCTGCTCGGCGCGCAGTTGGTCATAGCCGATCATGTCCATCGCCAGGCGCATGGTGGCTTCGTAGTCGCCGGAGTCGTACACCCAGCCGGTCTTGGACTTGTACGGAAACTGCTCGGCCCGCAGCAGGTTAGACAGCCGCAGCTGCGCGGGGTCCATCTTCAGTTCGTAGGCCAGGCAGTCGACCAGCCGCTCGACGAAGTACACCGCCTCGGTGATCCGGAACGAACAGGCGTAGGCCACCCCGCCGGGCGCCTTGTTGGTGTACACCGCGGTCATGTGGCAGTAGGCGGCCTCGATGTCGTAGCTGCCGGTGAACACCCCGAAGAAGCCGGCCGGATACTTGACCGGCGCGGCAACGCCGTTGAACGCACCGTGGTCGGCCAGCACGGTGGAGCGGATCGCCAGAATCTTGCCCGCGCTGGTGGCCGCGATCTCGCCGACCATGATGTAGTCGCGGGCGAATCCGGTGGAGGTCAGATTCTCGCTGCGGTCTTCCATCCACTTCACCGGCTTGCCCAGCAGCAGCGACCCGACGATGGCACACACATACCCCGGGTAGATCGGCACCTTGTTGCCGAACCCGCCGCCGATGTCGGGCGCGATGATCCGGATCTTGTGTTCGGGCAGGCCGGCCACCAGCGCGTAGAGGGTGCGGTGGGCGTGCGGCGCCTGGGTGGTCGACCACAGCGTCAGCTTTCCCGTCACCGGATCGAGGTCGGCCACCGCGCCGCAGGTCTCCATCGGTGCGGGATGCACTCGCGGATAGACCATTTCCTGCTTGACGACGATGTCGGCCTTGGCAAAGACCGCCTCGGTCGCGGCGGAATCGCCGGTCTCCCAGTCGAAGCAGTGATTGTCGGTCTTGCCGTCCAGGTCGGTGCGAATCACCGGTGCCGACGGGTCGAGTGCGGTGCGGACGTCGATGACCGGTTCCAGCGGTTCGTAGTCGACGTCGATGAGCTCCAGCGCATCCCGGGCGGAATAGCGGTCCTCGGCGACGACGAAAGCGACCTCCTGGCCCTGGAAGCGCACCTTGTCGGTGGCCAGCACGGCCTGCACGTCGTTGGACAGCGTGGGCATCCACGCCAGTCCCTTCGCGGCCAGGTCGGCACCGGTGACGACGGCCTTGACCTTCGGATGGGCTTGGGCGGCAGTGGTGTCGATGCTGTTGATCGAGGCGTGCGCGTACGGCGAGCGCAGGATCGCCAGGTGCAGCATGCCCGGCAGCTGTACGTCGTCGACGTAGTTGCCGCGGCCGCGGATGAACCGGGGGTCCTCCTTGCGCAGCATCCGGCCGTAGCCGCAGGGCTTCTGGTCGTTGTCGGCGGTGTCCTCGGGCCTGCGCTCCACGGTGGTCATGCTTGGACTCCTTGCGCGGAATGCTCGGCCGCCCACTGCACCGACCGGACGATCGTCGTGTAGCCGGTGCATCGGCAGATCTGACCCGAGATCGCTTCGCGGATCTCGTCTTCGGTCGGATTCGGATTGCGGTCCAGCAGCGCGCGGGCGGTGATCATCATGCCCGGGGTGCAGAACCCGCATTGCAGACCATGACACTGCATGAAGCCTTCCTGCACCGGGTCCAGCGTGGCCCCGTCGGCCAGCCCCTCGACCGTGCGGACCTCGTGGCCGGAGGCCATCGCGGCGAGCATGGTGCAGGATTTGACCGGCTCGCCGTCCACCGCCACCACGCAGGTGCCACAGTTGGATGTGTCGCAGCCCCAATGGGTTCCGGTCAGCCGCAGCTGGTCGCGCAGGAAGTGCACCAGCAGCATCCGGGGTTCGATCTCTGCGTTGACCTGCTCGCCGTTGACGTTCATGGTGACGTGCATCAGTTGCCCTTCGGGTCAGGGATGTTGCGCACGCGCTCGACGGCGGTGCGCAGCGTGCGGATGGTCAGTTCGGAGGCCAGGTGGCGTTTGTAGTCGGCGGTGCCACGCTGATCGGTGACCGGCTCGCAGGCCTGGGCGGCCAGCGCGCCGGCCGCGGCGAACGTGTCCTCGTTCGCCGGTGAACCGACCAACCGGTCGCGGACGGCCGCCAGGGCGTCGCGGTCCGCGTTGACCGCCGTCAGACCGACCCGGCCCGCCACGATCTGGTCACCGTCGAGCGTCACCGCCGCCCCGGCCGCGGCCACCGCCCAGTCGCCGACGCGGCGCTCCACCTTCGCGTAGGCACTGGAGCTGTTGTGCCGCAGCGGGACGCGGACCTCGATGAGGATCTCGTTGTGCGCCAGTGCAGTCTCGTAGGGCCCGAGGATGAACTCGTCGATGCCGATCTCGCGCTGGCCGGCCGGGCCGCGCGCCACGACCACGGCGTCGAGGATCTCGCACACCGTGGAAAGGTCCTCGGCGGGATCGGCCTGGCACAGCGATCCACCGACCGTGCCGCGGTTGCGCACCACCGGGTCGGCGATCACCCGTTCGGCGTCGGCGAAGATCGGGCAGACCTCGAACAGCGCGGCCGACTCCAGCACGTCGCGGTGTCGCGTCATCGCGCCCAACCTGGCCAGGGTCGGCTCGACTCTGACGTAGCCGAGCTCGCCGGCCAGGTCGTTGATGTCGACCAGATACTCGGGGTTGGCGATGCGCAGTTTCATCATCGGCAGCAGGCTGTGGCCGCCCGCGACGATGAACGCGCCCTCCCCCAGCCGGTCCAGCAGTCCGACGGCGTGGTCGACACTGGTGGCGCGTTCGTATTCGAAGGGACCCGGAACCTGCATGTGACCGACCTCACGTCCGCCGATGGGGACCCCAGTGTCGGCCTGCCATTTCAGGACCGTCAATAGCGACTTAAGTGATCGCTTAACTCCCCTGACAGGGACGGGTTACCGTCGTCGTCGTGGTGAATCCGTCCGTCGAGCGCCGAGAGCGGACGACCCCCGCCGCCCCACCGGCGGGCGACGATCTCGGCGGCGATCGAGACCGCGGTCTCCTCCGGGGTGCGTGCCCCGAGGTCCAGACCGATCGGGCTGGCGAGTTTGCTCAGCTCCTCCTCTGTCAGCCCGGCTTCGCGCAACCGGGCCAGCCGGTCGTCGTGCGTTCGGCGCGAGCCCATCGCCCCGATGTAGCCGACGTCGAGCCGCAGGGCCACCTCCAGCAGTGGCACGTCGAACTTGGCGTCATGGGTGAGCACGCAGATCACGGTGCGTATGTCGATCCGGCCGGCCTCGGCCTGGGCGGTCAGGTAGCGGTGCGGCCAGTCGACGATCACCTCGTCGGCGGTCGGGAACCGGGCCGGGGTGGCGAACACGCCGCGCGCGTCGCACACGGTGACCCGGTATCCGAGGAACGAGCCCTGCGCGGCCACCGCGGCGGCGAAGTCGATGGCACCGAAGACCAGCATCCGCGGGCGCGGCGCGTGGCTGGCGACGAACACCTCCATGCCCTCGCCGCGGCGCTGCCCGTCCGGGCCGTAGGTGAGCACCTCGCTGCGACCGGCGGCGAGCAGGCCGCGGGCGTCGTCGGTCACCGCCGCGTCGGCGCGGTCGGATCCCAGCGTGCCCTCGACGTGCTCGGGACCGAGCACCAGCCGCCGGCCCAGCCAGGCCGGGTCGGGGTGGGTGATCACCGTGGCGATCGCGACCGGCCGGTGCTCGGCGATCGCCTCGACGACCTGGTCGAGGTGCGCGAAGCTGCGCCGCGAGACGGGTTCGACGAAGATGTCGAGGATTCCCCCGCAGGTGAGGCCCACGGCGAAGGCGTCGTCATCGCTGACCCCGTAGCGCTCCAGCCGGGGCATCCCGGTGGCGACGACTTCGGTGGCCGACTCGTAGACCGCGCCTTCGACGCAGCCGCCCGACACCGAGCCGCTGACCGTGCCGTCCGGCGCGACGACCATGGCGGCACCGGGCTGTCGCGGCGCCGAGGAGAAAGTGCGCACCACCGTGGCCAGACCGGCGGTTTCGCCGGTTCGCCAGATCGCCGTCAGTTCCGCGAGAACGTCTTGCACGGCTTCAAACGTAGGCTGATTTCGTGACACCGGCGCAACTTCGGGCCTTCTCGGCCGTCGTGCGGCTGGGCTCCGTGCGGGCGGCCGCCGAGGAATTGGGCGTCTCCGACGCCGGCATCTCGATGCACGTGGCACAGCTGCGCAAGGAACTGGACGACCCGTTGTTCAGCCGCACCAGCGCCGGGCTGGCCTTCACCCCGGGCGGGCTGCGGCTGGCCAGCCGGGCCATCGAGATCCTCGGTCTGCAGCAGCAGACCGCGATCGAGGTGACCGAGGCCGCTCACGGCCGTCGGCTGCTGCGCATCGCCGCGTCGAGCGCGTTCGCCGAGCACGCCGCGCCGGGCCTCATCGAGCTGTTCTCGTCGCGGGCCGACGACCTCTCGGTCGAGCTGAGCGTGCATCCGACCGGCCGGTTTCGCGACCTGATCGAATCCCGGGCCGTGGACATCGCGCTCGGGCCCTGCGTCGGTCAGACGGGTACCGCGATCACCGTGCGGCCGTTCCTCAAATACCAGATCATCACCGTGGCCTCGGCCGGCAGCCCGCTGGCCACCGGCACGCCCACCCCGGCGCTGTTACGTGAGCAGCACTGGATGCTGGGCCCGTCGGCCGGCGGAGCAGACGGCGAAATCGCCTCAGTACTACGAGCTTTGGCCATCCCCGAGGCGAATCAGCGGATCTTCCAGAGCGATGCCGCCGCACTCGAGGAGGTCCAGCGAGTGGGCGGGGTGTCCCTGGCGGTCGGCTTCGCCGTCGGCAAGGATCTCTCGGCCGGCCGGCTGGTGCACGTCAAGGGTCCGGGGTTGCAGGGTGAATGGTGCGCCTCCACGCTGCCGGCCGGCGCCCGCCAGCCCGCCGTCACCGAACTGCTCAACTTCATCACCACTCCGCGCTGCACGCAGGCAATGATCCGCGGCACCGGTGTGGGAGTCACTCGATTCAAGCCCAAAGTGCACGTCACCTTGTGGAGCTGAGCGCCGAGATCGACGAAATGTCGCGATCTACTCGCACTTTCCCTGCGAAGTGTCGGTTTGGGCGAGAATCAGCCGGGGAAGTTCACGTCCTTGGTGACGGCTTCCCACTCGTCGATCGAGGCGGACAGTGCGGCGATCTTGTCCCGGACCGCCTTGAGCACGTCGCGGCCGAGCAGCAGCCGCAGCGGCGGGTCCTCGAGACCGGCGACCATCAGCACCGCCTCGGCGACCTTGCGCGGGTCTCCGGGCAGGTGGTCGGCGAAATCCTTGATCAGCGTCTTGCGGGTGCCGACACTCTCGTCGTAATCGCCGATCGGCGTGGACGATTCCCACATCGAGCGTTTGGCCCAATCCGTGCGGAAGGCGCCGGGTTCGATGGCCGTCACCTTGATTCCGAGCGGTTTGACCTCCTGGGCCAACGCCTCGGTGAGCGCTTCGAGGGCGAACTTCGTCGACGAGTAGTACGCGTTGGGCGGGTTGGCCACCAGTCCCGTCATCGACGAGATGTTGATGATGTGGCCCGCGCCGCGTTCCCTCATCGAGGGCAGCACCGCCTTGATCGTGTCGACGACTCCGAAGTAATTGGTGTCGAACAACAGTCGGACTTTGGCGTCCTCCCCCTCCTCCACCGCCGACAGATAACCGTTGCCCGCGTTGTTCACCAACACGTCCACGCCACCGAATGTGGCGTCGGCCGCCGCCACCGCGTCGGCGATCAGATCCTTGTCGGTGACGTCCAGTGCGATGGCCAGGGCACGGTCGCCGAACTCGTCGGCCAAATCCTGCACCGACTCGATCCGCCGAGCCGTCACCACCACATTGAGCCCGGATTCCAATGCGGCCCGGGCAATCTCGCGCCCGATGCCGGTGGAGCATCCGGTGACCAGCCAGCAACCCATCTCAGATCGTCCCTTCCGGCAGTCGGCGTAGATATGCGGCACGGCGTTGTGCCAGTTGCTCGGCCCGCTGTGCGGGACTGACCCGGGCCAAGCCGGGCACCTCGTCGTCCAGCCGGTCCAGCGAGACGACCCGGCCGTGGGCACCCAGATCCGGTGTCGGACCACCCTCGTCGAACTCGGCCATCCGCAACGTGAGGACGCCTTCGGTCAAGCCGTCGGAGTCGATCCAGTTGGCCACTCCGGGGTCGACGGGTGAGATCACGTAGGTGTAGCTGCCGTCGTCATTGGGCACCGACTGCGCCTTGTTCAGGCTGCCCGTACGGTCGATGATGTCGAGCGTGGTGCCCCAGATGTTGCTCAACGGCACGGTGAAGTATTGCGCACCACCGTCGTTGACATCGACGACGAACGCCTCGTCGGGGCCGAGGTCGAACCGGCCCATCACGTACACCTGGTTGCGCATGGCGCCGACCTTGTCCGCCGACCACGCCAGGTTGAAGTGGTTGGCCGGCATCTTGTAGATGCCGTGGCTGAGCTTGCCGGTGAAGTTCGCGAAGTAGGCCATCATCTCCGCGGTCGCCTCGGCCTGTTCGTCGAGGGTGCGCGCCGGGGTGGCCGGCGCCGAGCCGAGCCGCTCGACGGTGATGTGGTTGGGATCGTCGCGGCCCCAATCCAACAGGACATCGCGGATATAGAACTCGTGGGCTTCCGGGGTGGTCTGCACGTGATTGGGCCGGCCGTTGGCGGGCTCGGAATCCACGGTGATCGTGTAGCTTCCGTCGTGCCCGACTGCCATGGTCTTGCCGTTGAGAACGGCGACGGTACCCATGTTGGCGTCCCAGAGGGTGAAGTAGTTCTCCGTCATCCGGTTCGCGCCGACCCGGCCCCGGATCTCGTAGCGTTCGGCACCCGAGATCGGGATGACCCGGTAGACGGTGTCGGGATTGTCGATACCCCAACGCGATCCGGGAATCTGCCTGCCGTCCACCGGATGCGCCAGCCGGGTGATGCAACTGACCTTCGGCCGCAGCTCGTCCTGGTTGGACGACCACACCGCCGCCGAGAACATCACCTCGGCGAACGCGGCGTCGAACCGCTCACGCATGGCGTCGGACGCCTTGGCACGGCTGAGCCAGTTCTCCGCGACCGTCCGGTAGGCCTGCTTGACGGTCGGGTGTTCGGTCAGCTCGAGTGCGGCCAGCTCCTGCTCGTGTTGCGACGCCGTTGCCACCGGATCGTCGGTCATCATTGCCTGTCCTCTCGAAAGCGCTTGTTGTACCGGGCAAATCGTTCATCCACCTGCTCGGTGGTCAGGCCGTAGTCGGCCAGGTCGTACGGCGGGCGCGCAATCTCCCGCGGGCGGACGGCCAGCCAGTCGGTCATCGCGGCGGCCGCGGTCGGCGTCAACGGCAGGCCGAGCGCGTGGTAGAGCCGACGGACCTGCCCGATCGGGTCGGCCACCGCATCCTCGTAGTGGATGTCGGTGACCCGATCCGCTTCGTCGGCCCACCCGTCGCGCACGTCCATCGCCCGGTCGTTGGTCCACCCCATCCGTTCCAGCCACTGGGCACCGACCCGGTCGCGGTCGACGTGGTCGGCGTGCATGGCGTGCAAGGTTGCGTTGAGACTGGCGCCCGAGGCGACGGTGGTGCGCGGGTCCCGATGCATGTGCACCACATGCAGATCGGGAAACTGGGTACGCAGCGTGTCGAGGTAACCCAGATGCGCCGGCGACTTGAGCACCCACCGCCCTGCGGTCAGTCCGCGCCTGCGCTTCTGCCACTGCAGGAACCGCAGCATCCGATGCAGGTAGTCGTAGGCCGGCGTGAAATCCTGCGTGTTCAGCCAGGATCGGTAGTTCGGCAGGTAGGCACCGGATTCGGGGACGTGGGACAGGAACGCGTCGGCCAGGAAGACGATCTCTTCTTCGGCCTCCCGCGCATACATCGGATGGATGGCGAACAGCTCCGGAGCCAGCTCCCGGGACTTGCTCTCCCGGGTCTCGCTGATCGCGATGCGCGGGTCGGTCCCGGCGAAGTCGTGGTCCAACCTGGGTGCGGCCTCCACCACCTCCCAGCCGCGCGCACTGTGCAGCCGTGCGTCGGCCGCGAGCAGTCGCTGCAGCAGCGTGGTGCCGCTGCGCATCATCCCGACGACCACGACCGGCGCATCGATCTGCTCGCCGAGGATCTCCGGATGGCGGCGGATCCATTCCTGCGTGCGAAGCCGCATTCGCAGGCTGTGCACCAGACCGGACCGCACGATGTGCTGGCCGATCGCGTTCAATCCCGCGCCGGGATAGTCCTCGAGCAGCACCCCCAGCGGCACCGAGAAATCCCCCGGCCCCCACTCGGTCAGACCTTCCTTGCGTTGCGCGTCGGCCAGGACCGCGTCCATCGCGAAAGCGCCCGAGGTCGGCACGGGATCAGAACTTCAGATGCTGGCTCACGTCGCCGACCTGGTCGACGAACATGGTGCGGGAGTCGAACCACCACTGCCCGTCGATCCGGTGAAAGGTGTCGTGATAGTGCCCGGTCACGATCACCTGCAGCGGAAGCGCAAGGGTGGCCTGGGTGACGCAGTAGTAGGACCGGGCGGTCGCGGTGCCCGCCTCGTCGTCGACGTAGAGCGCCACATTGCTGGTGTTGTGCTTGGTTTTCGGCGTCCCGTCATCCTCATAGATGCGAGTCGCCATCTCATACATCTGCCGCACCCGCTCCGGGCCGTCGAACACCGTCTCGGGCGGGCCGTTCTCCACGCCGCAGATCCGGCCGTGCGTGAACAACGCGGCGACCCCGTCGAGGTCGCCGGCATCGAGCAGCTCGGCGTAGGAGTAGATGAGGTTGGCGATCGCCTGCGCACTGTCACTCATATCAAGGGAGATGATCGCAGAGCGAATGCTTAGATGGTCTTGTTTGTCAGAATTGCCGTTATGCTCGCCGACGTGACGCAGTGGTCGCCGGCTCGGCTCGGCAATCTGGCCGGTAAACGGATCATCGTGACGGGCGCGACCAACGGCGTCGGGCTCGGTACGACGCGCGCGCTCGCCGCCGCGGGGGCGCACGTGATCATGGCGGTGCGCAACACCGCGCTGGGCGCCCAACGGGCCGCCGAGATCGGTGGTTCCACCGAAGTGCTCGAGGTCGACCTCGCGGATCTGAGCTCGGTCCGTGGCTTCGCCGACCGGATCGACGGCGACGTCGACATCCTGATCAACAACGCCGGAGCACTGACCGATCGCCGCAGCGAGACCGTCGACGGTTTCGAGACGACGCTGGGCGTCAACCTGCTCGGACCGTTCGCACTGACGAATCTGCTGTTCCCCCGGGTGCGCTCGCAGATCATCAACGTGGCCTCCGACGGTCATCGCACCGCCAGCCTCCGGCTCGACGACATGCACACGCGGCACACCACGTGGACCGCGATGGGTGCCTACACCCACTCGAAACTGGCCATGATGCTGTGGGGACTAGAACTCGACCGGCGGCTGCGCGCGGCCGGCTCCGGCGTCGTCACCCAACTGGTGCATCCCGGCTGGGTCGCGTCCAACTTGTCGAACACCTCCGACTCGCTGTTGATGTCGTTGGCACACAAGGTGGTCAAAGGACTGGCCGACCGGCTCGCCAACGACATCGACCAGGGTGCGGTGCCGACGCTGTACTGCATCAGCGAGCCGGTGCCACCGGGTAGCTATGTCGGGGCCAGTTCCCGGCTGGGCCTGCGCGGCGAGCCGGCGTTGATCGGCCGCTCACCGGGAGCGTGCGACTACGACGCGGCCGCGCGGGTCGTGCGATTCGCCGAACAGGAAACCCGCACAACGCTTCCCGTCTGAGCGCCGCCGCGGCGTCGCGACACGATCAGCGCCTGCCCACGCCGCCGAGATCGCCGTCGGATGCTCCGAGATGGTCGGCGAAGAACGCGAGAATACGTTGCCAGGCATCCTCGGCTTCGGGCGCACGGTGGGCGAGGCCGGCGATGCCCGCCACCAACCGGAAGGGAGCCGGCAGCGGGTGCTGGTTCATGAAGCTGCGCGAAGCCCGGGCACCATCACCGGACGCCGTCGAGGCAAACAGCCCGCCGGGGGCGAGTTGCAGACAGAATCCCGCAGCCATCGAGAAGCCGGCCAGGCCGACCGTGCCGGTGCACCGGCTGTCGGAGATCAGGAACTGGCGGGCGGCAAGGAGATTGCGGTGGGACAGTCCGGTCGTGGGCCGGGGCGCGCCATCGAGCGACGGTGCGATCGCCAGGTAGCCGGCAATGGCGAACCGGTCGGTGATGCTGCGCAGATCCGTGGTCATCCCGAGCGCGTCGTGGATCACCACGACGCCGGGCCACGGACCGTCGCCGGCGGGGATCGCCAGGTGGCCACGAAGCCGACGGTCGCCCGCCGGGATCACGACGTCGCTCATCGAGCATCTCGGTTGGTGGTCACCTGCACCGGGCCGCGCGCTTCGATCACGCGTGATCTCCTCCACGATCACTGCACAGCGAGCCCCTAGCCGAAATGCCGCCGATCCCCCCGGGGACATGCGACATGTTACATGTATTGGCCGACAATACGCATGCACGGCCCGTTCGTTCTGGGGTATCGCCGTCCGAGGTGCCTATACTCGCGGCAAATGGAGCTCGGACCGCTTTTCCCCTACACCCCACCGGCACCCCGGGGGCCGTCCAGCGAGGAGCGGATTCGAGATGCTGCGCTGCGCAGCTTCGCCGGCCACGGCGTTGCGGCCACCTCGATGCGGATGGTCGCCGACGCCGCCGGTGTCTCCCTGGGGTTGGTCCAGCATTACTTCAAGACCAAGGCGATCCTGGTCAACGCCGTCGATCAGCACGTGTTGCACATCATCGGCGAGGGCCTCGGCACCGCGGCGATGCCAGACGCACCCGCGGACGCCCTGGAGGAAGCCGGACAACGGATGACGGCGTTGACCATCGAGCATCCGTTGGTGATCGACTACCTTGCCCGGGCGCTGTGCGAGGGTGGCGAGATCGGCTCGGTGGTGTTCGACGGACTGGTGGCCATCAGCACGGCTCAACGAGACCACTTCGGCGAACGGGGCTCGCTGCGCGCCGACCTCGATCCGTTGTGGGCCGTGCTCAATCCGTTGGTCCTGCGGGTCGGCGCATTCATCCTCCGCCCGCACATCGAACGCCACCTCGACGAGCCGTTCTACACCCCCGCCCAACTGGCGCGCTGGAATGACGCGGTGACCAACGTGCTGCGCAAAGGACAATTCCGCGACCTGTGAGCGGGCCCGAGCCTCAGAACGGCTTGGCGGTGAAGCCCCAGCGCAACAACGCCGCCTCGCGGCGGGTCTGCCCGGTCAGCGGGTCATGGCGGGTACCGCTGGGAGTAGGTTTTCCGCCCGCGCCGAACGTCCAGTAGGCCTGCAGGTACGGCAACGGTGTCGAGTGGCCGCTGCGTAGCCCCCCGAGGCCCGCGGCGGCCAGGTACCCGCGCAGCTCGGTCCGGGTGAACGCCGCCGCCTCGCTGGCGATCGCGTCCTGACGCAGACCCATCGGCGAGTCCGGATCCACGCACTGCAGCATGGCCGGGCAGGCCGACGGGTCCTTCAGCCGAGCGAAATCCGAGATCCACAACGCCGCGCCGCTGGCACGCTGGACCGCGGCGATCTGCTGCAACGCGGCGCCGAGTACCTCGACGTCCGGCAACTGATGCAGGGTCCACATGCACGAGACCGCATCCCAGCTGCCACCGGCCAACGACTCAGGTAAGGCGGTGATATCGGCCTGCACCAATTCCACCCGGTTGTCGAGACCCTCAGCAGCAAACAACTTCCGGGCGGTGGCCAGCATGTTGGGTGCGAGATCCACACCGACGGCGTGCACATCGGGTCGACGATGCAGGACCGCGCTCAAGGCCCGCCCCGAACCGATACCCAGATCCAGAAGGCGGCCGCCCCGCGGCAGCAACGCGTCGATCGAACGGGCACACAGGTCGTAGACCGCTCGCATCCCCGGGTTCGCCCCGCCGCCGGCGTGAAAGAAGGCAACGGATTCGGCGTCGTCCATCACCATCGGTTCGGGAATGCGTTCGCGCCCGGGCGAATGCAGCCGTTCACGCACCACGATGCCCGGCACCCGCCACAGCGGTCGAATCCCCATAGCCGACGCCCTTCTGCTCACCCGCACTCGCGCCCCATCATTAAACCCGGGTCCACTAGGTAAACTGCGGCGGTCCTCGTCGAAACCGTGGGAGGTTCCCGTGTCACAGGCCGGTGGCCTCGAATCGTTGCCACTGGCGCCGGTGAACCCGATGCCGTTGCGCGAGCGACTCAAAGCGGTGAAGGAGTTCAGCACCGGCACCGAAAGACTGCGCGACGCCGGCGGACCCGTCACGCGGTTCACCGTGGGACCTCGGTGGCTGATGCCCCCGATGGTGCTCGTCACCTCGCCTGGTGCCCTGCGTGACGTGCTCAGCATCAAGGACGGTTCGGTCGACAAGACCAGCCCGGTGTTCGACGAGATGCGACGCATCATCGGCGCGAACCTGGCCGACCTGCCGTTCGAGCCGTGGCGGCCGCGCCGGCGCACCATCCAACCGGTCTTCACCAAGCAGCGGGTCCGCGAATTCGGCGGTCATATGGCCCAGGCCGCCGAGTCCGTTTGTGCGGGCTGGGCTGACGGCGACGTGGTGGATCTCGACGCCGAATCTCGGGCGCTCACGCTGCGCGCACTCGGCCGTTCGGTGCTCGGCATGGACCTCGAACAGCGTGCCGACGACGTCGCCGAGCCGCTGCGGATCGCGCTGTCCTACGCGATTTCTCGTGCCACCCGGCCGATCCGGGCTCCGCGTTGGCTGCCCACACCGGCACGGAGCCGAGCGCGGACGGCCAGCGCAACCCTGCATCGGCTGGCGGGCGACATCGTGCGCGAATGCCGGCGTGACCCCGACCGGGTCGCCCCACTGGTGCACGCACTGATCGCCGCGGAAGACCCGGAGACGGGAAAGCGACTGTCCGACAGCGAAATCAGCGACGAGATCATCATCTTTCTGTTCGCGGGCCACGACACCACCGCGACCACCCTGGCCTATGCGCTGTGGGCGCTCGGCCGCGATCCCGCCTGCCAGGATCGGGTTGTCGCCGAAGTAGGTGCACTGCCTGACCGGCCCCTGACACCTGACGACCTGGCCGGGCTCGGATACACCACCCAGGTGGTGCGCGAGTCGCTGAGGCTGTGTCCCCCGGCCCCCACCGGAACTCGGATGGCTTGCCGGGACCTGGCCGTCGGTGGCTACCGTGTCGAGGCGGGCACCATGGTGGTGCTCGGCCGGATGGCGGTACAGCGCGATCCAGAGCTCTGGGATGAGCCGTTGCGCTTCAACCCCGACCGGTTCGACCCGGACAACATGAAAAGGCTGGAGCGCTGGCAATACATTCCGTTCGGCGGCGGCCCGCGGTCGTGCATCGGCGATCACTTCGCCATGCTGGAGGTCACGCTCGCCTTGGCGACGATCGTGCGCCGGGCCGACATCACCTCGTTGGATGCGGATTTCCCGCTCGCCCTGCATTTCACCATGATCGCCGGCGCACCGATCCGCGCCCGAGTCCGAAAGCGCTGACCGATGGCCGTTGACGAAACAGCGGGTTACACCGCACGCCTCCTCGACGACGGGGATCCCGAACTGGACCGGCTGCGCGTCGACGCGGGTGTCGAGTTCATCGACCACCGAGCCGCACTGCTCGACAACCTGCGCAGCCTTCGGCCGGCCCCGGGCCGCGAGCTGCTCGACGAGCCGACTGGATGGGCGTATTACCCGTGGCGGCGCACCGTCGTCGCCATCTTGGGGCGCAACGGTTTTCGGGCGGTCCGCACCGACCGGAACCGGAACTTGATCACCGCCGATGAGCAGCAACGCCTGGCGGGCATCCGCATCGGCATCGCCGGACTGAGCGTCGGGCATGTCATTGCACACACACTGGCCGCCGAGGGATTGTGCGGCACCCTGCGCCTCGCCGACTTCGACCACCTCGAACTGTCCAACCTCAACCGGGTTCCGGCCACGATCCTGGACATCGGGATCAACAAGGCGGTCGTGACGGCACGGCGCATCGCCGAGCTCGACCCTTACCTGCGCGTCGAGGTGATGACGGCGGGCGTACGCGCCGACTCACTCGACGAGTTCCTCGACGACCTCGACATCGTGGTGGAGGAATGCGACTCGCTGGACATGAAGGTCCGGATCCGCGAAGGCGCTCGTGATCGGCGACTGCCGGTGCTCATGGCGACCAGCGATCGCGGTCTGATCGACGTCGAGCGTTTCGATCTCGAACCGCACCGTCCGGTCATGCACGGAGTCCTCGGTGGCGTCGACTCCGCTGCGCTGTCGGCATTGTCGGCGCAGGACCGGATTCCGTACATGCTGCGCCACCTCGACGCCAGCCGGTCGTCGGGACGGTTGACCGCCTCACTGGTCGAGGTCGGCCACACCCTGTCCACCTGGCCGCAGCTGGCCGGTGAAGTCGCCCTCGGGGCCACCACGGTTGCCGAGGCCGCTCGCCGGGTCGGTCTGGGCGAGCCACTGAATTCCGGACAGGTGCGCATCGACATCGGTCAGGCGCTCGACGAGATCGCCGAGCCGGCGCTCGGCACGCAGGCACCGCACACCGAGCCCGCCGCGACATCGCAGTCCCCCGAGGCCGACGGGACCGACGTGGCCGGCGCGATCGCGCTGGCGGCGGTCCGTGCCCCGTCCGGCGGGAACGCCCAGCCCTGGGAGATCGAAGCCACGCCGGACGCCGTGCACATCCGGCTCGCACCGCAGTACACCTCAATGATGGATGTCGCGTTCCGCGGCAGCGCGGTCGCCGTCGGAGCGGCCACCTTCAATGCCCGAGTCGCCGCGGCGAACTCGGGCGTGCTCGGTGCGCTCGAGTGGACGACCGACGGGCCGAGCCTGCTCGAGGCGACCGTGCGGTTGGGCGTCGGCGACGACGCCGAACTGGCCGCACTGTACGAGCCGATGCTGCGGCGGGAGACCAACCGGCGCCAGGGCACTCCACAGCCGCTGTCGGCCGCGACCACGGATTCGCTGCACGCGTGGGCCGCCAGGGAAGGCGCGGGCCTGCATCTGCTGACCGCGCGCGACGACATCGACCGGGCGGCACAGATCCTCGCCGCCACCGACCGTCTGCGCTTCCTGACGCCCCGCCTGCACCGGGAAATGATCTCCGAAATGCGCTGGCCCGGCGACCAACCCGAGGACAGCGGTATCGATGTGCGCGGTCTGGAACTCGACCCGGGCAGTCTGGCGGTCATGGAGATCCTGCGACGTTCCGATGTGATGTCGCTACTCGCCGAGTGGGACGCCGGCGCGGCACTGGGTGACGACGTCTCCGACCGTGTCCACGCGACCTCGGCGGTGGCGGTGATCACCACGACCGGCGATCAGCTCATCGACTACGCCCGCGGTGGATCGGCGGCCGAGGCGGTGTGGATCGTCGCCCAGCAGCACGGATTGGCCGTGCATCCGGTGTCCCCGGTGTTCCTGCACGCCGTCCATCAGCATGAGATCGCTGAGATGTCACCGCATTTCGCCCCCGCGATCAGCACTCTGAAATCGGAGTTCAGCGCGTTGGCCGGTATGCGGGCCGACGAATCGCTGGTTCTGATCCTGCGAATGGCCCACGCCGGTCCGGCGTCGACCCGAAGCCGGCGGCGCCCCATTCGGCGGCGGGACTGACTCAGGAACCCGGGTCGACGCGGGGTCCGGCCGGCCGGGTGGCCTCCAGCGCGCGGATCAGACTGGCCGAATCCCAGGGCCCGCGGTGGCGAATGCCGTTGACGAAGAACGTGGGCGTGGCATTGAGGTCCATCAGTTCGGCGTCCTGCGCGTCGTCGTCGACCCGGTGCAGCACCCGCGGCGAATGCAGATCGTCGTCGAATTGGGTGATGTCACAGCCGACCTGGTCGGCGTAGCGGTAGATGTGCTGCCATTCGAGGTAGTCCTGGAACTCGAACATCATCGTCCCCATGTCGAAGAACTTGCCCTGCAGGGCGGCCGCTTCGCTGGCCCGGGCGGCGTCGACCGCCCGCGGATGGGCGCGCTCGAGCGGCAGATGCCGCCACACGTAGCGCAACTCGTCGCCGAAGTGGGCGCGGACCTCGTCGATCGACCCGGTGGCGCGGCTGCAGAACGGGCATTCGAAGTCGCCGTACTCGACCAGGGTGAGCGGGGCATCGGCCGGCCCGCGCAGATGGTCGCGGTCCGGATCGACCTCGCGAACCAGCTTGAGGCCGACCGCGACCGGCGGGCTGAGGCGGTCGGTGAGCCGGAAGACCGCCCAGCCCAGGCCGAATGCGATCGCCGACGCCGCCAGGACACCAACGCGTGCCAGGTCGGCCGAGCGCGGATCGGTGATCGCCAGATCGACGATGAACAGCGAGATGGTGAACCCGATTCCGGACAGGGCGGCGCCGCCGGCGATGCGTCGCAATGTCAGCCCCGGCGACAGCCTGCCCAGCCCGGTGCGCTGCACGATCCAGGTCGCCCCGGTGATGCCGATCAGCTTGCCCGCCACCAGGCCGGCTACCACACCCCAGGTCAGGGGCGAACGCACCGCTGCCATCAGGGTGTCGGCGTCCAGGCGCACACCGGCGTTGGCCAACGCGAACAGCGGCAGCACCCCGAAGGACACGTAGGGTCCGAACCCGGTGACCAGTCGCTCGTTGATCGAGATCGAGTCGCGCAGGCTGCGAGTGGCGGCACGGGCGTACTCCGAATTCGGCGACTGTCGAAACGCCCGGATGACCTCGACCGCCGCCTCCACCCGCTGGCGTTCCGGGGTGAACACCGGAATCACCAGCGCCACCGCCACTCCGGCCAGCGTCGGGTGCACGCCGCCGGCGAACAAGGCCAGCCACAGCGCAACGGCCAGCACGGAATACGACGCGCCACGGATGGCCGCGGGCAGGTAGCGCACGCCGAGCAGCGCCGCCACCAACCCGACAGCGACCAGCAACGGCACGATCCGGATGTGCTCGGAGTAGAACAGGGCGATCGCGGCCAGCGCCCCGACGTCGTCGACGACGGCCAAGGTGAGCAGGAATGTGCGCAGCCGCGCGGGATACTTCGGCGCGATGATCGCCAGCGCACCGACCAGGAACGCGGTGTCGGTGGAGATGACCACCCCCCACGCGCTGGCGTTGTCACCGGATGGGTTGAACAACAAGAAGATCAGCGCGGGCAGGATCAGCCCGGCGATCGCGGCCACCACCGGCACCAGCGCACGGGAGCGCTCGGTGAGCTCACCGATGGTGAACTGGGCCTTGACCTCCAGCCCAACGATGAAGAAAAAGAACGCCATGAGCGCATCGTTGACGATCTCCTTGACCGTCAGCTCGCCGTGGGCGTTGCCGAAGCTCAGCCCGACCGGTGTCTCCCAGAACTCGGAATAGGTATGTGCCCAGGGCGAATTCGCCCACAGAATCGCCACCAGGGTGAATGTCAGCAGGAGCGCTGCGGCGGCGTTCTCGCCGAAACGCTTCGCTGTCGGGTCGCGGCCCAGCCGGCTGCCTCTCACGCTGTCACCGTATGTGCAGCCTCCATCAACATCCAACCCGACAGCTGCACGGACAGATCGCGTTCGGGCGTCTGCGACGAGTTCACCGCTCCCTCGACGAACTGCGCCTGCCTGCCACCCACCGCAGGGACCTCGGCCGGGCTGTCCCACGACGGCCCGAACAACGGCAGGCCGTCGACGGCTCGGCCACTTTGCCGGTTGTCCCACGCCGCCTGCGCCGAAGCCAGCACGATCGCTCGGGCGGCGTCCCTGGCGGCAGCGTCGTCGGGGGCGTCGCCGGGAAGGTCGGTGGCCGCCAGCGCCAGATAGCGGGCGGTGATACCGGAGAACAGCCCACCGTCTCCGCCACCCGTCCCGATGAGAATCCCGGCCGGCGCCATGTGTTGGGCGATGGCCGCCACCAGTCGGCGCACCCGCGCAGGATGCCTGTCGTCTCGGGTGCGCACCGCGAGCTCGGTCTCCAATCCCAGCACGACCCCCTGGCAGTAGGTGTATTGCGCGCGCACCAGCGAACCGGCCTTGATGCCGTCGAACACCAAGTGGGTGTCGGGGTCGATCAGCGTCTCGTCGATCCAGTCGGCCATCTGTTGGGCTCGGCGCAACCGATCGCCGTAGCGGGCCAGGAAGATCCCGGCGGGACCGTTGGCAGGCGCATTGAAGAACTGGTCCTGTTTGCGCCAAGGGATTCCGCCGCCGTCTTCGGGCACCCACGCCTTGACGAACTGGTCGGCCAGCGTCGCCAGTGCCCGCGGGCGTGCGACACCCGCAAGCCGCTCGGCGCGCTCCAGGGCCAGTGCCAGCCAAGCCATGTCGTCGTAGTAGCTGTTGGTCCAGCGGCCGTTGTTGCGCAGCCGGTGGCCGCGGATCTGCCGCGTGATCCGGCGCAACCGGTCGGCGTGCGGGTCGCGCACCTGCGCGTCGACCAGGCAGTCGAGCAGGTGTGCCTGCCACCAGTAGTGCCAGGTGCCGAACATCGCGTCCCGGCGACTCGACGGCCAGGCGACGACGCCGAGCTGTGTTCCTGGCAGATGCCACAGCGCACGCAGATGCCGCTGGGCTATCGCCGCTTCGGCGCTTGCGGCCCGGTTCGCCCACAACTGGTCCATGCGGCAATCCTGCCCTACCACGCCCGGGACAGATCGGCCCATTGTCTGATCCAGGCGTGCATCGCGATACCGGCGGCCACCGCGGCGTTGATGCTGCGGGTGGAGCCGAATTGGGCGATCGACACGGTGGCCGCCGCGCCCGCCTGTGCCGCCTCGGAGATGCCGGGGCCTTCCTGGCCGAACACCATCAGACAGTCGCGCGGCAGCGTGGTGGTTTCCAGCGGGACCGCGCCCGGGATGTTGTCGACCGCGACGACGCTCAATCCGCGCTCGGCCGCAAAGGCCAGCAACGCGTCGGTGTCGGCGTGGTGCGTCAGGCGTTGATAGCGGTCGGTGACCATGGCTCCGCGGCGGTTCCACCGCCGGCGTCCGACGATGTGCACGGTGTCGACGGCGAATGCGTTGGCGGTTCGCACCACCGCACCGATGTTGGCGTCATTACCGAAGTTCTCGATCGCGATGTGCAACCGGTGCCGGCGGGAATCGATGTCGGCGATGATCGCCTCGCGCGTCCAATAGCGGTAGGCGTCCACGACATTGCGGGCGTCACCGGCACGCAACAGCTCAGGGTCGTAGCGCGGGTCGTCGGGCAGCGCGCCGGGCCACGGACCGACTCCCGGCGCACCGGTGCTCCACTCGGTCGGGCCGGCGTCGGTCATGCCGCCACCACAGACCGGCGCAGCATCGCCGCCGACGGGCCACCCGCACCGGTCCCGCGACGATCAGCAACCGACCTGTCCCCCACCCGCGGGGCGGACCACGCGGCGCCGCAGGCCTGAGCAACGGCGGATGCGGATTTGCTGGACGGGGTCGAGCAACGCGCGGCGCGGACCAGGCGGACAACGTCGGCGCCGACCGCTGTCGGACGGGCAAATTTCGGTGTCTGAGCAGCGTCGCGGGGCGGCAGGGACAGCCATGCGATACAGGTCACCCAATGCCCTTTCTGACCCCAAGATCACACTCCCGCCGTACCATCCGGCCTCCGACCCGCCGGTAATGAGAAATCGGCGCTCGACGATGACGAGTGTAGGGTCTTTCGCTCGGTCGGCAGCGGCGCCGCCCTTGACCTGGAATGTTGTGCGCACGGATGTTCACGGAACCGCGTACTTCGATCGGCCGCGGCGGCGGCTCACGGCCGCTACCCCCTGGTAACCAGGGCTTTTCCTGCTAACGGCTGGAGTCTTGGCGTGGTTCGGCGAGATACTGATATTTGCAAGTTCGAACAAATAGCGCCCGTGCAACCTCGGTATCTACTGCGAAAACCCTATACGCAGGCCGCCCGAAAGATGGGAAACGATGAACGCTTCAGTACTGGACTTCCCCGATCAGAAGCTCTACCACCTGTCTGAGACCATTAGCTGGCGCGACGAGGACACGGGATGCACCATCGTCCTGGCCCAGCCTGACAGCGAACCTGAGCTATGGGAAGACTACCTGCGCGGGGCGCTGAACAGCTACCAGAAACACGGCGTGGAAGCCGCGCTGGACATCGAGTCGTTCCGCGACGGGCGTGACACCACCCTGTTCTACACCGCACTCGACGAGAGTGGCCGGATGCTGGGTGGGCTGCGGGCCAAGGGTCCCTACCTCAACCCCGACGAATCGCACGCGATCGTCGAATGGGAGGGCCAGCCCGGCCAGGACGCCGTGCGCAAGATGATCACCGACCGCCTGCCGTTCGGCGTGGTGGAGATGAAGTCGGCCTGGGTGAGTGACGATCCGGCCCGCAGCGGTGAGCTGACCCGGACCTTCGCCCGCACCGCGTTTCCGACCATGGAACTGTTGGGTGCACAGTTCATCCTCGCCACCGCCGCCGCGCATGTGCTGGACCGGTGGAGCACCTCCGGTGGCGTGGTGGCCACCAAGATTCCGGCCGCCGCCTACCCGAGCGACCGCTACCGCACCAAGATGATGTGGTGGGACCGGCGAACCTTCGCCAACCACGCCGAACCGGGTCAGCTGGCCAAGATCGTCAAGGAAATGCGCATGCTGGCCACGATCTCCGAGGAGTTCAGCGGCTTCGGTCTGCAGTACGGGAGTGGAAGCTAGCCAAGCCTGCGCAAACCGATACCATCTCATAAGCTCTACTAATCACGAGATGGCATGATGACCACACACTCCGAGTCCGAGACTGCTGACAGCCTCGAGAACCTCGTCACGCTCGTCGCCACCCAGTTGATGGCGGTGGACGCGGCGACTTCTCCTGCGGTCAGCCAGACAGTCCTGGGCCAGTTGTCGGCGTCCTTCGGAGTGGACGTGAGTTTCCTGCGCTACAACGAGCACAGCATCCGGGCAACCAGGCTCATCGCCGAGTGGCCGCCGCACGATCGCGATCCCGACCCTCTCGAACTCATCTACTTCGCCGACGCCGACCCCGTCTTCGCCGCCGCCGAGACCGCCAAGGAACCGGTGTTCTTCCGCCCCGAACCGGTGTCCGAGGACGAGTATCAGCGTCTGGTCGAGGAGGGCACCGGCATGGCCCTGACCTCGATGGCATCGGTTCCGCTGTTGTCCGGCGACACGACGACCGGGTGTCTGGGGTTCATCAAGTTCGGCATCAAGGATTGGTCACCGGAAGAGCTGAACGCGCTCAAGGCAATCGCCTCGCTGTTCGCCCAGGTGCAAGCGCGAGTGGTCGCCGAAGACCAGCTGCGCTACCTCGCCGAGCACGACGATCTGACCGGACTGAACAACCGTCGTGCGCTCTTGGCGCACCTCGACGAACGACTGCGGGAAGGCCGGCCAGGCCCGGTGTCGGCGCTGTTCCTGGACCTCGACCGGCTCAAGGCCATCAACGACTACCTCGGGCACCATGCCGGTGACTGGTTCATCCAGGCGTTCGCCGAGCGGCTACGGGAAGAGACCGGCGAGGGCGACATGATCGCCCGGCTCGGCGGTGACGAGTTCGTGGTGGTCCCGGCCGAGTCGATGGACGCCGAATCCGCTCTGGCGCTGGCTCATCGACTGCAGGCCGTGCTGCGCGACCGGGTTACGATCGGCGGCGAGATGCTCACCCGAACCGTCAGTGCCGGTGTCGCACTGGGGATTCCGGGCCGTGACACCACGTCAGATCTGCTGCGTCGCGCCGACCAGGCAGTGCTCAATGCGAAGAACGCCGGTGGCAACAAGATCGCGGTGTTCACCGACGAGATGTCGCTGAAGAGCGAGTTCCGCAACGACATCGAGCTGCACTTGCAGAACGTGATCGACGCCGGAACACTGATCCTGCACTACCTGCCCGAAGTCGACATGCGCACCGGGGAGATCCTGGCAACCGAGGCGCTGGTGCGCTGGCAACACCCCACCCGGGGATTGCTGCTGCCGGATTCATTCATCAACGTCGCCGAATCGATCAACCTGGCAGGCGAATTGGGCCGCTGGGTGATGCGGGCAGCGTGTGCGGAGTTCAGCGGCTGGCAGGCCCGCGGCATCGGCGCGGACGCCGTGCTGCGGATCAACGTCTCGCCCGTGCAGCTGGTCGCCGACGGCTTCGTCGAATCGGTGGCCGACACGATCGCCGAGTTCAACGTCGACGCAAAGTCGGTGTGTCTGGAGATCACCGAAAGCGTTGTGGTGCAAGACATCGAGACCACCCGCATCACGCTGGCCGGCCTCAAGGAGGTCGGCGTGCAGGTCGCCATCGACGACTTCGGCACCGGGTACAGCGTGCTCACCCATCTGAAGTCGCTGCCGGTCGACACCTTGAAGATCGACAAGGGTTTCGTCTTCGACCTGGGCACCAACCCGGAGGACCTGGCGATCGTGCGCGCCATCATCGCACTGGCCGAGGCGTTCAACCTGGAGTTGGTCGCCGAGGGAGTCGAGTCGCCGACCGCGGCGATGACCCTGCTCCAGCATGGCTGCCATCGCGCTCAAGGGTTCCTGCTGTCCCGCCCGATACCCGGTGACGCGATGGCCGAACTTCTCGCCAAAAAGGTTATCCCGGTGGACTTCTCGGCACCGAGCCGGAGCTGACTCAGCTCTCGTAGAGCAGTTCGACCCGGCCGAACCGGCTGGCGGTGCGGCTGACCATGACGACCTTCGCCGCGCCGCTGGGCACAGCGGATGCGACCGGCCACTCAGCGCTGTCCGGCACGGCTCCGATCGACAACGCGACGCCCATTCGCGCACGTACCAGCCGCGAACCCTCGCCGGTGGCCAGCTCGGCACCCGCGACTCGCCCGTACTCCACGATAAGCCGCGTCAGGGTCGGCCCCGATTGGTCGAGAAGCCCGCGGTCGCCGGCCTGCTCGCGCAGCCATTCGGCCACTTCCCAACCGGGACGGTCGGTTTCGGGTCGGTAGTCGCCGAGCACCGCGGCCCGGATGGTCTCACCGGATTGGGTCCGCAACGTGGTCATGGCGTCGGGTACCTGGCTGTAGATCACGCCGAAGGGCGAGGCGACGCACCGTGCCGACCAATCCCGCAGCCGGGATCCGAAGAACGGCTCGATCGTCGCCCGACGGTCCTTGCTGACGGTGACCGGTTGGGCGCGCACGACCGCCAGTTCGAGGTCCCGGACCGGTGTCGGTTCCAGGTCGTCGGTCATGGACTGCAGATAGGCCGCGGTGTCGGGATCGGTTTCCGCGGAAGGAAATTCCGCATCGGCCAGCTCGACGTCGAGATCCAGGTCCGTGCAGTACAGGGCGTGGGCCAGGGCGCCGGGACCGGCGCCGGCGCAGATCACGTCGACGACGTCATCCCACTGCCACTCCGAAGCCTCGGTCGGCTCCTCGTCGATGCTCACCATGCGCCGATTCGTCAGGAGGCCGGCAGTCCGAGATCGGCCAGGCCCAGCACGCTGCGGTAGGGCACCCCTTCGGCCTCGATCGCCTCGGCCGCACCGGTCGCGCGGTCCACCACTGTCGCCACGCCCACCACCGTCGCCCCGGCATCGCGCACCGCGTGCACGGCGGTCAACGCCGAGCCGCCCGTCGTGCTGGTGTCCTCGACCACCAGCACCCGTTTGCCCGCGACCTCCGCGCCTTCGATCAACCGTTGCATCCCATGGCTTTTCAGCGCCTTGCGCACCACGAAGGCATCGATCGGGCGGCCTGGCGCATGCATGATCGCGCCGGCGACCGGATCGGCGCCCATGGTCAGGCCGCCGACCGCGGCATAGTCCCAGTCGGCGGTGAGTTCCCGCATCAACCTGCCGATGAGCGGTGCGGCCCGGTGATGCAGGGTGGCCCGGCGCAGGTCGACGTAGTAGTCGGCCTCCTTGCCGGAGGACAGGGTCACGCGGCCGAACACCACCGACAGCTGGCGGACCAGCTCGGCGAGTTCGGCACGCTCGGCGGCGTTGACTTCAGGTGCGCCCACGACTTTGTCCTCTTCTGTTGTTGACGGCGCGGACCATTCCGCGCGGCACCAGCCGGCCGACCGTGGTCAACACCTTGTACTGCAGGCTGGGAACGCTGATGACCTTGCCCTTGGCCACGTCGGCCAGGCTCTCGGCGACCACGTCGTCGACGTCGAGCCACAGGATCTCGGGGATGGAGGTCATGTCGATGCCGGCGCGCTCGTGGAATTCGGTGTGGACGAATCCCGGGCACACGGCGTGAATGCTCACCCCCGTGCCGGCCAGCCCGTTGGCCAGCCCCTCGGTGAACGACACCACCCATGCCTTCGAGGCCGAGTACGTGGACCCGCGACCCGACAGCAGCCCCGCGACGCTGGCGATGTTGATCACTGTGCCCGCTCCGGCGGCGATCATCGACGGCAACACGGCGCGGGTGAAGTGCATGACCGAGGTGACGTTGACGTCAAGCTGGGCCTGAAGCTGGGCGGGCTCGGCGGTCCAGAACTCACCGGCGGTGCCGAAGCCGGCATTGTTGACCAGCACCTGCACGCCTGCGGCCAGCCGGCCGGCGACCCGGTCCCGGTCGGCGGCCACGGTGAGATCGGCGGGCAGCACCTCGACATCGATGCCGTTGGCGGCCCGCAGTTCGGCGGACAGATCCTCGAGGCGGTCGCGATTGCGTGCGACCAGAACCAGGTCGTAGCCGTCACGGGCGTAGCGGCGGGCATAGCCGGCGCCCAGGCCGGCGGTGGGGCCGGTGATCAGCGCGACGGGACGGGGCACGCCGAGACTTTACCGGCTCAGCGCTGGTAGTTAGGAGCCTGTGTGCCGGTCTGGCTCGAACTGCGCGGCTGCTGGGGGTGCAGCGGCGGCGGAACCTCGGCCCGCCCAGCGGGCAGCTCGCGGCGCCCCGCCGGGGCCAGGGGGCGTCCCGGGGAGGCGTTGCGGCGGCCCGAGGACTGCGGCAGTGCCGGCTGGGAGACCGGCGGCAGCACGCGCAGCAGGTCGTTGAACTGACGCACCGTGCGCAGGCCCTCGTCCCATTGGGCACGGGTCGAGGAGATCGGCATGGACACCAGCGTCCAGTTCTGCTCGTTCCACATGATCTCGGCGCAGTCCGGCGCGGTGTGGGCGAAGGTGACCATCCGCCGGTCGCACGCACGGCGGGCCGCATCGAGGTTGGTCGAGTAGACCATCCGCGGGCCGATGGCGCCCAGCAGCCAGATGTCGCTCTCGCGCGGCTCGGCGATGCCCTTCAGCCGCAGGTCCATCACGACGTTGGTGCCGACCTTGCGATGCAGGGCGATCACGGTGGCAACGTCTTCGAGGTCGAAGATGTACACCGCCTCGCCGCGGATCTGACCCAGCACCACATTGCGGGCGGTGACATCGCCGACGGTGGACATCACGCCGCGCTTCCAGCGGTCGATGATCTCGGCGGACTCGGGTTCGAAATCGAACCCGTGCGACCGCGCCCAGGACTTCCGGCGGCGGCCCAAGCCACGTCGACGGCCGATGTCGACGTACAACAGCACCGCCGCACCCACGAAGCAGAGTGCGGACAGCGTGAACCAGAACGGAACCATTAGGCCTAGCGTATCTGCTCCCCGCCCGGAAGCGAGAACTCCAGCAGGTCACAAGCCCATTACGCCCGCGATCGCGGGCGGTCGGCGGGTCAGTCCCTGCTCGGAACCGGATAGTCGGGATATCCCATGGCGTCGTAAAGCCGGACACCCTTGTCGTTGAGCCGGGCGACCGCCGTGGTCAGGCTCGTCGGCAGCGCGCCGAGCGCGCGGCCCGCGGTGACCAGCGCCCACACCCCGACCTGCGATCGGGGCACCAGCGACTTGGCCACCGTGCGGGCGAAGGCGCGGCTGTGCCGCACCGGATCGGCCATCAGCGCCTCATAGGCGGCGAAGGCGGCGATGTGGTCGCCGCCGGCGCGCTCGAGTTCACCGGCGAGGATGTAGGCACCCAGCACCGCCAGGCTGGTGCTGCCCCCGACCGCCGGCCCCGGGCAGTAACCGGCATCGCCGACCAGGGTGACCCGGCCGCGCGACCAGGTGGCCAACTCCAGCTGGGTGATCGAGTCGAAATAGAACGTGCCCGGGCCGTCGAGTTCGGCCAGCCAACGATCGACCGTCGGGTCCAGGTCGGCGAAGGCCGCGCGCAGCAGTGCGCGCTGGCGAGCGTCGTCGCGATGGTGGTAGTCCAACGGCTGCTCGGGGCGGAACAGGAACACCGCACGGGCGTCGTCGAGGTGGTCGGCGGTGTAGATCAGCGCCCACCGTCCGGTGTCCAGATAGTTCGTCGATTCCCCATCCCGCGCAAGCTCTTTCGGAACCGACAGCACCGCGAGGTAGCTGCCGAGAAACCTGCTGTGGCCCGAGTCCGGGCCGAAGACGAGGTGCCGTACTCCCGAATGCAGACCGTCGGCGCCGACCACGATGTCGTAGTGCCGCTTCGGCGACTGGGCGAACTCGACGGTGCCGTCCTCGTCGACCGCGGTGATCTGGTCGCCGAAGAGGTACTCGACGTGCTCAACGCCTGCGTCGTAGAAGATCTGGCTGAGATCGTCGCGCATGATCTCCACGTGCCGGTCCGAGATGACGCCGAGCAGTTTGCGGTAGTCGACGGTCACCGGCGGACGTCCGTTGGTGCGCCGCAGGATCATCCGGGTGGTGCCGGTCGCGTGGGCCTGGACCTGGTCGATCACCCCCATCCGTTCGGCGATCTCCATCGCCGGGCGGAACAGGTCGACGGCGTGGCCACCGGTCTTACGCAGGGCGGGCGCCCGTTCGACGACCGTGACGTCGAATCCGCGGCGGGTCAGCCAGTAGGCCAACACCGGTCCGGCGATGCTGGCGCCGGAGACGAGTACACGCACGACAAGCTCCTTACTTAACGGTCGGTAAGCATGCTTGTCAGATCTTACTTAACGATCGGTCAGTTAGGGTGGTTACGTGAGCAGGCCGTCGTCAGGAACCCGGGAACGGATCCAGGACGTCGCCCGTGAGCTCTTCGGCCAGAAGGGCGTACAGCGCACCAGCCTGCAGGACATCGCCGACCGGCTCGGCATCACCAAGCCCGCGTTGTACTACCACTTCAAGTCCCGCGAAGACCTGGTCCGCAGCATTCTGCAACCGCTCATTGACGAGGGTGAGCGCTTCGTCGCCGAGCAGGAGGCACGAACCGACCCGGCCACGCCGCGCGAGCTGCTCGAGGGCTACTTCGACTTCCACTACCGGCACCGCGCCGACCTGATGCTGGTGATCACCGAGCTGACCACACTGGCCGACCTCGGCCTGATCGACACCCTGCTGGCGTGGCGGGAACGGTTGTGCGCCTTGGTGTTCGGACCTCGACCCACGCTGGAGCAATCCGCCCGGGGCGTCATCGCATTCGGCGGCCTGCAGGACTGCTGCCTGCAATTTCCGGACAGCCCGCCAAAACGGCTGCGAGAGGCCACCGTCACCGGCGCACTCGCCGCTCTGGGCCTGCCCGACGCATGACGCGAGCAGACGCAAAGTCGCATCGATCCGGGTGGAATCGTGCGACTTTGCGTCTGTTCGGCGTTGGGAACTACGCCAGCCTCACGGTCTTCGCGCAAGCGCTCATCCCAGGATCAGCGACTCGCCGTCCGGGCTGACGTTGACCGGCACCACGTCGCCGTCGTGCACCTCACCGGCCAGCAACAGCTTGGCCAGCTGGTCACCGATGGCCTGCTGGACCAGCCGCCGCAGCGGCCGCGCCCCGTAGACCGGGTCGAACCCGCGATCGGCCAGCCACTTCTTGGCCGGCAGCGACACCTGCAACTCCAGGCGACGCTGGCTCAACCGCTTCTGCAGCTGCGCCAACTGGATGTCGACGATCTGGACCAGCTCTTCGGGGTTGAGCCCGTCGAACATCAGCACATCGTCGAGGCGGTTGATGAACTCCGGCTTGAACGCCGCCCGGACCGCCGCCATCACCTGCTCCTCGGTTCCACCCGACCCCAGGTTCGAGGTCAGGATGAGGATGGTGTTGCGGAAGTCGACCGTGCGCCCCTGACCGTCGGTCAGCCGACCCTCGTCGAGCACCTGCAGCAGCACGTCGAACACATCCGGGTGGGCCTTCTCGACCTCGTCGAACAGCACCACCGTGTACGGACGACGCCGCACCGCCTCGGTCAGCTGACCACCCTGGTCGTAGCCGATGTAGCCGGGCGGGGCACCGACCAGGCGGGCCACCGAATGCTTCTCGCCGTACTCGCTCATGTCGATGCGGACCATGGCCCGTTCGTCGTCGAACAGGAAGTCGGCCAGCGCCTTGGCCAGCTCGGTCTTGCCGACACCGGTCGGACCGAGGAACAGGAACGAACCCGTCGGACGGTTGGGATCGGCAACACCGGCCCGGCTGCGCCGAACCGCGTCGCTGACGGCCGCCACGGCCTTGCGCTGCCCGACGACGCGGCGGCCCAGTTCCTCCTCCATGCGCAGCAGCTTGGCGGTCTCCCCCTCGAGCATCCGACCGGCCGGGATCCCGGTCCACGCCGACACGACGTCGGCGATGTCGTCTGGTCCGACCTGCTCCTTGAGCATCACGTCCTGGCGAGCCTGAGCGGTCGGCAGCGCCGCGTCGAGCTTCTTCTCGACCTCGGGGATGCGGCCGTAGCGCAGCTCGGCCGCCTTGGCCAGGTCGCCGTCGCGCTCGGCCCGGTCGGCCTCGCCGCGCAGCACTTCGAGCTGCTCCTTGAACTCCCGCACGATGTCGATGGCGTTCTTCTCGTTCTGCCACCGGGTCGTCAGCTCGGCCAACTCTTCCTTCTTGTCGGCCAATTCGGCGCGCAGCTTCTCGAGGCGTTCCTTGGACGCGGCGTCTTCCTCGTTGGCCAGCGCCATCTCCTCGATCTCGAGCCGGCGGACCAGCCGCTCGACCTCGTCGACCTCGACGGGCCGCGAGTCGATCTCCATGCGCAGCCGGGACGCGGCCTCGTCGACCAGGTCGATGGCCTTGTCGGGCAGGAACCGGCTGGTGATGTAGCGGTCACTCAGGGTGGCCGCCGCGACCAGCGCCGAGTCGGTGATCTGCACGCCGTGGTGCACCTCGTAGCGGTCCTTGAGGCCGCGCAGGATGCCGACGGTGTCCTCCACCGAGGGTTCGCCGACCAGCACCTGCTGGAACCGGCGCTCGAGGGCGGCGTCCTTCTCGATGTACTTGCGGTACTCGTCGAGGGTGGTCGCGCCGACCAGCCGGAGCTCGCCACGAGCCAGCATCGGCTTGATCATGTTGCCGGCATCCATCGCGCCTTCGCCGGTGGCGCCGGCGCCGACGATGGTGTGCAGCTCGTCGATGAAGGTGATGATCTGGCCGGCCGAGTTCTTGATGTCGTCGAGCACGGCCTTGAGCCGCTCCTCGAACTCACCGCGATACTTGGCGCCGGCCACCATCGAGCCGAGGTCCAGGGAGATGACGGTCTTGTCGCGCAGGCTCTCCGGCACGTCGCCGGCCACGATCCGCGACGCCAGCCCCTCGACGATCGCCGTCTTGCCGACGCCGGGCTCGCCGATGAGGACCGGGTTGTTCTTGGTCCGGCGGCTCAGCACCTGGATGACGCGACGGATCTCGTTGTCGCGCCCGATGACCGGATCGAGCTTGCCCTCCCGGGCCCGCGCGGTCAGGTCGGTGGAGTACTTCTCCAGCGCCTGATAGCTGGCCTCGGGGTCCGGGCTGGTGACCCGGGCGCTGCCGCGTACCTTGACGAACGCCTCCCGCAGGGCTTGCGGGGACGCGCCATGGCCGGTGAGCAGCTTGGCGGTGTCCGAATCACCGGTGGCCAAGCCGACCATCAGGTGCTCGGTGGAGACGTATTCGTCGTCCATCTCGGTGGCCAGTTGCTGGGCCGCGGTGATCGCCGCCAGCGACTCGCGCGAGAGCTGGGGCTGCGAGGTCGCACCGCTGCTCGACGGCAGCCGGTCGACCAGCCGCTGCGCTTCGGTGCGGATCGTCGCGGGATCGACACCGACAGCCTCGAGCAACGGCGCAGCGATGCCGTCGGCCTGCGTGAGCAGCGCCAACAGCAGGTGGGCGGGCCTGATCTCTGGGTTGCCGGCCGCGCTGGCAGCCTGCAACGCCGCGGTCAGCGCCGCCTGAGTCTTGGTTGTCGGGTTGAAAGAGTCCACGACACCTCCGTTTCTGTCGAGAAAAGCTTGTCGAGGTTTACAACGCCGTCAATCTTGAGTCTGTTCCGCTCAAGTTTAACGAATCCGCAACACTGAACCCAAGAGGCTTTTGGCACCAATTGGCTCAGGCGGCAGAGATGCGCGCCCGAATCTCGAAATCGAGGTCGATCGCCTCGGCGACGTAGACGTCCTGGCTCAGCTGATTGCCGTGCATCGTGACTTCGCCACGCGGACTGATGTAGGTCAGGCCACCGGCCGCCGCCATCAGGTCGGCCACCGCCAGCGAGCCGGCGCGCGACACCAGCGCGATCAACAAGGTGATGGCCTCGTAGCAGGATTCCCCGATGCTGTTCAGCGCGGGAGCCGCCGGTCCGAACGTGGCGTAGTAGTGCGCGGCGAAATCCATGCTGGCGGTGGTGTGCAGCGCCTCGAAGTAGCCGGCCGCCGCAAACAACCCGCGGTTGCTCTCGCTGCCGCTGGCCATCAGCATGTTCTCTTCGACGTGCGGGCTCAGCCGCGGCACCGCCGTGTCCAGTCCGGCCGCGGCGAACTGCCGGTTGAACAGCACGCCGTCGCGTCCGACGAGCAGCAGCACCACCCCGGTCGCGCCACTGATCTCGACCTCGCGGATGGTCGCCGAGAAATCCTCGGTGCCCAACGGCACGTAGCTCTCGCCAACCAGCGGGGTGCCCTGGGCGCGGGCATGCCCCGCAGCCGCGGCCCCGGTCTGCCGGGGCCACACATAGTCGTTCCCGATCACGATCCAGCGATCGACACCGTGTTCGTCAGCCATCCAGTCCATCGCAGGCAGCAGCTGGCGCGACGGCGTCTCACCGGTGAGGAACAGGCCCGCGGTGCGCTCGCCGCCTTCGTAGAGCGGCCCGTACACATACGGCACCCGGCCCGCGGTCACCCGGGCGATCGCCTGTCGCACCGGGGAGATGTGCCAGCCGGTGACCGCGTCGATGGCGCCCACATCGACCAGTCGGGCGATGTCGGCGGCGACCACGGCCGGGGGTCTGCTGCCGTCCACCGGCACCAGCCGGACCGCTCGCCCCAGCACGCCGGTGGTGGCGTTCACGTCGGCGATGGCCAACTCTGCGCAGGCCTCACACGACGGCCCGTAGATGCCTGCCGATCCCGAGCGCGGGATGACCAGGGCGACGTTGATCGCGGATGTCAGTTGCCCCATCGGCCTCCGTCCACCTGCATCGCGACCACCACGATCACCACGATCACCATCGTCGGCCGGTCGCGTTACTACCGCGTTGCACGACCGTTCACGGGCTGGAAAACAGCTCGCCGACGCGCGCCAGGGTGCGGATGAACTGCACGGCGTTCTCCTCGCCGAGCTCGTCGACGAGCGCCGCCTTGAGCCCGGACTCCTGTTTGGTGAGCTTGCGGACCTTGGCTTTGCCGCGCGCCGACAGGTGCACCAGCACCCGGCGGCGATCCGTCGCGTCGACCCGGCGAAGCACCAGACCGCCGTCGACGAGCTTGTCGACGATGCGGGTCAACGTCGGCGGCGGGATCGACATCGCCGCCGAGATGTCACTCATCGTGAAGCCGTCACCGGTGCGCAGCGCGCCGAGGACCCGCCAGCCCTCGACGGTGTTGACCTCGGCGTCCAGCAGGCCGTTGCACAGCGCGTCGACCCAGCGGCGTTCAGCGCGAAAGAACACTTCGGCAATGCTTTCCAGATTGCTCGTCGACGTCAGCACGACGCTCCTGGCTCTTGATCGCTTTTGAGAGGACAACTTCTTTGCGGGGCAGCGTATCTCACTGCACCGCGCGCCGCAGGCCCATGGACTGGGTGAGCGTCTCCAGCGCCGCGGCACCCCACTGGGAGGCCACCCCGAACCCGGCGCCGACGAGTGCGGTGGTCGCGGCGATCAACGCCGGATTCGACACGCCCACGGTGGTGACGGAGTTTCCCGTCGCCGCAATGGTTCCGACCGTCATGGCGAACCCGAACACGATGGCCGGCGCGGCCGACACCCAGGCAAGCCGCGAAACCTGCACCATCGCGAAACTGCCTATTCCCACCGCGATTGCGACCAGAACGGGGCTGGACGTATGGGACACCGACAGCAGCGTAGCCGTCGCGATGGCGATGCCGGTCCAGTTGCAGGCCACCGACTTCAGCAGCCCGGGAAGTCCCGAGCCCACGAAGAAGAAGGACGCCCAGGCCAAGAACAGCACCCAGACCGGCAACTTCCACACCGTGGCGGTCATCAGTGTCGACACCATGCCCAGCACCCCGACACTGACGGCCAGCGAAGAGATCTTCGACATTGTCTTCGAATCCCTCTCTGTCTCAGTGGTGGAGGTCGTGATCGTGGTCATGGTCATGATCGCCATGGGCCAGCACCTGCGCCTCGACGGCGGTGCGCGCCTGGAGCTGATCGGTGTCGAAGAAGTTCTTCTGCGCGGCCAGTCGGCAGAACGCCTCACCGAACTGCCGGTAATAGACACCGGGATCACAGGTCTCGTCGATGCCGGAGTCACCGATCGCCGCGATCAGGTGCGCCTTGAACTCGTCCCACTCGAACGCCCCGGACTCGCACAGGTGCACCACGAGTCCGAAAAGCCTTCCCTGCCAGGGTGCGTCGAAGATCAGCTCGCCGTTGGAGCGAGGTAGGGCGATCGTGCTGCCGAGATCGTCGAACCGATCCAGTGTCGCGGTCATCTACGCGCTCCCCGGTGCAGAGGCGAGCGCGGTCCCGACCATCGAGTCTCGGTTGATCAGCGGGATCAGCTCGTCGACGGTCATGTCCTCGGTCCCTTTGGGCCGCTGCGGGATCACCAGATAGCGGATCTCGGCGCTGCTGTCCCAGACGTCGATCTTGACCTCGTCGGGCAGTTCGACCCCGAACTCGCCGAGCACGCTGCGCGGGTCCTTGACCACCCGCGCCCGGTACTGCGGATACTTGAACCAGGCCGGCGGAATGCCGAGCAGCGTCCACGGATAGCACGAGCACAACGTGCAGACCACGACGTTGTGCCGGTCGTCGGTGTTCTCGACCGCCACCATGTGCTCGGTCTGCAGGCCGGTGAACCCCATGTCGGCAATCGCCGCGGTGGCATCGCGCAACAACCATTCGCGGTATTCAGGTTCGGTCCAGGCCCGCGCGACGACCTTGGCGCCGTTGATCGGCCCCATGTCGTTCTCGAAGGACGCCACCACGGCGTCGACCGCCTCGTGTTCGGCCAGGCCCTTCTCGACCATCAGCGACTCGAGCGCATTCACCCGCGCCTCGACGTCAGACAAAGACAGCCAGTCCATTTCGCTCATCTCTCCTAATCTCAGGCCGGTTCGAGGTAGTTCTCGAACAGATCGGCGTACAGGTTGAAGTCTTCGACCGCCTCGGCACCCCACAGATCGACCGAGCTGAACTTGACCATGTAGAGCTGGTGGGGCGTGTCGATCTGCTTGTGCGCGCTGTCGGCGGGATCGTGAAAAGCGCCGTACTGCTTGGCGATCACGCCGGGCACGCGGTTGAGGTAACCGGGCAGCCGGTTGTGGGTCACCTCGTTGATGTTGCGTACGCACACCTTCTCCCCGACGGCATAGCGCGGGGGTGTCTCGGCGGGTAGATCGTGTGGGGTGCCCTTCCACAGGATGTCGATCATCTGCTGGGCGAACGGGGAGAGCGTCTCCGGCTTCTGCGGATGCGCGGTCATCGACGGAGCGCCCAGCTCGCGCATCCGCTCGTCGATCTCCTCGTGCGAGATGTAGCCCTTGTCGTTGAGCAGCTTTTCCACCGAGAAAAGCCAGTGCGCGTAGTAGGTGGAGTCCAGGTACTCGCTCCACTTCATCAGCTCGATGCCGTGGCGCTGCTCGTCGAGGTTGAACGCACCCTTGGCGATGGCCATCGCGGTCACCGCGTGCATCCGGCCCTCGAACGGATAGCGCCAGTCCGGGATTCCCGGCTCGAGGAATTCGGTGGCGACGGGCCCGATGCCGTCGCGCCCACCCAGATCATGTGGACCGTGCATATGCCGATCTCCCATCATTAGTTCACGGTCGTAATACTTTCATCTGGAACTATGCGCACCGCCGGTGCTGCAGCGCAATCCGTACCGCCATGCGTAACACAGGATTTACTCCCCGCGGCTTGATTGTTAAACCTGGATTTCGGCTCGGCCCGATCGCCCTCCACCGGTTGACCCGTCGGAACTCCGCCAGGTATTCAGAGCGAGCGCAATATTTGCAATCTGGAAGTAATTACCGAGAGGAACCTGATGTCTTCGACCGCCGGACAGTCCGCCGTGCAGCACGGCGCGACGCTCGAGCTGCCCGACTCCACCACCACCGGCATCGCCCTGCAGTTGACGGTGACCACCGTGCTGGCCTTGATCGCCTTCTACTTCATCGGTTTCGATCAGGGTGCGGTGTCGGTGTTCGGGTCCGACACCCACGTCCACGAGTTCGTCCACGACGCCCGGCATCTGCTCGGCTTCCCCTGCCACTGAAAGGCGCCCTGATGAACAGGATCATCGGCCTCGGCCTCACCGCCGGGCTGGCAGGCGGGATCGCGGCGTTCGGCTTCGCGCGCGTCCTGGTCTCACCGCTGGTCGATCAGGCGATCGGCCACGGCGAGACACACGCCCACGGCGAGGAGCACGAGATCTTCAGCCGCGCCCTGCAGGAGAACGTCGGCGCCGGCGTCGGCACGGTGATGTTCGCCGTCGTCCTGGGCGCGCTGTTCGCGGTCGCAGTGGCGACCGTGTCCATGCACCTGACCCGACGAGGGGCAGTGGCCGATCCGCGGTGGATGGTCAGCGGTCTGGCCGCCACCGGCTTCGTCGCGGTCAACCTGGTCCCGGCGATCCGCTTTCCGGCCAACCCACCCGGCGTCGGCATGGCCGACACCATCGGTGCCCGCACCACCGCGTACCTGGTACTGCTGCTGGTTTCGGTGGGGCTGGCGATCGTCGCCGTCGCGCTGGCCGCCCGGCTGAGCCCACGGCTGGGCACCTGGTCGGCGGTCGCGGTCGCCGGCTGGGGTTATCTGATCGGCGTCACCCTGGTCGCACTGGCGCTACCCCACTTCGACGAGGTGTCCGACCACTTCCCGGCCGCACTGCTCGCCGACTTCCGGCTCTTCTCGTTGCTGACCCAGGCACTGATGTGGCTGGTGCTCGGGACCGTGTTCGCCGCATTGCTGCCCCGCGTGCTCACCCCGAGGACGGTCGATGCGCATCGTTGAGTTCACCCCCACCCGCGACCAATACGTCTGGACGTTCGGCGGCGCCGAACCGGTGCTGGAGGTCTCACCCGGAACCGCGATGCGGCTGTGGACCGAGGACGCCTTCGCCGGACGGGTCACCTCCAGCACCGACAAACCCAGCCGGGTCCTCAACATCAAGGAGCTCAACCCCCAGACCGGGCCGTTCTACGTCACCGGCGCCGAGGTGGGCGACACCCTGGCACTGCATTTCGTGTCCATCGAGCCGGCCAGGGACTGGGCCGCCTCGACCACGATCCCCCTGTTCGGCGCGCTCACCGGCACCGACCGCACCGCCACCCTGCAGCCGCCGCTGCCCGAGCTGGCCTGGATCTACCGGGTCGACCGAGCACTGGGCACCGCCACCTTCACCGCCCACGAGAGCGACTTCACCCTCGACATCCCGCTGGCTCCGATGATGGGCACGGTCGGCGTCGCGCCCGCGCTGCGGGAAGTCCGCACCACCCTGGTCCCGGACTACTTCGGCGGCAACATGGACACCCCCGAGCTGCGTGCGGGCACGACGGTCTACCTCGGCGTGAACGTCGAGGGTGCGCTGTTCTCGGTCGGCGACGGCCACTACCGCCAGGGCGAGGGAGAAACCTGCGGCACGGCGCTCGAGGGTGCGATGAACGTGACCCTGGTGGTCGACCTGATCAAGGGCGGCGCGCCGGCCTGGCCACGCTTCGAGCACGACGACGCCCTGCTCACGGTGGGCTCGGCACGTCCGCTCGAGGACGCCTGGCGGTGCAGCCAGGTCGAGATGGTGCGCTGGCTCGAGGAACTGTACGGGTTGAGCACGATCGACGCCTACCAGCTGTGCAGTCAACTGTGCCTGTCCCCGCTGGCCAACGTGGTCGACGTGAACTACAGCGCGGTCACCAAGATCGGCAAGGGGCTTTTGCCGGCTGCCGAGCCGTACGGCGGAACACACCGCAAACTGCGGGCCGTCAGCGCAGACCTGGCGTGAGCGCCCGGCAGGGGTGGACACAATCGGGTTCGAACATATGATCGATCAGTGGGTGAGCTCACCTCGATCGGCTACAACGGCCAGCCACTGCGGCCGCCGTTCCGCCCGGTGTGCCCACCGCTGCCGGTCCTCATCGATCTCACCGTGCTGTTCCCCCGCCAACCGCACCGGACCGGCCGCTACCACCCGCACGGCCTGCAGATGCACAAGGTCGTGACCGGGACGCTGTCCTGCTGGGGGCTCTGCGAGCAGGGCGACTGGTGGGGCCTGGTCACCTACGAGATCGCCTATGGCCCCAAACGCAAGGCGGTCACCCACTGGGTGCCGGGCTGGACGCTCAAGAGCCGGTCGGGTTAAGTCGGCGAAAAATCCCAGTACTGCAGCCAGCGCACCGCCGCGAACACGCCCAGCGTGATCAGGTAACCGACGACCAGCACCCCTGCGCCCAGCACGCTGGTGCGGGTTGCGGCACCGTCGATCGGGTCGAGCCAGCGGCGGAACCACCGCCCCGCCCACGGCATCAGGACCCACTGCAGCACGGCGACGCTGACCACCTGGCTCAGCCACATCGCCAACCAGGGCGGGGCGCCGTGCGCGTCGAGGATCGGCCCCAGGAATCGCGACAACAGCATCACCGTCGGGTAGAGCACCAGCAGGATCAGCATCGCGGTCTTCCACCTGGGGGTGACCGCGGTGCGACCGTTCTCGGTGCGCACCGTGCTGCCGAACGTCGTCGTCGACGACACCAGCGAGAATTCCCGCACCAAGCTCTGCCGCAGCGGCCCGAGGGCGGCCGCCCGCTCCGGGGACTCCAGCCACGTCACGAGCTGGTGTTCGGTGCGAAACCGCAGCACCGCGAACGACTCGCCGCCGGTGACCGGCGCGAACGTGCAACACCCTTCGAACCCGCTGAAGCGTGCGCTCAGTTCGGCCAACTGCGCCTCGGCGGCCACGAACTCGTCGATGCGGTCGCCGGCCACGGTGTGCCGGAAGAAGCCGACACCCGCCGGCACCCCGCCATCCTCGACGATCACCATATCGGCTGTGGCACAAAGAATTCCGCGCTTCCTGCCGACCTCGAGCAGGCGCTGCCGGGCCGCGCTGTCCAGCCAGTGATGCAGTGCCCGCGCGCTGGCGAACGTCACCGCGATACCCCAGTCCAGATGCGGATTGCCCAGCACCGAGATCCGGAATTCGGTGGACTCCGCTGCGGTGGCACGCAATTCGCCTGCCCAGGCGGTGAAGTCCGCGGAGTCCTGTGACGGATGGAAGATCGTGACGACGGTGGCTGCACTCATGGGGCTAGGTGCGTCCCGCGTTCGGCGCCGAGGTGGTGGCGTAGGGGTTGGTCAGCGTCACCGTCGTCGTGGCGCTGGAAGAGTCCGGTTCCGAGGTCTCCGGGGGAATCGTCAGCTCGCCTGCGGTCTCCGACGGTGACGGCGGCGGCCCCGAGGTGGGGTTCATGTCGGTCGTGGAAACCCGCGGCGAGGACGTCGTCGTCCCGGTGGTCGTGCGGGTGGTGGTCGTCGTGGTGGAGATCGCGGGCGCGTACGTCACCGGGCCCTCGGGCCGCTGGGCATCCTCCGCGGTGTCCATCACCGCGTAGACCAGCATCGCGAGCAGCACGATCATTGCCACCCCGGAGACGTAGATCAGGGTGGTCTGCTGACCATCGTGGCCGTCGTCACCCTTTTCCTCGTCGGCATCCTTGCCCACGGGCAGAGATAGTACGGTCAGCCGTGGCCGCACGTTGTCCGACTATCGCCAGGAGGCGCCCGTGACGACCAGCCTTGGCGCGGAGCTGGCTGAACTGATCCCCCTGGCGTTGGTGATCACCCTGTCCCCGCTGACGATCATCCCGGGCATCCTGATGCTGCACACACCCGCGCCGCGGCCCACGAGTGTGGCGTTCCTGGTGGGCTGGGTGCTGGGCATCGGCGGCCTGACCGCGGGGTTCGTGCTGGTGTCCAACGCGCTGGGCGGACTCAACAGTCAGCCGGCCTGGGCACCGTACGTCCGCATCGCGATCGGCGCGGGTCTGGTCGTGTTCGGGCTCTACCGGTGGTTCACCAGGAACCGTTCGAGTCACACCCCCGGCTGGCTGACATCGATGACGAGCATCCGCCCCATGCGTGCCTTCGTCACAGCGATCGTCCTGGTGGTCGTCAACCCCAAGGTGCTGTTGATGTGCGCCGCAGCCGGTTTGGCGATCGGGTCGGCGGGGCTGGGCACCGCGGGAGCCTGGACGGCCGATGCGGTGTTCACCGCGGTGGCAGCCTCATCGGTGGCGCTGCCCGTGCTGGCCTACCTGGTGGCCGGCGAGCGGCTCGACGAGCCGCTGACCAAGCTGAAGAACTGGATGGAGGAGCAGCACGCGGCGCTGGTGGCCGCGATCGTGCTCGTCATCGGCCTGGTGGTGCTGTACAAGGGCATCCACGGCCTGTAACCGACGCGCCTAAGATCGCCGGAGTGGGCCTCGAGGATCGTGACGCGCTGACGGTGCTGCAGGCCGCCTTCGCGGATTCGGGCGACGCCGAGGCCGGCTCCGACGCCCTGCTGCGCCGCCTCTACACCCGGTGGTTCGCCGTCGATCCGCACGTGCGTGACCTGTTCCCGCCCGAACTGGCGCCTCAGCGCGCGGCGTTCGGCCAGGCCATGCACTGGGTGTTCGGCGAGTTCGTCGCCCAGCGGGCCCAGGCTCCGGTGGCGTTCCTCGCGCAGCTCGGCCGAGACCACCGCAAATACGGTGTCACCCAGCAGCATTACGAGACCATGCGGCAAGCCTGGTACGCCACGATGCGCAGTCACCTGATCGACAGGTGGACACCGGCGGTCGACGACGCCGCCACCCAGGCCATCAACCTGATCACCGGGATCATGTCCGGGGCGGCCGACGCCGAGGACGGCCCCGCGTGGTGGGACGGCACCGTCGTCGAACACCACCGGGTGTCCCGCGACATCGCGGTGGTCCGGCTGCACCTGGACCGCCCGATGCCGTACCACCCAGGCCAGTACGTCAACGTTCAGATCCCCCAGTGGCCGCGCAGGTGGCGGTTCTTGTCCCCCGCCATGCCCGCCGATCCGGACGGCTTCATCGAGTTCCATGTGCGCGCCGTCGTGGGCGGCATGGTGAGCAACTCGATGGTGGCCGAGACCAGGCCCGGCGACCGGTGGCGGCTGTCGAGCCCGCACGGCGGGCTGGAGGTCGACCGCGGCTCCGACGACGTGCTGATGGTGGCCGGCAGCACCGGGCTGGCGCCGCTGCGCGCGCTGATCATGGACATGTGCCGGTTCGGGGACAACCCGCGCGTGCATCTGTTCTTCGGCGCCCGCTATCCCTGCGAGCTCTACGACCTGCGGACGCTGTGGGAGATCGCCGCGTCCAACCCGTGGTTGTCGGTGTCGCCGGTGTCGGAGTACGCCGGCGATCCGCCGTGGGCGGCCGACTATCCCGACGTCCAGCCGCCGCGCGGCCTGCACGTGCGACAGACCGGACGATTGCCCGAGGTGGTCAGCCGCTACGGCGGCTGGGGCGATCGCCAGATCCTGATCTGCGGCGGTCCGGCGATGGTGCGCGCCACCTATGACGCACTGGTCGCCAAGGGTGCACCGCCTGGGCGCATCCAGCACGACCCGCTGGTGGGTTGAGCCCTGGGACCACGACTTCTGTGACTTTCGTCCCTTTCCCGCCGTTACGGGTGAGACGAGCATCACTACGGGGGGTGGTACTGGAGGGGTTGAGATGACGCCTGCTGGCCTGGCAGACGAGACCGATGACTGCGAACTCGACGCCGTCGCTTGGGAATTCCTGTGCTCGCCGTACACCGGACGCATCTATTGGGACTGGTCACTGGAACGGCGGCTCGACGCCTACCTCCGCCACCAGGACCGCACCGACATCCTGAAAGACGGCGCGGCGTATGCGGCCGTCCTGGACCGGGTGATGGCGAACCTGGGGCGGGCCCGCCGCCACGGCGTGCTGGCGCCACCGCAGCACTAGGGACAGCCATGGACGTCATCAGCAAGGGCACCGGGGACCTCAAGGTCGCCCCCAACCTCACCGACTACGAGCAGACCCGCGCAGAGTTCAGCTGGTCGGCCGTGCCCGACCCGTGCGCCGCGATGGGCGGCGGTGGCTGCAACATCGCCTACGCCGCCGTCGACCGGCACGCCGAAGGACCCGACGCCGACCGCACCGCACTGCGCTTCCTGGCCGACATTCCGGAATTGACCGCAACCGACGTCAGCTATCGCGAGCTGGGCAGGCTGACCCGAAAGTTCACCAATGTGTTGCGGGGCTTGGGAATCGGGAAGGGCGACCGGGTCTTCGTCATCATGGGCCGGGTCCCGGAACTCTACGTCAGCATGCTCGGCGCGTTGCGCAACGGCAGCGTGGTGTCACCGTTGTTCTCGGCATTCGGCCCGGAACCGATCGCCACCCGGGTCAACATCGGAGCCGCCGACGTCATCGTCACCACTGCGGCGATCTACAAACGCAAGATCGCCAAGATTCGCGCCGACCTGCCTTCGGTGCGGCACGTTCTGGTGGTCGGCGACGACGTGGCGGGCACCGAGAACTTTCACCGGCTGATGGACGCCGCCGGCGACGACGCGCCGATCGAGCACACCACCGCCGATGATCCCTCCCTGCTGCACTTCACCAGTGGGACCACCGGGACCCCCAAGGGCGCCCAGCACGTCCACGGGGCGGTGGCCATGCACTACCTCACCGGACTCTACGCGCTGGACCTACACCCCGACGACATCTATTGGTGCACAGCAGATCCGGGCTGGGTCACCGGAACGTCCTACGGGATCATCGCACCGCTGCTGCACGGCGTCACCTCGATCATCGACGAGGCGGAGTTCGACGCGCAGCGCTGGTATGAGATCTTGGCCGGCCAGCAGGTGACGGTGTGGTACACCGCGCCGACCGCGATCCGGATGCTGATCAAGGCCGGCCCGGAACTGCCCGCTCGCTACCACTTCCCCGCCCTGCGCTTCATCGCCAGCGTGGGCGAACCGCTCAACGCCGAGGCGGTGTGGTGGGGAAAACGAGTGCTGGGCTTGCCGATTCACGACAACTGGTGGCAGACCGAGACCGGCGGCATCATGGTGGCCAATACGCCCGCGTTCGACATCAAACCCGGCTCGATGGGCCGGCCCCTGCCGGGTGTGGAGGCCTGCGTGGTCGACCACGACCAGGAGACCGGCGCGGTGCGGGTCATCGAGGAGCCCGACGTGGAGGGGGAACTCGCACTCCGGCTGGGCTGGCCGTCGATGTTCCGCGGCTACCTGAACCAGGAAGAGCGCTACCGCAAGAGCTTTCACGGCGATCTCTACCTGTCGGGCGATCTGGTCAAGCGCGACGCCGACGGCTACCTGTGGTTCGTCGGGCGTGCCGACGACGTCATCAAGGCATCCGGACACCTGATCGGCCCGTTCGAGGTGGAGAACGTGTTGACCGACCATCCCGCGGTCGCCGAGGCCGCCGTGATCGGCAAGCCCGATCCGACCTACGGCGAGTTGGTCAAGGCCTTCGTCACCCTGAAGTCCGGCTACACCGGCGACGACGATCTGCGCCGCGACCTGATGGGGCACGCACGCAAGCGCCTGGGGGCCGCGGTGGCGCCCAAGGAGATCGACTTCGTCGACTCGCTGCCGCACACCCGCTCCGGAAAGATCATGCGCCGGCTGCTCAAAGCCCGCGAACTCGGTCTGCCCGAGGGCGACACCTCGACCGTGGAGAGTCCGGCGGGGGTGACGGCGTGACCGAGCCGGGCCTTCAGCGCGCACTGCTGACCGACATGATCCGGGTGCGGCGCATGGAGGAGAAGTGCGCCGAACTCTACAGCGCCGGGAAGATCCGCGGCTTCCTGCATCTCTATGTCGGCGAAGAAGCAGTGGCGGCGGGGTCGCTGCGGGTACTCGAGGACGACGACGCCGTGATCGCCACCTATCGCGAGCACGCCCACGCCCTGCTGCGGGGTATCCCGATGACCAGGATCATGGCCGAGATGTTCGGCAAGCGCGAGGGCTGTTCCGGGGGACGCGGCGGCTCCATGCACCTGTTCGACGCGAGCCGGCGGTTCTACGGCGGCAACGCGATCGTGGCCGGCGGCCTTCCCACCGCCGCGGGTCTGGCGTTCGCCGACGCGCAGTTGAAGCGAAACCGGGTGACAGCGTGCTACTTCGGTGACGGCGCCATCGCCGAGGGCGCGTTCCACGAGACGATGAACATGGCGCAGCTGTGGCGGCTGCCGGTGCTGTTCTGTTGCGAGAACAACCGCTACGCGATGGGCACCTCGATCGAACGGGAACTGTCCGACGTCGACCTGTGTGTGCTGGCCGAGTCGTATCGGATCCCGGCCGCCAGCACCGACGGGATGGATGTCCTGGCCAGCCATCAGGCGATGCGGGACGCGGTCGACCAGGTGCGCACCCAGGGCGGCCCGTTCTTCCTGGAGTTCCAGACCTACCGGTTCCGGCCGCACTCGATGTTCGATCCCGAGCTCTACCGGGACAAGGCCGAGGTGCAGAAGTGGCGTGAGCACGACCCGATCCGGACATTCACCGACAGCTGCCTCGCCCAGGGGGTGCTGAACGCCGAGGACATCGACGCAATCGAGCAGGCGGTGGCCACCGAACTGGCCGACGCCGTCGCGTACGCCGAGGCGGGAACATTGGAGGGCATCGACGAGCTCACCCGTGACGTCATGACACCGGGTGTTGCGCAGGTGGTCTCGTGAAAGCCACCTACCGCAGTGCGGTGCACGATGCCATTGCCGAGGCGATGCGCGCCGACGACCGCGTGGTGCTGCTCGGTGAGGACGTCGGCCGGTACGGCGGCACGTACGCGGTGTCGAAGGGACTGCTCGAGGAGTTCGGACCGGACCGCATCCGCGACACCCCGATCTCGGAGCTCGGCTTCGTCGGTATCGGGATCGGCGCCGCGCTGGGCGGCCTGCGGCCCATCGTCGAGGTGATGACGGTCAACTTCAGCCTGCTGGCACTAGATCAGATCGTGAACACCGCGTCGACATTGCGGCACATGTCCAACGGGCAGTTCTCCGTGCCGCTGGTGGTGCGAATGGCCACCGGCGCGGGACGTCAACTGGCCGCACAGCATTCGCACAGCCTGGAGAACTGGTATGCCCACATCCCCGGGATCACCGTACTGGCGCCGGCCACCGTGGCCGACGCGTACGGCATGCTGCGCACCGCGATGAGCAACCCCGACCCGGTGGTGATCTTCGAGCACGTCGGGTTGTACAACGCCTCGACCGATCTCGACGAACTGGTACCCACCGATATCGCCAAGGCCGCTGTGCGCCGCACCGGAACCGACGCGACCCTGATCACCTACGGCGGCAGCCTGCCCAAGGTCCTCGACGCGGCCGAGCAGCTGGCGCAGAACGGAATCGACTGCGAGGTGGTCGATCTTCGGGTTCTGCGGCCGCTGGACGATGCCACCGTTCTGGCGTCGGTACGCGCGACGCACCGTGCCGTGGTGGTCGACGAGGGCTGGCGCACCGGCAGTCTGGCCGGCGAGATCAGCGCCCGGATCATGGAAGGCGCGTTCTACGACCTCGACGCCCCGGTCGGCCGGGTGTGCACCGCCGAGGTGCCGATCCCCTACGCCAAACATCTCGAGGAGGCCGCGTTGCCGCAGCCCGACAAGATCGTGGCCGCGGTGCGCGCCCTGTTCGGAGATTCCGGCGAGTCGGCGATGGGCACCGCATGATCGAGTTCACCATGCCCGCGCTCGGGGCCGACATGGACGAGGGCACCCTCGACGAGTGGATGGTGCAGCCGGGCGACACCGTGCACCGCGGGCAGATCGTCGCGGTCGTAGAAACCACCAAAGCCGCAGTCGAAATCGAATGCTGGCACGACGGCGTGATCGGCGAGCTGCTGGTTCCGGTGGGTCAGACCGTCGCCGTCGGCGCACCGCTGGCCACCATTCTGGAAGCCGGCGAGAATGCCGAACCTCGCGCCGCCGCGCCGACCCCACAGGCCATCCGACCGCAGGCCGTCGTCGCGCGGCCGGCGCCCACCCTGGTGGCGGCGCAGGCGGCCCCGGTCGGCCATCGGCTGTGGGTCTCTCCGGTGGCGCGACGCACCGCCGCCGCGCTCGGCGTCGACCTGGCTGCGGTGACCGGGACCGGTCCGCAGGGTGCGATCACGCTGCAAGACGTCGAACACGCCGCGGCCACCAAACATCACGAAGAGCCCAAGCCGCCGCCCCCACGGGCGACCGAGCCGGCGGCCGAACCGATGACCGCCGCCCAGAAGGCCAAGGCGCGCGGCGAGGCGATGCGGGTGTCGATCGCGGCGGCGATGAGCCGCTCGAAACGGGAGATCCCGCACTACTACCTGGCCGACGAGATCATCCTGGACAGCGCATTGACCTGGCTGACCGAGCAGAACGTCAACCGGCCGATCACCGAGCGGCTACTGCCGGCCGTCCTGCAACTCAAGGCCGTCGCCCTGGCCGCGCAGCGGTTCACCGAGTTCAACGGCTTCTGGCGCGACGAGGGCTACCAGCCATCGACCGGAGTCCATGTCGGCGTGGCGATCTCACTGCGCGGCGGCGGGCTGGTCGCCCCGGCGATCCACGACGTCAACGAGAAGAAACTCGACGAGCTGATGGTCGACCTGACCGACCTGGTGGCCCGGGCCAGGTCCGGTTCGCTGCGCAGCTCGGAGATGTCGGACCCGACCATCACCGTGACCAATCTCGGGGACAAGGGTGTCGATGCCGTGTTCGGCGTCATCTATCCGCCGCAGGTGGCGTTGGTCGGGTTCGGCAGGCCCGCCCAACGCGTCGTGGTGGTCGACGGCGGCATCCGGGTCGCCACCACGGTTCAGGCCAGCCTGGCCGCCGACCATCGCGCCAGTGACGGCCATCGCGGTGCGCTGTTCCTGGCCGAGATCAATCGGCTGCTGCAGCAGCCGCAGGACCTGTAACCGCGAGAAGGGAGTCCGACGTGAGCGAAACCGGCATCCGCGATCAGATCGTGGAAGAGCTGCTCAGCATCGCACCGGAGATCGAGGAGGGCGATCTGTCCGACACCGAGCTGTTGCGCGATCAGGTGGACCTGGACTCGATGGACTGGCTGAACTTCTTGGTTCGGCTGCACAAGCGCTTCGAAGTCGACATCCCGGAGTCGCAGTACGCCTCGCTGCGCACCATCGACGACCTGTCGAACTACATCGGCGCGCACCGATAGACTTCGACGGTGGCTGAGCTGCCGTCCGTCGTCCTGCATGATCCGTCCTCCGCGCTGACCGCCACGTTCGTGCCGGCGGCCGGCATGGTGTGCACTTCGCTGTCCGACGGCGGGGTCGAGCTGCTGGGGCAGCGCCGCGGCCTGCAGGCCTATCTGTCCGACGCCAAGACGTTCGGCATCCCGATTCTGTACCCGTGGGCGAATCGGTTGAGCGCCAATGGATATGACATCGACGGCGGCGCGGCGGTGACCCTGACGCTCGGCGTCGGCGGGGTGCACGCCGACGAGCACGGGCAGGTGATCCACGGGATCCTCGCCGGCGACCCGGGCTGGCAGGTCACCGAGCAGTCCGGAAACCGGCTGACGGCGGACCTGGACTTCGGCGGCCAGCCGCGACTGCTCGCCAGCTTCCCGTTCCCGCATGTCGTCACGCTCGACATCACGCTGGCCGGGCGGGCGCTCACGGTGCAGACGACGGTCACCGCGACCGCCGCGGCGGACGTCCCGCTGTGCTACGGATTCCATCCGTATCTGACCATTCCCGGAGTGCCGCGATCGCAGTGGACTCTGCAGACTCCGCCGATGCGCCATCTGCTGGTCGACGATCGGGGCATTCCCACCGGAGCGGACCGGGAGTGGCCGGCGCATTCGGAAGAGCTGGGCGACAAGACATTTGACGACGGATTCGACGCCGTACCGCAGGGCGCGGTGTTCGCTCTGGGCGGCGGCGGTCGCCGCATCGAGGTGATCTACGACCACGGCTTTCCCGCGGCGCAGATCTTCGCGCCGGCCACTGACGACGTGGTCGCGATCGAGCCGATGACGGCGCCGACCAACGCGCTGCGCACGGGTGGCTACGCAACGGCGGCACCGGGCCGGCCGGCGACGTCCGCGTTCACGGTCCGGGTGCGCTGAGCCAGCCAGGCGCTACCGCCGCGGCTTCCAGACCACCAGTGCGGTGCTCTTGGGCACCACGGCCAGGTCACGACGCTGGTTGGCGCGCGAGGACTCCAGCTCGTCCATCAGCTCCTCGACGCGGGCCTGCAGCGCCTCGACCTGATTGGTCAGCTCGATGATCCTCTTGATGCCGGCCAGGTTGACGCCCTCGTCCTGCGACAGCCGCTGGACTTCACGCAGCAGCTCGACGTCACGTTCGGAATAGCGCCGTCCGCCACCGGAACTGCGCCGGGGACTGACCAGTCCGAGCCGGTCATAGGTGCGCAGCGTCTGCGCGTGCATGCCGGCCAGCTCGGCGGCCACCGAGATCAGGAACGTCCGGGCTTCGTCCGAACTGGCCATCAGCGGTTACCCGCCCATCCCGCCCGCGGGTCGAAACCGCTGGCCCGCTCGGCGGCCGCGTACGCTTCCAGCGCCTCGAGGGCCTGGCCTTCGAGGTTGGGCGGCACCGCGACCTTGACGGTGACCAACAGGTCGCCGTGACCGCCGTCGCGTTTAGGCACACCGCGTCCGCGCACCCGCAGGATCCGGCCGTCGGCGGTGCCCTTGGGTACCCGCACACCGACCTTGCCTTCCAGAGTGGGGATGGACAGCGTTGTCCCCAGGGCGAGTTCGGTGAAGCTCACCGGGACGGTCACAGTCAGGTCGTCACCGTCACGACCGAACACCTTGTCCGGGCGCACGTGCACGGTGACGTACAGGTCACCTGAGGGTGCACCGCGCAGCCCGGCCTCACCCTGGCCGGCCAGCCGGATGCGCTGGCCGTTCTCCACGCCAGCGGGAATCCGGACGTTGATCGTGCGCGTGCGGGTGGTCACCCCGGTGCCGCGGCACTCATCGCACGGATGCTCGATGATCGAGCCGCTCCCCCGGCAGTCGGTGCACGGCTCGGAGAACCCGAACGCACCCTGGTTGCGGTTGATGACGCCGGCACCGTTGCAGGTGGGACACACCTTCGGGCTGGTGCCCGGACGTGCGCCGCTGCCATGGCAATTCGTGCACGGCGCCGGGCTGGTCAGCCGCAGCGTGACCTGGGCGCCCTTGGTGGCCTCGACGAAGTCCAGTTCGGTCTCGGTCTCCAGGTCCTTGCCGCGCCGTGGCCGACTCGGTCGCGGCGGGGCGCCGCGGCCGAACAGGCCACCGAACAGGTCGCCGATATTCGTCCCGCCGGTCTGGCCGGCGGTGTCGAACAGATCGTTGAGATTGAACTCCCCACCATCGGCCCCGTAACCGCTGAAGCCGCCGAAACCGCCGCCGCTGCCGTTGCCGCGGCGGAAGCCCCCGCCGGCGAACAGCCGGCGGGTCTCGTCGTACTCCTTGCGCTTGGCCGGGTCGGTCAGCACATCCCTGGCCTCGCCGACCTCTTTGTAGCGTTCGTCGGCGGCCTTGTCGTCCGGGTTGCGGTCGGGGTGATTCTCCGCGAGCAGCTTGCGGGCCACCCGCTTGATCTCGTCCTCGCTGGCGTCAGAGGAGACGCCGAGCACCTTGTAGAAGTCTTTCTCGACCCATTCTCGTTGAACCATGCCGCGTCACCTCCTCTCACCGATGGTCATGTTGTTGATCCGATTCCGCGTTAATTCGATTCTGCGTTCTGCGCGCCGGTCTGCTCGCCGTTGGCGGGCGTGTCGCCTGCGCCGGATCCATCCGGGACGGTGTCGACCACCCCGACGAGCGCGTGCCGCAGCACCTGCTCACCGAGTCGGTAGCCCTGCCGCATCACCGTGCCGAGTACCGGCTTGGAGCCCTCACCCTCGTGCTGCACGGCTTCGTGCAGCGACGGGTCGAACTCGTCGCCCTCGGCGCCGAAGGCCGTCAGACCCAGCCCGGCCAGTGCGGCCGTGAGCTTGTCGGCGACCGACTTCAGCGGACTGGTCTCGAGGTCGCCGTGGCTGCGCGCCCGGTCCAGGTCGTCGAGGATGGGCAGCAATTGGCTCACCACGGCGGCCTTGGCGCGCTCGCCGGCGACTTGCTGATCGCGCAGCGCGCGCTTGCGGTAGTTGGCGAAATCGGCCTGCACTCGCTGCAGGTCACCGAGCAGTTCAGCGGCTTTGTCCGACTCCTCCGGCGTTTCGCCCGCGAATTCCCCCGGCGCCGGCCCACTGGGGGCCGGGCCGGAGGCTTCACGAACTTCTCCGGTCTGGGGGTCGATTCGGCGCTTGTCGGTGACAGTTACCGGTTCGTCCTCGCGACCTTCACTCACTTGCGCTCCTGATCATCGTCATCCACGACCTCGGCGTCCACGACGTCGTCGGCGGACGAGCCGCCCGACGGGCCGGCAGCCTGGTCGGCCTGGGTGGCCTCATAGATGGCCTGCCCGAGAGCCTGGCTCTCCTGGCCCAGCTTCTCCATGGCGGACTTGATCGCACCGATGTCGGTGCCGGCCAATGCCGTCTTGGCGTCGGCGATCGCGGAGTCGACCTTGGCCAAGGTGTCCTCGGGTACCTTCGATCCGCCTTCGGTCCCGCGCTGCTCGGAGACGAACTTCTCCGTCTGGTAGACCAGCGACTCGGCCTGGTTGCGGACGTCGGCTTCTTCGCGACGCTTGCGGTCCTCCTCGGCGTGCGCCTCGGCGTCCTTGATCATCCGGTCGATCTCCTCCTTGGACAGGCCGGAGCCTTCCTGGATCTTGATCGTGTTCTCCTTGCCGGTGCCCTTGTCCTTGGCGGTGACGTGCACGATGCCGTTGGCGTCGATGTCGAACGTCACCTCGATCTGGGGCACGCCGCGCGGGGCCGGCGGGATGCCGGTCAGCTCGAAGGAGCCGAGCAGCTTGTTGTGCGCCGCGATCTCGCGCTCACCCTGGAAGACCTGGATCTGCACCGACGGCTGGTTGTCGTCGGCGGTGGTGAAGGTCTCCGACCGCTTGGTCGGGATCGTGGTGTTGCGCTCGATCAGCTTGGTCATCACACCGCCCTTGGTCTCGATGCCGAGACTCAGCGGGGTGACGTCCAGCAGCAGAACGTCCTTGACCTCACCCTTGAGGACACCGGCCTGCAGGGCGGCACCGACGGCCACCACTTCGTCCGGGTTGACGCCCTTGTTGGGCTCCTTGCCGCCGGTGAGTTCCTTGACCAGATCGGTCACCGCGGGCATGCGGGTGGAACCACCCACCAGCACCACGTGGTCGATGTCGGACACCGAGATGCCGGCGTCCTTGATCACGGACTGGAACGGCTGACGGGTGCGGTCGAGCAGATCCTGGGTGATCTTCTGGAATTCCGAGCGGGTCAGCTGCTCGTCGAGGAACAGCGGGTTCTTGTCGGCGTCGACGGTGATGTAGGGCAGGTTGATCGAGGTGCTCCCGCTGGAGCTCAGCTCGATCTTGGCCTTCTCAGCGGCTTCCCGAAGCCGCTGCATGGCCATCTTGTCCTTGGTGAGGTCGATGCCGCTGGTGCCCTTGAACTTGTCGACCAGCCATTCGACGATCCGGTCGTCCCAGTCGTCGCCGCCGAGGTGGTTGTCGCCCGAGGTCGCGCGGACCTCGACGACACCGTCGCCGATCTCCAGCAGCGAGACGTCGAACGTGCCGCCACCGAGGTCGAAGACCAGGATGGTCTGTTCCTTGCTGCCCTTGTCCAGGCCGTAGGCCAGCGCCGCCGCGGTCGGTTCGTTGACGATGCGCAGCACGTTGAGGCCGGCGATCTGGCCGGCTTCCTTGGTGGCCTGACGCTGGGCGTCGTTGAAGTAGGCGGGCACGGTGATGACCGCGTCGGTGATGTCTTCGCCGAGGTAGCTTTCGGCGTCCCGCTTCAGCTTCATCAGCACGCGGGCGCTGATCTCCTGGGCGGTGTAGTCCTTGCCGTCGATTTCGACGGACCAGTCGGTGCCCATATGCCGCTTGACCGAACGGATGGTCCGGTCGACGTTGGTCACTGCCTGGTTCTTGGCGGGCTGGCCGACCAGCACTTCGCCGTTGCGCGCAAACGCGACCACCGACGGCGTGGTGCGGGACCCTTCGGAGTTGGCGACGACGACCGGGTCGCCACCCTCCAGTACCGCTACGACGGAGTTGGTGGTCCCGAGGTCGATGCCGACCGCACGAGCCATGATGAATCCTCCTGATAGTTACGTCTTTGGGTCTGAGCGAACCAGGCTCAAGCCTGCCCCCGCCGGTAGGCGGCTGTCAAGCCAGAGTTGAGTCTTATTCACTCAAGTTGTCGAGACGGTCAACGGCAGGGCGTCCGGATTTGTTCCCGGGGATGTCAGCCGTCCCGCCCGCCCCGGGCACCACATCGCGCCACAGGGTGAATACCGCGATCGCGGCACCGCGATTACGTTTGCTGCTCGTGAGCATGTCGTTGGCTGACCTGGACCGGTGGAAGCCGGCATCGGTCCGCGATGTCGCAGCGGCGGCGGCCAACCGCGCGAACCACTTTCGCGATATCGCCCGGTCTCAACGGGCGATTGTGGCCAGCCTCGTCTGGCGTGGCGTGTCCAGGGAAAGGGTGGTTGCCAAGGCCCGGGAGATCGGCACAGACCTGCGCGAGCACGCCGACGAGTGCGACCAAACCGGGCGGGAGGTGTTGTCGTGGGCCTCCCAGGTGGAGTCCATCAAGGCGGAATGGACCCGTATCCAGCGGCTGGCCGACCGGTGGGGCATCACGATCGACGTCGCCACCGAAACGCTGGAGTGTTTCCCGTCGGCCGATCCCGAGGAGGGCGCCGAAGACGAGCGCCACCTGCAGATCGTTCACGACGCGATCGTCGACCTACTGCGGCAGGCCGACTGGACCGATCGGCACCTCGCCTCGGCGGTGGCCAGATCGGCCACCGCGATGGCCGACGGCGAGAGTGCCGCAGCGCCGCTGACGCCGGACTCCGCGCAACGTCAGAACCAAATCGCGTCATTTCGAAGGACATTCGGCCGCGACCCGCTCTCCGACGCGGACTGGGCGACCGCCGCCGCGCTCGACCCGCACAGCTACGACCCGAAGAACGACGGGGTCGACGCCACTGTCGTCGTGGCTCGGATCAAGCCGGTCCCGGGCCAAGGGGTCGTGCGCACCAATTTGTTCATTCCCAGTGCGGACGTGTGGGCACCTGCGCTCGAGTCACCGTTGTTCACCGGTCAGTTGATGCCCTACGACAACAACCTCGGTGACAACCGCGGCTTCGACCCGTCCGTCGTTCCCGAGGCATCACGGGTCTCGATCTATACCGATTTCGAGAACGGGATCATCGTCGCCCGCCAGAATCCCTCGGTGAACGCCGACACCGGACAGGTGCGGGCCGGCACACCCAACATCTCGGCCGTACAACAGGCGAACGGTGCGGTGCTCCTGCGCTACAACGCCGCAGACCCGTTCTCCCCCGGCGGGGAACGAGTGGCCAAGGCCGTCCCGTTCAGTGTCAACGGAACGCTCGGTATCCGCCCTGAGGCCGACGGGCCGCGGGTGGGCGGCACGGTCACCAGCTTTCCGGCGCTCGAGATCTACAGCGACCGCAACGGCACCACCGCGCCGCTGTTGCAGTCGTGGCCCAGCCTCACCGCGGATGCATCCGGACCACTGTTCGGTCTGCTGCCCCACAAAGACGTCGGGGATCCCACCGTCGTCACGAGTTTCACCAGCGTCCTTCCGCGTTTCGAGCCGCCACAGCTCGGGCCGGTGCATGGCCTCGCGCCCGCACCGAGCACGCCGCCGATCTGGATCGTGCCGCCGGAGAACTTCACCCCGTTCGGTCCGGCGACGTCAGCCGAGGTCCCCGTCGTCCGGGTGCATACCCCGCTTCGGAGCGACGAGTTCCTTCCATCGCGCTAGATACCGAGGAGAAATGGGAATGGTGAGTTCGACAGTCGATCGATGGGCGAGCCGGGTGCCTGCATCGACCGCACGACGACGGAGGGGCTGATATGACACGTCCGGTCGTCGACTGGCGACGAGCGACCCTGATCGGCGCCGTCGGTGGTGGAGTGTTCTGGGGGTTGACCGCCGGGGCGATCCTGGGCTCGAAGGGCTCTGCGATTGTGGTGGCCGAGTTGTGTGTCACCGCAGCGGTGGTGGTCATCGCGGGGGTGTCGATGTACCGCCGGGCCACCAGTTCACCCGGCCGCGACTTCGGCATGGGCTTGGTCCTCGCCCCCTTGACCGGTCTGGCGCCGCTGCTCGCAATGCTGCCCGGTGTAGTGGTCATCTTCTGGAAAGGGTGACGGCCGTGACTCATCCGCCTGCTTCACCCGACACGCCGGCACTCGAGCAGCATCCGGTCGCGTTGCTGATCGGGTTGTTCCTGGGTTTCACATCCGTGGTGCTGACACTCGGATACTTATGGCCGTTCGCCCCGTTGTTTCCCGCTGTGGTCGCCGGGGCAGCCGCGGTACTCCCGTTCACGAACCATGGGCATGTCGCCCGTGGCGCGTTCTACGCGTTCCTGGGGGTGGCGGCCTTCGAAGCCGTGTTCATCCCGATTCTGCTGTTGACCGCGGTGCTCTAGTCGGCGACGCGCTCGAGTTCGCCGGCGGCGCGCTCATCCATCGCTGCGAACACCCGGCCCGCTTCGACGACGTGCGCGCCCTGCTCGGCGAGTGCGGTGTGGTGGGTGTCGGCTACTCGCTGCCACGCACCGGCCATCTGTACCAGCGCATCCGCCGACGAGCCCACCCATCCGGATTCGGAGTCACTTAGGCCGACGATGGACTGCCGATGCGACGCCGACAGCACGGTCGCCTGCTCGCCGATATCGCGACCACCACGGATCAGCCCGTGGACATCGACCGTGAGATTGTCGGCCACCGCGCCCCCTCACTGAGATCTGTCTGGAAAGCGTAGGCGGCGTGGCGATCCCGCGGTAGTCACTCGGACGGCCTGGCAGAATCGGGGTTGACGGCACCGTCAGACTTCTGTCGAGTTGGGACAACCGGCAGACACAGTCCGGCGCGGCACGATACCTATATAGGCATGGGTGCAGGGGGGTACGTCGGTCGTATCGGTGGGCTCGCGGTCGCGCTGGGGATCGGTGTCGCGATCGCCTCCGCAACAGGACAGGCCACCGCGGCCCCGTCCAGCTCGCCGGATTCCTCGACATCCGCCTCGCACCAAGCCCACTCGGCACGGACCTCGCCGACCGCGCGCACCAAGACCAATGCCGGCCCGGCCCGCACCGCCGCCCCGCGCGCGACCATCCGGCCCGCCACCCTGATCCGGGTCGGCGCCACCGGGGCGCTCACCGCGGCATCCCGGCCCGTCCCCGCCGACCCGGGCCCGCCCGCCGAGAACCCGGTGACGCTGGCGCTGGCGGCGACAACCCGCCGGCAGACACCGAGCACCACCGCGACCGCGCCCGTGGTCACCAGTCAGGTCACCACCGCCGTGGTGCCCAGCACTCCGACACCCGTGGTCGCGATCCCCCAGATCGCCCCGCTGGCAATCCTGCAGCACGTGCCCGTCCTCGGACCGGTCCTGGTGGTCCCGATCGTGGCGTTCATCCACCAGATCCCGATCGTCGGCGACGTCCTGCATCCCCTGCTGGGCTACCCGGTGCACCCGGGCGCATCGCCCGACACCGTGCGACCGCGCGACGTCAAGGTCATTTCGTACGACGGCACCCCGATCTACGTGCACTTCATGCCGGCCACCGGCCTGAAGGCCGGCGAGCAGGCGCCGACGATCCTCGACGGTCCCGGACTCGGGATGCCCGGGCAGACCAGCATCGACGGCAGCTTTCTGGACGGCGTCCTGACCAACGCCCTGGGCATGCCCAGCATCCTCACCCTGCGCAACGCCGGCTACAACGTGGTGACCTGGGACCCGCGCGGCGAGTACAACTCCGGCGGCCAGTTGCAGATCGACTCGCCGGACTACGAGGCCCGCGACGTGTCGGCGATCATCAGCTGGCTGGCCACCCAGCCGGAGGCCAAGCTCGACGGCGATCCCGCCAACCTCGACCCCCGCATCGGAATGGTCGGCGCGTCCTACGGTGGCGGCATCCAATTGGTCACGGCGGCAACCGATCACCGGGTCGACGCGATCGTCCCGACCATCGCGTGGAACAGCCTGAACACCTCGCTGTACAAGGCCCAGTCCTTCAAGAGCGGCTGGGGCACGATTCTGGCTGCCGCACTGGTGCTCACGCTCGCCCGGACCAACCCCGCCATCATTCCCGCCGCCGTCAACGGGGATCTGGCCGGAACCCTGTCTCAGGCGGATCAGGATCTGCTCGCGCAGCGCGGCCCCGACTATCTGCTCGACAAGATCACCGCTCCCACGCTGCTGATCGAGGGCACCGTCGACACCCTGTTCACCCTGGCCGAGGCCGACGCCAACGCGCAGGTGCTCATCGCCAACGGCGTACCCACCAAGGTGCTCTGGTTCTGCGGCGGCCACGGACTGTGCACCAACGACGTGTTCAACACCGGTGGCGTGCTGATCGAGAAGCGCACCCTCGAATGGCTGGACCGGTATGTCAAGGACGACGCCAGCGTGTCAACGGGCCCGCAGTTCGAGTGGGTCGATCAACGGGGCCAACGCCTTTCGTCCGCGTCCTACCAGCTCACCCCGGGTGACCCGGTAGTGCTGTCGAACACCAAGACGCGCACTCTGCCGCTGGTGCCGTTCCTCGGCGCGGGCGGACTGTTCGGGGTGCTGCCCATCGGGTCGTCCCCGGCGATCGACGCACTGGACTACACGACGCCGGCGGTCACGAGCCTGACCTACGTCGTCGGCGCACCGCAGCTGCGCTTCACCTATTCGGGCAAGGGCTCCGGCAGTCACCTTTACGCCCAACTCGTCGACAACTCCACCGGCCAGGTGCTGGGCAACCAGGTCACCCCGATTCTGGTGACGTTGGACGGCACCGAACACACCGTGTCCGTTCCGTTGGAGATGGTCGCGCAGACCCTCAAGCCGGGCCAGAAGGTGACGCTGCAACTGTTCGGATCGTCGGCCTCCTACCGGGCGGTCGGCGCCCTGGGCACCCTCACCGTGTCGGACCTGCAGCTGAGCCTGCCTACGGTCGACCCGACGAGCATCTCGATCAACGCGGCTTAAAGCTTCTGGTGGCGCTTTCCGAAGTATCGGGCCAGCGCCAGTTGCGCGACGGCGAACAACCCCAGCAGGCCGCCCACGATCCCGAACGCACCGTAGACACTCGCGCCCGACGAAAAGGCGCCGCCCACAGCGCTGTTGACGCCCACTGACACCGCGGTCCGGCCGAACTCCGAGGCTGCGGTCACCCCACCGGCGTGTTCCAGCGGGGTCAGTTCTTGGCGCCACCGGGTCAGCACCAGCCGGGCGCAGACATTGCCGACGCCGAACACGAACACCGCCACCACCATGACGGGCAGGCTCACCGGCAACCAGCCGACGGCAAGCACGAGCGTGCCCAGCGCCCCGCCGAACACCCAGCCGACGCCCGAACCCTTGTGCCGGGTCACCGCATACAGCACAGCTCCGGCGACGCCGCCGAGCGCGAACGCCGACCCGATGTGGCCGACCGCGGCAGGATGGTGGAGCAGGCCTTTGGCGAAGAACGCGCTGAGAATCTTGCGCAACTCGTACAGGTGGAACAGCATCAGCCCGGCCACCACCAGCAACAGATAGCGATGGGCGAGAATGTATTTCAGTCCAGCCCACGATCCCCCGTGTGCGCTGCCCTCGGCGGCGGCCGCCGGTGCCGACGGTTTCGGGATCAGCAGATAGCACACCCCCGAGACGACGAAGCCGACCGGGATCACGATGTGCGCGACGATGCCGTCGGTCCACACCATGAGCCCGCCGAGCATTGCAGGCCCGGCCACTGCCCCGACCTCGAAGGCCACTTCGTAGCGAGAGTTGATCCGGTCCAGCAGATCTCGGCGGTGGCCGACCATCTCCAGCGGAACGGTGTGCACCGCGGTGTCCACGTAGCCGCGGATCAGTGCCTCCACGGTGTAGCACCCCATCACCCACGGCAGGCTGGCGAAGCCGAATGCCATCGCGATCGGGATCCCGGCCAGCACGACTCCCCGCAGCACGGTCGAGAACACCAGCACCAACCGCGCGCCCCACCGATCGGTCGGCCAGCCGCCGAGGTAGGTGCCGAGCATGTGCACCCCGGTGCCGAACGCGGAGAAGAACGCCGCGCTGCCCAGCGATCCGGACATGTCGGCAACCAGCAGTGGCTGCGCCAGATGCACTGCACTGTTGACGATCTGGGTCAGCAGCACCCCGCCAAGCAGGCCGCCAAGGCGAACCGAGTTGTCTTCGGCGGCGACCGCGCTCACGGCGTCAGTGCTTCGGCATGTGGTCGAAGGCGTTGTGCCCGACCACGGCGCCGGCCAGCAACAGCAGCACGGCGATGATCCAGCGCCCGTGCACCTTCATGATCCGCTCGTAGCCTTCTTTGATCCGGCCCGCCGAGCCCGGTCGCACCATTTCGATGACTGTCGGCGCCAACGCGGGGATGACGGCGATCACCGCGAAGACGACCGCGCCCAAGGTGCGTTCACCGCGGTCGGTGATCTCCAGGATCTGGTGGCCGGCGGCGATGGCGATCGGGAAGACCTTCGGATGCAATCCGCACACGGCGAAGCCGGCCAGCGCGGCGCGGGTGACCCGCCGCCGCGGGGCCAGATCGGCCTTGGGGTCGAGCCCGGGGAAATGCTGTGTGAGCCGGGTCCGCAGGCGGCCCGGTTGGTGTTCGGGTTTGGACACGTCGGTGATCGGTTTATGGCTCGCGGCCCCGATGGCGCGGTGTACACCGATCGCCAACAGGGCAGCGGCGATCAGGATCCGGACGATGAAGCTCGGCCACGACGCGTGGTCGGTGTGCGACGCGGCCGGAGCACCGGTCAGCGCCGCGATCCCGATACCGATACCGGTGGCGAAGGCGATGCCGGCGACCGCACCGGCGGAGAAGGCCAGCGTCGCCTGCCGGGGCACCTTCTTGTCGCTGGCGACGACGAGTCCCAGGACCAGCGTCTCGGGGCTGAACAACAGGGCCAGGGCAAGCGTGGCGAGGACGGCCAGATGGGTGCTCATCTGCTCACCCCAGCAGGCTGTCGATGAAGGACTCGGTGCCCTGCTTCCACGCGATGACGAAGTCGCCCACGTCGTCGCGGCTGATATCCAGCACCGGGCAGAACATCCCGGCGCCGTCGGAGGTGAAGAAGTGCGGCGAACCGACCACACCGCGGGCGCGCCCGTCGTCCCAGTCGGCCCGCACGGCCTCCGCCGTCGCATCGGCATCGAGCGGCTCCAGGCCGAACCGATCAGCGATCGGCGCGACGACGTCGGGCAGGCCGATGTCGAGGCCCTGCTCGAACACCGCGTCGCGCAACGCCATCCCGACCGACTCGACCAGGACGGGATCGCCGGTGCGGTCGGCGGCTGCGGTCAGCGCGAAGGCGGTCATCGACGTTGCGGGGAAGGTCTCTTCGGTGAATCCGCCGAAGAGGTCCGGGCGCACCGACGCGCGCAGGGCGGCGACCTCCATGCCGATGTGGTGCGGGTCGAGCGGCGCGCCGTTGATCAGTTCGAGCGGCCAGGCATGAATGCGCAGCCGCGGCTCGGTGTGCCCGAGGGCGGAGCGCCGGTCGATCAGGGTGTGCAGCCCGGCATGGGTGAACGGGCACAGGACATCGGCGAAGACCTCCACGACGCGCATGGCGGGCACGCTACCTCCTGCTCTACCGTTCGGTCCGGCCACGGAGCCGGCGGGCCACCTCGCCGTAGCGTTCCAACCGCTCGGTGTCGCCGAGCGCGTTGTAGAGCACCAGGCGGGTCGCGGTCGCGCCGTACTTCTGCCACAACGCGTCGGCCAGCCCGTCCCAGGTCGACTCCGTGGCGAATGTGGCGATGTGGTCGTCGGTGATCTGGGCGGCCATCCCGGCGAGATCACCGGCCTTCTGTTTCTCCCTGATCCGGGCCGTGGTGCCCTCGAAGCCCGCCTCGTCCCAGATGAACGCGTAGTTGGGCGTGCTGCCGTAGAAGCTCATGGAGAACCGGACCCGCTCCCGCTCGGCCGCGCGCTCCTCCTCGGTGTCGCCGACGACGGTCATCACCGGCACGATCACGGCGATGTCGGCGGGTGAGCGGCCCGACTTCGCCGCTCCCTGCGCCACTTTCGGCACCACGTGCCGGGCGATGTACCCCGGCTCGCCGATCGGGTGGACGTGCACCCCGTCGGCCACCTCACCGGCCATCCGCAGCATCCACGGGTTCACCGCGGCGATGTCCACCTTCGGATCCGCCTCCTCGATCGGCCCGGCGCTCCACTGTGGGGTGATGAAGTCGAGGTTGTAGAACTCGCCGCGATGGTCCAGTGTGCCGGTGCGGAAGGCCGCGAAGCAGGCCTTGACCGCCAGCACGTAATCGCGTAGCCGCGGGCCGGGACGGTCGAACGGCATGCCGTACCGGCGGGTGACGTGGGTGCGGACCTGGGTGCCCAGACCCAGCCGGAACTGCCCGCCGGTGGCCTCCTGAAGTTCCCAGGCGGTCGCCGCCGAGACGAACGGGCTTCGCGGGAAGGCAACGGCGACACCGGTCGACAGCTGCAGTCCGGGCGCGGCCTGCGAGGCCACCGCCGCGTTCAGATAGGGGGTGCGCCCGGTCTCGGTGAACAACATCCCCGAGAATCCGGCGGTCAGCGTGCGCCGGGCCAAGGCGCCGATCTCGGCCAGCGGAAGCGCGGTGGTCATGACGTCGACGTCCACCTGGGGAGGCTAACCGATCCGCGCGGAAACTCCCCTGAGTCCGATGCGGCGGCTCTACTCTGTGACACGGCTGTGTAATAACTGAGGGCGACCGATCGGGGACGACGACGTGACGACGATCAAGCAGGTGTGTCTGGGGGTGGCGGTCGCAGGCGTGGTCGCCGGCACCGGTTCGGCGGTGGCGACGGCGGTGGCCTACGCCGAATCCGGATCGGCGGACTCGTCGAGCGCGTCGAAGTCCTCGGCGTCGAGCGCCCGCAAGTCGGCGCCCAAGGCAGGCAGCGTGGTCACCGGACCGCGCCGGGCCGCCGCGACCGACAGGAGCGCGACAACTGCCGACCCGGCGCCCGCGGCTTCGGTTGCCGCCAGGACGGTGCGCCGCACCATCATGCCGATGAAACTGGCTGCGGCGCTTCCGCTTCCGACCCCACCGGCCCCGCTTCCTGCGCCGCCGTTGCCGCTGGCACCGGCCGGCAGCGCGTCGACCGGCTCCTCCTACCGTGCCCGCGCCGCCGCGACGGTCATCAACGTCACCAACAACGTGGCCGACCCGACCGACGTCCATGTGCTGGTGATCGGCGTCGACGGCACCAACCTGCGCCGGGTCCTGGCCCAGCCCGACATCAATGTCAACTTCATCGACCTGATGAACAACAGCGTCACCGGGGTGGCCAGCATCGTCGGCCACACCACGATCTCCAACCCGTCGTGGACCGCGATCCTGACCGGGGCCTGGGACAATCAGACCGGGGTCATCAACAACATCTTCACCGCCGACACGTATATGAAGTGGCCGACGGTGTTCAACCAGCTCGAGGCCTACAACTCCGACATCACGACCATGGCGATCGCCGACTGGAACGTGATCACCGACATCGCCGGGGCCGGGCTGTATCCCGCCGACTCGGTGTCGTTCGTCCCGCAGGTTCCCGGCGACAGCAACTGGTCGCAGACCGACGCCGAGGTCACCGCCCAGACCGTCGCCGCGATCATGAGCGGCGAACCCCCCAACTTCTTGTTCTCCTACCTCGTGCAGGTCGACGAGGCCGGCCACCAATACGGTGGCGCCTCCCCGCAGTACGCCGCGGCCATCAACCGGACCGACACCAACATCGGCGCGATCATGGACGCGGTGGCCGACTCGGGCGAGAACTGGACCGTCATCGTCGTCACCGACCACGGCCATCAGCCGCAGCGGGGCTTCGGACACGGGTTCCAGTCGCCCGACGAGACCTCGACCTGGGTGATCGCCAACGGGGCCGGCTTCGACCCGGGCCAGATGAACCTGTCTTACTCGATCGTCGACGTGACGCCCACGATCATGAATCTGTTCGGCGGGCCCCCGCCTGCCGGGTCCAGCGGGGTGTCGCTGACCACGCTCGGCTCCAGCCAGGTCGATCCGGCAGATCTGCAGCAGGCGCTCAAAGACGCGATCGCGATGAACGGGTGGCCGGACATCGCCACCAACGTGGCGCTGAGCGTGCGCACCATCTTCGCCAGCATCCCGTACTTCCTCGACGGCGGCCTGACCAGCATCACCAGCACGCTGCAAGGCATCGTCGAGCAGAACATCTTCCTGGTCAGCCAGCTGGCCGAGGTGTCCAAGGTGGTCGTGCAGGTCGTCGGCGGCGTGGTGTACGCGGCCACCGACGCACTCGCGCAGCTGGTCGCCTGGATGACCGGGGTCGACATCTTCTCACCGGGCCATCCGCTGCCGACGCCGCCCGCGGCCACCGAACCCCTGGTGCCGTCGGTGTTGGTGGCCTGACCCCACCCTTTCCGCCACCTGGGTAGGCCATACTCGCCGGATGGGAATCTACGTCGTCACCGGCTCGGCATCGGGCATGGGACAGGCTGTCGCGACCAGGCTGCAGGCCAACGGCCACACGGTGATCGGGGTCGACGTCCAGGCCGCCGACGTGGTGGCCGATCTGTCGACGCCGGCCGGGCGCCGGGCGGCCGCCGACGCCGTGCGGAGCGCCTGTGGCGGGCGGCTCGACGGAGCAGTGATGGCCGCCGGCCTGGGACCCACCCCGGGCCGGGAACGGCCGAAGCTGATCACGCAGGTCAACTACTTCGGTGTGGTGGAACTGCTGGAGGCGTGGCGGCCTGCGCTGGCTGCCACCGACCGCGCGAAAGTCGTCGTGTTCTCCAGCAATTCGACCACAACCATTCCGGCCATCCCGCGCCGGGCGATCAACGCGCTGTTGGCCGGTGACGGTGACAAGGCGGTGCGCACGCTTCGGCTGTTGGGCCCCGCCGCGCCCTCGATGGCCTACGGCGCGTCGAAGGTCGCGGTCAGCCGCTGGGTTCGCCGTCACGCGGTGACCCGCGACTGGGCGGGTGCGGGCATCCGGCTCAACGCCATCGCCCCGGGGGCCATCTTGACTCCCCTGCTGGAAAAGCAGCTGGCCACCCCGGCCGAGGCCAAGACCATTCACGCGTTCCCGGTGCCGATCGGCGGCTTCGGCGACGCCGGGAAACTGGCCGACTGGGTACTGTTCATGCTGTCCGAGGCGGCTGATTTCCTCTGCGGCAGCGTGATTTTCGTCGACGGCGGGTCGGACGCCTACTTCCGCGCCGACGATTGGCCGATTCCGGTGCCGGCCCGGCGCCTGGTGCCGTATCTGTGGCGGTTCAAGCGGTACAAGGGCCATTCACAGTGAGGTCCGGTACGGCCCGGCGGCGACGACGCTGCCGCTAGGGGCGCATCTCGTACGCGCCGTCGTATGCCTGCACCTGTTGCCACACCCGATCGAACCGGTCGCTGTCGACGGCCGGCTTGCGTATCGCTGACAGCGCCCATTCCTGTTGCACCGAAGTCGAACTCGCCTTCCCGTGCAAGGTCACCGCGTAGCCGGAGAAGTCCCGGATCAAGACATCGAAGATCTGATCGACCAGATCCTGGTCGAGGTTGCGCAGTTCGGCCTGCTCGAGAATCAGCTGAGCGTAGACCACCTGAGTGAACAGGTGTCCGACGACGAGCGTGAAGTCCAAGTCGCGCTGCTGCTCGGCATCGGGGGCAGCGGTGGCGAGCAACGTCTTCAGTGCCCGAGCCTGTTCGGTGAAACGGGCGACGTTCGGTATCGCCGACGCCCTCTCGAACACCGGGACCCAGTCGGCGAATTGCACTTTCGAGGCGCCTCCGGCTGGGCCCTGCTGCCAGAAGAACACATCGTCCGCCGGATCGTCGCGGGTGCCGACCTGCGGGTACGAGCCGGGATTGAACAGGTAATTGGGCATGAACTTCAGAATCTGCGCAACGTTGACATGCACGGTGCCCTCGAGCCGGGGGAGCGCGCCGATGAGGTCTTTGACCTCGGAGAAGTAAGTATTGCGTTCGAACCCCTTGGCGGCCAGCACATCCCAGAGCATCCGCACGACGGTTTCACCCTCTGAGGTCACCTTGGCCTTGGTGACCGGGTTGAAGAGCAGGTAGCGACGGTCATCGAGGCCGGCGCTGCGGAAATAGTCGATTGCGCGGTCACTGAACAGTTTCATGGCGATCAGACGCGCGTACGCATCGACGAAGCTGGCGCGCACGTGCGGAAAGTCGGTGACCGGATTGCCGTACAGGATGCGGTTGTTGGCATGCGTGATCGCCTCATAGAACGCGTGCTCGCACATCCCGATCGAGGCGGTACACAGGTTGAACTTGCCGACGTTGACGGTGTTCAGAGCCGCCGAGAACGCCTCCGCTCCGGTGCACAGGATGTCCTCTTCTCGCACCGGATAGCCGTGCAGCGCAAAGCTGCTCACAAACATCTGACCGTGCACGACGTTGCCGATCAGCTCGTAGTCGGGATGGGCACTGTCGGCGACGAACCACACGTAGCCTTCCGCGCCGTCGACATCGGCTCGGCGGGAGAACACCGACACCATGCCCGCGACGTTGCCGTTGCCGATGTAGTACTTCTGGCCGGTCGCGCGAAAGACCACGCCCTCGTCGTCGTCCTCGGCCCGCGTCAGAATCATGTCGGTGTTGTAGATGTCGGCACCGTGTTCGCGTTCGGACAGCGCAAAGGCCATCACCCCGCCCGCCTCGAGCTGCTCGGCGGCTCGTTGTTTGGCTTTGATGTTGTCGCTCTGCCAGATCGGGCCGAGTCCCAGGATGGTGACCTGCTCGGCATACCAGTAGGCCAGACCGTAGAACCCGAGGATCTCACTGAGGGCGGCGTTTCGGGAGGTGTCCCAGCGCTTGTCGTCGTCCACGAGGCCGAACTCCGACGGGGTCAGAAAGGTCGCAAAGATCCGCTCCTGCTTGACGAATTCCAGGAAATCCGACACCCAGACGGTGTCCAGGTGGTCGGCGAGCAGCTTGTCCTTGCCACGCTCCTCGAACCAGTCGATCAGGGCTCGCAGCCGGCGCCGCGTCCCGGCGTCGAATTGTCGCGGATCGTAGGTGCACGGATTGAACAGGAGCCCGTCGGTGTGCGCCATGGCGTCCCTTCCCGTCGTCGACGCATCGAATCTAGCGCGAGCTTCGCTGTCTGATCGACGGTTCAGTGGACCACGTCGGACCGCCCCCGCGAGTCACACAAGTCACATCCGTCACTGGTGCGTACCCTGACAGGCGACGGCAGGAGTTCGGTGTGCGGATATCCAACGGCATGAGGGCCGGTATCGCAGTGGTGTGGCTGGTTGCTGCCGGCGCCGCTGCCGCCGGGTGCAGCAACACCGTCGACGGGGCGGCCAACTGTCCCGGCTGCGGGCCGGGCGGCGAACCGAGCTTTCCCACCAGCAGGCCGACCGCCGCACCGCCGACGTCGGCGACCCCGACACCCACTTCGGCGCCGTCACCGGGCGGTATCCAGACGCTGGTGCCCAGCGACACCGGATACGTCTACATCGAGACCAAATCCGGCCAGACCCGCTGCCAGATCAACACCCAAGCCGTCGGGTGCGAGTCCAACTTCACGAACCCACCCGTCGTCAACGGTGAGCCGGCCAACGGGGTCGAGGTCACCGCCGACGGCAGCGTGCGCTGGATCGCCGGCAACCTCGGCGACATCCCGACCACGGCACTCGACTACGCGACCTATCACGCGGCCGGCTGGACCATCGACGCCGGTGAGGACGGCACGCAGTTCACCAACGACGGCACCGGCCACGGACTGTTCATCAGCACCGAAGGGGTCAAGGTTTTCTAAGCTGGCCCCCATGGACTTCCGTGTCTTCGTCGAACCCCAGCAGGGCGCCACCTACGCCGACCAGCTCGCCGTGGCTCAAGCAGCCGAATCCCTGGGCTACTCCGCGTTTTTCCGCTCCGACCACTATGTCGCGATGAGCGGTGACGGTCTGCCGGGGCCGACCGACTCCTGGGTCACGCTCGCCGGCATCGCACGCGAGACCTCCACGATTCGGCTCGGCACCCTGGTGACGTCGGCGACGTTCCGGCACCCGGGTCCGCTGGCGATCTCGGTGGCGCAGGTCGACGCCATGAGCTCGGGGCGCGTCGATTTCGGGATCGGGGCGGGCTGGTTCGAGGCAGAGCACCTGGCCTACGCCATCCCGTTCCCACCGCTGGGCGAGCGGTTCGAGCGGCTGCGTGAACAGCTGGACATCATCACCGGGCTGTGGACCACCCCGGCGGGCGAGACCTTCGACTACGACGGCTCCCATTACACGGTCAAGGACTCCCCTGCGCTGCCCAAACCGGTACAGGCGCCGCACCCGCCGATCGTCATCGGCGGGACCGGCACCAAGCGCACACCGGCGCTGGCCGCCCGCTTCGCCGCCGAATTCAACCTGGCGTTCCCTGCCCTGGACTTCGTCGCGCCGCAGTACGCCCGGGTACGCGCCGCGCTGGCCGAGGTCGGCCGGGCGGCCGACGACATCGTCTATTCGGCGGCATTCGTGGTCTGCGCCGGCCGTACCGAAGCCGAGATCAGCAGGCGCGCGCAAGCAATCTCCCGCGACGTCGACGAGTTGCGCACCAACACCCCGCTGGTCGGCACGCCCGCCGAAATCGTCGACCGGCTGGCCCCTTTCATCGAGGCCGGGGTCGAACGGGTGTACCTCCAGGTGCTCGACCAGACCGACCTCGACCACGTGGAGTTGTTCGCCACCGAGGTGGTCCGCCAACTCGCCTGATTGCGGAAAGCTGCATCTGCCCTGGCAAGGCATTTAGCATGGGTAGCCATGCGGAAGCAGGACCCCGCCGGGGAAGTCGACGAGGCTGCAGCGCCCGTCGAGTTCGGCGATCCGTTCGGCCCGTATCCCGAACAGCCGTATCCCGGCTCGGTGACCTCCCTCGACGACCACACGGACCCGCCGACCGACCCGGCCCTGCCTGTGCTGCGGCCCGAGGAGGGTTTCGACCCGTTCGCCCCCGACGCGTTCTGGTTCCCGGAACGGCCCTGGTACCGCAAGAAGCAGGCGACGCTGGCGATGGGGGCGATCGGCGTGGCGGTGGTCGCGATCCTGGTGGCGGCCGTCCTGCTGGTGTCCCTGGACTCCGACGACTCGGGAAGCTCCACAAAAGAGCCCTCGGCGACCGTGTCCACCACCGCACCGACCACCACCGCCCTGACCAGTTCACCGCCACCCGAACCGCCGCCCCCACC
>NZ_BEWG01000019.1:3760-8406 GCF_002723835.1 Mycobacterium sp. shizuoka-1 | reverse complement strand
GCCCTCCGCCGGAGAGCCCGCCGCCGGCGCAGGGCACCTGGGCGCCGCGATACCCGCAGAACCCGCAGAACGGGCGCACCAACGTCACCACGCCGCAGACTCGGCCGCCGCAGATCAGCGTGCGCCCGACCCACCGTCCGGCCTTTCCCGGCCAGCCCGGCGGCGGCTGACGGCTACTATCAGAACCCGTGGCACGTGACGGTTCTGACGACCCGAACAACTACTCCGACAGCGACCCGACGCAGTACGCGAACTACGGCGGTACCGGCGGCGAGGCCTACAGCGACTATCAGCAGCCCGGTTACGACGCTCCGACCGGGTACGGCGGCTATCCGCCGCCCGAGCCGACCCCGTGGCACCGCAAACCGGCCGCGCTGATCGGTCTGGGTGTGCTGACCGCGGCCGTTTTGGCGCTGCTGGTGTACGCGATCGTGAAGTTCACCGGCGGCGACGGCGCCGGGCCGTCCGCGACGTCGACGTCGTCGACCACGTCGACCACCGCGACGTCGGCGTCGGTGGCCCCGCAACCGGGCGGCACGACCCAGACGGTCACCGAGTCCCCGACTGCGACCACCACGTCCGAGTTGCCGACCACTACGACGACCGAGTCGCCGACCACCACGACAACGACGACGACCGAGGCCCCGTCGACCAGCACGAGCACCAGCACGAGCACGAGCACCACGGTGTCGACGTCGGTGAGCACGACCACCGAGACGGTGACCTCGACGCAGCGGGTGCTGCCGACGTTCCCGTTACCGCGGCCGGGCGGCCAGTAGCAGTCAGCCCGCGTACATCGCGACCAGCGCCTCGGCGCTGCGCACCGCGGCGCGACAGGCCCTGGTGGTGAACGGGTCGTTGAGTGGGTGTTCGGCGCGGCGGCGCCAGCGTTGGGCGGCGGCGAAGGCGGCGCGCGGCCCGTCGTCGAGCGCGTCGGGGGCCAGACCGAGCCGGCTGGCCGGGTCGGTGCCCGACCCGCCGATGATGCGCCGCAGAGAGACCATCTCGTCTTCGGTCAATGTCGTTGGGCGCGAACGAAGCTGGCTGAGCAGCCGGAGTTCCTCGAACGCGTGGGTGTCGGCCAGCAGCGGGTCGATGTCGGCGATGATGTAGGGCGTTGCGGTGATCGGGTGCACCTCGACAAAGCGGCGTAGCGAGACCAGCGCGGTGTGCGCCTTGAGTAGTTCGGAGCGCTGCGCGAACTGCTGGTCGATCACGTCCCGCAGCGCGACCAGCCCGCTGCGCTCAAGCAGCTCGTCGGCCAGCCGGACGGAATCGGTTATCCCCGAGCGCAATACGGCAATCGAGATCCGAATCCCGAACATCCCGAATCGGTCCAGCAGCTGCGCGCGGGTCGCCGCGTCGACCGGCAAGGTGCTCTCGGCACGGACGAAACGGTCCACGCTCAGCATCGCCTTGTTCAGCTCGGCGGTGTCCACCGCCGCCAGCTTCTCCAATGCGGCGAACTCGCTCTGTCGCAGCGTGCGGGCGGTCAGGGCCAGCAGTCCCGAAACCGGCACCACGGCCTGACAGATCCCGGTGCGATCCAGCTCGCCGGTGAACCGTTGCGCCACGTCCTTGGCCGAGAGCATCGCGTCGAGCCGGCCGGCGCCGATCTCGTCGGCACGGGAAGCCACCCCGATCACGCCGAGCGCCCCGGACGATCCCCCGACCAGCTCGCCGATCTGCTTGAGCAGGGCGATGTCGGCGGCGTTGAGGGTGCGCAGCAGGAAGACCACCGCGTCGACCCGGGGCACACCGTCTTCGGGAACCAGTAGGCGCAGCGTGCGCTCGGAGACGTCCCGCGACAGCGACGACGTGCCGGGCGTGTCGATGATGGTGGCGTCCACCAGTTCGGCGGCCGGCCACTCGACGTCCAGGTCGACGATGTCGTCGGCGTCGAGCCGGCCGAAATCGAAGGTCAGGCCGGCCCACCCCGAGGTGCCACGGCCGATCGGCACGTTGGAACGCCGGCCGCCGACGTGATTGGCGGTCACCTTGGGGATCGGGCCGTGCCGGAACCACGTGACGATACGGGTGGCCTCGGTGGCATCGGTAGGCGCGATGTTCTCCCCGACCAACGCGTTGACCAGGGTGGACTTGCCGGCCTTGAGGGTGCCGGCCAGGGCGATCCGAATCGGCTGGTTGAGCCGGGCGGCGATGCGGTCCAGTTCGGCGAACACATCCGGCCGCTCGCGGTACGCGGGCTCACCCTGGTAGGCGCGACGGGTGCCGCCCAGGATGGCGCGAACCTGATCGCTGGTGCTCATCGAACGACGAGTCTACGGTTCGGCGGCCCGCGCGCATCGCAGCTAGGATCAGCCGCCATGCCCCAGCACAACACGCCGTGGTACCGCACGTCGGCCGCGACGTCGGCCGCGGGGCTGCTCGGGCTGGTGCTGATCGCGATTCTGGTGTTCGCGGTGGTGACGATGTCGGCCAAGTGGAGCTCGACCGACAGCGAGATCGTCCTGCCGCCCGGCACCCATCTGCCCGCGCCGCCTCAGGTGGCCGGCAAGACTACGGCGTCGACGTCCACGTCCTACCCGAGCGTGCGGTTGTCCACCACGGACATCGGGCTTCCCGGCGAGAGCACCACCAGCGGCACGACATCCTCGAGCGCGGAGTCGACATCCGACGTCCCGCCGTCGGAACGGGTCGCCCCGACGTTCCCGGGCACGTTCCCGACCCGGGTGACCAACCCGCCGGGGCCACGCACCAGCCGGCCCGGCCCGCGGCTCAACGAGACCCGAACGGCGTCACCGTAGCCGGTTACCTTGCGGGCGAAAGCTTGTCGGCGTTGTCGATCACCTGGGTGAGGATGTTGGCCTGCCGCTCGAGTTCGCGGATGCGGTTGTTGCGGTCGGTTTCCTCCAGCCGCGCGGCCGCGATGGTGGACTGCAGCGACTCGTTGAGCGAGCGGGTGGTCTGGTTGGCGATCCCGCGGTAATGGTCGCGCAGCTGCCGTTGCACATTCTTGAGCCGGTCGCGCGATTCCTTGGACACCACGAACAGCACGTCGTCGACGAACTTGCGCAGGTTGGTCTTCGCCTCGTTGCGCACCCGCAGCATGCGGTTCTCCATGTCCTCCTTGTAGGCCTTGCGCCCGAGCAGCAGACCCGCACCCAGCGACAGCGGGTTGAACATGCCCAGGCCGGCCACCGAGGTCAGCATGCCGAACATCAGCACGCCGCCGTAGGAGCCGCGCATGCTCGTGATCGCCTTGTGCCCCTTGCCGATCGGCTTGGACTCCAGCCGCGCCAGCGATTTGAGCCGGCCCACGCCGGCACCCATCTCGGCCGCGTTCACCTCGGGCATCTGGATGGCGTCCAGTCCGGCCTCGACGAAGGTGCGGGCGACCTCGGCGGCCAGCGCCTCGGCCCGCTGATAGGCCCACACGAAGTTGTCCCCCACCGCGGTGGCGACGCTGTCCTCGACCTCGGCGCCGATCTCGGCCCAGTGCTGGGTGGGATCGCAGGAGTCGATCACGCCTTCGATGTGCTGGGTGATCGCCCGGAACCGGGCCCGCAGATCGTGCTCGACGTCGGCGGTCAGGTCGGCGATGCCGTCGTTGAGAACCTGCTGCCACAGCGCGGTCTGCTGTAAGGCATCTTGAGCCTCCAGCTTGCGCCGTTCCAGGTCCTCGGTGAGCCTGCGGGCCTCGTCGGGATCGTTCAGCGCGGCGAGCTCGGAGTTCACCGACATGCTGAGATGCTCTGCTGCCGAACGTATTTCAGCAACCACGTGATCGCGCACCTGGTCGCTCTCCCGGGACAGCACCTTCTCGGAGAGGAAGGCGACGATCGCCGGGAAGTTCGACTCGGAGTTGAGTTCGGCGTCGTTGAGTTCGATGGCATGGCTGCGCAGCAGCGACGAGGCCGGGATGAGTGGCAGCGCAAGCCCGGCCCGCTGCAGGTGAGCGTTGTTGGCGGCGCAGATCTCGCGCCAGTACGGGTACAGGTCGGTCTTGGTGGCCACGATCGCCCCGGTCGGGCAGATCTCGTGGGCCTGGCGGATGAACCGCATCTCCGGTTCGGTGAACTCCTGGCTGGTGTCGCTGATCATCAGCATCGCGTCGGCGTCCGGCAGCAGCCCGAGCGTCGAGGACAGGTGTGGCTGCCCGTGCCCGCCGACACCGGGAGTGTCGATGAACGCCAGTCCGCCCTTGAGCAGCGGGCTGGGCGCGCCGACCTCGACCCGCAGCACTTCGGCGCCCCGCGCCTGGGGCGCGCGACGCAGGTCGTGGCGGATGTCGTCGATCGGAATGTCGATCTCCTGCGGCGGCACCCCGTCGCCCGCGGACACGATCAGGCGGGCCGACGGCTGCTCGGCATAGCTGATCACGGTGACCAGCGCGGTGGTCTCGTCGTCACCGACCCGGGCCACCGGCATGTTCAGCAGCGAGTTCAGCAGCTGACTCTTGCCCTGCTTGAGCTGACCGGCGATGACCACCCGGATCTGCGGGTCGGTGATGCGCTCGCGGGCCACCGCCAGCCGCGCGGCCAGGTCGGCGCGGTCGTTGAGGTCGGCGATCGCGCGGGTGTGATCGATCAGCTCGACGATCACGTTGACCCGGCGCGGATCCTGCTGCGGTTGCGTCACATGTCCTCCCAGTCGTCCACGGTATGCGCAGTGCAGCGGCGGGG
>NZ_BEWG01000019.1:0-3753 GCF_002723835.1 Mycobacterium sp. shizuoka-1 | reverse complement strand
CCCCGCCGTCGCCGGAATGCTCTAGAAACCCAGCACGTGGTTGCCGGACGCCAGCGCCAGATCGTGGCTCGCGTCGAGGTGGCTGTTCACCAGCGTGGTGTCGTGGCTGGTGTCCAGCGACGTGTGGCTGGACGAGTCGTGCGTGGAGCTGTCGCTGACCGCGTGCACCGAGTTGTCGGAGTGATCGGTGACCGTGGTCGTGGCGGTGGTCGTCGCGTGGGTGTCGGTGTGGGTGTAGGCGGGCGAGCTGGCATGGTTGCCGCTGTTGGTCGACGTCTGGCTGTCGATGATGGTGATCCCGCCGCCACCGGCGTTGCCGCCCGAGGCGTGCCCGCCGCCCAGCCCGATCAGGCTGCCGCCGGCGCTGGCGCCGCCGCCGTTGCCGCCGCTGGCGTCCACGTCGTGGAACACCGGGCCGCCGTTGTCCTTGATCACGGTGCTACCGCCGGTGGCGGTGGTGCCGGTGTCGACGATGTGGCCGTTGCCGACCGCGACGTTCGAGCCGGTTCCGGCCAGCACGTCGCCGTTGTTGACGTCGTTGCCGTTGCCCAGCACCGCGCCGTCACCGCTGACGATGTCGCCGTGGTTGGGGCCGTCGACGACCACGCCGCCGTTCGTGGCGGTGTTGGTGGTCTTGTTACCGAAGGTGATGTCGCCGAAGCCGAGGTTGAAGCCGCCCTGCTGCGCGTTGGCACCGGCGTTCTGCTCGGGGCTCAGCAATGCGGTGTCGTTGTGGCTGGCCAGGTCGGTCTCCGGGGCGAAGGTCGGCGACGGCGCGTACACCGGCTGGAAGCTCGGCTGATACGCCGGGGCGAACCCGTACTGGTTGGACACCGCCCGCTGCAGGCCGACGATCGGGTCGCCACCGCCGAGCACCAGGCCGGGGACAGCGGTGGCCGCCAGCGTCGAGACCTGGGCGGCGGACACACCGGCGAACCCGGCGTCACGCATGGTCTGCTCCGGCGCGGCGACGAACGCACGGGCGGCGTCCTCGTTGCGGAACAGGTCGAGGATCCAGTCGAGGAGAGTGAGCATGGTCGAGACCTTTCGGTGAAGGTGCTCGCCGGCCTGTCCGGCGATCTGCAGACCACGTTATGAACGCCGGCGACTGCCGAAAACGGGGCCGAAACCCGTCGTCGCGAGGCCCCTACTAGGGATCGCTAGGGGCACTCGCCTAGGGGATTAGGGGATCCCTAGGAACAGCCCCAGAAACGCGAAAACCCCCACGTCGCGACGGACGTGGGGGTGGTCGGTGAGGATCAGAACAGGTCGAAGCCGGGATGGTCGGTGCCGTCGTCGCCGGCGCCGTGGCCGTCGTCGAGGTGGCCGTGGTCCCAGGCGGCGGGATCCGCCCAGGCCGCGCCGGCATCGGGAATGCCGCCGTGGTCGAGGAGGCCGTCGGTGACCTGCGCCGCTGTGTCGGGCAGGTCCAGTGTCCCGGGGTCGATCCCGGGGTCGGTGATGACGCTGGGGAGCTGATCGGCGTGCTGGACGACATCGGTGATCACCGAGTGCACCTCCGGGGTGACCGAGGCGGGCAGATGCGCGTCGAAGGCATCGAAGGCCGCGGTCGCGGCGCCGCTCGCCCACACGTTGCCGTCGGCTCCTGCGCCCGCCCCGGGCCCGAAGACGGTTCCGTACACCGGGCCGGACAGTGAGTCGGCCACCATCGGTATCAGATTATTGACGTCAGCGCTGGTCACACCGGACAAATGCGCATCGGCAATCGCCCCGGCCGGGTCGGCGGCGTAGCGCGCCGCGGCATCGGGATCGCGCACGAGCGACATCACGAAGTCGAGTAATGAGTTTGCCATGGAACGCCTTCCCTCCCGCCGCCGATAGTCACAGTGGAATTTCAGCTGCTGCCCAGAATGCTATCGGCCGGCGGGTCCGCCGTGATCGGTGTCGAGGCCACCCGACGCGCGGTGACGTTAGGGGGTGTGACCTTAGGGGTTCCGGCGACGTTAGGGGATCGCTACCCGGTTTTGCCACGGGCAGCAATTAAGGTGAAGACGGCCGCCGACGCGGTGGCGAAGGGATGTGCGGAATTGAGCGAATCGCTGGGGTTGTCGATCGGGGCGACCAACCTGGGGGCAGCCCGCCCGGGCGGCCGGCCGGTCACCCGCAGATCGGTGCTCACGCTGTGGGGCAATCGCCCCGCCGAGGTCGGGGTTCCGTCCCAGAATCCGGAGTTGACCAGCCCCAATCTGACCGAGGCCGGCCAGGTGTTCCGCGGCTTCGTCGAGCGGGTGGGCGACCCCGTGCCACTGGTGGCCGCCGACGGTTCGGCGCACCGCAGTGACGACCTGATCGCCGAGGCCCTCGAGGCGATGGCCCGCACGGTCGACGACGGGACGCCGCCGTCCTCGGTGGTGGTCGCGGTACCGGCCTACTGGGGTCCGGGTGCGGTCGGCTCGCTGCGCGGCGCACTGCGCTCCCGGCCCGTCCTGTCGCCCAACGGCGTTCCGCCGACGCTGATCTCCGATGCCACCGCCGCGCTGGCTGCCCTGCAGACCGATCCGGGCCTGCCCGATCGCGGGGTGATCGCGCTGTGCGACTTCGGCGGCAGCGGCGCCAACATCACGCTTGCCGATGCGGGCGCCAACCTCGCGCAGATCGGCGAAACGGTTCGCTTCGCGGACTTCTCCGGCGACCAGATCGACCAGGCGTTGTTGACCCAGGTCCTCGCCGGCATCCGAGACGCCGCCAACGTCGACCCGGCCAGCACCAACGCGGTCGGTGCGCTGACCCGGCTGCGGGAGGAATGCCGGATGGCCAAGGAGCGACTCTCGGCCGAGACGGCCACCGTGGTAGCGGCCGAGCTGCCCGGGTTCCGTTCCGACATCCGGGTCACTCGGCCGGAATTGGAAGCGCTGATCGCCGAACCACTCGCCGGATTTCTCGATGCCCTCGGTGACGCCCTGGAGCGCAACAGGATTCCAGCCGTGAACCTTTCCGCTGTCGCCACCGTCGGCGGTGGTGCGGCGATTCCGCTTCTCACCCAACGGCTTTCGGAAGAACTGCGCGTCCCGGTGATCACCACGCCACTGGCCGGGCTCAATGCGGCCATCGGCGCGGCGGTGCTCGCCGCGCGAGGTGGCGCTCCCGACGCGCCGACGGGCATGGCAGTCGCCGCCGCGGACGCGCCGACCGGGCTGGCCCCGACGGCCTGGGCGGCGGGAGCCGCCGGCGCGGCGGCCACCGAGTCGGCGACCGACGGTTCGCCGTCGGCGACGTTCCGCGCGCTGGCGTGGTCACAGGACGACACCCCCGGCGCCGAACCGGTCCCGTATTCCGGCGAGGACTACACGTTCGACTACGCCCAGCAGGCGCAGGGTGCCACCGGCGCGCGCCCGATGGTCGAGTTCGAGCAGGAGGACGCGCAGACCGAACTGGTCGACGCACCGGTGCCCTGGTACCGGCGCCCGCCGTTGCTGTTCGGCGTTGCCGCAGCGTTGGCCGCCGTCGCCGTCGGCGGTCTGGCGATCACGTTGACGAGCTCAGACAGCACCCCGACCACCACGACCACCCGGGTCACCAAGCCCGGCGAGCCCACCGATGCTCCGGCCACCAGCGTCGTCCCGCCGCAAACGGTGACGATCACCGGCTCGGACGGGGTGCCCACCCAGTCGACGATCCCGGCCACCACCACGGTGCTGACGACGACCACCACCGCGCCGACCACCACGACGACCACAACCACCACCCCGTCGACGACCACGACGACGACCACCACCACGACGACCACGACGA
>NZ_BEWG01000018.1 GCF_002723835.1 Mycobacterium sp. shizuoka-1 | reverse complement strand
ACGCCGGGGTGAAGCATCCGCCGGCTTCGCCGGCTATACCGTAGATTGCTGAGTCACACTGTGCTGCAATCGTTTTCGAGCATCGGCTTATCCGCCGTCACGCTTCGCGTGACTTTGAATGTCACTGTCTTGCAGACGGTTTCGCGCTTCGCGCTCAACACCTGCATGCTTCCTCGTTTCCATTGCCTTACAGTCACTTTCGGAATGCTACGCATTCCTTTGTCACATCTACAGTGTAGCAACAGTTTTCGGCTTTCCGCCACCTTCTCAGTACAGCAGTATCCGGCTATCTCCATTGCCGTCCAATCAATTACGTTCACGCTCTTCGACCGCCGTCGCTACACCCTAGCGCTACTTCCCTCATGCCAATAACGCTTATCGCTGGTCTCGACGTCTCGCACCCCCATCCGCCAACACCCCCCACGCTGGCTCCGCCAGCCCGCCCAGCGAGAAAGTCGCCCGCACAGCGGCACTCTCGCATGTAACGTCAGCCACATGAGCGACATCAACGCCTGGGCGTATGACGACGGGGATCGCCTCATTGCCGACCTTCGAATCGAGTCCGCCGCGGTGCGCGCCATTGGACACCGCGTACTGGAGTGCACCGAGACCGTGGTCGGCGACGGCTCCGCGGCCGCGGACTTCCTTCGGGACCTTGCGGCCCAGATCGAGGCGATCGCGAACGCCGCTCAGACAACGGTTGGGCACGTTGCCGTGTACGGCGAGTCCATGCGGTCCGTCGATGCCATGGGCGACAGGTTGATTCGCGGTGAATAGTGATCGAGCGTGAGGCCGCGGTCTATCGCGTGGCGGTGCCAACCTGCGGCATCAGTGCGCCGACGCGTATGACGTCGTACTCCGACGTTGAGGCAATCACTTCAGCATCGGCGGCGACTTGATCTGCGACCGCGGTGGCGTCCAGCACCGCCGCACGTAGCGACTCGCCCAGATCCTCATTCAGATAACAGCCGGCACTTTGGTGGGCTCGCAGCATGGACCTAACCTCAGCGGCTGTGTAGGTGATGTGACGCACCGTGGTGGTGGTCTGGGTGATCGTGTAGCAACCGTCGTCGTGACAGTGCGCAGCGCTACTGTCGGCGAGGCTCACGGGTTGTCCTCCGTTGCACAGATCTCGAATTTTGCTGGTCGGGACAGGACGGTCTGGTCGACACCGTTGTAGACCTCGTGGGCTTTAACGGTGGCCGCGGCGATGGTGAAGCGCTGACCGGACTCGATGCCCAGGGCGCGGCTGGCGTTCCACACTATGGTGTGCCCGTCCTCGGCGATGGCTACCAGGAACGTCGTGTGGCCCCAATCGCCCTCTCGGTAGATCACAGTCTTTGCAGTGGCGGTAATGCCCTTGACGCGTTCACCGATCTCTCCAAGGTATCCGGCGACGACGGGGTGGGCTTTGCGTTCGGCCTCTATCTGCTGCTGGCGGGCGTACACCTTCACTAGCGAGCCCAGGATTCCGACGTTGCGCCCAGAAACCGTTTCCCCGCCCAGGAGCACGCGCAGGTTGCGGCCGTAGTCGCTGTCAGCGGCGGTCTCGGTCACGGCCGCCTTGATGGCGGCGATCAGGTCGATGTCGGCCAGATACTGGCTGGCCTCGGCGGCCTTGGCTCGGTAGTAGCGACGGTCGGCATCACGCAGGCCTTCGATGTTCGCGAACAGGCTGGTGCGGACTCTGCTGACGGTGGAAATCTCCGAGTACATTCCTGACGGCACGTAGGAGCGGCCACGGTCAGAGTGCGCGAACGCGAATGCCAGCACTGCGTCGATCGAGGCACCGTAGTGTCGTGAACCGACCCCACCGTCGATGTCGTTGCGGGTGAGGTCTTCCAGTTCCTCGTCGAACGTCAGAGACCACAAGCCTTTCGGCCGGACGCCGGTGTAGAGCTCGATGCAGGAGTGCCCGAGCTGCAAGATGGTTGCGTCACGCTCATCGCGCACGAGGTAGAGCCGGGACCGGCTGCGCTCGACCTGGCAGTGATCGCAGGTGTTGTCGCCACGCGGGCTGTATCCGTTGAGTTCCTGCCCCGGGGCCGAGTGCACGGTGATTCCCGCCTGCTCGGGTACCAGGACGGCCACGAACGTGAAGTGGCCGTGCCGCAGGGTGAGCGGCCCGACGAGAGTCGCCCGGACCCAGGGCTCGACGATGTAGGCCGGTTCATGCTGGCTCATCACGGCGCGGTCGACGCGAACGGCCTTCTTGACCTCGAACTCTTCGTATTCGATCTCGAATCGCGCATCCAGGCCCGCGTGGGCCAACCGTCTGTTGGCCTTCGCGATCTTGGCCTTGAACGCTTCCAGGTTGTGGGCCGGGATCTCCCACGTCTGTGTCTGCTCGTCAGGCTCCGCCGACCCGGCGGCGCACTGGCCATCTGTTCCGCGGGTGCTGTCTGTTCGCATGATCGTCACCACTGCGTCGGCGCATCGAGCGCGCGGACCGGCTGAGCGAACCACTGGCGCATGCTTGCTGCGGCTTCGTCGCTGTCGCCTCCGTTACCTATGCCGCGCCACACGACCGCGCCGAGCTGGGCTTCTCCTGTGCCGTCGTAGTCGGTGTAGTTGACAAGGGCGCAGTAGCGGGGCCGCTGCGTCGAGACAGTGAACCTGGCGACCACACGGTTGGCTCCGCGAGTCCATTCCAAGGTGCCGTCGCTCTCGGGTTCGGCGATGCTCCAGCCCTCACGCGCTGCGAGGCTGACCAGTTCAACCAGCGGGGTCACTGCGTTGCACGCCGGTGCTGCGGCGCCCATCAGGCGACCTCCTCACTGGTGAGAACTTCACGGACCGGTGAGGCCAATGCAAGGCGTTCAAGAGTGGCGATCTGTTCACCTGACAGCCCGATCGTCCTACCAGCCTCGCGGCTGGTGAACACCGCGGTACCGAGGACGGGGAGAGCCTGTCCAAGCCGGGTCGCGATCCTGGTCGCGGTCGTGTTGATCACCCCGGTCAGTGAGGCAGGGTCGTGCCGGTCGATGTAGACCAGGATCTCCTCATCAGTCCACACATCGATCGCCTCGGAAAGCTCCGACAACGCAAAGATCCGGCAACCAATCTGATAGCACAGCGCCGAGGCGGCGCTATCGAACTCGTCGAGCACCAGCGGCACCACCGACATCGCGCCGTCGGTACCCACCCGAACCATCACGGGTGAATTCTCGTCAATCACAATTTCCCCTTCTACTGGGAGTCCAGGGCCCGCCTTGGTGCTTGCCCCTCACGACAAGTCAAACCCTACCGCCCTAATCGCTCTCGCGGTAGGCATATACGCAACGCCACAGAGCGAATGAGAACAGCCCCCACTCCTACTGCTCATCCTCGGCGCTGGCGCGACGGTTTATCAATAGGGCCAACTCGCCGAGCACCGCTGCGAGCGTCACGTCTCCGGGATGATCCAAGTCCAGCTCGTACTCCCTCCCGAGAAACTCCGTCCAGGCGCGTCCGGGGATAGACACCTCCTCGGCAGGTGCCGCCCACAGCAACCGTTCGATCTGCTCAGCAAGTGCCGCTGCACTATCGGCGATATCCTCACGAACATCAGCATTGTGCTCGTCGTGTTCCCGGTAGTCTCCTGCAGACACCGAATCCGAGTCCAGCACGCTAAGCCGGTCGAAGTCGGCCTGCAATGTCGTCAACGCCGGAAGCAGCGCAGCAGCTCCCTCACGCACGCGCTGAGCCAGCTGCCATGCAGCGCGACTGTCGTCACCGACGCAGCGGCGTTCCAGCTGCACCGCCATCGCCACCAGCCCGCCGTGTCCCGCGCGCTCTTCGGTGAAAGTCATCGAATCTCTCCCTCTTGTCAAACCTTCGGAAAGCATGGGCCCGCCCAACCTGCTTGCCCGTCAACACTGTCGACACTAGCGGCGACGCCCTCCGACATACCCAGCAAGGTCACGACCCCTCCCCACCCCTGTGCCGGGTGGGGAGGGGTCGTGCAGTGGTGGACGCTGTTGGCGCAGCGCCCACCACTGCTCACTGCTCACTCGTCGTCGACTCCCATAACCTCGTGGCGATTGATCGCCCCGTACAGTTCCCGACTGCTGAGCTCACTCAGTGCGTCCGCAATCAGCGCGTCGTCGACGTCGTCACTCGCAGCGTCCGCGCTGCTGGCGCTCACGCGCACCGTGACCCGCACGCGCGCCTCCACCTCGACGCGATACTCCCGCACACGCGCTCGCAGGCCCTGCTCACGCATGAAATCATCAAACCGGCTACACAAGTCGTTGTCATCAGCGTATTCATGTGCGGCATCGACGATGCGCTCCAGTCGCTCTCCATGAATGCGCAACTCGCGCTGCGCCGTGTCGCGCTCCTTAATCGCGACACGGCATGCCCACCACCCGGCGGCCACTGCCGAAACCCACTGGGGCATCACCCCCGCCGCCGCGCTTGGCTTCACCTTCACCTCCCACATGGACCCCGACAACACTGATCCCGCGCCGTCGAGCGGCACCACAGCGCACCGCCGCTCACCGGTCGGTGAACCGTCCTCTACGACCAGCCACCCCTGTGTCGGCCCGGCGTCACCTGATACCTCCACCACCGAGCCCGACTCGACACCGTTGCCCAGCAGTTCGCCCACCGGCCTCTCGGCAATCTCCGTCTCCGGTTCCATCACAGCAGTCATTTCGATTCCCCTTCCGTGGGAACTCTGCGGGCCAGCCGGTCGCGTGCCCGTCACCAGCGATTCTACCTGCCACGTCCGACCGTTTCACACTGAATCGCGTTGGCACACAACGTCTGCCTCTGAATTCACCGACACCTCCCCATCCTTGTGCCGGGTGGGGAGGTGTCGGTGACAGAACATGCGCCAAGTCGTTTGCGCGGCGCACCGATGCCCCCCGCAGGGAGGTGGCGAAATGCCACTGACTGCCGGCGCCATCGGCACCGAGGCGCTCGTCACCTCCCTGCGCGGTTCAGCGCATCGGCGCCGGACGTACCTGTGCGACCACCTGGCGGATCTTGTCCGGCTCTAGGCCGGCCTCCAGCGACATCCGAAGCATGGCCGCCATCCGGTGCGTGGGAGCCTCGGATAGCGCCGCATCCACGGCTACACCGGCCAGTACACCGTCACCGCGCACGTAGGCCGATACCGCCAGCAGGGCCAGCGCCTCCGCACGCCACGCACCGGGCAGCACTCGCGCCAGCACCGTCCACAGATCTTCCGCAGCTGCCGCGGTCGCGGTGTCGGCCAAGGCGAACAGCTGATCTCGGACCGCGATGTCGGTCAAGGTGGCGCCGACGGCGGCCAGCTCGGCATCCGCAATGGCCGCACCCGCTGCCAGCCGACTCGCCACCGACGTCGCCGCCCGCACTGCTTCAGCCACGTCGACCTGTCCCGCGACCGCTGACTCGACGGACTCCAGGATCGACGCGACCGCCCTCGCCCGCACGGGGTCCACCGCGATCAACGCCTTGACCTCCGAACGGCTGCGATAAAGGCGCTGCCCGCTGGCAACCCTGATCGCCGCGATCTCCGACGCCATCGGGTCCCCGAGAGTTCCGGAAACCCCGCACCCGTCAGCACAGTGCCACTGCCCGCCGGCCTCAATCCGGTCGATGGCCAACACCGATAGCAGCTCAGTCCCACACTTCTGCAACGCCGCATCGAGCTCGCGCATCCACGCCTTGATCTCCTCCCCGCACATCGCGCAGTGCGCCTGATCCTCGGACACCACCACCGCCACGACGCCATCGGCAGCCCACACCGGCTGGGCTCCCACCATCATCGTCACCCCGTCCGCTCTCACATCGGCCAGATCGGCGCGCAACACACAACCCAGCGACCCCCCGACAACAGTCACCAGCACCAACGATTCACGCGGCGGGAATCCAAGAACAGGAGCGATGGCCTCGATGAGCTTGCCCGGTTCGCTGATAGCACGCATGACAGTTCCCCTCTCCATGGGATTGACGGGCCAGCCCGAACGCGTGCCCGATACGTCCAATTTTACTGTCGCCCACCGACAGAACAGTTCCCCCACC
>NZ_BEWG01000017.1:5650-12554 GCF_002723835.1 Mycobacterium sp. shizuoka-1 | reverse complement strand
GCGTGTTTGGTAACCACACCGATACCGGAGGTCCTCACCTACTTCCGCTCACCACGCCGTTCACAACCTGTCTGGGAGTTACAGCTAGCGCACGGGTTATGATCGCGCTCACAGAACAGTCTGTGAGCAATTTCACTAGGGGTGGTAGTTGTACATGCAGGTCAGGACGGTGTGATGGCATCCCAGTCATTCCGCGCGCAGCCCGCGTCGCAGCCGTCGCATTGGTATGCCTCCTCTGCCACCTGTAATCGCTCCTACATGTTGGCCGCACTGCGCGCCGGCGTGATCGCCCTGGTCTTGCTCGGCATCCTTGCCCTGATCGTCTTGTTCTGAGCCTTTCCCACTCCCGCCGGCCGCAGCCGGAACCTCCGTTGGGCGTTAGCACTCGTGTCGTCTTGCGTGCTACGCGCCATGTACCGCATCCTGAATCGAACCGACCCGCTGTCGTGTCGCACTGACCTACCGAGGTGTCGCGGAGGCGAGATGGAAAATGGTTCCGGGCGTGCGGTCGAAGTCGCCCCCTTTCATTCTCGTGGTGCCCTGAAGGGCTTCGTCGTTTCCGGCCGCTGGCCGAACTCGACGAAGGAGTGGGCGCAGCTTCTGATGGTCGCGGTCCGCGTCGCATCGCTGCCCGGGTTGCTCTCCACCACAACTATTTTCGGCGTTCGGGAGGAGCTGCCGGACAAACCGCAGCCGGGCACCGTCGGGCTGGTGCTCGCTGAAGGCACGGTTGTCGGCGAATCTGCCGTTCCGCCAGGGCATTTCGCTGACCGGCAACCACCCGCCCTGCTGATGCTGCACCCGCCGTCCGAGACCACGCCGTCGCTTCCGGAGTGCTCTGGGGCCGCCTCGGGTTGCGTTCTGCTGCCCGGCATTCCGCACCTCGGCCTGGAGCATCGCGCTGCGTGGGTGGAGGCAGAGTCCGACGGCACCATCACCGGCATGGTCAGCCGGGTCGGTGTCGACCCGATCAGCCACCCCGACACCGCAATCCTGGCGATGCTGCTGGCCGCCTAGCGATTTTGTGAGGATGCCCAAACTTTCTTACGTGGCGCCCCAAATTTATTGCTACGGTTAGCTTTTCGCGGCGCACGAGTTGCGGGCACTGCTCCGGTGCCCGTAGAGTTGGCCGCAGCGAAGGGGAGTAGCCCCCAATCGGACAATCGACATACTGGCTTGACGCTCACGCGCCTCGCCCGGTTGTCCGGCCGGACCAGTTCCGGTGGGCGAGACCTTCGGCCGTAAAACCGTTAGTGGTTGCCGGCCGGAGGCATCTGTTCCGCCCCTGACCACAGCCACCCGACTGAGGAGTTCTGGGTGCTCTCCGCGTTGTTCCTGAGTTTCGCCGTCATCTTCGTCGCCGAATTGGGCGACAAGTCGCAATTGATGGCCATGACGTTCGCGCTGCGACACCGGTGGTGGGTGGTGCTCAGCGGCATCACCGTCGCCACGACGGCGGTTCACCTGATCTCCGTGGCCGTCGGCCACTATCTCGGCGCCGCCCTGCCCACCCATCTCCTCGGCATCCTGGCCGGGGTGGCCTTCATCCTGTTCGGCCTGTGGACGCTGCGCGGAGACCGACTCTCCGATGACGAGGCCACCCGCGCCCAGCGCACCACGGCGCCGGCCTTCTTCGCGGTGACCTCGGCGTTCCTGCTGGCCGAGCTCGGCGACAAGACGATGCTGGCCACGATCACGCTGGCCGCCGACCACGACTGGGTCGGCGTGTGGATCGGGTCCACCATCGGCATGGTGGCGGCCGACGCCCTGGCGATCCTGGTCGGCGCCCTGGCCGGCAAGCATCTGCCGGAACGCTTCATCCAGCTGGCCGCCGCTGCCCTGTTCCTGGTGTTCGGAGTGTCGATGCTGATCGAGGGCGCCTTCCCTGCGGTGGCAGGCATCGCCATCGCCGGCATCTCGCTCGCCGTCGTCCTGCTGGCCGCGGCCGCCGTGCGCGCGCTGCCGCCGCGGCTGCGACCGGCCGCGCTGCGGACCCCCACTCCGGCAGGCACGGCGCCTCACGATCCGGCGTAAGTGCGGTTACAGCAAAGTAGATTTTCCGGATGACCCGCAACAGCCTCGGTTGCTCAGGGTAATCTCAGGTTCACGAGCGGGCGATTATCGGTCACCTGCTGTGCTGGGATGCCTCCTACCATGCGTTTCTTTGCCCCACGTTCGATGCCGAGCGGGCGCTGACCTGAGAAAATGTCCGCACGGATGTTTGCCAGTGCTGCGAAAATGTCCGCGCGCGTCAATAATCAGGTAGTTTGCACTTGGTTGTCGGCAGATGTGTCGCTACCATGATCAGCAAATAAGCCAACGGAAACGACCGCTCTTCTCGCATGTGGAGGTCAACAAGATGAGCACGACGTTCTCGGCCCGCCTGAATCGCCTGTTCGACACGGTGTATCCACCCGGCCGGGGTCCTCATACCTCCGCGGAAGTCATCGCCGCGCTGAAGTCTGAAGGCATCACGATGTCCGCTCCCTACCTGTCGCAGCTGCGCTCAGGCAACCGGACCAACCCGTCGTCCACCACGATGACGGCGCTTGCCAACTTCTTCCGGATCAAGCCGGCGTACTTCACCGACGACGAGTACTACGAGAAGCTCGACAAGGAATTGACCTGGCTGGCGAACATGCGCGACGAGGGCGTGCGCCGGATTGCCGCACGGACCGTGGGACTGTCGCCGGAAGCCCAGCAGGACATCGTCTCCAAGGTCGACGAGCTGCGTCGCCGGGAGCACCTCGACGATTAGCCCGACACTCCTGTCACAGGAGTGTCGGCAACGTTAGAGTCCGCTCAGTGCCCGGGGGCCCCGGCCTCCAGGGCGCGGTACTGACGCGCGATCTCGAGAATCCATTCCCGATCGGAGTAGTTTTCGGGCTGCCCAAGCCAATTCATTCCGGGAAACCGTCCCTGCCCGGCCGGCTGCGCCACCCGCGGCGTGCGCCGACCGGCGTGAATCCACCTGGCGATCGCCATGGCCTGTTCGGCTGGGGCGACCTCGCGTCGTCTCACGTCGGCCAACACCTCCACGCCGGACCGGTCCGGTGTCCCCGAACGCAGGTGTTCGGCCATGGTGGCCTCCAGGTAGAGCGCGTCAGAGATCAGCGACAACCGCTCGGCCACCCGGAACACCAGGGGACCGCGCGGGCGCTCCCCGATCCCGACGTCGGGCTGCCGGCGCTCCAGTTCGGTCAGCAGCGGATCGATCAGGCGCAACTCGCGCCGGCCGCCGAACCAGTCCTCGATGGCGGGCAAGAGCGAGCCCGCCGCGACGATCGCCATCGCGGCACCCAGCAGCGTGGCGGCCGTGCCGACCCCCACCAGTCGCGAGCTGCCCACCACCCGGATCACGAAGAAGGCGCTGGCCGCCACCAGCAGCGCGATGCCGACCGTGAACACGAACAAGGCGCGCCCGCGCCGGGTGCGATTGGAATGCCGCATGCCCACCCACAGCACCAGCGTCGACGCCAACATCACATAGAGCAGCGGCAGCAACCAGGGCAATGAGGTGTTGGTCGAGCCGAGGTTGCGCCGCAGATATTCCTCCGGCGACATCTCCGGCTGCTGACCGGAGGAGAAGAACAGCACCAGGGTGGCGATGCTGATCACCGCCGCCACCCCGTACTGCACCGCGGCGATCCGGCGCACCACCGCCGGGCGGCGGGTGGACGCGACGCTGGTGATCATCACGCAACTGCCCGCCGCACACCACACCAGCGCGACCTGGCTCAACCCGATCGACACGTTCGACCAGCGCAGCACGCTGTCGATCAGCAGCGTCAGCGGCGGCCAGTTCAGCGCGGCGACCGCGGCCAGGCTGCCCAGCGCGACGATCATCGCCGAACTGACCACCGACTGCTTGTTGACCAACGCCCATCCGATGCGCAGGCCGGTGGCCATTCCCAGCAGACCGGCGATCACCCAGACGATCAACCAAACGCCTCTCCGAGGCGAACTTGCACGATCGAGGAGCGGTCCGAGGGCGACCGGCCGAGCCGATACAGCAATAACGCCGCGAAATCCTCGGCCTCCTGCTCGATGTCCTCCCCACCAGGCCCCATACAGCCGGTGCGCTGGTTGAGCATGTAGCCGATGAGGTCGTCGCTGGCCAGCTCGGCGACATCGCGGGCCGCCTCCGAGATCGGGATGCCATAGTGGCCGAGTACGAGATGGCCGAGCTCGTGCGCGAGCGTCCGGTCCCATGTCGGCAGGCCATGCTGGATCAGGAAGACGTCGTGGTCGGCGTATTGGCGCCACTGACCGCAGACCCCGGCCGGCAGGTCGGCCATTGTGACCTCGATGGGCCGGTCGCGGTCCGCGCTGACGGCCGCGACCAGCCGGGTCAGCGAGATTTCACCGTGGCGCGGAGCAAGGTCCAAGACGTCGTTCACCGCGGTGGTGACCCGGCGACTGGCCGACATCTCGTCCCCCTTCTGCGTCGGCGACTGGGTTGCGATGCGCGATTTCGGTCACGGCATGAACCGGGCGGTCGCGGGTGTCCGCACGACGTGGCCGGCTTTGGCTTGGCGATATCCGACGACGCCACCGAGGGCGGTCAGGGCGAGAAGTCCGGCGAAACCCGGCAGTGCCAGCGCCGCGACCTCGCCCATCTTCGCCTCCCGGAGGTATCTGGGATAGCCCACCCTAGTCGACGGGGGCAGTTCTGTACCGGCTCCCGACGACGTGGCGGGCGGGCGTTCACGGGTGGTGATCGATTCCCGGCCGGGCCCGCCCCGCGGGCCGGGCTCGGCGCCCGGACCGATCGCTCGGGGCGGCAGTCCGATCATCGGCGGCATCGTGATGGGTGGCGGTTGCATACCGGTGGGCCCCACCGTCCCGCGGTCGGCACTGACGACCGGCGGCTCCCCGGGCTGCCCCGGCTCGCCGGGCGGCGGGATCGTGCGCGGCAGGATGCCGATCCCGCCACCGCTGCCGCCCCCGCCGGCGGCCGCCGGTGGCGGCGCGATGCGCAGCCGCGGCGGGGCGGCCACCCCGACCCCGTCGCCATATGCGGCGCGCGGCCACGCCAGCGGCGGGAGCGGGGGCAGCGGTGGCAACGGCGGGAGCACGATCGGCGGGATGTGCGGCAGCGGCAGACACGGCCAGCCGTCCTCGGGCCAGCCGTCCTCGCCGGACAGGCTCTGCCGGGCAGGCCGATCAGCCTGCCTGCGGGGTCCGGCAGCGACGGTGCGCTCCGGTTTTGACGTCGCGGGTGTGAGGTCGGTTCCCCGGGGCTTGCGAGGAACCGCGGGCCGGTGCCCGTCGGGGCGACCGGCGCCGCGGTCGGCCGTGCCGCCCCCGTGGCGGTCGCCGACGCTGCCGGTGTCAGCCGCGGCAGGTACCGCCCACAGCACGCCTGTACCACCGCAGAGCAAACCGCAGGCGATCACCCAGCTAATCGCTGTGGCCCTGCGCGGCGAGCGGTTCACGACGTTCCTCGAGGTAGCGGCGCGGGTCGGTGCCGCGTCGGACGGTTCGCCGATCATTGTGGCATATCCGCAGGTCGTGCCAGTCCGCCTTGGGCCGGGCGCTAGGGTTAGCTGACCCGGTCGCGAGCACGCCTCGCCGATCGCCGACGACCTACCCGGGAGGCAGCAGGAATGGGCCTGTTCACCAAGCGCAAAAGCCGTGCGACCCGTCGCGCGGAGGCTCGGGCGATCAAGGCCCGCGCCAAACTCGATGCCAAGCTTTCGGCCAAGAACGAAGTTCGCCGCATCAAGTCCGCCGAGCGCTCCGAGAACAAGGCGATCAAGGCCCAGCTGAGAGCCGCCCGCGACGCCGACCGCGCGGCCGTCAAGGTTGCCGAAGCGCAACTGAAGGCGGCACGCGAGGGCAAACTTCTGTCCCCCACCCGGGTGCGGCGTGCGCTGACGGTGTCGCGACTGCTGGCCCCGATCGTGGTGCCGGTGGCCTACCGCGCCGCCATCGCGGCTCGAGGCGCGATCGACGAACGGCGCGCCGACCGGCTCGGGGTTCCGCTGAGTCAGCTCGGCCAGTTCTCCGGGCACGGCGGTCAGCTGTCGGCGCGTATCGCCGGCGCGGAGAACTCGCTACGCATGGTGGCCGAGAAGAAGCCCAAAGATGCCGAGACCAAACAGTTTGTCGCCGCGATGACCGAGCGGCTGAGCGCCCTGGCGGCGGCCGTCACGGCGGCGGAGAACATGCCGGGACCGCGGCGTCGCGACGCCCACGCCGCCATCGCCGAGCAACTCGACGGGATCGACGCCGACCTGATGGCACGCCTCGGCGTGCTGTGACCCGTCGGTCGCCGGGGCGCACGCTGACCACAGCCGCGCTGACCGCCACCTTCGCCCTGGTCTCGTGGGCGACCGCGGCCACCGCCGCCGCGCACATCCGCCTCGACACCGACCACCCGGTGCGCGGCGACACCGCCCTGATCACCTTCCAGGTGCCCAACGAGTCTGTAACCGGCTCTCCCACAACCAAAGTCGTCATCTCCCTGCCGAATGTGACGGCGGTCAGCACCGACGTGATGGCGGGCTGGACCGCCGTCACGGATCGCGATGCCGGCACCGGGGCGTACCGGTCCGTCAGGTTCACCGCGATCCCCGACGCGGGCATCGGCGCGGGCCAGTTCGAGTTGTTCGCGATCTCGGTCCAGCTGCCGGACACCGCGACCGCCACCTTCCCCGTGGTCCAGACCTACGCCGACGGCACCGTCGTGGACTGGGACCAGCCGCCGCTGCCCAATGGCGAGGAACCCGAGCATCCCGCCCCGGTCCTGACGCTGACGGCCGGCCCGCGGGCGCCCACCGGCGGGGCCGGCCCGACGGCGGACGATCACTCCCTACCGGCGGCCGGCCCCGACAACACCGCCCGCGCGCTGGCCGGCGGTGCGCTGCTGGTCGCGGCGATCGGCGTCGGCGTCGCGGTG
>NZ_BEWG01000017.1:0-5634 GCF_002723835.1 Mycobacterium sp. shizuoka-1 | reverse complement strand
CGGACGTGACCGGCGCCGCCGCCCCGCTGCCGGGGCGGTGAGCAGGCCCGGACGCCCGATCCTCGCCTGGCATGATGGGTGCCACTGCCGGCGTCCGCGCCAGGCATTGCGCCAGATATTGCAAAGGAGCAGCCAGATGGCAGAAGCTCAGGACCAGCCCGAACAGGGTCCGGACGGCACCCCGCCGGCTCCGACGCCGCCGGAGAAGGCCGCTGCCAAGCGACCGCCGGCCAAGAAGGCACCAGCGAAGAAGGCTGTGAAGAAGGCGCCCGCCAAGAAGGCACCAGCCGCGTCGGCCGACCCCGCCAAGAAGACTTCGCCGCGCAAGGCACCGGCGAAGAAGGCGGCGCCCCCGGCACTGGAACCGCCCGCCACGCACGCCGCGCTGCCGGCAGCCAACGCCACCCCGCCGGTCGCCGAGGGTGCCCGCGCCGCGGCCGCCAACGCCAAGTCGTCGGTCGAGCAGGCGACCGCGCCGGCCCCGGCCCCGTTGTCCGCACCGCAGCCCGAACGCTCCCCGCTGCCGTTCGCGGTCGCCTTCGCCGCGGCCGTGCTGGTCATCCTGCTACTGCGCCGGTTGCGCCACCGGCGCGCCGAATGAGCATGGCCGTCTCGTTTCGCGCCACGGCCGATCTGGTCGACGACATCGGGCCGGAGGTCCGCAGCTGCGACGTCCAGTTCCGCCAGTTCGGTGGCCGCACCGAGTTCGCCGGCCCGATCAGCACCGTGCGCTGCTTCCAGGACAACGCCCTGCTGAAAGCGGTGTTGTCCGAGCCGGGTGAGGGCCGGGTGCTGGTGATCGACGGCGACGCGTCGGTACACACCGCGCTGGTCGGCGACCTCATCGCCGAACTAGGTCGATCCAACGGCTGGGCAGGGCTGATCGTGCACGGCGCGGTGCGCGACGCCTCGACGCTGCGGACTCTCGACATCGGCATCAAGGCGCTGGGCACCAATCCGCGCAAGAGCACCAAGACCGGCGCCGGGGAGCGCGATGTCGCCGTGAGTTTCGGCGGCGTCACCTTTGTCCCCGGCGACCTGGCCTACAGCGACGACGACGGGATCGTCGTCACTTCGGTCGGCTAAACGCCCACCGGCACACGGTGTTTGGCGAAGGTGAGAGCCTCGTCGTCGACCTTGCCGTGCCGGATCAGCCGCAGATCGAGCAGGTAATTCTGCTTGAGCCGCCAGGGTGCCCGTGAGCCGGCCTTCGGCAGCCGATCCAGTGCCCGCAGCACATAGCCGGGGGTGAAGTCCATCAACGGCCGTTCCTGCACGTCGGCGGACGGGCGAGCCGGTTCGACGCGGTCGTACCCGCCGGCGTCCATGTAATTGAGTACCCGGCAGACGAATTCGGAGACCAGGTCGGCCTTCAGCGTCCACGACGCGTTGGTGTAGCCGATGGTGAACGCCATGTTCGGCACGCCGGAGAGCATCATCCCCTTGTAGGCCATCGTCGTGGTCAGATCGATCGGCCGGCCGTCCCTGCGGATCTCCGCACCGCCGAACAGCTGCAGATTCAAACCGGTTGCGGTGACGATGATGTCAGCCGGCAGCTCCTGACCGGACGTCAGCTTGATCCCGGTCGCGGTGAATCGTTCGATGGTGTCGGTCACCACGTCGGCCTGGCCCTTGCGGATGGTGCGGAACAGATCGCCGTTGGGCGCCAGGCATAGTCGTTCGTCCCAGACGCGGTAGTTGGGCCCGAAGTGCTTGTCGACGTCGTAGCCCTCGGGCAGCCGTCGCTGGGCCATCGTCATCAGCTGCTTGCGCATGAAGTTCGGGAATCGACGGGCCAGCCGGTATTGGACGGACTGGAACACGATGGACTTCCAGCGGTTGGCGATGTAGGCGGGTTTGGCCGGCAGCAACTTGTTCATCCGGACCGCGAACGGGTCGACATCGGGTAGCGCGCCGATGTAGGTCGGCGAACGCTGCAGCATCGTGACGTGCCCGGCACCGGAATTGGCAAGGGCGGGAATGAGAGTCACTGCGGTGGCGCCACTACCGATGACCACCACCCGCTTGCCGGTGTAATCGAGGTCCGCGGGCCAGTGCTGCGGGTGCACGATGGTCCCGGTGAAGTCCTCGGCACCCGGGAACTCCGGCGAATAGCCCTCGTCATAGTTGTAGTAGCCGCTGCAGGCGAACAGGAACGAGCAGGTGAGTTCTTTGACTGCGCCGTCGGTCTCGACACGCACCGTCCACTGGTTGTCGGCACTGGACCACTCGGCGCTCACCACGGACTGCCGGAATCGGATGTGCTTGTCGATGCCGTACTCGCGGACGGTGTCGTTGAGGTAGGCCATGATCGACGGCCCGTCGGCGATCGCTTTCTGCGACGTCCACGGCTTGAACCGGAAGCCCAGGGTGAACATGTCGGAATCCGAGCGGATCCCGGGATATTTGAACAGATCCCAGGTGCCACCGAGATTCTCGCGGCGCTCCAGGATCACGAAGCTCTTGGACGGGCAGCGGTCCTGGAGGTGCCAGGCCGCGCTGATTCCCGAGATCCCCGCGCCCACGATCACCACATCGACGTGTTCAGTCATGGCGGCCACGCTATCAACACGGTGTTGAATAGGTCAACGGTATGTCGAATAATTCGACGCCCTGTAAAGTATTGCTCGTGCCTGCCACCAGTCCGGCCCGCCCCCGCGGCCGTCGCACCTCGCGCCCCTCCGGGGACGACCGCGAGGCCGCCATCCTGCGCACGCTGGAGGACATGCTGGACCAGCGGGCATTCCCCGAGATCTCGGTCGACGACCTGGCCAAGGGCGCGGGCCTGTCCCGCCCGACGTTCTACTTCTATTTCGCCTCCAAGGACGCGGTGCTGGTGAGCCTGTTCGCCCGCGCGATCGCCGCCTCCGGGGCCGACGCCCAGAGCCGGGCTGCCGCGGCCGCCGACGATCCGAAGCAGGCCTGGCACGACGGGATCTATGCGTTCTTCGACTCCCTGCGCCCACATCGGACGGTCCTGCTGGCCGGGCTGGCCGCGATGGCCACCAACACCGAGCTGCGGGAACTGTGGACGACGTTCATGACCGGCTGGATCGACTACACGGCCGGGTTGATCACCAAGGAGCGCGAACGTGGCGCAGCGCCCGACACCATCCCCGCCCACGATCTGGCGACCGCACTGAACCTGATGAACGAGCGGGTGTTGTTCGCCGCCCAGGGCAGCCAGAAACCGACCCTGCCCGAGGAGGCCGCGCTCCACGCGCTGGCCCATATTTGGATCGCCGGCATCTACGGCGGGACCGGGGACTTCGCGGCCTCGGTTTGATTCCGGCTTCGCATATTGGATTGCGTCCGAAGCAGGGGGTTCTAGTCTGGGCGGCATGCCGGAGCCACACCCGACGACGGGCGCCACCGTGGGCAAGCTCGCGCTGTACTGCGTGCTGGCCGGTGTTCTGGTGGCGGCCATGCTGTTTCCGCTCGCCGGCGGTGCGGGCATCGTGGTCAACCACGCCTCCGACGTGGCGGCGCAGGACTCCGCGGAGCTGATGAGCGGCGAGGTGCCCACCGTCTCCACGATGGTCGACACCGCCGGCAATCCGATCGCCTGGATCTACGCCCAGCGCCGGTGGCCGGTCGGAAGCGACCGGATCGCCGACACGATGAAACTGGCGATCGTGTCGATCGAGGACAAGCGTTTCGCCGACCACAACGGCGTCGACGTCCAGGGCACGCTGACCGGGCTCATCGGCTATCTGCGGGGCGATCTGGACACCCGCGGCGGGTCGACGATCGAGCAGCAGTACGTCAAGAACTACAACCTGTTGGTCAACGCCCAGACCGACGCCGAGCGGCGGGCCGCAGTCGAGACCACGCCCGCACGCAAACTCCGCGAGATCCGCATGGCGCTGGCGTTGGACAAGGCGATTTCCAAACCGGAGATCCTGGCCCGCTATCTGAACCTGGTGTACTTCGGCAACGGCGCCTACGGGGTGCAGGACGCGGCCAAGACGTACTTCGGCGTCAACGCCGCCGATCTGAACTGGCAGCAGGCCGCGATGCTGGCCGGCATCGTGCAGTCGACCACCGCGCTGAACCCCTACACCAATCCCGACGCGGCGCTGGCCCGCCGCAACGTGGTACTCGACACGATGATCGAGAACCTGCCGGACAAGGCCGACGAATTGCGCGCCGCCCGCCAGCAGCCGCTGGGCATCCTGCCGCAGCCCAACAGCCTGCCGCAGGGGTGTATCGCGGCGGGCGACCGCGGCTTCTTCTGCGACTACGTGCTGCAGTATCTGGCCAGGGCCGGGCTGTCCAAGGACGACGTGGCGCGCAACGGCTACCTGATCCGCACCACGTTGGACCCCGCGGTGCAGAACAGCGTGAAGAAGGCGATCGACACCGTGGCCAGCCCGAACCTGGATGGGGTCGCCAGCGTGATGTCGGTCATCCAGCCCGGCAAGACCAGTCACAAGGTGCTCGCGATGGGCGACAACCGCGGATACGGCCTACAACTGGACGCCGGCCAGACCGTGCAGCCGCAGCCCTTCTCGCTGGTCGGTGACGGAGCCGGTTCGATCTTCAAGATCTTCACCACCGCGGCCGCGCTCGAGATGGGCATGGGGATCAACGCCCAACTGGACGTCCCGGCGCAGTTCCAGGGCAAGGGCCTGGGATCGAGCAACACCCCGGGCTGCCCGAAAGAGACCTGGTGTGTGAAGAACGCCGGCAACTACCGCAGCCCGATGAGCGTGACCGACGCGCTGGCGCAGTCACCCAACACCGCCTTCGCCCGGCTGATCCAGCAGATCGGCGTCCAGCGCGCGGTCGACATGGCGGTCAAATTGGGGTTGCGGTCCTACGCCGAGCCCGGCACCGCGCGGGCCTATGAGCCGGACAGCAACGAGAGTCTGGCCGACTTCGTCAAACGCCAGAACCTCGGCTCGTTCACGCTGGGTCCGTTCGAGCTGAATGCACTCGAATTGTCCAATGTCGCAGCTACTTTGGCCTCGGGGGGGATGTGGTGCCCGCCCACTCCGGTGGACAAGATCTTCGACCGCCACGGCCGCGAGGTCGCCGTGGAGACCCAGGCCTGCGAGCAGGTCGTGCCCGAAGGCCTGGCCAACACCTTGGCCAACGCGTTGTCGAAGGATTCCACCGGCGGCACGGCGGCGAGCTCGGCCGGGTCGGCCGGCTGGACCCTGCCGATGTCGGGCAAGACCGGGACCACCGAATCGCACCGCTCGTCGGGTTTCCTCGGCTTCACCAATCAGTACGCCGCCGCGAACTACATCTTCGACGACTCCACCAATCCCGGTGGCCTGTGCTCCTGGCCACTGCGCAAGTGCGGGTACGGAAACCTCTACGGCGGCAACGAGCCGGCCCGGACCTGGTTTCTGGCGCTGAAACCCGTGGCAACGGACTTCGGCCCGGTCGTGCTGCCGCCCACCGACCCACGCTACGTGGACGGCGGGCCTGGCAGCACGGTGCCCAGTGTCACCGGCCTGAGTTTCGATGCTGCCCGTAAACGGCTGCGGGACGCCGGTTTCCAGGTTGGCGATCTGCCCACCCCGGTCAACAGCTTCTCCTCGCGGGGCGCGGTGGTGGGCACCACCCCGACGGGCAAGACCATCCCGGGGTCGATCATCACGATCAACACCAGCAACGGCATCC
>NZ_BEWG01000016.1 GCF_002723835.1 Mycobacterium sp. shizuoka-1 | reverse complement strand
GTGTTTGGTAACCACACCGATACCGGAGGTCCTCACCTACTTCCGCTCACCACGCCGTTCACAACCTGTCTGGGAGTTACAGCTAGGGCTCCAGAAGGCGTTGGCCTCATCGCACTGGGATCCGCGCAGGGGGATGTCGACGGGCAGCTTCAGTGACTGGTTGATATCGGCGGCAAGGTCTTCGAGGACGTGGTTGTCCTGCAGCAGCTTCTTGCCGTTGATCGCTTCGGGACTGGTGGCGTCGTCGTAGGTGACGATCATCGTGCCGCCGGCGTCGGCCGTGGCTGTCTCGTCCGGGCCCTTGCCCTTTGCGGTCTCCGCCGCCGCAGAGCTACCGGAGGATTCGGCCTTCTCCTCGGTGCCGCCACCGCCGCATCCGGCCACCAGCAAGCCGATCGCCAGCACCGGCAGAAATCGAGTACGCATGCCCCAACCCCTTCATCAGACGCGACCAGATATTGACACGCTCGCAGATACCCGGATGGGGCGGGGCTGGTTGGCCCGATTCTCGTCAGCGGGACGAACCGTCGCGGGCGGCAAGTTTCAGCTGCCTGGCGAGCAGGAACAGCGGGAACGAGACGCTGATGGCGATCACGAAACTGGCCGCGACATAGGCCCACAGGTGTCGGACCGCCAGCCGGCGGCCTTCTACGACCATGAACACGACGGCGGCCAGCGCGACGACCAGCAGGTCGTTGGTGAGTGACGTGGTGGCGTAGTTGACGTATCCGGCGGCGAAGAAGCCGGTGATGCCACCCCCGCTGAGCAGATAGGCGACCGTGTTGCCGAACGCGAAGATGAGCGCAGCCACCGCGAGGGCCAGGTAGATGCCGCAGAGGAGTTTGTCCGCTCCGGTCAGGCGCGAGATCGTCGTCATCGACGGATTATGCGCTCAACGCGCAGACCGGATCAGCTCGGCCGCCTTTTCCGCGATCATCATGGTCGTCGCGTTGGTGTTGGTCGCGACGATGCGGGGCATGACCGATGCGTCGGCGACGCGCAGACCGCGCAGCCCGTGCACCCGCAGCGCGGGATCGACGACCGCTTGCGCCCCGGTGCCCATGGCGCAGCTGCCGACCGGGTGGTAGTAGGTGCCGGTGGCGCGGGCCAGGTATTCGCGCAGTCCCGATTCGCCAGTGACATCGGGACCCGGTAGCACTTCCCGCGCCCGCCAGTGGTCGAAAGCCTTGTCGTTCGCGATCTCTCGGGCGACCTGCACTCCGTGCAGCATCCGACGAACGTCGCCGTCCGTGCCGAGATAGTTCGGATCGATCAGCGGCGGCGTCTCGGGATCTGGACCTGCGAGCCGCACCGTGCCCCGCGCCGTCGGCACGGTGGCGACCGCGACGGTGAAACTGTTCGCCGGGGCGGTCAGGTGCGGAGGGTGAAACGGTACGTGAATGAACATCAATTGCATGTCGGGACCGCGCAGCGCGGCCTCGCTGCGCCAGAGCATGGACGCCTCGGCGAGATTAGCCCGGCCGGAGGGGATCTCGCGTGCTGCCTCGTAGACGACGCCGCACAGCGGATGATCGTGCAGATTGCGTCCCACGCCGGGCAGATCGTGAACGACCTCGACCCCGGCGGCTTCCAACTCGCCGGCGGGTCCCACCCCGGACAGCAGAAGCAGCCGCGGCGAGTCCACCGCCCCCGTGCTCACCACCACCTCCGCATTCGCGGCGACGGTGACTGGGTGGCCGTCTTTGGTGAACTGAACTCCGGTGCACCGATTTCCGTTGATGATCAACCGGCGTGCGCGCGACCCGGTCGACACGGTCAAGTTCGCCCGACGGCCGCGCAGCGGGTGCAGGTAGGCGGCCGCGGCGCTCTGGCGGGCACCCTCGTGGATCGCGAGGTCGTGCCAGCCCGCACCTTCGGGCGTGGCGCCGCTGAAGTCGTCCGTCAGGGGATAGCCCGCGGCCGCGGCCGCGTCGAGGAACGCCTGTGACAGCGGATTCGGCTCGGCGGCAGGTGCCGGACGCATCGGCCCATCCGCACCCCGGTAACGCGGGTCTCTACCCGCGACGGTCTCCATTCTCTGGAAAAATGGCAGCACCCCGGCGTAATCCCAACCGGTACAGCCGGATTCGGCCCACTCGCCGAAGTCGGCGGGATGACCCCGCAGATGAACCATCGCATTGATGCTGCCGCTGCCGCCGAGCACGTGACCGCGCGGCCAGAGGTGCGCGACGTTGTCCGTGCTCGGCTGCGGCAGCGTGTGATACCCGTAATCCACGTCGGTGCCCCAATGTGACGGCCACGCCGGCGGATCGGCGAGTCCGGGCTTGTCATCGGCGGGCCCGGACTCCAGGAGCAGCACCGAGACGGTCGGATCCTGCGACAGGCGCGCGGCGAGGACGCAGCCCGCCGATCCCGCACCGACCACCACATAGTCATACGTCTCGTCGACATTCATCGAACTCATCCCTTCGACATGTGTTTCGTGCTCAGGAGCGACGGCGACGGGCGTCGCCGACGGTCAGCCAGAGAGCCGAGAGCAGGAAGTAGAACGCGCCGAAGGCGGCGTAGGGGGCGATGGCGCTGACGCGGGGCACCTCGGCCCCGCCGGCCTGCACCAGGAAGCTGACACCGGCGACTGCCGACTGGATACCGCTGACGACCATCGGCCACTGCCCGCCGGCATTCTTCCAGCGGCGCACGCCGGTGCCGAGTTGGAGCAGTCCGGCCAGCGCCGCCCAGACACCGAAGACGCCGAGGACGGCATTCATGCTCGACGTCAGGGCGACCGCGACAGCCAGGGTGGTCGCTGCGCTGACCGCCGCGTTGACCGCTTGGGTCGGATTGCGGCGCAGGCCGCCGTTGTGTTGGGCGTCAACAAGATTGGCCGCCGCATCCCATGCCGGATAGATCAGGAGAAGGGTCGCGATGACGGCGGCTGGGCTGCCCGCCAGCGTGAAAGCGGCCGCCACCCAGGCCAGGGAGAATGCAGCGCGCGCATAGTAATAGCGCTCAAGCCAGGTGCGGATCCCGATGCCGTGGGTGCGGTCGAGTGTGTCGGACATGTCGTGGCCTTTCGTGGGTAGGCAGGCTTGAGCCACCGGGCAGGGCTTGCCTGGCTGTGCTTGCGCCGAGATCCGCGCATGGCGGATCAACCGAGGTCGCGCCGGTCGCGACTCGGGGTCAGTGGGGGACTACTGGTGGTTATTCGTGGTGTGGAAGCGGTCGCAGTCGATCGATGGCGGGACGGGTGATGGCGGCGAAGGTCGCCGGGTCGCCGTAGGCGCGTGCCGAGGCCATGGCGCCGTGCACCGTGGCCATCAGGGTTTCGGCTTCGGCATGAGGGCTACCGGTCAAGGCGATACTGCCTTGGCGCACACCATGTTCCATCGCCGACTCGAGCCAGGAGGACAGGTGTTGGAAGTATCCGCGCAGTTCGACCACGATCTCGTCGGGGAGCACCGGGATCTGCGTGGCGAGCAAGGCGCAGAGGCAGTAGCTGGTCTCGGGCGTTCCGATGCACGCTTCCCAATAACCGGTGAACGCCTGCAGCTGTGCGAGCGCGTTCGGTGCATCGCGTTCCATCGCGGCCAGGCCCGCTTCGGCTTCTTCGCGGTATTGGCGCACGAGGGTGGTGACGAGGTCGACCTTGGTGGGGAAGTGGTGGTGAATGCTGGCCTTGCGGATGCCGACCACTTCGGCGATGTCCGCGTAACTGAACCCGCCGTATCCGCCGGCGACGATCGAGGTGCGTGCGCACTGGAGTATCGCGTCTGCGGTGGACATGTCGGTCAGCCTACCTTCCGATAGGTAGGGACGGCAAGAGTGGGTTGAAGGGGCTGGTCTTGGTGGTTTGAAGGGCAGGTGGCGTCATTCGGGTGACGGGGTGCCGCGCGGTCGCAGACGACCTGGTCAACGTGGAGCCGATGACGGGAATCGAACCCGCGTATTCAGCTTGGGAAGTCGGTCGACCGCATTTTGGGGCATCCATGCCCGTCGCGGTGATGCGTTCGACGTGCGGTAATCGTCCCCCTAGGTGCTTTAGGATGCGATCGAATCCGGCTCCCTTGTGACCCTTACGTGACCCGCTCGAATTGCCCGGGGATCATCGTCACCCCCATCGACTAGCGTCACCGACATGACGGACAACGTTCTCGATGTGTACCGGAGCCTTCCCATGGACGTGAAGGTGACGCTGCTTGAGAGACCACATGGCGCGGTACCGAAGGAGCTTGTGCCTCGGCTGAGCCGGCTTTCCGGCACGAGCCTGGCGGGTCCGGCCATTTGGCTGTCGAACCCGCCAGGCAGCGACCCTGGGGGTTTCACTCTCCATGGCGAGTTGCCCGACAGACTCGAAGTCATCCGCGCGCTCTTGGACCATTGGTGGTCGACTCTCGATGCCGAGGTGAGGGACCACCTTGTCGAGAACCGCAACGGAGAACTGGACGGCCAGTACAAGGATGCGGTGATGTGTGTGGGCGACGGGAAGCCTGGCGGGCTAATCGTGGCAGTCGTTCAGGACAACAAGACTGGACGGTTCCGACTCCCCGCGATCGTTGATGTCTACGCCGAGATGAAGGCGCGCGAAACAACAACTGAGATGTAAGCGGAACGCTACTTACTCCACCAGCGGTCCCAGCGGATCCGGCCCTCAGGCAGAATCATCGGTCGCTGCAGGGTGTTGAACGCAGCGTCGGCGAACCATCCCAGCCATCGGTTCACGAATTCGGATAGGTCCGAGCGATCCAGCTCGTTGAAATCACGTGCGATTTGTGCAATTCCTATTGTGAGCCGGTTAAAAGCACCCCCGTTGTGCAAAGCAGAGACCGAGAAGGGGTCCATGGTGGAGAGTCGCGATCCGGCCTCCATAAAGGCGACTTCGTACCAGGCGAAGCGCTCTTTCTCCACAGCGTTGCAAAACCACAATGAATGGCCTCTGCCGTTCCACTGATTTCCGCCATTCCGCATGTTAACCGTGATGGCCGACTCAGAAATAACCGTGAACGGAATACTGTCAGCAGTCGACTCACTGAGCCTAGGCTTGTCCAAACCAAGTTGTCCGCTCAGCAGTTGAGCAACGAAAGCCTTGCCCTCGACCCGAGCAACATTTCGACCGGCGGACTCCGTCAACAACTCAGCCACGGGCGCATTGTCGTGAATGGCCTCCATGAGCGCATTTTCAATCCGCTGAAACGAGGCCGCAGCGTCCTCGTGCAGGCGTTGCCTCCACTCCAGGTGCTCTTGTTGAGCCGAACGAATCGCATCCGCCTCCGAGCGGCTGTGTACCACTTCCCGGTTTGCAAGGGCGAGCCTCTCTAGGCCGCTGCCCCTCGGGCCTTCCGCGGAAATCCTCTCCAGTCGCTTCAAGATTGCTGATGCTGTCGGTCGCGACTCAGGCGCCTTGTAAAGGCATTCGTCAATTAAGTCTCTGAGTCGCGTGGGTCCAACATCCAACGGGGCTGCGGCTTCATTCAAATGTTGCCGGCGAAAATCAGGTCCCATGAATGGTGGGTTGCCACTTAATAGTTCATATCCGATGACGCCGAAAGCATAAATGTCAGCGGGTTTATCAGCATGCTCCATTCGCCATTGCTCTGGAGCAGCGTAGTGGTCACTCCACTTGTATTTGTGCGTGTCTGTTGCCGTTGTTGCCGCGGCATATCGTGAGATCCCGAAATCAGCCAACCGCCAGGACCCATCGAGCAGCAGCACGTTTTGGGGCTTGAGATCGCGATGCACCAGAGCTCCACTGATTTCACCAAGTGCAACTGCGATATCCGTCAGGACAGCTAAAGCCTCGTCCACCGTCAGAGAGCCACCTCGATCCTCGAGGAGCTTCGCCAGGGACTTCTCAGCTCTGGGCATGACCAGCACCCAACTGTCGCCGTGCTCGCCATCGTCCAGAACTGGCACAACATTCCGATACTGGGCCGCCTGGGTGGCAGCGCCGATCAGAAGTTCCCGCTCGGCTCCTGGGTCCTTAACCACAAGTTTCGCAACTGCTTCATTGCCCAGCCCGTCGCGGACTACATAAAGATCGCCGAAACCGGCACTATCCGCGTTGAGTGGTTCGACGACAAACCACGACTTCTGCCGCAATACAAGTTCTTCCCCCGAGACCAACACAGCCAGATTTCACCATGGCTACACGACTCCGACAAGGAACCCGTCGATTCTGCATGCCGACCTGCGCAAACCGGCGAAGCGGTCCAAAATAATGATCACCAGAAAAAGTCCCGGGAACCCGGATCGTCTGGTGAAGGTGCTGCGGGCCGCGAAGAAGCGGCAGGCCGCCGAACGGCTGGCGCTTGGGGAGCACTACAGCTGCGGCGAGTATGTGGTGTCGAACGAGATCGGTGAACCGTATAACCCAGCGGTGCTATCCAGATATTGGGCCAACGCGGTGAAAGCGGCTGGGGTTCGCCACATTAAGCTGCACGGAGGCCGACATACCGCAGCAACACTGATGCACTTGGACGGTGTGCCAGTAGCAGTGATAGCCGCTTGGATCGGTCATTCAGATCCGACTTTGACACTGCGCGTCTATGCCCATTCGCAGGACGACGCGCTCAAGGCTGCAGGTCGGTCGCTGGACCGCCCGCACAGGAGTTCCGTCTGACTTGTGACCCTTGGTGACCCTGAGGGTCTCGGTCGAACGCATTCGAACAGCGTTGGCGCTGCTCACATGAGAGCCGATGACGGGAATCGAACCCGCGTATTCAGCTTGGGAAGCTGCTCTAGCTAATTTTGGCCACGCTCCCGACCTGCGGCGATAGATCCAATTTCATAGCGAAATCACCTGTGGGACAACGCTAGAGGCGTACTGGAGTATCGCTCCGGTAAAACTCTGGGCTGACTCGAATCTGACCACAGCAACGAACAAAATCCGAACGAATAGCAAACTTGCATCGCGAGTCGAACGGGTGTTTGCCGACGCGACCGAAGTCGTAGCGGCCACCATGTCGCCTGGGATGACGCCGCTGCTTATGGGCAGCTCTGCCGCCGAACTACCCGAATCAAATCGCAGCTCTACCGCAGGCGTACCTATTCAAAATTGATTGGCCCATAAAGCCCGCACGCTGCAACAAATTAGCGAATTTGCGCGTAGAGTGAGCCGCACTTAATTACACACCGGCCACGGCGGGCCACACAATGAGAAATGGATCTACACTCATGCGCTCGCGACTGCTTATGACCGCCGAATACCCGCTCATCGACGGTATCCCCGTGTTTCCGATTTTTGGTAGTGATCCGGCTGGCGGTTACCACACTCAAGGCGACGTTTTGGTTAGCCATACGTCGGACGGTGTACCACTCGATACGCTCTGGGATACGCTGCGCGATCTGCTCTCAATTTGGCGTGAACGCCAGGATGCTCTGCTGAGCCTTTTGGCGTTCGATACGACTGACGTGGCCGAAGCTGTGCCGCAGAGCCTTTCGCATTTCCAATTCGAGGAAGCAAGCGAGTTCGGCGAGCCCAAGGCTCATCAGGGTGGTGATAGCCTGATCCTTGGCTACGGATTCTCGGACTACGATCTGGCAACGCGCTATACGTGGAAGTACCTGCGCGATGCGACCGCGCGTCAGATCGAATTCGATATGAATGCCGCACTTGAGGCCGACCAGCGTTTGCGTACGGCGAAGGTGCTCGGTCGTCTGTTTTCGCCGGCTCAGCGGATCACGCCTGAGGGTAATCCCGAATTCGGTTTGTGGAATGGCGCCGATTCGATTGCGCCGATTGAGTATCTGGGTAAGACATTCGCCAGTGATCACAATCATTACCTGGTGTCGGGTGCTGCGGCCATTGACTCCGGTGACGTAGAGGATTCCATCGGCCTCATTACCGAGCACGGCTACGGCACGACGCAAGGCAGCCGGATTCTCGTGTTCGCGAGCCAAATGCTGTGCGATCAGATCGCCAGTTGGCGCAAGGGTGAAGAATCGCGCTCTGGCGGGCCAGTGGCCAAGTTCGATTTCATCCCGAGTTCGGATGCACCGGCCTACCTGTCGACTGAGTTCATCGTCGGTCAGACACCGCCCGCCGAGTACAACAACCTCAAGGTGATGGGCAGCTACGGCCACGCGCTGATCGTGCCGCACATTCTGGTGCCGAATGGCTACCTGCTTACGGTCGCCACGTCGGGCCGGAATTCGCCTCAGAACGTCGTCGGCATCCGCCACCATTCCAACCCCGCATATCGCGGCTTGCGCCAGATTCCGGGCAAGGGTCAATACCCGCTAATCGATAGCTATTTCCAGCGCTCGTTTGGTGTCGGTGTCCGTCACCGTGGCGCTGCGGTCGTGACTCAAGTCAAGGCCAGCGGTTCCTACGAAACTCCGGCTATCTCGGTCTAGGCCGTAAAGCCGATTAGCGACCGAAAGGTGAGCTGATGGCACGTCCACCGCTAGGCGGGTGGTCGCCGCTATGGCGTGACGATGCTGCCCAACGGCAGATGGAACAAGACAACTCCGGTTCCGAATTCACCACGCCACCCGGTTACCGCGACCCCGACCAGTACACCGGGACAGCGGCCAGCCAATCACTGCCGCACGCACTACCCGAAGGGAACCCCAATGGCTAAGGGAAAAGGCAAGCGCCGTTCGCGCGCGAAGTCTGGCCGGTTCAAGAAAAAGCGGTGACGTGATGGCACGCGGACGCCGCACGTACAAACGGGACGCAAAGGGTCGGTTCGCGAAAACCGCGAGCGCTGCCAAATCGCTGGTGCGTAAGGCTCAAGTGGGCAGCGTTGGTCCTGGTGGTCGGTTTCGTGGTGTATCGGTCGCGGGCACGCGAACAGTGAAACGCCGCAACGTCAAAGTGGCGGTCTACGGCAGTGCCACTGTCGGCGTTAGGCGGATTGCCTAACCCATAGACCGGCTGGCGAGTCGGCCCGCTTCAACCGATTCGCCAGCCACCAGACCCCAGTTCGGAGCTGGGAAGGCGCGGCTTAACCGAAGGGCTGCGCGTGACCCCCGTATTTGTCGACTTGTCCAACTACGGGGGTCACATCATTCCATTCCCCAACGGTTACGGAATGATCCGGCGCACCCAATCGCTCAGATGTAGATCAAGCACGCCGCGACCAGCCTCACCGGAAATCAGGACGCGATCGAGCTGGTCGGATGGCGAGTCACGTCAAGCACCGGCCAACGGGTCACGGTGCCATCAGCGGCGGCCATTGCTAGGCAGTCACCGGCAGTGACGGCGTGGCCAACCACCGGTTGTGTAGGTAATACCTCTGTCATGGTGGCGACGGTAGACCGCTGCGCTTTGGTTCGCACGCAAGCCTTTTGTCCGCAGGTGATCGACCCGGTTTCCCTAGCGATTGTGTGGCGCAATTTTGGCCACTGTCGCCGCAACCCAACCCGCCCTGGTGGTCGTTCGAAACAGGTGCGGCACCGTGGAATTCCCTACGGAAATCGTTAGCTGTCGAAGTCTTATCGCAAATGACATAAGCCTATTCGCGCTGTTCAGAGATGTCTCCGCCATCCCGCTCCGGTGCTTGTCCGGTTCGCTACGGACGTGCTAACGTCGTCAACAGGTACAGCCAGCACCCGTGACAGCACCGGGTAAGACGAGCCAGGCCAATTCGCACAGTAATTCCCCCGACCGGATTTCGGGGAGACCCGTAAACGGAAAGCTGGAAAGCCTATGTCTCGAAACGTAGTTCAAGCGTCGAAACGACCCGCCATGCCATACGCCGACACCGACATTCCCGAGGAATTGAAGACTGAACGGCTCAAGTACTCGGCCACGCCAAACATCAAGGGCATGGATGCCGCTGCGGCGAGAATCTGTGAGCTGTTCGGTATCGCTGTCACAGCGTCGTTCGTCAAACTGCATACCGAGCAGACGCGAAAACTGGCCTACCACAAAATTTCTGGGAATCGCTACTACAGCGATCGGGGCCTTTTCGATGTGATGCACATCGGCACGCTGCCTGACGTTGACGTCCAGGTGAGCGCGTAAGTGGACGACGACGACTTCGCGAGCTTTGTTGAGTGCCAACAAGTTCGCGACATGGAAGGCGTAACGCTGCGCGAGGACGGCTCGTTTGAACGCGAGTCAATCTCATTCATCATCGTAGAGAACGCGGTCGCCGAAGACGGCAGCCACGTCACGAATATCCGGCCCGCGTCGTTCGTGCCGTTGTCGTTCGGAATCGAACCGAATCACCGCCTGTTCGACTTCCTAGACCGGTACGCAGCCAAGGCGCGTTACGGCGCAGCGCGATGGGACATTAGAGACCTCACGCACCGCGTAGTACCGGACGATGAGAACCCTGGCGAACTCACCGTCGAGACGACGTTCGACCTCATCGTAACCATCGGCGACGTAGAGACCGCCATCGAGGGTTGCGAATACGACAGCGAAATCCTCCCGCTTCAAGTGCAATTCGCCATCGCGGACGGTCGCGCCAGAGCGTTAGCCGAATACCAGAGGGAGATTGAGCCGTGACCGAAACACGCCAACACGCAGAGGATTTAGTCGCCAATGCGCTTTCACAGAGAGACATCACGATGGATGACTTGCTAGGAGAACTGGACATGCCTATAGATTTCGAACCCGACGCGCGCTTGCGCAACGAACGTGACTCCGACGACATCAATTTCTACGGAAGCCTTGCCGCATCAAGAAAGGGCATCATCGACGGTCGCCCGCAAGGTCTTACCGAAGCGATGACAGCGGACAATGACGAACCATTGCGGATGCTGACCCGCAACGAGGTCACCAAGCACCGTTTCGTCGGCAGCGAGAACGTTAACGTCCGCGATCCTCACCAGGAACTTGCGAGCAAGGCAGAAGTATTACCGCCGTGGGATATTCACGATCCAGACACCGCCAACGTGCAACGCGGCCTAGTGGCGGGCAGGCCGGATGAAATCTATGTAATCCGTGGCCGATTCAGCGCGCGCGACCTTCTGGGCATGGTCTGGTCTCAGCGCGGAATCACGACAGGATGCGGGCTACGTATCTCGGTCGATTGCGACCGTGATGCGACCCCGCCGAACGATCGTGAACGCTCGCAAAGGGTTTGGGGAGTCTTTACCGTTCCTCACGGTGAGTACCTGGTCTATTTCACGACGTGTGCCAACTGCTATCTGTCGCTGTGGCACATGGACGGCGAGGCAACCAATTTCGACGTAATCGACCCAAAGTTCGATTAGACCGCGATTGCGGTATGACGCTGCGCAGACGGCACTTTTCTGGTCTCCAGTCGGCAACTCGCCAGCGTTGGCTAGTCGAACCAGCAACGAATTCGACTGTAGCGTAGATGATTACGACAAAAGAAACCCCCGCCCACTGGCCGGTCAAGCTAAGGGCGGGGGTCATCGAACGAGGTGATGTGGATACTGTACCAAGCGCAGCCGGCCAACCTGAGGCTGACGCGCTCTTGGCGACAAGAGTCCAGCCGGTAATTCCTGACGTAACTGGTTTGAGCCCGTTCAAGGCCGCCCAGCGCCTTGCCGAGGGCAATTGCTACGTCCTGCCAATCGACCCGGCAACACCGAAAAACCCAGGCTCAATTGTCGGCAAGGGCTGGCCGAAGCGATCCACCCGCGATGCCGACACAATCGAGGCCTACTGGGACAACGACGATCCACCGTCAATCGCTATCCATACGGGCCGCAGTGGCCTCGTTGCTTTCGATCTCGATATCGACACCATGCCCGAGGAACTGGCGTGGCTGCGAACGGGCAGACACCAAGCGTCACGCGAATACGCGAGCGATCGCGGTCACTATGTGTTCGCGAGCACCGAGACATTCATCTCAGGAGATTTCAAACTCAGCAACGGCACACAAGTCGGTGAGATTCGCAGCGGTAACACCGTGATCGTCGTCGAACCGTCTACGCACGCCAAAGCCTCTCAAGGTGGGCGCTACCGGTGGGTTACGACCGGCGTGGTGCCCGACCTGCCCGAGGTCGCCCGCGCATACCTGACCGCCAAGGCGGATGGTGTCGAGCCCGCTACGCAAACAGCCTCACGCGAGCAGGTGGCCGACTTCATCGAATCTACGGCCAATACCGACGACCGACCCAATGCCCTAACCGCCCTGGTGGCCAGCGTCGCCAAACAAAACAGCGGCACCCGCAATTGCGTACGCAATGCGCTGCGGATTGCAGCTGGTGAATCAAGGCTTGGCTACTACCCGTTCGCGCGCGCCATTGCTCAGATAGAACGCGCGGCGCGCGAGTCTTACGCCAAACGCGGAGAGAGCTACGAGGCACAGATTGGTGCTAACGAATTCGGGCGCTTGGTGGCCAACGCCGTGGGGTACGCATTATGTCGCGATCTCGACAGCATCCGTGCAGAGGCCAATCGCGATTACGGCAGTGGTCCCCGCGAGTTCGCCGGATTGGCCGATGGGCTGCGATTTCGCATCGAACCGGGGAGCTCTGAGCCGGCCAAAATCCTCCGCAATGCACCGCTGGATTTGCGGCAGTTGCGAACTCGACCGCCACAGCCGATTTCGTGGCTATTGCCCGACGTACTGGCGCGCGACAGCTACGTATCGCTGTCGGCTGCACCGGGCACCGGCAAGTCGGTGCTTACGCGAGCGATTGCGGTGGCGGCATCGCTGGGCCGCTCGGCGTTCGACCCTACGTACGAGACGGAATCGGCCAAGGTGATCTATCTCGATGCCGAAAACGGTCAGGACTGGTGGCGTAGCGGGCTCGATTCGATGGGCGCACCGCTGGACCTGCCGAACCTGTCGGTGCTCTGTTATCCCGATGTTGGCGGGCTGGACACGGCCAAGGGAGCGCGCGAATTCCTGGCGCTGATTCAATCGGTGGCCGCAGGCATGGACGACCAGGTTGATTTGGTTGTGCTCGATACGGTGAGCCGGTTCATCGATGGTGGCGAGAACGACGCAGATACGTGGAGTCAGTTCTACCGATTGGCTATCCAACCCTTGCGCGATCAACAGGTGGCCGTACTGCGGTTGGACCACCTGGGCAAGGATGCCGACAGAGGCCCGCGCGGTAGCTCGCACAAGCTATCCGACGTGGATGCTGATTTCCGTATGACCGCGGCACGCGCTGGCAGCGACGATTTGACACTGACTCTAGGCAAGCGACGCCGACAGCACTTCGCGCAGGTATTAAGTGTGCGACGGCTCGACGACCCATTGCGTCACGAATTGGGCTCTGGCGCCGCCTCGTTCATCGTGCGTACTGCCGATGGAATCGCGACTGTGCTCGATCCTGACACGAGCGCACTGGTATCCGAGCTGGACCGGCTCGACGTCGATCCCGCGTTGGGTAGAGATAGGGCCAAGGCCGCGTATCTGCAAGCTGGCGGCCAATTGTCAGCCGACAACAGGTTCTGGGCCGCAGCGGTGCGATTCCGTAAGCAACGTGCCAAGCAACCGAAATCATCGGAAATACAGAATGATTCGGCCGTTAGCGGGAGCGCCGACGATGACAGCAAATAGGTTGTGCCGCGTTTGCGCTGGTCAGTCTGTCTGCAACTGTCTGGAGCTATTCGCGCTGGTCAACTGGTATTTCGTACTGTCCTGTCTGCGGTTGTCCCAGACAGGTCAGAATCGCTTTGACCAGCGGATATACCGATTTGGCGGCTCATATCGCCCGGTACCTGTCTACCTGCGGAAATGCCGATCCGAACTGTCTGGGACAGATGCAGACAGAACCGCATATCCGCTGGTCAAACTGTCTGGGACAGGTCCAGACAGGTTTTGCCCCGGCTCTAGAGGCTCTGTGTCCCTTCCCTCCCTATAGGGGAGGGGACAGGCCGAGCCCAGCGGACGACTACGGAAGTTACCGAGAATGCGATCAGGACTGTGGCAGAACACAATTCGAAAACGAATGAAGGGAGGTGAGCAGTGTCAGCGGTACAACATTCCAACGGAAAGCCGATACGGGTATCAAAGGGCAATCTGATACTGATCTGTGAGGTATGCGGACATCCGGTCGTCAACGGTGCTGGATTCCTGACCATCCGCGAGCGCAAATGGCTTATTTACCACGGTGATTGCGCACAGACTGACGATGTGACGTGCGGTGTGATCCCCGGACCTAACGGAAACCGGCCATGCCGGATCAATGTATCGCTGATCGCCACCGCTGAGCTGTTGCTGACCACATTAGACCTCAAAGCGACCAACTGGCTGCAATTGATACAGAAAGTGGTGTGGGACAGCGAGTTCTACTTTGATCCCGAAGGACTCAACGGCGGCAAACGGACCGCCAAGCAATTAGTTGAGGCCAACTACGCAGCCTACCAACGGGCCGGTTTCGGTACGCAATTGAATGTGAAAGCAGGGGAGCGATGACAACGGACTCATCGGAGAAATCACCTATCGAAAAGAAGCAACACGGCCTTGCAGGGCCGCGAGACTGGTCGAAACGACCTGATTCCTCCCGCCGCTGTCATGCCCACAAAAAGAACGGCGACCAGTGCAAGAACGCCGCTCTGGCCGGTCAATCGGTATGCAAGTATCACGGCGGCGGTAGTCCGCAGGCTATAGCGAAAGCTCGCGAAAGGCTCTCAGCCGCAGCCGATCGCATGGCAGAGCGGCTACTAGGCATCGCCGAGAGCGAGAAGGTTCCGGCCTACGTCGCCTTGCAAGCCGTGAACTCGGTGCTCGATCGCGTCGGCATTACCGAGCCGAAACAGGTTGAGGTGACGGTCAAGCCAATCGATCAGATATTTGAGTCCATCGAGGGCGGGAGCCGCAGCGAATACAGGCAGGCTCGCGGACTGCCAGACCCACAATCACAATCGCCAGCGAATGAACATCACGACACACACCGCCATGGCGGGACATTGGCGCTGGGGCCGGGCTGCGTGATCGATGGCGAAGTGGTCAGACCCGAGGCTGACGACCACCAGGACGGCCTAGAGACCCGCCCCGAGGACGACGACCGGCTTGAGGCGCACCGACGCGCCACAGAAACGTTGGCGAATCGCCCTCCGCCGATGCCGCCCGCCGATGGCTACTTGCCTACCGATATCGCAATGGAGCGCGTTGCCGAAGCGAACCGCGCTCATCGTGGGCAATTGAGGCGTAGGTGACTGTCTCAATTCCAAGGTTCTGCAACCGGAGACGTACTGACGCTATTGGCTCGCAAAAGCGCTGTTGAGTGCGTCTCATAAGCTGTTTCAAAAGAGATTCGCAAAATAGACGAGAGACCTCATTCTGAGATAGGGTCAGGCCATGACGACGACCGCAACCGGCCAGGTGCTTGGTTACGCCCGCGTGAGCACCGGCCACCAGTCGCTCGACGCGCAGACCGACGCGCTGACCGCTGCCGGTGTTGATCCGGCCCGCATCTATGCCGACCAGCTTTCCGGCTCGCTACGGCGCGCGCAGCGGCCACAGATGGCCGCGCTGCTGGACTACGCGCGAGCTGGTGACGTGATTGTGGTTGTCGGTATCGACCGGCTAGGCCGCGATGCTGCCGAAGTGATGATGACCATTCGAGAGCTGACCGAACGCGGCATAGTTCTGCGGTCCATTCGCGAGGGAATCGACACAAGCAACGCCACTGGCCGGATGATTGCCGGTGTGCTCGCCAGCCTGGCCGAACTGGAACTTGAGCTGATTCGCGAGCGAAAAGAGGCCAGTAGCGCGGCGCGGCGCGCACGCGGGTTGAGCGTGGGCCGGCCAAAAGCGCTGAGCGCATCGAAAACCCAACTAGCGCAACGGATGCGCGAATCTGGCGAGCCGGTGCCGGTAATCGCTGATGCACTCGGAGTGAGCCGTGCAACCGTCTATCGGGCTTTGGAATCGAAATCGACTGGTACAGAGGGGGAGTAATGACCACAAATTCGGTACGGACTCAAGTGATCGGCGCGGCGGGTGAGGTGTTGGTGCAATACAAGTTGCTCAAGCACAGCATCGATAGCGCTCGCATGACCACTGATGACGGAATCGACCTGGTGATGTACCTGCCCGTCACGCGCCAGGCCGCAACGGTGCAAGTCAAAGCCCAATGGGACGCTCGACCGGCTGGCGGAAAAGGGGAACCGACACGCGGCTGGTCGTTCGACGTGAATTGTCCAGCGCAATGGCTTGCTTGCGTTGATGTTTCGCGGGATCGCGTGTGGCTGTTCACCATCGATGAGGCGCGCGAGCTGGCACAGGAAAAGCCCGCAAGCGGCAAGTGGAAACTGTACTGGTACACCGATGAAGCGAATGTAAAGGGCTCGCCGCGTCGTGAGGCTGATATGGGCGATTCCGAGATCGAGACCGTCATCAGACGGCGGTTACTTGGTGAATCGGCTGTGGCAGAGAGTCCGACGGGGGCGAGTTGCGGTGGTTGATATCGATGTCAGGCACGCGAGACTTGCCGAGCAGATTCGAGCCTGCGACAAGTGCAAGGGAATGAATAAGAAGGGTAAAACGCAGTCCGCACCGGGATTTGGCAACGTTCGCGCGCCTGTCGTGATCGTGGGCCAAAGCCTCTGCGGCCCTTGCATGGCTGCGCAAGAACCGTTTAAGGGTGGCACGGGCAAGCTGTTGGATCAGGCGTTCGTGAACGCTGGCCGTGACAAGAAGCGAGACCTATACATCACCAACGTTGTTCACTGCCATCCCAAGAACAATGTCTCATCAGAGCAGGAATGGATCGACAACTGCGCACCGTATTTGACTGAAGAACTCGACATTGTGCGGCCTCGCTTGGTCATCGGATTGGGTGGCGATGCGCGAACCGTTCTAGCCGAGAGATTCCCGGCCTCACGCCGGTTGCCCTGGCCACTGCTGTCGGTCGACGGGCTGACGCCACCTACGGCCGAATCACCCGACCTACTGTTTCCGACGCACCCCGGCGCATTCCGTTGGAAACCCAAGGATGAACGCGACAGGCTCACAGCAGAGTTTGTGAAATGTCTTGAGATTGCGGTGCGGTGGGGCTTCGACTTGAACGGGGGAGCGTAGGTCATGGCGCGGTCTATCAAACGAAAATCCGCCAAGGGTAAGCGGTATACCGGCATGTATTTCGAGAGCGACGGCAGCGAGTGCAGCGCCGGGACTTTCGACAGCGAAAAGGCTGCGCTCGATGCCGCCCGTGACGCCGAGAAGATGGTGACACAAGGCAAATCGCCGGCCAATCTGCGTGATGCCGGTAGGGCGACATTTGCCGTTGTCGCTGCCGAATGGCTTGCTGCTCAACATGATTTGAAAGCCAGCACCCGTGCTGAGTACACAAACCTATTGGCTAAGAAGACTCGCGCTCGCAAGAATGCGGACGGCGCCAGCACTGCGGGGCTATCGATTGCCGCGACGTTCGGTGCTCGTCCGATCAATTCGATTGCGCGTAAAGACATTACCGAGTGGGTCGGTGCGCTAGTGAAGGCGGGCAAGTCAGCGTCGACGGTGCGGCATCACTATTTCGTGGTCAAAGCGGTGCTCGATCATGCTGTGGCTGATGGGCGAGTGCTCGATAACGTCGCTGTCGGCGTCAAGCTGCCCAGCGAGCGGACGGTGGTCAATTCGTCGCCCGGCGTTGTGGACGATCCCGACATGTTTCTGTCGGCAATGCAGGTTGCCGCGCTGGTCGACGCGACGCCGTGGCCTTGCTCGGTAATGGTTCACCTGGCCGCGTGGTCGGGATTACGTGCCGGTGAGCTGTGCGGCCTACAGGTAGGCGATATCGATTGGCCCATGAACCCCAACGGCACGGTGTGGCTGCGGGTACGCCGAACGGTGAGCGATACCGGCGGCGAGCTGACCTACGACACGACGAAAACCAAAGGCAGCAATCGGCGGGTGCCGCTGCGTTCGGCCACAGCCCAATTGCTACGCGATTACCTGGCCGAGCACCCGCGAGCCGATGAGCCGACCGCACCGCTGTTCTGTGCGGTGACGCTGGCACCGGTAAAGCCGACTGGTAAGCGTCGTGCCGACGACCACGGCGGGGAACCGGAAACCGCTGCGCAAAAGGCCGACCGGCAGGCAGTCGCTTTGGCCGCGCTATCGGTAGCAGAAGCGACTGACCGCCTGGTGCTCGACTGGACGGCTAAGCTGCGCCACCAGACGTTCTACAAGGCCGTGTTCCGGCCTGCGGTATTGCGAGCCAATCGCCTCGCCCGTGAATCAACCACCACCGCCCTGGCGGGAGACCAGACGGACGTTCTGCCTAGGCAATTCAAGTTCCACGGGTTGCGGCACTCCTACGCGAGTTTGTGCGCGGCGGCGGGTCTGCCGGTCGAAAAGGTCAGCCAGTACTTAGGGCACTCAAAAACGTCGACCACGCTTGACATCTACGTGCACCTGTTCCGTACCGATGACGCCAGCGACGACATGGCCGCGCTGGACTCAATGGATACACCTAAGGCTACGAATGTGGTGCCGCTACGTCAGCGGGGCTAGGACGGTGCCTCTGGGCAATAGTTGCTGACGATGTAGTACGCAATCTTTGCTTGGGCTACCGGATCGTCTTTCCACGCTGGGTAATCCTTATTTTGAAGTGCATACGGAATCGACAGAATTCCCAATCCTGTACCCATCGAGATCATTTGCGCTGTCAGGTGAGCCGCTTTCGGGTTTTTGCAGAAGTCGGTTGCTTGGGAGTCGGCAAATTGTTTGGTAGCAGAGTCTATTTCATTAATTTGGTCAAGCCAATATTGCGCGTTCACTGCTGCACCTCGCGGAGCGTGGTAGGCCAACGTCGGTGTTGCAACGGTGGTGGAAGGCTTTTCAACGGTCGCTGTCGTCGTGGCAGTGCCTCCTGAGCTACCACCGCACGCTGTCAGCGCAGCAGTAGCAATACCGAATAGAGCTGCGTTGGCCGCCTGTCTCCACATGGCTGAGAAATGTAGCCTCCGGCTCTCGCGTCCACCGGTGGTTCTGCGAAATCACTGGTGCCTGATGTACATCGGGCGTGAGCAAGCGTTTAGCCGTGCAGATTGACGGCCCCAGCACGGCAGTTTGAACTATCCGGCAGCTTTGTCGGTCTTGTCGGTCTTGTCGGTCTTGTCGGCAGTGTCGTCTTTTGCGCCAAAGTGGTCTAGCATTCGCGCAAATGGGTTCGGGCTGTCCGCTTCGTCGTCGGCGAGACGTCCATGCAGGTATATATTCTCGGCCATGCCGTTACGGATTCGATCCTGTTGGTCCGGTTCTAGTTTGGATATGAATGCTTCGACTGTCCGGAGACGAATGTCAGCGCTTTTACTCGCCCGCGCCTGGCGGTGATTGGTTGCGCCGCGACTGAATAGATAGCCGCCGAGAATCACCGCTCCGACGATGATGCTTAATCGAGTAAGACTAACTGCCACCGTGCTATCGGTTCCGCCCTGATTGTTCAGGAAATGCAGGAGCACGAATGTCAGTGGAACACCGATTACGGCAGCACCAAGCACGTCGTAGACCCATGCCGCCGCGGACTTCCTGCGCGCTTGCATTCCGAAGTCTGTTGCAACTGCTCGTTGTGCTAGCCAGTCGGCAGAATCCTTACTCGCGAGCGCAAAATCCTCTGCTTCGTGTTGGGCCTTCTCGGTATCGACTACATGTTGACGTGCAGCGGCTTCGAACCTCTCGAGCTTTTTGACTCGGGACGCAATTTCCGCCTCAATTGCCTTGTCGTATGCTTCCTCACCGGATGCTTCAACACGATTTATCGCTTCGATGTATTCGTTTTCCCTTTCGCCGAGAGATGCGGTATAGGAGTCTGAGACAGACGCCGTTACGGTCTCTATTTCTGCCAGTTGAGTTCGGAGCGTGGCGATATCCGTCTCTAGTTCATCTTTGCTCTTCTGCAAAACTTCAAGTGCTAGCTCGGCTTCTTTTTTGTAATCGCTGAATGCGCGTCCTGCCGCTTGGGCTTGCCCACCCGCTGGCAGGGCGGGCCATTGCGCCACGTACGCAAACACACTTTCGACATGCACCGCAGCGTCGTTCACCGCGTTTCCGTACGCATCGGAATCGCTAACAAAGTTTGCGAGATTGGCGTTCACCTGGCCACCTAGTGTGGCGTCCACATTGTCGAACATTGACTTTGTGTAGAAAATCTTCGCGCCTTTTTGCTGATGCTCGCGAAGTAGTTCAAGAGCTGTTTTCAGCCGGACAACCGAAGCGCGTTGTGGCGGGTCGAGGTCTTCGGGGAGACGTTCGTCGTCTAAGTAGCCGGCGAGCGCGTCGACTTGTCCCCACATGGGGTGCTGGTCAAAGACGTCTTCGTCCCAAAAAGTCACGGAAGGAATGTTAGCGCTGGGCAGTGACAATCCTGGCTAATCGAACGCTTGTTCTCGCCGAACAAAATCCGAACAAAATGGGTACGAGACTGAATCTAGATGTGCTAGATACCGCGCTAACCAGGTATTTCGTGGAGCCGATGACGGGAATCGAACCCGCGTATTCAGCTTGGGAAGCTGATGTTCTGCCATTGAACTACATCGGCGGTGGACACAGAGGTTAGCACTGCTGCCATCAGCTGTGTGAAATGCGTCCGTACCGTCGGCCCAGCGGGGCAGGCCGACCCTGAGCCAGACAGCAAAGTGTCGTGTGCAGGGAGCAATCCGGAGAAATCGCACGACTTCGCTGCGAAAGGCCCCGCAACGGGCATAGCATCACCGGCATCCAGCTACATCGAACGGGGACCGATGAAGTACGCCGCGCACGTGGGATGGGTCGGAGCGTCCGCCGTCGCGCTGGGAATCGGCGCCGCGCTGCTGGCCGACCCTGCGACCGCCGGCGCCGAAACGTCGACTGCGGACAAGCCCAGCACCTCGGCGCCCGCACAGGCAGGCCCGCGCAAGCCGGCCAAGACCACGGCCAGCAGCGCCCGCGCCGTCGGGCGTCCCCTCTCGGTGGCACCGCGGAGTCGTCCGCGCATCAAGCCGGCCGTCGGGCTGCGCCAATCTGTACAGAAATTTGTACAAACGGCGCAACGCACCTGGTTCCAGCGCACCTTCGAGGCCGTCACCCCGACCTTCCCGCCCCAGACCCGGTCCGAAGCACTCGACGCGGGTCAGACCAGTGACCCGTTCACTCTCGACGGTGTCGATACCGACGGGCGCCGACTGACCTACGCCGTGCACGGGCAGGGCAGTGCCGGTGGCACCCTCACGGTCGCCGGCACCCAAGCGACCTACACCCCGCCGAGCAGCTGGGACGGCGACGCGGCGTACACCGACAACTTCCACGTCACCACGTCGGACTTCTGGAGCGGCCCGCACATCCACGGCCTTTCCGGGCTGGTCAACCTGCTGACCTTCGGCTTGCTCGGATCCAGCGGACACGGCGCGTCCGGCACGGTCACCGTCGCGGTCGAGCCGTTCTCGGCGGCGACCTTCCCGGTCGACTTCGTCAACAACTCGCCCTACACCAGCAGTCAGGTCTACGTCACCGTGATGGGCCAGACCTCCAAAGACCACTGGGCGTGGGTGGATCAGACCGGCACAGCCCACGCGATCAACCACGACGACGCCACCGCGCCGGGTCATCTAGTCAAGGACGGCGTCGACTACGCCAACATGTCCTACACCCTCGACGAGGCCGCGAAGTTGCGGATGCCCCCGGAACTGCAGGGCGCCAGAATCTATGTCTCCGTGGGCCAGCCGCTCTACATCGGCATCAGCCAGGACAACACCGGCTGGACCGTGCCCGACCCCGTCGACGTCGCCAATCCCAACTACGACACCGTCTACGACTGGTACGAATTCACCTACCAATACGGCGGCGTGCCCTTCGGCGCCAACACCACTCAGGTGGACGCCTTCGGACTTCCATTGAGCTTCACCGTCGTTCAGGACTCCAGCGGCTTCTCGGCCACCCGCGGCACCGCCGTCAGCCGCAACCAGGTGTTCGCGACGTTCGAGAACTCCGTTCCGGCCGCGTTCGCTCCGCTCGTCATCCGCGACGGCCAGGGCAACCCGCTGCGGATCGCCTCCCCGCGCTCGGTGCAGCCCGGGGCGCTGGCGCACTACCTCGACGAGCCGGTCGACGACTTCTGGGCGACGTACCGAACCCAGACCTTCACGTTCACCTCCCCAGGCGTCTACACCGTGAGCGGCCAGATCAACGCCGACAACCAATTTGCCTACACCGTGACCGCGCTCAACCCCGCCGGTGTCTCGGGAAGCTACGTCATGGCCAAACCGACCACCGCGGAAGTCTTCGCCGGCAACGGCCCGTTCGTCGGCACCCACGAGCAGGGTGCGTTCCTGGCCCAACTCAACGCCGCCTTCAACCGCGGGGTCGCCAGCTCCCCCGAACAGTGGGGCAACGTCGCGGCTTACTATCCGGCCGACACCAAGCACAACTCCTACGCGCAGGTGTTCCACCAACTCGGACTGGACGGAAAGAACTACGGATTCCCGTACGACGACGTCAACAACCAGAGTTCGGTACTCATCCTGGACAACTCGCAACCACCGGACACGCTGATCCTCACGCTGAACTGATCCGCCTATACGCTCATCGCGTGCTGCTCTCCGATCGTGATATCCGCACCGCCATCGCCGACGGCCGCCTCGGCATCGACCCGTTCGACGACACCCTGGTGCAACCGTCGAGCGTGGATGTCCGGCTGGACAGCCTGTTCCGGGTCTTCAACAACACCCGCTACACCCACATCGACCCCGCCAAGCAGCAGGACGAACTGACCACCCTGGTCGAACCCGAGCAGGGCGAGCCGTTCGTGCTGCACCCCGGCGAGTTCGTGCTCGGCTCGACGCTGGAGTGCTGCACCCTGCCCGACGACCTCGCCGGCCGGCTGGAAGGCAAGTCGTCGCTGGGCCGGCTGGGGCTGCTGACGCACTCCACCGCCGGCTTCATCGACCCCGGCTTCTCCGGGCACATCACGTTGGAACTCTCGAACGTCGCCAACCTGCCGATCACGCTGTGGCCGGGCATGAAGATCGGCCAGCTGTGCTTGCTGCGGCTGACTAGTCCCGCCGAGAACCCCTACGGCAGCGCCAGCGTCGGCTCGAAGTACCAGGGGCAACGCGGACCCACCCCGTCGCGGTCGTATCAGAACTTCATCCAGTCCAGCCCGGGCGAGTAGCCTCGGAACTCCAGGGTCAGGTGCGTGTCACCAGCTAACCCGTTCGGCTGTAACAGTGCCGCCACCTGCGGCGATGAACTTTCTAGTCGAGCGGTTCTAGCAGGGTGGAGCGCAGCAGCGGGTCGGGGGATCCAGCAAACAACCTTGGAGGGGTAGTGGACATCGCACTCGGTGTGTCCATGACGCCAACGACGGTCCGGATGGTGCTGGTCGAAGGCGAGAAAGCAGACGGCGTCACCGTCGACAACGACACCTTCGACCTCACGGTCGGCGACGGTGCGGCAACGGCGGCCGAGCAAGTCGTCGCGGCGATCCTCGGCACCCGTGAGAGTGCCGCCGAAGGCGGACACCGGCTGGTGTCGACCGGCATCGCCTGGACCGACCATGCCGTGGCGGCCGGCCTGCGCGACGCGCTGAAGGCCCGCAACATCGACGACGTCGTCCTGGTGTCCGAACTGCACGCCGCCGGCGCGCTGGCCCAGGCGGTCGGCGGAGCCGTCGGCTATGACCGGACCGCCCTGATGCTGCTCGACCGCGACACCGCGACCGTGTCGGTGGTCGAAACCGCCACCGGCGCGATCGTCAAAGTGCAGACCGAAAGCCTGCATGCCCAGGACGCGGTGGCCGAACTGCAGCGGATGATCGCCGGCCTGCAGGCCCTCGACCAGCCGCCGCAGGGCCTGTTCGTCCTCGGGGCCGGCGTCGACGTTGCGGCGGTCAAGTCGCAGCTCGCGCTGAGCACCACGCTGCCCGTGCACGCGCCCGAGGAAGCCGAATTGGCCCTGGCCCGGGGCGCGGCGCTGGCGTCGGCCGCCGCACCCCGCTACGAGGCCTCGACCGTCGGCCTCGGCTACGCCCGCGACCCCGACGGCACCACCGCCGGAAAGATCTACCCCGCCGGCGCGGACACCGAGATGGCCGAGGCCGGCACCCAGATGGCCGCCGCCGGCTACATGGCCCCGCTGGGCTACAGCGAAGTGCCCGACGAACCCGACGACCTCGGCTACGACGCGGTGCCCGCCGAACTCGACTTCGCCGTCGATGAGCCGGGCCGCAAGCCGTTCCTGCTGGTCGGAAGCGCGCTCACCTCGATCTTCGTGGTCGGCGTCGTGGCCCTGGTGATCTCGCTGGCGGTCAGCATCCGCCCGACCGTCGACCAGCGGCCCAGCCCGGCCGAGAGCGTGATCGTGCCCAGCAGCCAGACCCCTGCGGCCGTCGCCCCCGAAGCCGCGCCCCCGCCGCCGTCGACCCCGTCGGTGCCCGACACCATC
>NZ_BEWG01000015.1:127710-165552 GCF_002723835.1 Mycobacterium sp. shizuoka-1 | reverse complement strand
CGCTGCGCTTCTTGGACTCCCTGGCAAGGACCTTGAGCACCTCGTCGTCGGAGAGATCCCGCGCCTGCTTTCCCGAGACCTCTTCGGTCTGGATGGCCGCAAGCAGCAGCCGCAGCGTCGCGGTGCGCAATTTGTCCTGGGTCTTCATCGCTTCGGTGAGGTCCGACCTCAGCCGATCCTTGAGCTCCGCCATGGCGCAAACGCTACGCGCCGCCGACGGGTGGGACGGAGGAGACGTTGAGAAATACCCCGCCGATCGCCAGGATGGGCTCATGAGCAACGACGTCGGGGGCGCTGTCCGGTGACGGCACCTCCCGCAGGGCCACCTGGACCCCCGCCCGGATGGCCTGGTCAATCGCCATTCCCGCCGCCCGGCCCGCCACCGTATGGCTCTGCTCCCGGCTATCCGCCGGCGGGTTACCCGCCGCCGGGCTATCCACCACCCGGCTACGGCCCACCGGGCTACCCACCGCCGGGTTACGGGCCTCCCGGATACCCACCGCCGGGTTACGGGCCCCCCGGATACCCGCCACCCGGGTATGGCGCCCCGATTCCCCTGGCGGCCAAACCCGGCATCATCCCGCTGCGGCCGCTGTCGCTGTCCGACATCTTCAATGGCGCCGTCGGATACATCCGGGCCAATCCGAAGGCGACGCTCGGTCTGACCACGGTCGTCGTGGTGATCACCCAGGCCCTGGCACTGATCCTGCAGCTGGGTCCGCTGGTCTCCATGGGCGGCACCGTCGGAGCCCAGAGCGGTGACGAGCTGTCCACGCCCGTTCTGGTGGGGTCGGCGCTATCCAGTGCGACCAGCGCGCTGACGACCTTCCTGGCCGGAATCGTGCTGTCGGGCATGCTCACCGTCGTGGTGGGGCGCGCGGTGTTCGGCGCCAAGATCAGCGTCGGTGAAGCGTGGCAACGCGTTCGCGGCCGGCTCTGGGCTCTGCTCGGTTTCAGCGCGCTCGAGATCCTGGCCGCGGTGCTCCTGGTTGGCGTGGTCGTCGGCATCATCACCGGAATCGCCGTGGGCGTGGGCGGCACCGCCGCGGTGATCGTCGGCATCCCCCTGGTGCTGGCACTGATCGCCGCCCTGGCCTATCTGTACACCGGCCTGTCGTTCGCGCCGGTGGCCATCGTGCTGGAACGCAAACCCGTGATCGCCGCGATCCGTCGCTCGTTCGGCTTGGTACGCAACCACTTCTGGCGCGTGATCGGGATCCGGATGCTCGCCGCCTTGGTCGCCGGCCTCGTCGCCGGGGCCGTCTCGGTGCCGTTCAGCATCGCCGGACAGGTGATGCTGGTGGGCGAGACCACCACGGGACCCATCGTCGCGGCAACCACACTGATCGCGATCGGCGGCGCGATCGGCCAGATCCTGACCGCGCCGTTCACCGCGGGCGTGGTGGTGTTGCTCTACACCGACATCCGGATCCGCGCCGAGGCATTCGATCTGGTCCTGCAGACCGGAGCCCACGCCGGACCTGCCGACACCACGACGGCCGACCACCTGTGGCTCACGCCATCGCACTGACCCGTAACACCATGCCCACCATCGACATCGACCGGGAAACGGCTCACGAGGCGGCCCAGCGTGAGCTGGCGAAACCGATGTACCCCAAAGCCTCGCTGACAGACAGGTTCAGCGAATGGCTGCAGGAGCTGCTCTACCGGGTGATCCTCAAGGGATCGTCGATCCCCGGCGGCTGGTTGACCATCGCGGTGCTGGCCCTGGTGGTGCTGGTGGCATTCATCGTCGCCGTGCGGATCGCCAGACGCACCATGCGGACCAACCGCGGTGCCGACAGCGGGCTGTTCGGCACGCATGAGCTCAGCGCCGCCGAACACCGAGCGACGGCGCAAGGGTATGCGGCTGCGGGCAATTGGGCTGCCGCGATCCGGCACCGGCTCCGAGCCGTCGGCCGCCAGCTCGAAGAGATCGGCGTGCTCAACCCGGTTCCGGGGCGCACGGCCAACGAGCTCGCCCGTGACGCGGGGGAACTGCTACCCGCGTTCGACGGTGAACTGCGCCGCGCGGCAAGCGTGTTCAACGATGTCACCTACGGTGAGCAGCCCGGCACCGAACCCCATTACCGCATGGTCGCCGAGCTCGACGAGGCCCTGCGCAGGCATGCGGTCCCCAACGGCGTGGACGCGGCCGTCCCCGCGGTCAACGACACCTGGGCGCCACTGCGGTGAGCACAACCGTCGGCCAGCGTTGGCGTACCGGACGCTGGATTGCCCTGGCACTGGTCGCAATTTCGGCGATCGCGGCGCTCGGGGCGTTTCTCACCGCCCCACGCCCGGGTGGCCACATGGATCCGGACTCGACCAGCGCGCAGGGCGCACACGCACTGGTCACTCTGCTGCGCGACCGCGGCGTCGACGTCGTCGTCGCCCGCACCGTGGCCGACGTCGAGCGGGCCGCCGGGCCCGACACCCTGCTGCTCGCGGCGGAGACCTACTACACCCGGGGCGACGATCTGTTGAGCCGGCTGGCCGACGTCCCCGGCGACCGCCTCGTCCTGGAACCCACGGCACGCGCGCGCCAAGCACTGACCCCGCACGTCCGCATCGGCGGCGCCACCCTGCTCACCATGGCGCCCGATTGCGATCTGCCCGAAGCCAATCGGGCCGGGACGGTGGAGCTCGGATCGACCGACACCTATGAAAGAGCCGGCGATGTCGACCTGACCCGTTGTTACGGAGGGGCGCTGGTGCGCTATCAGGCCGACGGTCGGACCGTGACCGTTGTCGGTTCCTCCGACTTCATGACCAACGGCGGGTTGCTCCAGCAGGGCAACGCTGCGCTGGCGATGAATCTGGCCGGCACTCGGCCGCGACTGATCTGGTATGCGCCGCAACGGCCCGAAGGGGACGCCACGGCCGGCAGCTCGCTCGGCGAGCTGATGCCTGACGCGGTGGTGTGGATTGTCTGGCAACTGTGCCTGACCGTCGTCTTGCTGGCGGTGTGGCAGGGCCGACGCTTGGGCCCACTGGTCGCCGAGAAGCTCCCGGTGGTGGTACGGGCCTCCGAGACCGTCGAGGGCCGAGCCCGGCTCTACCGGGCCCGCCGGGCCCGCGACCAGGCGGCCGACGCGCTTCGCACGGCCACGTTGCAGCGACTCATTCCGCGATTGGGGCTGGGCCCCAACGCGTCTGACGTAGCCGTGGTGAACGCGGTCGCTGCCCGCCACCGCGGAGATCCGAACGCTGTGCACCACGTACTGTTCGGACCGACCCCGAGCACCGACGACGATCTGCTCCACCTCGCCCACGCGCTCGACGACATCGAAAGGCAGGTCACGAAGACGTGACGCACTTTTCCCAACCTCCCGCCGCGACCGCCGATGGCGATGCCGCCAGGGCCGCGCTGCTGGCCTTGCGCGGTGAGATCGCCAAGGCCGTCGTCGGCCAGGACGCCGTCGTCAGTGGGCTGGTGATCGCCCTGCTGTGCCGCGGACACGTACTGCTGGAAGGCGTTCCGGGCGTGGCCAAGACCTTGTTGGTCCGCGCGATGTCCGCCGCGCTGCAACTGGATTTCAAGCGGGTGCAGTTCACACCCGACCTGATGCCCGGCGACGTCACCGGGTCGCTGGTGTACGACGCCAAGACCGCGGCCTTCGTCTTTCGCGAGGGTCCGGTGTTCACCAACTTGATGCTGGCCGACGAAATCAACCGCACACCGCCGAAAACCCAAGCGGCCCTGCTCGAGGCGATGGAGGAACGCCAGGTCAGCGTGGATGGCGAGCCCCGGATGCTGCCGGATCCCTTCATCGTGGCCGCCACCCAGAACCCGATCGAGTACGAGGGCACCTACCAGCTGCCCGAGGCACAGCTGGATCGGTTCCTGCTGAAACTCAACGTGCCGCTACCGGGTCGGGACCAGGAGATCGCGATCCTGTCCCGGCATGCCGGCGGCTTCGATCCCCGCGATCTGAGCGCCATCCGTCCGGTGGCCGGTCCCGCCGAACTGGCCGCGGGCCGCGAGGCGGTCAAGCAGGTGCTGGTTGCCGACGAGGTGCTCGGCTACATCGTCGACATCGTCGGTGCGACAAGGAATTCGCCGTCTCTGCAACTCGGCGTGTCCCCTCGTGGCACGACGGCGCTGCTGGGTACGGCGCGATCCTGGGCGTGGCTGTCGGGCCGCGGCTACGTCACCCCGGACGACGTCAAAGCCATGGCCCGGCCGACGCTGCGCCACCGGATCGGGTTGCGTCCGGAGGCCGAACTCGAGGGAGCCACCCCCGACGGCGTACTCGACGGCATCCTGGCCGCGGTGCCGGTCCCACGCTAGTGGTGCTCACCGGGCGCACCGGGCTGATCGCCCTGCTGGGCGTTCTGCCGATTGCGCTGTCACCTTGGCCGGCAATGACGTTCGCGGCTGTGCTACTGATCATTGCGGCCACCGTCGCGGTCGACGTGGCGTTGGCCGGAAGTCCGCAGGCACTGCGGTTGACCCGTGCCGGCCAGGCGTCGGCACGGCTGGGTCAGCCCACCGACGCGGTGTTGCACATCCACAACACCGGATCCCGCCGGCTGCGTGGCGCGCTGCGTGACGCGTGGCCGCCGAGCGCCTGCGCCGAACCACGGGCACATTCCCTCGACGTCCGGTCCCAGGAAACCGTCACTGTTACAACGCAGCTGCGGCCCGCCCGCCGTGGCGATCTGCGTTCCGACATCGTGACGGTGCGTTCGATCGGACCGCTGGGGCTGGCCGGCCGGCAGCGTTCGCACCCGGTTGCGGGGCAGGTTCGGATCCTTCCGCCGTTCCTGTCGCGTAAACACCTGCCGTCCCGATTGGCCCGGCTGCGCGAGATCGACGGGCTGCTGCCGGTGCTGATCCGCGGCCAGGGCACCGAATTCGATTCACTGCGTGAGTATGTCGTCGGCGACGACGTCCGCTCGATCGACTGGCGGGCGACCGCGCGCCGCGCCGACGTGGTGGTCCGGACCTGGCGACCCGAACGCGATCGGCGGGTGGTGATCGTGCTCGACACGGGCCGCACCTCGGCGGGCCGCGTCGGCGTCGATCCCACCGCCCGCGATCCGGGAGGGTGGCCGCGACTGGACTGGTCGATGGACGCCGCGCTGTTGCTGGCCGCCCTGGCTGCCCGCGCCGGCGACCATGTCGACTTCCTGGCTCACGACCGGCTCACCCGCGCAGCGGTGTTCGGCGCCTCCCGGACCGAGTTGCTGGCCCAACTCGTGGAGGCGATGGCCCCGCTGGAGCCGGCGCTGATCGAATCGGATGCCACCGCGATGGTGGCCGCCGTGCAGCGCCGGGTCCGGCGCACCGCGCTGGTGGTGCTGCTGACCGATCTGAACGCCTCTGCCTTGGACGAGGGCCTTCTTCCGGTGCTGCCGCAGTTGTCGGCCAGGCACAAGGTGATCGTGGCCGCGGTGTCCGACCCGCGCGTCGACGAACTCGCGGCCGGGCGGGCGGATTCCGCACAGGTGTACGACGCGGCGGCGGCCGAGCGGGCCCGCAACGACCGCAGGCACATTGCCAGCCGCCTGCGGCACAGCGGTGTCGAGGTGGTCGATGCGCCACCGGAGGATCTCGCGCCGGCCCTTGCCGACCGCTATCTGGCGATGAAGGCCACCGGCCGGCTGTAGTTCAGCCGGTGGGGACCACGTCGGGGACGTCCTCGATGTCGCCGGTCTCGCCGGCGCGGCTCGCCCTGCGACCGAAGTAGACGACGTAGGACAGGAATGCCGCCTCGGCGGCCACCCCGATGCCGATACGCAGGAAGGTCGGCAGCGGCGAGGGCGTCACCAGCGCTTCGATCAGCCCCGACACCAACAGCACCGCGGCCAGCCCGACCGCAGCCGCCACGACCGCACGGCCTTGCTCGGCCAGCACTTGGCCGCGGGGCCGATCCCCCGGGGAGATCACCGTCCAGCCCAGTCGCATGCCGACCGCGCCGGCCAGAAACACCGCCGTCAACTCCAGCAGACCGTGCGGAATCAGCAGGCCGAGCAGCACGTCGGACTTGCCTGCGTCCACCATCAGCCCGCCCACCATGCCGAGGTTGGCGGCGTTCTGAAACAGCACCCATGGGATCGGGATACCGAGCAGGATCGCGTAGGCGATGCACTGCGCGGCCACCCACGAGTTGTTCACCCACACCCGCAGCGCGAACGACGCGGCCGGGTTCTCGCTGTAATAGGCGGCAAAGTCGTGGTTGACCAGGTGGTCGATCTCCTGCGGCGTGCTCAGCGCCGACTGCACCTCGTGGCTGCCGCCCACCCAGATCCCGATGACCGCGGCCACCGCGAAGAACAGTACGGCGGTGGCCAGCCACCACCGCCACGCCCGATAGGCCACCACCGGGAACGAGACCGTCCAGAATCGGGCGAACTCGTGCCACATCGGGGCGTGGGCGCCGGTCACGGCCGCGCGGGCGCGGGCCACCAGGCTGGACAGCCGGCCGACGAGCACCGAGTCCGACGACGCGGAGCGGACCATCGACAGGTGAGTGGAGACCCGCTGGTAGAGCTCGACGAGTTCGTCCACCTCGGCGCCCGACAGCCTGCGGCGACGCTTCACCAAATCCTCGAGCCGCTTCCAGGTGTCCTGGTGGGCCAGCACGAAAGCGTCGACGTCCACCCGGCCGACACTAGTACCGTTGATCGACATGGTGCCCGAGACGGTGGTGACCGGGGACGCGGTCGTCCTCGATGTGCAGGTCGCGCAGCTGCCGGTGCGAGCGCTCAGCGCGCTGATCGACATCGCGGTGATCGTGATCGGCTACCTCATCGGTGTGCTGCTGTGGGCGACCACCGTCACCCAGTTCGACGAGGCGCTGTCGGCCGCCGTGCTGATCATCTTCACCGTGCTGGTGATCGTCGGCTATCCGGTCGTCTTCGAAACCGCCACCCGGGGAAGGACACTGGGCAAGATGGCGATGGGTCTTCGCGTCGTCTCCGACGACGGTGGCCCGGAACGGTTCCGGCAGGCGCTGTTTCGCGCGTTGTCCGGTTTCGTGGAGATCTGGATGTTCGGCGGCGGCCCCGCGGTGATCTGCAGCCTGATCTCACCGCGCGGCAAGCGGATCGGCGATGTGTTCGCCGGCACCGTGGTGATCAGCGAGCGCGGTCCCAAGCTGCCACCGCCACCGGTGATGCCGCCGGCACTGGCGTGGTGGGCGGCGTCGCTGGAACTGTCCGCTCTCGGCCCCGACCAAGCCGAGTTGGCGCGCCAATTCCTCGCGCGGGCACCGCAACTGACGCCGCAAGTGCGCGACCAGATGGCCTATCGCATCACGGCCGACATCGCCGCCCGAATCTCGCCACCACCGCCGCCCGGCGTCCCGCCCCAATATGTCCTCGCCGCGGTGCTCGCCGAGCGCCACCGCCGCGAACTGGCCCGGTTGCGCCCGGCCGGGCCGCCGCCTCCGCCCTTCTACCCGCCGGCTCCGCCGCCGGCCTACCTGCCGCCACCCGGTCCAGGAGGTCCCCCGCCCGTTCCCAGCACGGACGGGCTGGTGCCGCCGAGCTAGCGGCGACTAGGAGAACGTCACCGCCAGGATCGCGACGTCCAGGATCAGGAGCAGCCACGCGACCAGCGGCACCAGAAACCCGCGCCGGTGCCTGGCGGTGAAAAACGACAACACGATCGCGGCCACGGCGATCACCGGCGCGCCGTAGGTGAGCAGCCCGTAGACGAATCCGGTGGGTTTCGGGCAGCTGGCGGCGCTGCACGCCGCGGTGCTCATCACCGCGCCCATGGCGAACAGTTGCACGGCGGCGGCCCCCAGGATCGTGGACAGTGCCAGCAGCCAGTTGACCCACAGCCTCGCCCGGGGCGCCTTGTCGGGGTGGGCGTCGGTGGCATTCGTTGCGGTCATAGACAAGCGGCTACCCGCACCGGGCAACCGGCACACGTCGGGGATCAGGCCGGTTGCGCAGGCGGCGGTGCGGGCTGCTCCGGGCGCCGCCGGGCCGCGATGACGCTTGCCACCGAGGTGACTGCGATCGTCAGCAGGGCGCCGAGCATCAGCGCCGACGGTTCACCCGGCGACAGCAGGTGGTTCTGGGTGCCCAGGGTGGCCGCGGCCACCGGCACGCCGAGTTGGGCGGCGGCCAGCGCGGACAGGGCCAGTGGCTGGCCGGTCAGCCGGCCGGCGCAGTGGGCGAGCACCGCCCCCAGCCCCAGCCCCACTCCCAGCAGGATGTAGCCGGGGTGGTCACCGAGTTCGCGCACCTGCAGCGACGCGCCGAGCCAGACGAAGAACAGCGGACCGAACAACCCCTCGGTGATGCCGAACAGCTGTTTGGCCAACCGCCGCGGCTCGCCGGCCGCCTTGACGGCCAAACCGAGGGCGAACCCGGCCAGCATGATCGACACGTGAGTGGCGATCGCCAGGGCGGCGAGCGCGAACAGGATGATCAGGCTGATCCGTAACTCCAAGGCGAACCCATTGTCCTCAGAGAAATGGTGCAGCCGCTTGCGCAGCCCGCGGCGATCGAACCCCCACAGGGCCGCGAACACGACAGCGGCGCACAGCCCGATCAGCACCGCTCCGACCGCTGCGGTGAGCGCACGATCCGGGTCGATCACCAACGGCAGCAACACGATCGACGTCGCGTCGGCGATCGCGATCTGCGCGGTGACACCCTTCACCGACGGACCGTCGATGCCGAGCGCCTGGATGACCGGCAGTGCCAGCGCGGCCGACGACGACGCCATCAACACCGCGTACACCGCGGCGTGCCCGGTCTGGAACAGTGCGGCCAACCCGACTCCGAACACCGTCGCCACCGCGCCGACGAGCACGGCGCGCAGCATCGCGCCCGGGATCGAGGACCGCAGGGTGACGTCGCGGATCGGGACGTGGGTGCCCACGACGAACATCACCAGGGCGAAGCCGACGTCGGCGAGCAGGCTGAACGTGGGGTCGGCGGTGTCGACGAGTCCGAACCCGGTTCTGCCGATGAGCAGTCCCACCGCGACTTCGCCGATGACGAGCGGGATGCGCAGCCGCGGCACCGAGGCCAGCACCGGCCCGGCCATGCCGACGACCGCCACCAACGCCAGGGTGGAGAAGCCGAAGCTCACGTCGCGGACGCCCACGACACGAGCCTGCACAGGATCGACGCGTTCTCGTCGGTCGGGAAACTCGCGTACACCCGGTGGTAGCCGTCGGCGATCTGCAGGGGGTCGACGGCGTCGTAGTCGTGGTCTTCAGGAGGGTTCCGCCATTTCACCGCCATGGTGTGCTGAGGGTACTCGCGCCGCCTACAGGCCAAAGCGTTTCAGGACGACCGACAGCGGGTCCTCAGCATCCCGCGTGCCCCGCGGACCGCGACGTTCCGGCGCGACGAAGACGTCGGGGCGGGTCCATTCCCGCACCGCCCAGCGCTCGGCGATGGCCCACCGGCCGTTGCGGCGTTCCATCAGGTCGACATACCGCGCACCGGTGGTGAAATTGGCCCGCTGATCCTGGTCCGGCCGGCCCCAATGGGTTGCCATCACATAGGTTTCGCTGATCGCGCGGTCGTCGGTGACGAAGTCGACGTGGTGGTTGCCGACGAAATGCATTGTTCCGGAAAGTGTTTCGAGTCCTCGTTGCAACCAGGGCACGAACTCGTCCACCGCCCCGTCGAAACCGGTGTGGTGGTCGACGCCGTCGGGGTGATAGGCCTGCCGCACCAGGTCGAGATCCAGCCGGTCGACGCCACGGCAGTACGTCGCGATCACGTCACGGATCGCCTGGACGTCGGCAAGCCGGTCGGCGGCATCAGACACCGTAACCGCCGTCGACGTCGAGCTTCTGGCCGGTGACGAATCCGGCCCTGGGCGACGCAAGGAAGCACACTGCCTCGGCGACATCGTCGGCGGCGCCGAACCGCCCCAGCGGGGTGTTCCGCCGGGCGGCCTCGAGTGCCTTCTCGTCGAGGTCACCGTCGGCGATCAGCCGTTCGGCGTTGCCGTCGACCAGCATGCCGGGGCCCACGCAGTTCGCCCGCACGCCGAACCGGCCTTCCTCGGCGGCGATGCCCCGGATCAGCGCCTCGATGGCGGCCTTCGGGGCGACCGACAGACCGTCGCGGACGGCGAACCGCCGTGTGGCCGCCGTGGTCACTGCCACCAGGCTGCCGCGCGCGCTGCGCAGGTGCGGCAGCGCGGCGGCGACGACATGGAAGAACCCGGCCGTATCGGTGCGCAGTTGGTGCTCGAAGCGATCGGGCCCGACGGTGCTGAGGTGCCGCATCGGCACGTGGGCGCCGGCGGCGTGGACGACGGTGTGCACTCCGCCCGGCTCGGCGAAGGCATCGATCACCTGCCGCACCGCCGCGGCGTCGGTGATGTCCACGTGCCGGCCACTGACGCCACCACCACCGAGTTCGGCGGCCTTGGCGGCATTGCCGAAGTAGGTGAAACCCACCCGCGAACCGCGGGCAGCCAGCATCCGCACGATCGCCGACCCGATCCCGCCGGTGCCGCCGATGACGATCGCCGTGCCGGGTAGCGCGCTGAAGTCATCCATGGGCCCTCATCGTCGCAACAGTGCGCGCGCCCCGGGCAGCGCGGTACCGCTAGGCAGGAATCCAGTTGCCGTGGAAGCCGTAGGGAACTCGGCGGGGCAGCTGGATGCGGGCGACCGGCTTTCCGGCGAAGTCCGAGGCGTCCAGGATCACCAGATCGCTGCCGTCGCGCGCCGCATCGTAGACGTAGCCCAGATACCAGCCGTTGCTCTCGTCGGCGGGTCCCGACGCGGACGGCACGAACACCGCCTCCCCCGGCCCACCCGGCGCCAGGCCGGTGCCGAAGCGGTGTTCGACCGCGTCGCCGGTGGTCAGGTCGTGGCGCACCAGGCTGGCGTCGCCGACCGACACCGAGTAGCGGGCAGGCAGGCCGGCCAGCCGGTCGTCGATCCGCGGGAACTCCACCGCACGGTCGTCGAGCTGGCGTTCGCGCACCGTGCCGTTCTGCAGGTCGATGGTCCAGCTCCACAACACCGCGCTGGCGTCGAATCCGCCGTTGTCACGCCACAGTTCAGGATAGCGAACTGCTTGCAGGACAATCGATTTCCCGTCTGCCGAATCGTGTGCGTTGGCGACGTGGAAGACATAGCAGGGATCGATCTCGAACCAGCGGATCTCGCCGAACGGATCGTCACGGCGCAACACGCCCAGCCGCGCGCCGTAGGTGTCGTCCCACCGGTAGGGCATATCCCCCTCGCCCTTGATGGCGATGTCGAGATTGAACACGATCGGCAGGTCCATGAAGATGACATGCTGCGCGGTCAGCGCGAAGTCGTGCATCATCGTCAGCGCCTTGACGTCGACCGGCCGGTTGACGGTGAGCTCCCCGTTGGCATCGGCGCGGTGATAGGTGACGTGCGGGGTGAAGATGTTGCCGTAGCCGAAGAAGTGCAGCTCGCCGGTGATCGGGCAGATCTTGGGATGGGCGGTCATCGAGTCCGCGAGCTTGCCGCCGAAGTCGTAGCAGCCCACCGTCTCCAGATCGTTGGTGATCTCATACGGCAACGACGACTCGACCAGCGCCAGCGTCTTGCCTGCGTGGTTGACCACGTGGGTGTTGGCCACCGCCGCCCGAAGGTCGCGGGTCCCGTCCTCGCGGTAGAGCGGGAACGGGTCGACGAAGCTGTCAGTACGCACCCAGCGGTTTCGGTACCACGTCGCGGCGCCCCCTTCGATGCGCACGCCGTGGATCATCCCGTCGCCGGTGAACCAGTGGCCGGTGGCCTCGCGCGGGTTGGGCCCGTTGCGCAGGTACCAGCCGTCGAGTTCGGGCGGGATCGCGCCCTCGACGGGCAGGTTGTATTCGGTGAGTTCGTCCGGCACCGGCGCGTAGTTGCCCCGCTGGAAGAACTGGCCCTCGGTGGGCAAGTTGGCTGAGTCGGTGGTGATGTCCGTCATACCGACCACTTTGACGATCCACTGATGACATGTCAATAGTGAAATGTTGTCTGCGCTCCGCGCGGGACGTTCCACAACTGACATGTGCGGCCCTACGATGAGCGGGTGAGTCTTCGGTACGCGGCGCTGGGCCTGTTGGCGCAGCAGCCCGGCAGCGGGTACGACCTGCTCAAGCGGTTCGAGTCGTCCATGGCCAACGTCTGGCCGGCCACCCAGAGCCAGCTCTACGGCGAGCTCAACAAGCTGGCCGGCGACGGCCTGATCGAGGTCACCGACATCGGCCCGCGCGGCCGCAAGGAGTACCGAGTCACCGATACCGGCCGGCGCGACCTGGTGCGCTGGATGACCAACCCGCAGGACGACCCGCCATACCGCAGCGCCGAACTGCTGCGGGTGTTCCTGCTCGGCGAGATGACGACCGAGCAAGCCAGGTCCTACATGGTGTCGGTTGCCGAGCATGCCGAAGCCGAGCTCGCCCGCTACGAGCAGCTGCGCGATTCGATGGACTGGCAGGGCAGCGACGCCGCGTTCTACGGGCGGGCGGCGCTGGAGTTCGGGCTGCGCGTGGCGGTCATGGAGACGGAGTGGGCCCGCTGGGTGGTCGCGGAAATCGATCGCCGATCAAACTGACCGTTGCATCGCGATAGTTTCCGATATATCGTCAACGTATCGGAAACGCATTCGGCGTTTCCTGACCAGAAACGAGAACCTTGATGAACACCCCATTTCCCCAGTTCGGCGGCCCTGATATGGGCCGCCCGGGCTTCGGCCCAGGCTTCGGTCCCGGTTTCGGCTTCGCCCCCGCGGGGCGTGGCCGCCGCCACGACCGGCACGCCCGTCGCGAGTTCCGCGACCAGCTCCGTGAGCAGTTCCGCGACCAGTCCGGCCGTCACGACGGTCCGCCGTTCGGTCCCGGCTTCGGCCCCGGCTTCGGCCCCGGCTTCGGTCCCGGCTTCGGTCCCGGCTTTGGCCCGGGCTTCGGACCCGGTGGTGGACGCGGCGGCCGTCGCGGACACGGCCGCGGACGCGGTCGCCGCGGTGACGTGCGCGCCGCAATCCTCAAGTTGCTTGCAGAGCGACCGATGCACGGCTACGAGATGATCCAGGAGATCGCCGAGCGCAGCCAGGATCTATGGAAGCCGAGCCCGGGCTCGGTCTACCCCACCCTGCAGCTGCTGGCCGACGAAGGTCTGCTGGTGGCAAGCGAATCCGAAGGCAGCAAGAAACTGTTCGAGCTGACCGACGAAGGCCGCGCCGCCGCTGAGAAGATCGAAACCGCGCCCTGGGACGAGATCACCGAAGGCGCCGACCCCGGCCAGATCAACATCCGTGCCGCCGTAGGCCAGTTGTTCGGGGCCGTACGACAGGCGGCATTCGCTGCCAACGCCGAACAGCAGCAGCGCATCATCGACATCGTCAACAATGCGCGTCGCGAGATCTATCAGATCCTCGGCGAATCGGAGTAATCCCTGACGTGGGCGCGGTTTCGGGCGTGCAGCGCTCGAAACCGCGCCCAACTCATGCTTCGATGCCTCTGTGCTGCGGTCGATGACGCTCCTGCTGGCATTCGGCATCGTTGTAGCGGGCGTGGCGCCCACCGGCCGGGCCGACACCTGGCATGTGGTGCGCACCGTGATGGTGATGCGCCACGGCGTCCGGCCGCCCAACACCGAACCTCCCGTTCCTGTCTCGGTCGCGCCTGATCCCTGGCCGACGTGGACCACCCGACCCGGGTGGCTCACCCAACACGGTGCGGCCGCGATCCGGTTGCTGGCGGCTGCCGATGCCCGGCACTTCGGCGCCGACGGGGTGCTAGCCGCCCACGGATGCCCGCCGACCGGCGAGGTGCGCATCGTGTCGGACTCGCTGGAACGCACCATCGCGACCGGCGACGCCTACGCCGCCGCCCTGGCACCCGGCTGCGGGATCGTCAACGAACATCAACCGCAGGGTGTCGCCGACCCACTCTTCGCCGAGTACCGGACCGCAGGCGTGACGCCCGAGGCCGCGGCGGAGGCCGTCGACGCCGCGTTGGGGCCCGGTGGGGCAACGGATGTGGCGCGGCGATACCAACCGGCGCTGGATGCTGTGACCCGCATCCTGTGTGGTCCCCGCACCGGCGACTGCGGGCTCACCGACCTGCCGAGCGGCGTCGACATCGATCCCACCGGCACCCACCGGCCCAAGCTGACCGGCGCGCTCGCCCACGGTTCGGTGGTCTCCGAAGTGCTGGAGCTGCAGTATGCCGAGGGCAAATCGATGTCGGAGGTGGGCTGGGGCCGCGCCAGCGCCGAGGACATCCGCGCGGTGGGGCAGCTGCACGCGGTGGAGCTGTCGATCATCGCCCGGCCGCGACCGATGGCGCTGGCCAACGCCGGCGGGATCGCGACCCTCGTTCGCGATGCGCTCGCCGACGGCCCGCCCCTGACCGTCGTCGTCGGTCACGACACCGACATCGCCAACCTCGCCGGACTGCTGGACCTGCACTGGTCGATCGCCGGCTTCGCCGACGACGAGCCGGCACCCGGCGGCGCCTTGGTCTTCGAGGTGGTCGAGGACGCCGACGGCAATCGGCTCGTGCGGACGTCCTATCGCTCCCAAACCCTGCGCCAGATACGCGATCTGACCGGCGGCGACCCCCAGTGGGCGCCGCTGACCCCGGCCGGCTGCCAAGGCGAGGTGTGCCCGCTGGATGCCGTCGTACCCGCGCTGAGCTCCTAGACCTCGACCCAGTCCAGCGTGCGCTGCACCGCCTTGCGCCAGCCGGCGTATCCGGCCTCACGCTGTTCGTCGGTCCACGACGGCGACCACGTGCGGTCTTGGAGCCAATTGGCCCTCAGATCATCGGGATCGGACCAGAATCCGACCGCCAGCCCCGCCGCATAGGCCGCGCCCAACGCGGTCGTCTCGGCCACCACCGGACGCACCACGTCGACGCCGAGCACATCGGCCTGGATCTGCATGCACAGCTCGTTCTGGGTGACACCACCGTCGACCTTCAAAACCTCAAGGTGCACACCGGAATCGGCTTCCATCGCGTCGACGACGTCGCGGCTCTGATAGCAGATCGCCTCCAAGGTCGCACGTGCCACGTGTGCGTTGGAGTTGTACCGGGACAGCCCGACGATCGCGCCGCGGGCATCCGAGCGCCAATACGGGGCGAACAGTCCGGAGAACGCCGGGACGAAATACACCCCGCCGTTGTCGGGGACCTGCGCGGCCAGGGTTTCGCTCTGCGATGCACCGCTGATGATGCCGAGCTGGTCGCGCAGCCATTGCACCGCCGAGCCGGTCACCGCGATCGAACCCTCAAGGGCGTAAACGGGTTTGGCGTCACCGAATTGATAGCACACCGTGGTCAGCAGGCCGTTGTCGCTGCGCACGATTTTTTCGCCGGTGTTCAGCAGCAAGAAGTTGCCGGTCCCGTAGGTGTTCTTGGCCTCCCCAGGAGCCAGGCACACCTGTCCCACCATTGCGGCCTGCTGGTCGCCCAGGCTCGCGGTCAGCGGCACTTCACCGCCGGCCGGGCCGTCGGGGTGGGTCATCCCGTAGGGCTCCGGTGACGACGACGGTCGGATCTGCGGCAGCATCGCCCGGGGAATCCCGAACAGCGCCAACAGCTCGTCGTCCCAATCCAGGGTCTCCAGATTCATCAGCATGGTGCGGCTGGCGTTGGTGACATCGGTGATGTGCACCCCGCCCTGGGTTCCGCCGGTCAGATTCCACAGCACCCAGCTGTCCGGCGTCCCGAACACGGCGTCGCCGCGTTCGGCGTCGGCACGCACCCCGTCGACGTTCTCCAGGATCCACTGCAGCTTGCCGCCGGAGAAATAGGTGGCCGGGGGCAGGCCGGCTTTACGGCGGATGACGTCTCCGCGGCCGTCGCGCTCGAGGGCGGCGGCGATACGGTCGGTGCGGGTGTCCTGCCACACGATGGCGTTGTAGTACGGCCGGCCCGTCTTGCGGTTCCACACCAAGGTCGTCTCGCGCTGGTTGGTGATGCCCAGGGCGGCGAGGTCGGTGGCGGCCAGTTTGGTCTTGTTCAGGGCTGACATCACCACTGTCTGGGTGCGTTCCCAGATCTCGACCGGGTTGTGCTCGACCCATCCCGACTGGGGCAGGATCTGCTCGTGCTCGAGCTGGTGGCGGCCGACCTCGGTGCCCTTGTGATCGAAGATCATGCAGCGGGTGCTGGTGGTGCCCTGGTCGATCGAGGCGACGAAGTCAGCCAACGGTTCTCCTCTGACGTGCGTGCTGCCAACGGACAGCCCTTTCGTCCATGATGGCCTACATGGCATCCGAGATCTCCGACATCGCCGACATGCCGCGCGGCGGTCCGGACGCCTCGTGTCTGGATCGGCTGCTGGAGACCGGCCGCCAGGAATACCTGGACCGCGACGACGTCGACGACGAGGTCAAGCGCGGCATCGTGGCGACGCTGGACCGGGTCGGCGCCCTGTTCCGCGAGCACGACCGCAACGCCGAACTGGTGCTGCGCGAGGTCGCCGACGTCGCCGACCCGAGGATCCTGGAACTCGGCGCCGGTCACGGCGCGCTGTCACGCACGGTGCTCGAACAGCACCCCACCGCGCAGGTCACCGTCTCCGACGTCAACCCCGAGTCGGTGGCGGCGATCGCGGCTTCCGATCTCGGCGATCATCCCCGCGCCAGCGTCCGAGTCGTCGACGCCACCGCCATCGACGCCGCGGACGGCGCGTTCGACCTCGCCGTCTTCGCGCTGTCCTTTCACCATCTGTCCCCGGCACAGGCGGTGCGCGTCCTTGCCGAAGGCACCCGGGTGGCCGCCGAACTGCTCATCATCGATCTGCCGCGGTGGCCGGCGCCACTGCATGTGGCCAAGCTGGCGGCGATGGCACCGCTGGCCTTGTGGTGGCCGTTCGCCCATGACGGGCTGATCAGCTCGCTGCGCTCGTACAGCCCGTCGGCGCTGCGGGCACTGGGCGCCCACGCCGGAGTCGACGTCGAGGTGAGCACGAACCCGTTCGACCGGCAGGTGCTGGTGGCCCGGCGCGGCGACTGATCTGCGCGTTTCGCTTGCGCAGCAGCCGGTGAACGGGTTGCATCGACCCCGTGGGGGACGAGGTCACACACGCCAGCTACAGCCGAGCACATCGCCAGCAGTACCGGCGCAAGGTGCAACTGTGCCTCGACGTGTTCGAAACCATGCTGGCACAGTCCAGTTTCGAGTTCGACCGTCCGCTGACCGGCATGGAGATCGAGTGCAACCTGGTCACCGACGACTACCAGCCGGCGATGTCCAATCAGGAAGTGCTGGCCGCGATCGCGGACCCGGCCTACCAGACCGAATTGGGCGCCTACAACATCGAATTCAACGTGCCGCCTCGTCCACTGCCCGGGCGCACCGCGCTCGAGCTGGAAAACGAGATTCGCGCCAGCCTCAACGCCGCCGAGACCAAGGCCAACACCGACGACGCGCACATCGTCATGATCGGGATCCTGCCCACGCTGATGCCGCAACATCTGACCGGCAGCTGGATGAGCCCGTCGTTGCGGTACCAGGCGCTCAACGACTCGATCTTCACCGCCCGCGGCGAGGACATCCTCATCGACATCACCGGACCCGAGCGGCTGAGCCTGCACGCCGAATCGATCGCACCCGAATCAGCTTGTACCAGCATGCAATTGCATCTACAGGTCTCGCCCGCTGATTTCGCCGCGAACTGGAACGCCGCGCAGGTGCTGGCGGCCCCGCAGCTGGCCCTCGGCGCCAACTCCCCGTACTTCTTCGGCCACCAGCTGTGGGCCGAGACGCGCATCGAGTTGTTCGCTCAGGCCACCGACACCCGGCCCGACGAGCTCAAGGCTCAGGGCGTGCGGCCGCGGGTGTGGTTCGGCGAACGCTGGATCACCTCGATCTTCGACCTGTTCGAAGAGAACGTCCGCTACTTCCCGTCGCTGCTGCCCGAACTGTCCGACGAGGATCCGGTGGCCGAACTGGCCGCCGGACGCACCCCGCATCTGCCCGAGCTGCGGCTGCACAACGGCACGGTCTACCGGTGGAATCGCCCGGTCTACGACGTCGTCAACGGCCGCCCGCATCTGCGGGTGGAGAACCGGGTGCTTCCCGCCGGGCCGACGGTCGTCGACATGATGGCCAACTCGGCGTTCTACTATGGCGCGCTGCGCACCCTGTCCGAAGAGGACCGGCCGCTGTGGACGAAGATGAGTTTCACTGCCGCACATGACAATTTCATCGAGGCTGCGCGTCACGGCCTCGACGCCAGATTGTACTGGCCCGGCCGTGGCGAGATCACCCCCGACGAGCTGGTGCTGCGCACCCTGCTGCCGATGGCCGACGAGGGCCTGCGCCGCTGGGGGGTGGCCGCCGAGGTGCGCGACCGCTACCTCGGCGTCATCGAAGGCCGCGCCAAGACCGGTCGCAACGGGTCGGTCTGGCAGGTCGCGACGGTGCAGGCGCTGCAACGCGACGGCATGGCCCGCCCGCAGGCGCTGGCCGAGATGCTGCGGCGGTACTGCGAGCTGATGCACTCCAACGAGCCGGTACACACCTGGGACGTCATCGCGGAGTAGGTTGGCAGGCATGGACTCTGAGCTGATGGATTGGGACAGCGTCTATCGGCAGGAAGGCGGATTCACCGGTCCGCCACCGTGGAACATCGGCGAACCGCAGCCCGAACTGGCGGCATTGATCCGGGACGGAAAGGTCAGCGGTGAGGTGCTCGACGCCGGATGCGGGCAGGCCGAGTTGTCGTTGGCTCTCGCGGCGGCGGGCAGCACCGTCGTCGGCATCGACCTCGCGCCGACAGCCATCGCGGCGGCGACCGAGGCCGCCGGCGAGCGTGGCCTGAGCAACGCGACGTTCGTCTGCGCCGACATCACCTCGTTCACCGGCTACGACGAGCGCTTCACCACGATCCTCGACAGCACCCTGTTCCACTCGCTGCCGGTCGGGGCCCGCGACGGCTACCTGCGGTCGATCCACCGGGCCGCCGCCCCGGGCGCCCAGTTGTACATCCTGGTGTTCGCCAAGGGCGCTTTCCCACCGGATCTGGAGACCAAACCCAACGAGGTCGACGAGGACGAACTGCGTGCGGCGGTGTCGAAGTACTTCGACATCGACGAGATCCGGCCGGCGGTCATCCATTCGCACAAGCCGGAGTTCGTCGGCATGCCCGAGGCGGAGATGCCGTTCGATCTGGATGCCAAGGGCCGGATGAAGATGCCTGCCTTCCTGCTCAGCGCCCACAAGGCAGGCTGATCCGGGCCGCTCGGCTCCTGGTGGCCTCCGGCAAAGCCCACCAGATTGTGCGATCTGGCAAACGCTCGTCCGCTACGTCTCCTATTCTGTGCCCACGATGTCCGGACGCCGGACATCGGCAGTGCTGTATCGGAGTCGGGCCGAGGGGACGCAGTGTTGGTCGGGGAATCGAAAGCGCCGCTCAGCGCGGCGTGCTACGCCTGGCTGATCGCCGGCCTGATCGCATTGGGTCTGGGCGTGGCGTTGCTGGGTGGTGCCGCGGTCGCCGCCGCCGACACCGGCTCCGCATCATCCGCCGGGGGCACGACCTCGTCCAGCTCGGGTACCGCATCAGCCAAGCACGGTGTCGCAGGCAGCCGCCGCGCCCCGGCCGCAAACAAGCGCGGACCGGCACGAATCGACTCGACCACCACCCGAGGCGCCGGCGCGAATCCCCGGCTCACGCCCGTCGATTCGCTACTGCGGCAACTCCGCTATGTCTTTGCCAACAAGGCGCCCACCATCGACCAGGGCAGCCAAACCGAAAGTGCCGGCGGGGTGGTCGACGGCACCGTCATCGCCAAGAGCAACAACGGATTCACGCTGAAGTACCGGCTCGGCTACCAGCCGAGCTACGGCACGGTGGTCGTCGACGAATCGACCGGCGCCTACAAGTACACCCCGAAGGACGAGGTACCCAAGGGCGCCATCGTCGACGAATTCACCATCGTCGCCGACAACGGCAGCAACGCCCGGCTACCCGGACCGGCCGGTGCGCTGCAGACGCTGCTGCGGTCCATCGCAGTGCGCCTGGGCACCTCCGGACCCACCACCGCGGACACCACCATCTACGTCGGCGTCGACAGTCCCGACCTGCCCACCATCATCGGCAATCCGACGGTCAACAAGCAGTACTGGGTCAGCCAGGGCACTCAGACCTCGGGGCTGGCCGCGGTTGTGATGGTGGTCGGTCAGCTGACCGGCACGATGCCCGCCCTGCAGGACTGGATCGACAGAGCCAAGACCACCGACAGCGTCCAACGCCAGATATTCATCAACAACCAGCCGACCGGGAAAGCCCGGAAGATGTACTTGGACAACGGCACAGACTGGGTCTGGACCGCAGACGCGTTGGAGCTGCTGTCGACGAGCGGCCAGGGCATCACCGTCTCGACGACGTACTTGCCCAGAACGAAGGGCGACGCGGCCCTGGTCAACATGGCGGCGGCACTCGAGAACGGTTCGGCCGTCATGGTGACCATCAACAGCGCGATCATGTCGAGCACCAACCCGGTCGCACACGCGGCGGTCGTCCTCGGCATCAACACCGAGACGGATCAGGTCTACCTCAATGACGCCGCGCTGGGCCCCAACGGCCAGAACGCCACCATGTCGCTGACCGATTTCATGGCGGCCTGGGATCCCAATTACCCGTTGATCATCGCGACCCGCCCGTTGACATCCGTAGCCGATCAGCCCCTGGCGGCGGCGGACCTCGCGCTGGCGGCCTGAGGCCACGGAACGGGAGAGAGCCGAATCATGAAGCGGATCGGGCGACTGGCAACCCTGACCATCGCGGCATGTGGGCTGGCTGTCGGTGCGGGAGTCTTGACCGCCGTCGTGGGCGGGGGTGCGGCGGCCTCGGCGTCACCGACCGATTCCAGTCACTCCTCGGTGAGTTCGCCCTCGGCGTCCAGCGCGCGTTCGTCGGCACCTGACCGCACGCCGAGGGCCACCCAGTCCGGTGGATCCGGCGCGACGGTGCGGCCGATCACCGCCACACCGAGGGTGACCGCCGTTGCCCAGCGGCGGGCGTCCGCGCCGCGGACCGCGTCGCGGGCGCTACCGACCCTGCCGACGCCGACCGACGTGGCTCAGGCGATTCAGACCACACTGGCGACGCTGGGCCGGGAACTCACCCGGCTGCCGGGCACCCGCCTGATCCCGACGGCAACCGTCGAGGCGACACCCACCGCGAAGTCGCCGTTGCGCGACCCGCCCGACCCCGGTGATGTGGTGTACGGCAACCCGGTCCAAAACGTGAAGTATTGGATTTATCAGGGCAACAACAACACCTGCGTGCTGTCCTCAACCGCCATGGTGATCGGCCAGCTCAAGGGTGAGGACGGGATGCCCACGTGGGCCGAGATCGTCCAGGACGCCAGGGACACCCCCAGTTACCTGCCGGCGCGAGGCCAAGGATCCGTCTGGAAGGACCTGCAGAAGAGGTGGGTGCCGCGGACCGGAAACATCTACGACCCACTCGGTGACGAGTACGTCTACTACGTGGACAGCATGCAGCTGTTCGAAAAGCACGGCGTCGACGCGACGATGACCACCTACACCAGCAGCCAGGGCGACCTGGCCTTGGCCAACCTCAAAGCGGCGCTGAACACCAGTTCGGTGTTCGTGCCGGTGAACAACGTGATCTGGGCGGAGGCGATCGGCGGAGCTCACACCCCGCGGCGGTTCGGCCTGGCCAACCACGCCATCACCGTTCTGGGGATCAACGAGACCAAAGACGTCATCTACATCAACGACTCGGGCGGCACCGGCGGCAAGGGCTTGGCGGTTCCCCTGGACAAGTTCATGGAAGCCTGGCAGCGCGGCCAGTACTTGACGATGAGTGCGCAATTGGCCGCGTCGAGCACCCCGTCGGCCATCGCCGCCTGAGCCCCTTTCAGCTCACCGCGCGCAGCGCCGTGACGAGAGCCTCAAGGTCGTCGGTGTAGACGTCGACGTGCGGCGATACCCGCAGCACCGGGGTCGTCATCTCCAGCGGCGCCCGTTCGATGCCGGCGACGGTCGTCACGATGCCGTGCTCGGCGATCAGCCTGGCCCGCACGTCGGTCGGATCGGCGCCGCCGGTCGGTGCCAACGTGGTGATCGCGGTGGGTTCGTCGAGAGGCTCCACGACCCGCCAGCCGGCAACATCGGCGAGCAGGCTGCGGGTGAGCCGGCCGATCGCGGACAGCCGCTGGCGCACCGCGACCGGCCCCGCCGCCAGGTGCTGCCCCACCGCCACCGAAAAGCCTACCCGTGCAGCAATATTGGCTTCACCGAACTCCAGGCACTGCAGCGCGGACAACGGTCCGGCCCACTCCGGGGTTTGCAGCAGATCAGCCAGCGCCGGGCGAACGGCCAGCACTCCGACCCCGCGTGGACCGGCCAGCCACTTCCGCGACGAGGAGTACACCGCGTCGGCGTCGGCGACGCAGTCGATCTGTGCCAGGGCTTGAGCGGCGTCCACTACGAGTGGGATACCGAACTCGCGGCACACCGCCGCGACCGCGGCGACCGGCTGCACGACGCCGCGGTGACTGCCCACCGCCGTCAGATGGACCATCGCGGGTGGGTCGGCGGCGAGCATCGCCCGCGCCGCGTCGGGTTCCACCCGGCCGAGGCCGTCCACCGGCAGTGGGCGACGGTCGAATCCGTGGGCCGCGAACTCGGCCAGATTCGGGCCATACTCGCCGGGCAGGCACGCCACTGTGCGTTCCATCGGCCACACGCCGAGCAGCAGGTGCAACGCGTTGCCGGACCCGGTGGTGAAAACCACGTCGTCGGCGGACATTCCGGTCAGCGCAGCGACCCCGGCCCGGCCGGCCTCAAGGGCTGGGGCGGCTGCCTGCGCGGCGACGTAACCGCCGACCTCGGATTCGTGTCGGGCGTGGGCGGCGGCCGCCTCGATCGCCGCCAGGCTTTGGCGTGAACACGCCGCGCTGTCCAGGTGCACACCGGCGGGCGGCAGCCGGGCGTCGCGCCAGTCCTGCGCCAGGCTGTCGCGTGCGCTCACTTCACCGCCAGCGACAGGCCGAAGTCACCGGCGGGATCGGTCCACCAGTGTGTGCGCCGCAGCCCGGCGTCGGCGAGTTCGGACGCGACGGCCTCGGGGCGGAACTTGCACGACACCTCGGTGAGCATCTCCTCGCCCGCGGCAAATTCGACCCGCAGCCCCAGATCCGCGATGTCCACCTGCTGCGAAGATGTTGCCCGCAGCCACATTTCGATGCGCTCCTCGTCGGCATTCCAGCGAGCGACGTGCTCGAACGCCCCCAGGTCGAAGTTCGCGTCGAGTTCGCGGTTGACCACCGCCAGCACGTTGAGGTTGAACCGCGCGGTGACACCGGCACTGTCGTCGTAGGCCCGGACCAACCGGTCGGCGTCCTTGACCAGGTCGGTGCCCAGCAGCAGGCTGTCGCCGGGGTCCAGCACGTCGGCCAACGCGGTCAGGAACTGTGCCCGCGGGCCAGGAGTGAGATTGCCGATGGTGGAGCCGAGGAAGACGAACAGCCGTCGGCCACCGGCCGGGATCTTGGCCAGATGTTCCTCGAAATCGCCGCAGACGGCGTCGATCTCGAGACCGGGGTACTCACGTCCCAGCGCTGCGCCCGCCGACTCCAGCACCCCGGAGTCCACGTCGAAGGGGACGAATCGGCGCAGCGTGCCGTTGTCGCCCAGCGCAGTCAGCAGTTGCCGGGTCTTCTCCGAGGTGCCGCTGCCGAGCTCGACCAGCGTGTCGGCATTGCTGGCCGCGGCGATCGCCGGTGACTGGGCGCGCAGGATCTGCGCTTCGGTCCGGGTCGGGTAGTACTCGGGCAAGCGAGTGATCTGGTCGAACAGGTCGCTGCCGGCCGCGTCGTAGAACCACTTGGGCGGCAGCGACTTCGGAGTGCTCGTCAGCCCGCTGCGGACGTCCGCCCGTAACGCCCGGGCAGCGGAGTCGGCAGCCAGATAGTTCGACAGGGTGAACATCACGAGGTTCCTTTCAGCGGCGTCAGCGACACCCGTCCCCCACTCACCTCGACCAGGTGGCGGTCCGGGATGTCCTGCCAGTCGGGGTGGTCGTCGTAGGGTTCGCTGGCCAGCACCACCCCGTCGTCCCTGCGCAGGACCGACAGGGTGTCACCCCAGGTGGTGGCCAGCATCCGGGATCCGTTGGCGGCCAAGATGTTCAGCCGGGCATTCGGGTCGGCGGCCCCGACCCCCGCGATGGTGTCGGCGAGGCGGTCCAGCCCGCGTTCGAAGATCAGTGCGGCCAGAACGGCGCTGTCGACGGTCGATTCGGCGGCGGCGCTGGGCGGCAACACCGCGCGGTCGACAATCCCGTTGTGCGACAGCAGCCACGTGCCGTCGCTGAACGGCGCTGATGCGCTGGCTTCGATCGGCATCCCGACGGTGGCCGACCGCACCGCGGCGATCACACAGCCGCTGCGCAGTGCCGGTGCCACCGAGGCGAACGATGCGTCGCCCCACAGTGGCGACGCGCTGCGCCATCGTCGGACCTCCTGGCCGCCGGGATCGAAAAATCCCACGCCCCAGCCGTCGGCATTCATCAATCCGTGTTTCTGGCGCCGCGGCGCATACGACTGCACCCGCAGGCCGTTGGGCGGATCGAGGACCAGCGAGGCGACTCCCACCGGCTCACCCAGCCACCCCAGATGCCGGCACATCAGACGTCCCAGGCCAGGCGCACGCCGGAGAAGATCTGCCGGCGGATCGGGTGGTCCCAGTTGCGGAAGCTCGGTCGCAGCGTGTCGGCCGCGACCGCCCAGGAGCCGCCGCGCAGCACCCGGTAATCGCCGTCGAAGAATGGCTCGGAGTAGCGCTGGTAGATCATCGGGGTGAAACCGGGCCAGGGCCGCAGCGGCGAAGTGGTCCACTCCCACACGTCTCCGAGCATCTGCTCGGCGCCGTAGGCGGACGCGCCGCCGGGGTAGGCCCCGACCGGGGCGGGCCGCAGCGCCGCTCCGCCGAGGTTGGCCACCTGCGGGCTCGGCTCGTCGGCGCCCCACGGATAGCGACGGCGCGTGCCGGTGCGCGGATCCCAGGCGGCGGCCTTCTCCCACTCGATCTCGGTGGGCAGCCGTGCCCCCGCCCAGGCGGCGTAGGCCTCGGCTTCGAAGAACGTGACATGTTGCACCGGCTCGTCGGCGGGGATGTCCTCGACGTGACCGAACCGGGTGCGGCTGCCGTCGCGATTCCAGAACTCCGGCGCACTCAGCTCGGCATCAACCCGATGTTTCCACCCGCGGGGCGACCACCACTTCTGCTGCAGGTAGCCGCCGTCGTCGACGAACTGTCGCCATTCGGCGTTGGTCACCGGCACCCGGCCGATCCGGAATGCCGGCACGTCGACCACATGCGCCGGGCGCTCGTTGTCCAGCGACAGGGGTTCGTCGTGGGCGTCGACACCCAGAACGAAGGGGCCGCCGGGTACCAGCACCGAGGTGCCGGCCAGGCCCGGCCGGCCGGCCGGGAGCGCGGTCCGCTGGGTCAGGATCGGGGCGCCGCTGCGCAGGTTCAGCGCCTGCAGCATGGTTTCGTCGTGCTGGTTCTCGTGGCTGATCACCAGCCCGAACCGGAACGCGACCTCGGCGTCGTCCTCGCGCTGGGGCAGGGTGTCCAGGAGATCGAGCGCGGCGGCGCGCACGCTGCCGCAGTAGGCCCGGGACTGCGCGGGCGACAGCAGCGGCAGGTCGACGCGGCTGGCCCGGGTGTGCACGAACGCGTCGTAGAGGCCCTCGATGTTGGCCGGCAGCATGCCGGGGCGGTTCGGGTCGCCGTCGCGCAGCAGCCACAACTCCTCCTGCTGCCCGATGTGGGCGAGGTCCCACACCAGCGGACTCATCAAGGGGTTGTATTGCCGGTGCAGTTCGGCGTCGTCGAAGTCGGTGAGGGTCAGAGTGCGCCGGCGGGCCCGGTCCAGATCACGGGCCAGGGTTTCGCGCCCGATCACCGGGTGGTCCTGGCCATCTGCAGCACTGCGCCCTCGATGCCGTTCTCGATGGCGTCGTCGGCGAAATCGTCGGCTGGGCAGCGGCCATGCTCCACGATGTGCACCAACCGTTGCATCGACTCGGATAATTCCGCCGGTGCGCGTTCGGCGGCCACGGCCACGCAGCGGTTGGCCGCCTCGAACAGCCGGTTGTCCCGCAGCCCGACGCGGGCCGCCAGGTCCCATGCCGTCGCGACCGGCTCGACGGCCTCGGCGGCCATCGCGGCGGCGTCCGGATCGTCGAGAAGGGTCACCATCATGAACACCACCGCAGGCAGGAGTTCGTCGGGCACGCTGTCGAGATAGCGGATCTCCAGCCAGCGCCGGGGGCGCACGGGCGGGAACAGCGTCGTCAGGTGGTAGTCCAGATCGGCGGTGGTGGGCCGGCGACCGCCGAGCAGCACCAGGCCATCGGCCCAGTCGGCGAACGGAACGTGTTCGGTGACCGCCACCGCGTCCGGGGTGTGCACCAGCATCACCGGCGCCTTGAGCGCGTAGCGGGCCCAGTCGGTGCACGGGTCGTCCCCGCTGGCGCCGAGGATCGGCCCGCAGCGTGCGGAGTCCAGCTGGCTCCAGACCCGCTGGCGGCTGGAGACCCAGCCGGTGAACTGCCCGGCGAGCAGCGGCGAGTTGGCGGCGATGGCGATCATGGTCGGACCAAGGGCATGGGCCAACCGCACCCGGTCAGCCCAGCCGTCGCGCGGACCGGCGTCGAGGTTGACCTGGATCGACGCGGTCGACGTCATCATCGCCGCACCCGCACGGCCGGTCTGCGAGGCGGTGAAGAACCGTTCCATGGCCTGATAGCGCGGGCCCGGGTTGACCCGGTGCGGCCTGCGCAGCGGGTCGGCGCCCAGCAGGACCAGGCCCAGCCCGGCCCGGGCGAATGCCGCGCGCAGCGCCGCCCGGTCGGCGACCAGCGCTGAGATGGCAGGCAGTGGACCCATCGCGGGTGGGCCGGACAATTCGACCGCGCCGCCGGGCTCCACGGTGACGGCACTGCCGCCGGGCAACGGCCCTACCGAGCCGATCACGTCGTTGAGCTCCGACCACCCGGGGCGGCGCCGCACGTCGTGCAGGTCGAAGCAGTGCGCCTCGAGTTCCAGGCCGACCTGGCCGATCGGGCCGTGCTGCATGCAGGCGCCGGCGATGTGCAACGCGGCCGACGACGAGCTGTTCAGCGGACGCTCGTCGGCCGCAGGGCCGCTGTGTGCTCGACCCGGCGCCGATGTGACGACGAACGTCATGAGAACCATCTTCCAGACCGCACCGACAAATTTCCTCGATCCCCGGCTGACACGTTGGTGACGTGTACCCCAACCGGCGGTTCGTTACGGCTACCGACCGCTATCGACCGCTATCGACCGCTATTGACCCAACGTGTTCTGCATCGCGCCGGCCAGCACATTGACCGCGGGCCCGCCGTTGCCGGACTGGCAGACCTTGGCCTGCAGCAGCACGTTCTCCCGCAGCCGGGTCTGGGTGAAACACCGCCGATCGGTGTCGGCTTCCTGTTTGACCCACACCGCATCGGTCGCGGTGGGGGCCGCTCCGCCGAACGACCACACCTGGGTGGTCCCGTCCTCGAGGTGCATGGCGGTGGTCTGCCCGGCACAACCGACGGTGCGATCTGTGACGCGGTGGAAGGCGCGATTGGCGGCGTCCGAGGTGGCGAACACCCCAATCGCCTGCTTGACCAGGTGATTCTGGTCGGTCGCCGAGGTCTGGGTCACCGCGCTGTTGAACGACGCGAGGTCGGGATCGTAGAACACCTCCGGCAACCCGATATCGGCCCAGTTGTTGCACACCGGCAGGTCCACCCAGTAGCCCTGCACCGGGTCGGTGTCGACCGCTTCCCATGTCATCGGGGCGCCGACGATGTTGCCCACCGAACCCTTGCCCAGCACGGCGTAGGACACCACGCCCGGATCCGAGGGCCGGGCCTGCGCCGGGCCGGCCGCGACGCAGGGGACGACCCCGGCGACAAGCACGGCGGCCACCGCAGCAGTGGGGCGCATCGCGCTCAGACCTTGACGGCCAGGGTGACGTCGATGTTGCCCCGGGTGGCCTTGGAGTACGGACACACCTGGTGCGCCTTGTTCATCAACTCCTCGGCCTGGTGCTGCTCCAGACCGGGGAGATAGCCGATGAGGTGGGCGTTGATGCCGTAACCGCCGTCAGCGTCCTTGCCGAAGCCGACCTGGGCTGTCACGCCCGACGCGCTGTCGAGCCCGATCTTCTCCGTGCGGGCCACGAGTTGCAGCGCACCCAGGAAGCAGGCGGCATACCCGGCCGAGAACAGCTGCTCGGGATTGGTGCCCTCGCCGCTGCCGCCGGCTTCCTTCGGTGGTCTGGTCTCCAGATCGATGCGATTGTCCGACGACTTCACATGACCGTCGCGTCCACCGCCGCTGGCCGTGGACTCCGCGGTGTAGATGACATCGATACTCATGGCTTCGATCATGCCAGCCGGCCGACGGGCGGCAAGGGCTCCGGACGGACGCGAGATCGACACCAGGGTTGTGAAACTGGCGCAATCACAACCGTGGTGTCGATCTCGGCATCGCTACTCGCCGCTTCGCACCCCTTCCTCGACCTTCTTGCCGAGGTCGGGGTCGACGTTGCGCCAGTATTCGAAGACGCGGGACAGCACCGGCTCCTTCACCCCTTTGGAGACGTGGCCGATGATGTTGTGCGCCAGCCGGTCTCGTGCGGCGTCGTCGAGGACCTCACGGACCATCGTGCCGGCCTGGCCCCAATCGTCGTCCTCGGCACGAAGCGCGTAGGCCGTGCGGACCATGTCACCGTCGGACGCCCAGTGCACCTCTGCTGCCCGAGCCGGGTCGGCCGCCGGGCCGCCCATCGAGTTCGGCGCATACACCGGATCGGTGACGTTGTGGATGCGCATCGCGCCGTCCTTGGAATAGCTGCGCACGTCGACTCTGGGTGTGTTGACCGGGATCTGCTTGTAGTTCACCCCCAGCCGGTGGCGGTGGGCATCGCTGTAGGAGAAGCCGCGGGCCAGCAGCATCTTGTCCGGGCTCAGGCCGGTACCGGGAACCAGGTTGTTGGGTTCGAAGGCGGCCTGCTCGATCTCGGCGTGATAGTCGGTGACGTTGCGGTTCAACGTCATTCGCCCTACTTCGCGCAGCGGGTAGTCGCTGTGCGGCCAGACCTTGGTGAGGTCGAAGGGGTTGAAGCGGTAGGTCTTGGCATCCTCGAACGGCATGATCTGCACGTGCAGCGTCCAGCTCGGGAAGTTGCCGCCCTCGATCGCCTCGTAGAGGTCGCGCTGGTGGTAGTCGCCGTCGCTGCCGGCCAGCTGGTCGCCGTCCTCCTGAGTGAGGAAGTCGATGCCCTGGTCGGTCTTGAAGTGGTACTTGACCCAGAACAACTCACCGGCGGCATTGATCCAGCTGTAGGTGTGGCTGGAGTAGCCGTTCATGTGGCGCCAGGTCTTGGGGATGCCCCGATCGCCCATCAGCCAGGTGACCTGGTGTGCGGATTCCGGTGACAGCGTCCAGAAGTCCCACTGCATGTGATGGTCGCGAAGGTTGGACGACTGCAGGCGCTTCTGCGACCGGATGAAGTTCTGGAATTTCATCGGGTCGCGGACGAAGAACACCGGGGTGTTGTTGCCGACGAGGTCGAAGTTGCCCTCAGAGGTGTAGAACTTCAGCGCGAAACCGCGGGGGTCGCGCCAGGTGTCCGGGCTGCCGCGCTCGCCGGCCACGGTGGAGAATCGGGCCACCATCTCGGTCGTGGTGCCGGGCTGCAGAAACGCCGCCCTGGTGAATGCGCTGACATCCTGGGTCACCTCGAACGAGCCGAACGCGCCACCACCCTTGGCGTGCGGCTGACGCTCGGGGATCCGCTCGCGATTGAAGTTGGCCATCTGCTCGATCAGGTAATGGTCCTGCAGCAGGATCGGGCCGTCCGGCCCGACGGTCAGGGAATGCTCGAAACTCGGGGCCGGGGCCCCGGAATCGGTTGTCGCGTAGTTCTCGGTCATCGTCTCCCTCTCTGAAGGCGGTTTCCGCCGCTCTCCGTGGAGCCGAGTACCCCCGAAGCGCCGCCGAATCACAGCCGAAAGCCCAGCGCCCCCGGGGGGAGGAGGGCGCTGGGCGGCTCGCGCGCGTCAGGGACGCGGTGTCGGGGCGACGGTGGCGCCGGGGCCGGTGCTGCCCGGTCCGCCGGGCCCGAAGCCCGGGCCCCCGTTCGGCCCGCCGGGTCCGCCGGGCCCGCCGGGACCCATCGGCCCCCAGGGGCCCGCGCCCGGCATCATCGGCATCATCGGCGGCCCCACCCGGTGCTGGAACTGCGAGTTGCCGTCCCAGCCGCGGTGGTGGTGCCAGCCGCCACCGCTGTGGCGGCCCATGGCGAATCCGGTGAAGAAGACCGCACCGACGATGAACACCGTGCCCGCGACGATGGCCACCCAGGCCACGGCCTGGTAGAGCCGGTTGGGTCGGGGGGCGACGGGGACGGGTCCGTAATACGCGGGCGGCGCCGGTGGCGGCGGCGGCGGGGGATCCAGCGTGGCGACGGGACTGGTGGCGGGCTCGTCGGCCCGCTCGGGTGTTTCGGTCATGAATCGATCATGCGAGCGTGCCACTCAGTGCGGGTTAGGTGGCGCCTATGAGTTCGCTATGAATGGGACGCGGTCCCGGGTGGGGTGCTCCCGGTTTTCCCGGCGCCGATCGCGGGCACAGGGAGCGCATGGACAAGCTGGCCCGTGTTCGACATGCCGAGCAGCGAATCGCCACCGTGCAGCGGCGGGTGTGGCTGGCCCAAGTTCTGCTGTGGCCGACGATCGTGGTCGCGGCCGCGCTGTCGGTGGGCGCTGTGGTGTGGGTTCTGCGGCGCCGATCGGGCGGCGGCCGCCACGAGATGCCGGACCTGCCCGGTGCACACGAGGCGGGCGCGGTCGATTCCCCGCTCGACGGTGAGCGCCGCCCGCAGCCGTGAGGTAGGCGTTTCCCGCATCTGGTGAACGGTCTGTAGCTGTCGGCCCACCGGCGTACCCTGCGGATCATGTCGGGGGACATTCCGCCGGGTTGGTACCCGGATCCCAGTGGTGGTTTGGGTGCCCGGCGTTGGGATGGTTCGGCGTGGGCTGAGCCGTACCCGGAGGTGGCGGCCGAGCCGGAGCCGGTTCCGGTCGCGGATTCCAAGCGTCGCTGGCTTGTTCCTGCCGGCATCGGGATGGCCGTGGTGGTGGCCGCCGTTGGGGCGACCTTGCTGACCTTGCGGACCGTGGCGAAGCCCGCCGCTGTGCCTGCACCGGTGACGGTGACGTCGGTCGCTCCCCCGCCCGTCCCCGCATCGCCGACCTACTCGCCCGTCGAGATGGTGCAGGCGGATGTGAAGGTGTCGATGCAGAAGAAACTGGATTCGGATCCCGATCTGAAGCGGCTGAGGCTCAAGGTTGTTGACGTGATGCTGGTTCACAAGGACGGCAACGAGTACAAGGGCATCGCGCACGTCCGATCCAAAGACGGTGTGGTCCACGATGTACCGGTCGAGGTGACCTCGGATGAGCGAAACACGATGTGGGAGACACCGCCGGGATCGTTGGATTTCGCGCAAGATGAGCCGTCACCTCCACCTCCTGTTGCCGCGCCCCCGGTGTCGAGTCCTGGTGAGACATTCAAGATCTGTCCGTCCGGCGTGACTGGTGTCGCTTCGGCTGACACCAGTTGCGCGTTCGCCGACAACGTGCGGTCCTCGTGGTATGCCAGCCCGGGCAGCGCCATCAATGCCTACAGCCCGGTGACGGACCAGTCGTATCTGATGCGCTGTGTTGCGACGGCCACGGATATCTGGCCGACCGCGACGCGGTGCGCGGGCACGAACGCTCAAGGCACCGTGTTGGTCGTCTATTTCGACTAGGTGCGAGCCTGCATGGCCGGAGACTGAAGCCTGAAAGTGGCCTCTCACCAAGGCTTGAACGGGTTCACCGCGAACTGCAGCACCCGATAGGGTGCGCGGTCGCGCGGCGCGGTGTTCCACTGGCTGATGAACACTCGCACCTCGTCGAGCGTCGAGCCCGGCGAGATGTAGCCGCCGTAGGGCTGGGCCAGCCGGTTGTCGTCCGGCGACGGCAGGCTCTCGGCCGGGTCGGGCCAGTCCCCGGCCTGCACCACTGTCGTCACCGGCGCGGTGCACAACCCGGTCGGGTCGTAGGCCACCCGCATCTCCATGTTCCCGGTGGTGGCGTTGAAGTACGACAGCACCGGCTTGCCGTCGACCTCCCGCATGCTCATCTCGCCGACCCTGTCGGGCCACAGCGGTGTCGGGGTCTTGTTCCAGCCGCCCGCCCAGCCCTGCCATCGGGAGCGATCGGGGAACGCCTCCGGCGTGGCGCGGTAGAGCATCACCGGACCGGACCGGTCGAAGTTGTTGGCCACGATGTACACCCAGCCGGTCTGCGAGTCCGGCGTCGGGATGGGATCGTAGTAGCCGCTGATCTGAGTCTGCCGCCCGCCGGCATAGGACGCCGGACGCGCAGAACCGGGAACCGTCTGCCAACTCCCCTGCCCGGCAACCGCTTTCACCAGCCGGGAGGTCTGCGGTACCAGGTCCTTGGTGGTGGTCACCAGCAGATAGTTCTGCCGGTTGATCGACACCACCCCGGCCGGTAGCTGCGAGGCACCTGCCGGGGTGGGGTCGGCCAGCAGCGGCTTGTCCACCCCGGTCACTCCGGTGTAACGCACTCCGTCGGGATCGTCGACCGAGTCACCGGACACCCGCAGGGCAACCGGGGAGAACCAGCCGCCGAATCCGACGCCCTGGCCGGCGAAGCTGTCCCCACAGATCTGCAGCAATTCGGTGGGGAACTCCATAAACTCGCACAAATCGGTGGCACCGATCCCGTAGTCGCGAGTCGGTGTGCCGGTGCCGGCGATCGGGCCGATCCGGACCACCTGCCCCGGGGCCAACGGCGCCAGGATGGGGTCGGGTGCCGGGTTGGGCGGGTCGGCCGCCGCGGCCGGGCACGCCATGATCAGCGCCGAGATCGACGAAATGGCGCAAAATACTCGCACTTTCACGCCCAAACTCACGTTTCGGCGCGGGGCGATCAAAGCTGCGCGGCCAGCAGCTCGGCGATCTGGATGGTGTTGAGCGCAGCGCCTTTTCGCAGATTGTCACCCGAGAGGAACAACGCCAGCCCACGCCCCTCCGGCACACCCGGGTCCTGACGGATCCGGCCGACCAGGGTCTCGTCCACACCGGCGGCGGCCAGCGGGGTCGGCACGTCGACCAGCTTCACCCCGGGCGCACCGTCGAGCAGCTCAGAAGCACGCGCAGGCGAAATCGGCTGGGCGAACTCGGCATTGATCGACAGCGAATGCCCGGTGAACACCGGTACCCGCACGCAGGTGCCGGACACGGCCAGCTCGGGGATGCCCAGGATCTTGCGGCTCTCGTTGCGCAGCTTCTGGTCTTCGTCGGTCTCCCCCGAGCCGTCGTCAACCAGCGAGCCGGCCAGCGGCACCACGTTGAAGGCAATCGGCGCAACGTATTTCACCGGCGCGGGGAAGTCGAGCGCGGATCCGTCGTGCACCAGCTGCTCGGCACCATCGATGACGGCGCGCGCCTGGGTGGCCAGCTCGTCGACACCGGCCAGCCCGCTGCCCGAGACCGCCTGATAGGTCGACGCGATCATCCGGACCAGCTGGGCCTCGTCGTGCAGCACCTTGAGCACCGGCATCGCGGCCATCGTGGTGCAGTTCGGGTTGGCGATGATGCCCTTAGGAAGGGACCGAGCGCGGTTCGCGACATCTCTGTCGAAGTTGACCTCGGAAACCACCAGCGGAACGTCCGGGTCTTTGCGCCAGGCCGACGAGTTGTCGATCACGACCACGCCGGCCTCGGCGAATCGCGGTGCCTGCACCCGCGACATCGTCGCGCCCGCCGAGAACAACGCGATGTCCAGACCCGAGGGGTCGGCGGTCTCGGCGTCCTCGACCTCGATCTCCTGGCCGCGGAACGACAACTTCTTGCCCGCCGAGCGCGACGAGGCGAAGAACCGCACACTGCTGACCGGGAAGTCGCGCTCCTCGAGCAGCGTGCGCATCACCTGGCCGACCTGGCCGGTGGCTCCCACAACGCCGATAGACACCATGGCTATCGCCCCGTCCCCGCGTATACGACGGCCTCTTCGTCGCCACCGAGGCCGAACGCCTCGTGCAGCGCGGCGACGGCCTTGTCCAGCTCGGTGTCCTTGACCAGCACCGAGATCCGGATCTCGGAGGTCGAGATCAACTCGATGTTGACCCCGACCCGGGCCAGCGTCTCGCAGAAGGTCGCGGTCACGCCCGGGTGGCTGCGCATCCCCGCCCCCACCAGCGACACCTTGCCGATGTGGTCGTCATAGAGCACCTTGGTGAAGCCGATCTCGTTCTGCAGCGCGGAGAGCTTCTCGACCGCGGTCGGGCCGAGATCCCGTGGGCAGGTGAAGGTGATGTCGGTCTTGCCGTCCTCGACCTTGGAGATGTTCTGCAACACCATGTCGATGTTGACGTCGGCGTCGGCGACCGCGCGGAACACCATGGCCGCGTAGCCGGGGACGTCAGGCAGGCCGACGACGGTGACCTTGGCCTCACTGCGGTCGTGGGCAACTCCGGTCAGGATGGCGTCTTCCATGGGGATGTCCTCGATAGATCCGGTGACGATCGTGCCGGGCTTGTCGGTGTACGACGACCGGACATGAATCGGAACGTTGTAGCGGCGGGCGTATTCCACGCAGCGAAGCATGAGCACCTTGGCACCGCAGGCCGCCATCTCGAGCATCTCCTCGAAGCTGACGGTGTCCAGGCGGCGGGCATTGGACACGATGCGCGGGTCGGCGGTGAAGATGCCGTCCACGTCGGTGTAGATCTCGCAGACGTCGGCGTGCAAGGCCGCGGCCAGCGCGACGGCGGTGGTGTCGGACCCGCCACGTCCCAGCGTGGTGACGTCCTTGGTGTCCTGGCTGACGCCCTGGAACCCGGCCACCAGGACGATCTGGCCTTCGTCGAGTGCCGAACGCAGCCGGGTGGGGGTGACGTCGATGATCTTGGCGTTGCCGTGGGTGCCCGTGGTGACGACACCGGCCTGGGAGCCGGTGAAGCTGCGAGCCTCGGCTCCGAGCGACTCGATGGCCATCGCGACCAGCGCGTTCGAGATGCGCTCGCCCGCGGTCAGGAGCATGTCGAGCTCCCGGGCGGGCGGCGCCGGGCAGACCTGTTTGGCCAGGTCGAGCAGCTCGTCGGTGGTGTCACCCATCGCCGAGACCACCACGACGACGTCGTTGCCGGCCTTCTTGGTTTCGACGATGCGCTCGGCGACGCGCCGGATCCGGTCGGCGTCCGACACCGAGGATCCGCCGTACTTCTGCACGACGAGCGCCACAGTCTGCCCTTTCGAAAGTCGGGGAGGTCGGCTCTAAGGATAAGGGGTCGACGCACCTGCTTTTGCCCCCCGGATCGGCGGTAACGTCGCGGCGATGGCTGACCAACGCGCCGACCCGCCCCGCGACCGGCACGCCCACACCCGGGTGCCGATCCACCCGCCGATCGCCGACAGGTGGAGCCCGCGCGCCTTCGACCCCGCCGCGACGGTCACGTCCGAGCAGCTGACCGGCCTGCTGGAGGCAGCGCGCTGGGCCGCAACCTGGGGGCATCGCCAGCCGGTGCGATTCGTGGTCGGGGTCCGGGGCAGCGACGATTTCCAGACCATCGCCGGGCTGTTGCGCCGCGGCAACAGCTACGCCCACGCAGCGAGCGCACTGATACTGGTATGCGCTGACCAGGGCGAAGACGACCGCACGGCGCTCTACTCCGCGGTCGACGCGGGGGCGGCGATGGCAAACCTGTCGGTGGAGGCGGTGACGCAAGGCCTGATCGTGCATCCGATGGCCGGCTTCGACGTCGACGGCGCAACCGAAGCCTTCGACTTGCCGGACGGGGTGCGACCCCTGGCGGTCGTGGCCGTCGGATCACGCGGCGACTACGCGCAGCTGGACCCGCAGATCGCCGAACGCGACTCGCGCCCGCGGCAACGGCTGCCGCTGGAGGAGGTCGTCCTCAACTGGTCACGAACAGGTCTTGCGCAGCTCCCCGAGCTTGGCGACGATCCGGTCGTTGAGCAGTGACATCTCGAAAACCTGAGGTGGAGCGGGCGCGCCGGGGGCCCGCGACTGGATCTGGGCGCGCAGGCTCGGCAGCCCCGACACGAACTGATTGGCCAGCTGGGCCACCTCGGTAGCCTGCGCCGCCAGCGCCGGATCGGTCACCTTCTGCGCCCGCTCGGCCAGGCCGTCGGCCCAATCGCGGTAGACGGCGTCCTCGGCGACGGTCGGCACCCCTTCATTGCCTTTGGAATCGATCTTGGCCGCCTGCGCCCGGCTGTAGTCCAGCAGTTCGATCACCGGCTTGCACTTCTCCGGCGGGCGGTCGAAGTAGGTCGACCACACCCACGCACCGAGCGCGATGACCACCACGGTGATCGTGAGGACCCAGCGCGGACGTCGGTGCATGGTGAGCCAGCGTAGCCGCGCCGCCCAACGTTTAACTCGCCGGCAACACCACGAGGGGGTCTACGTAACAGAAACATCGTTCACTGCCGGTGAACGGCCCCACTTGGCTACGGGCCGCACACCTCGCAGGAGATTAGATGGATACAGGGACCACAGCATTCATGCTGTGTTGCATCATCGGGCTGACGATGATGATCCCGGGCCTGGCGCTGTTCTACGGCGGCATGGTCTCGGTCAAGAGCTCCACCAACATGATGATGATGACGTTCGGCGCGGTCGCCGTCGTCGGCGTGCTGTGGATCCTGTTCGGGTTCTCCATGACATTCGGAACGTCCTACGGCGGGTTCGTGGGCAGCTTCACCGAATTCGCCGGGATGAAGGACCTGTTGGAGTCGCAGACCACCATCTCGGGCCTGCCGATCAGCTTGTTCGCATTGTTCCAGGCGCTGTTCGCCGCGATCACCGTGGCGCTGATCTCCGGCGCGGCGGCCGACCGGATGAAGTTCGCGGCCTGGATGGTCTTCGCGACGGTGTGGGCAGTTCTGGTCTACTTCCCGGTCGCGCACTGGGTGTTCGCCTTCAACGGCGTCGTCACGCCCGACTCGGTGGGCGGCTGGATTGCCAACAACCTCAAGGCAATCGACTTCGCCGGTGGCACCGCGGTGCACATCAACGCCGGCGCGGCCGCGCTTGCCGTGGCCATCGTGCTCGGCAAGGGCGCCAGCTGGGGCAAGCTGCGCAAGCCGCACAACGTCCCGCTGACCCTGCTCGGTGCCGGGCTGCTGTGGGCCGGCTGGTACGCGTTCAACGGCGGTTCGGCTCTGGCCGCGGGCAATTCGGCGGCCATCGTCATGGTCACCACGTTCGTGGCCACCTGCGCTGCCACCCTGGCCTGGCTGGCCGTGGAGAAGATCAAGGACGGCCACGTCACCGGTGTCGGTGCCGCAGCGGGTGCCATCACCGGCCTGGTCGCGATCACCCCGGCCTGTGGTTCGGTCACGCCGGTCGGCGCGATCATCCTGGGTCTGGTCGCCGGCGCCATCTGCCCGTACGCCGTGGGCCTCAAAGAGAAGTTCGGCTATGACGATTCGCTCGACGTGGTCGGCGTGCACCTGGTCGGCGGCGTCGTCGGCACCCTGCTGATCGGCTTCCTGGCCAGCGACAGCATGCCGAACAAGATCAACGGCCTGTTCTACGGCGGCGGATTCGACCAGCTGTGGCGCCAGGCGGTCGCCGCAGGTGCGGTGATGATCTATTCGTTCGCGATCGCGTTCGTCATCGCCTGGGGCATCAAAAAGACGATGGGCATCCGGATCTCCCCCGAGGAGGAGGAGAAGGGTATCGACACCCACGTCCACCGCGACCCGGCATACGAGCTCGAGTACGCCTGACGGGAGAACCGAGTCGGGCGCG
>NZ_BEWG01000015.1:64309-127697 GCF_002723835.1 Mycobacterium sp. shizuoka-1 | reverse complement strand
TCGACTCGCCACCCTCCACCAGAACCACGAAAGAGCCTGTTAGAGAACATGTCCGCCACCCTCGCCGACCTGGCCGCGACGTCAGCAACGAAATTCATCCTCGCGCTGTTCGTCGACCTGCGCGGAAAGCCCTGCGCCAAACTCGTTCCCGTCGAAGCCGTCGACCTGCTGGCCACCGAGGGCGTGGGTTTTGCGGGATACGCCGTCGGGGCAATCGGTCAGGAACCCAAAGACCCTGACCTGATGGCGATTCCCGACCCCGCGTCGTTCACACCCGTGCCGTTCATCAAAGAAGGCCTGGCGATCGTGCACTGCGATCCGCACGTCGAGGGGCGGCCCTGGCCGTACGCTCCGCGGGTCATTCTCAAGTCGTTGATCCAGCGCGCCGCCGACGCCGGTTTCGAGCCGTGGGTGGGCGCCGAGGTCGAGTACTTTCTGCTGACCCGCGCCGCCGACGGCAGCCTGGTCACCGCCGACGCCGCCGACACCGCGGCCCAGCCTTGTTACGACGCCCGCGGCGTCACCCGGATGTATGACCACCTCACCGCCATCTCGACGGCAATGAATTCCCTGGGCTGGTCCAACTACGCCAACGACCACGAGGACGGCAACGGTCAGTTCGAGCAGAACTTCCAATTCGCCGACGCGCTGACCACCGCCGACCGGGTGGTGACGCTGCGCTATCTGCTGTCGATGATCGCCGCCGAGCGCGGCATGATCGCGACGTTCATGCCCAAACCGTTCGCCGACCGCACCGGCAGCGGACTGCATCTGCACCTGTCGCTGACCAGTGGCGGCACCCCGGTGTTCCCCGAAGACTCCGACGAACGCGGGTTGGGGCTGTCGAGCACCGCCTACGCGTTCATCGGCGGAATCCTCGACCACGCCTGCGCGCTGCAGGCGGTCGTCGGCCCCACGGTCAACTCCTACAAGAGAACCGGGGCGCTGACGACGGCCTCCGGCGCATCCTGGGCGCCCAAGCTGCCGACCTACGGTGGCAACGACCGGACCCACTACATCCGGGTACCGGACGCCCAGCGGGTCGAACTGCGTGGCGGTGACGGATCAGCCAACCCGTATCTCGCCATCGCCGCAGCACTGGGTGCGGGCATCGACGGTATCAAGCGCAGCCTCGACCCCGGCGCGATCGGTGGCACCGACGGCCGAACCGCGTTGCCGCCCACCTTGTTGCACGCCGTCGACGAGTTCGAGGGCGATCCGGTGATCACCGGCGTGCTCGATGCCGTCGGCGACGGGGTCGCCGCCTATTTCGCCGGGATCAAACGCGACGAATTCTTCGCCTACCACAGCGCGGTCAGCCCGTGGGAGGTCGACCGGTACCTGACCGCATTCTGATTCGGCCTGATTAGGCGAGGAAGGAACACCATGTGCGGGATCGTGGGTCTGCACCTACGCAACCCCGAGCTCTACCCCCGGCTCGGCGAACTGCTGACCGGCATGCTCTGCGAAATGTCCGACCGCGGAAGTGATTCCGCGGGGGTGGCCGTCTACGGGGATCCGCGATGGTCCCCGCCGGGGCAGGCCACCGTGTCGGTCCTCGACGTCGACGACAGCCCCGAGCAGCTGACCGCCGCACTCCATGCGGCGCTGGGCGGTGCGGTGTCGGTGCATCGAGTCGACGAGACGCTGCTGGTCTCGGCCGATGTCGCCGCCGAAACGCTGCACGCGGCGGTCACCGCCCACTACCCCCACGCGCTGATCGCCGGGTTTGGCGCCAATGTGGCCGTGCTCAAGGGTGTCGGCCATCCCCGGGCACTCACCGAGGCGTGGGGACTGGCGGACGCTGCGGGCTGGCAAGGTGTCGGACACACCAGAATGGCCACCGAGTCGGCGGTGATACCGGCCGGTGCCCACCCCTACGCGGTGGGCCCGGACCAGTGCCTGGTGCACAATGGCTCGTTCGCCAACCACGCCACCATCCGTCGCGACCTCAAGGCTGCCGGCGTCGCGTTCGACAGCGAGAACGACACCGAGGTCGGCGCCCGATTCGTGGCCGAGCAGCTGGCCAACGGACGCGACGTGGAGTCGGCACTGAAAGAGCTGTGTGCCACCTTTGACGGCTTCTACACCCTGCTGGTGTCCAACCACGATTCGTTCGCCGTGGTGCGGGATGCGATCGCCTGCAAGCCCGCGGTGATCGCCGAGACCGACGACTGGGTGGCGATGGGCAGCGAATACCGTGCGCTGGCCGGCCTGCCCGGGGTGGAGAAGGCCGCCATCTGGGAGCCCGAGCCCGAGGTGGTGTACGCGTGGACGAGATGACGACGTTCGACCTGGCGTCCACACCGCTGCGGGAGGTCAACGCGGCCCTGCACGCGCCGGGACTGTCCGGTGAGTTCGCGATCACCAACCCCGCCGGCGCACACAACGTCGCGGTGGGCATCGACGCCCCGGTCCGAGTCCGGATCGACGGCCACGTCGGCTATTACGCCGCCGGGATGAACCAGCAGGCTGAGGTGATCATCGACGGCAACGCAGGCACCGGCGTCGCCGAGAACATGATGAGCGGCACCGTCTGGGTCAAGGGCAACGCCTCCCAGTCGGCCGGCGCCACCGCGCACGGCGGCCTGCTTGTCGTCGAAGGCAACGCCGCGGCCCGTTGCGGCATCTCCATGAAAGGGGTCGACATCGTCGTGGGCGGCAGCGTCGGGCACATGAGCGCATTCATGGCCCAGGCCGGGCGGCTGGTGATTCGCGGCGATGCCGGTGAAGCACTAGGTGATTCGATCTACGAGGCGCGCCTGTATGTCCGCGGCGACGTCGCCTCGCTCGGAGCAGACTGCGTCGCCAAGGAGATGCGCGCCGAGCATCACGAGGAGCTCGGCCGGCTGCTCAAGGCCGCCGGGTTCGAGGACGACGACACCGGCGCCTACACCCGCTACGGGTCGGCCCGCCAGCTCTACCACTTCCACATCGACAACAGCTCGGTTTACTAAATGACATACACCCACGACGATCGCGCCCGCCTGGGCCTGCGCGAATCGGCCACCTTCGACCGCGCCACCATCGCCGGCATCCAGCGGGCCGCCGAGACGGGCATCTACGACATCCGCGGCTGGGGCGCCAAACGCCCACTGCCCCATTTCGACGATCTGCTGTTCCTGGGTGCGTCGATGTCGCGGTACCCACTGGAGGGATACCGCGAGCGTTGCGGTACCGATGTCGTCCTCGGCGGCCGGCACGCCAAACATCCTCTGCACCTGGAAATCCCGGTCACCATCGCCGGTATGTCGTTCGGTGCGCTGTCCGGCCCGGCCAAGGAGGCCCTGGGCCGCGGAGCCAGTGAGGTCGGCACTTCGACCACCACCGGTGACGGCGGCATGACACCGGAGGAACGCGGCCAGTCCAAATACCTGGTTTACCAGTATCTTCCGTCGCGCTACGGGATGAATCCCGACGACCTGCGCAAGGCCGACGCCATCGAGGTGGTCCTGGGCCAGGGCGCCAAACCTGGTGGCGGCGGAATGCTACTGGGCCAGAAGATCTCCGAGCGGGTCGCCGGGATGCGCACCCTGCCGGAGGGCATCGACCAGCGTTCGGCGTGCCGGCATCCGGACTGGACCGGCCCCGATGACCTGACCATCAAGATCAACGAGCTACGCGAGCTGACCGACTGGGAGAAGCCGATCTACGTCAAGGTCGGCGCCACCCGCACGTACTACGACGTGAAGCTGGCCGTGGCCGCCGGCGCCGACGTCGTCGTGGTGGACGGGATGCAGGGCGGTACCGCCGCCACCCAGGACGTCTTCATCGAGCACGTCGGCATCCCGACGCTGGCCGCGGTGCCGCAGGCGGTGCAGGCGCTCTCCGAACTGGGGGTGCATCGCAAGGGAGTGCAGCTGATCGTCTCCGGCGGCATCCGCACCGGCGCCGACGTCGCCAAGGCGATGGCGCTGGGTGCCGACGCCGTGGCCATCGGCACCGCCGCGTTGATCGCGCTAGGCGACAACAGCCCCAAGTACGCCGCCGAGTACGAGAAGCTGGGCAGTGCCGCCGGGTTCTACGACGACTTTCAGGACGGCCGCGACCCGGCGGGCATCAGCACCCAGGACCCGGAGCTGGCCGCCCGGCTGGACCCGGTGGACGCCGGCCGGCGACTGGCCAACTACCTACGGGTTCTCACGATGGAAGCCCAGACCATCGCCCGCGCCTGCGGCAAAGCGCATCTGCTGCATCTGGAACCCGAAGACCTCGTCGCGGTCACCATCGAGGCCGCCGCGATGGCCAGGGTTCCGTTGGCGGGCACGTCCTGGATCCCCGGGGCCGGCCTGTGACCGAGACGGCCGATGTGGTGATCGTCGGCGGCGGCATCGAGGGGTGTGCCGCAGCCTGGGCGCTGAGCCAGCGCGGCATCACTGATGTCGTTGTGCTGGAACGTAATACCGTCGCGTCGGGGATGACCGGCAAGTCCAGCGGGATCGTGCGCTGCCACTACGGGGTGAGCTCGCTGGCCGCGATGGCGACGGTAGGCCTGGAGGTGTTCGAGAAGGCCGAGGAGATTTTCGGAGACGACATCGGTTTCCGCCAAACCGGATACGTCGTCGGCGTCGGCGAACCCAACGTCGACGCACTGCGCAAAAGCATGGCCGCACAACGCGCGGTCGGCGTGCAGACCGAGGAGATCGACGCCGCCGAGGTGGCCCGGCTGTGGCCGTTCGCCGACCTGTCCCCGTTCGCCGCGTTCGGCTGGGAGTCCCGCGGCGGTTACGGCGACGCCTACCAGACGGCCCAGGCCTTCGCCGTGGCCGCCCGCGGTGCCGGTGTGCGCATTCGCCAGGGCGCCACCGTGACCGGCCTGCTCACCGACGGCGACACCGTCACCGGGGTGCAACTGGCCGACGGCACCCGGATCAGCGCGGGCACCGTCGTCGTCGCCACCGGGGTGTGGACCCAGCCCTTCCTGTCGCCCTACGGGATCGACGTACCGATCCGGGTGGTCCGCGAACAGATCGTGATGATCTCGCCCGGCGTCGAACTGGGGCCGGTACCGGTGTTCTCCGACCTGGTCTCGCTGCAGTACGTCCGCCCGGAGGTCGGCGGGGACGTGCTGTTCGGCAACAGCGACCTGTCCGATGTCGCCACCGCCGATCCCGACGACTACCTGAACCGGGCCACCGAGGAATTCGTGGACCTGACCGTCGACAAGGTCGGCACCCGTTTTCCCGGGTTCGCCGATGCGGCGATCACCACCAGCTACGCCGGGTGCTACGACGTCACCCCCGACTGGAATCCGGTGATCTCGGCCGGCGGGCGCGCCGGACTGTTCGTCGCCGCCGGCTTCAGCGGACACGGCTTCAAGATCGCCCCGGCGGTCGGCAGGCTGGTCGCCGACCTGGTCGTCGACGGCCGCAGCAGCGACCCGCGGATACCGGAGACCGACTTCCGGCTGTCCCGGTTCGCCGAGGGCGAGCTGCTCAAGAGCCCGTATCCCTATGTCGGCGCCGGGCAGATGCGATAGACACTGCGCTTGTGACCGATCTACTGCGCAACCAGTCGGGCACCGCCCGGGACCGCGACCCGCACGAGCCGGTCGCCGAGCTGGAATTCGAGGCCGCGATCGCCCACAACGTGCGGCTGCTGCGCCAGCAGCTGGGGTTGTCGGTGGCCGACATGGCGGCCCGGGTCGGCATCTCCAAGGCGATGATGAGCAAGATCGAGAACGCCCAGACCTCGCCCAGCCTGTCCACGCTGGCGTTGCTGGCCAAGGGCTTCGACGTTCCGGTGACCACGTTGTTCCGCGGCGCCGACGTCGAGCGGCCGGCGGCCTTCGTGAAAGCCGGCACCGGGGCCCGGATCGTGCGCACCGGCACCCGGGAGGGCCACGAATACCAACTGCTCGGCTCGCTGCGCGGCGAGCACAAGAGGCTGGAGTGCCTGCTGGTCACCCTGTCGGAGAAGAGCAAGACCTATCCGCTGTTCCAGCATCCGGGCACCGAGTTCATCTACGTGCTCGAAGGCGTCATGGACTACGCCCACAGCCGCTCGGTGTACCGGCTGCACCCCGGCGACTCACTGCAGATCGACGGGGAGGGCGCGCACGGCCCGGCGGACCTGATCGAGGTGCCGATCCGGTTCCTGTCGGTTATCGCGTTCCCGGACTCGCAGGTTTGACGGCGCGCGCCGACTTGCCCTGCGCCCCCGATGTCGCGTCGCGTCCGGCTGCCCCGGCGGGCTTAGCGGCCGCGGCGGGGCGCTTGGCGCTGCGCGCGGCGACAGACTTCTGCGGCACGGTGATCAACTGTGACCGGCGGCTCTGGCCGACTGCGGGGGTCTTGCCGGTCGCGGGCTTCTCGGCGGGGGTGGACTGCTGAGCGGCAGCCGGTTGCCGGGTTCCCGAGGCGGCGGGTGGCGTGATCTTCAGCGCGGTGGCGATCGCCGGTGCAATCTGCAGCAGATAGCCGAGCGGACCGGGGTTGATGAGGCCGAAGGCCAGGCTGAACACCGAGGTGGAGCAGCAGTTCAGGGTGACGTTGAGATAGTTGGCCGGGGCATCGATGAACGCCTGCAGCACGGTCTGCGGGGTCGACGGGTATTTGGCGGTGTCGGCAATCAACTGAGCCATCATCACACCCGGCGCGATGAACGGCCCGATGAAACTGAGCGGTGCCAGGAGCGCGAAATTGGCCACGGTGGTGCCGACCGCCACGAGGTGCTGGCTGATCGTCTTGGCGATCAGCGCGGGATTACCGCCATCCTGCCCTTGCAGCCAGCGCGCATAGACGCCGACGTTCTCGGCGATCTGGGAGAGGATCGGCGCGGGCGGATAGTTGACGAGAAGGCTGAGCAGCACTTGTAGGTTCTGGCTGGTGGTGGCTTCCAGGTCCTGCCAGGCGCCGGTGAGCACGACGGGTGCGGTGTGCGCGACCGGTGGCGGGTCGGCCGGCAGCGGGGCCACGGCGATGGTGGCGGCAGCGGTCATCGAGACCCCGGTGGCGAGCATGGAGCGAACGCTGAGTGGCACGAATTACTCCCGATCACGGCTTACGACGACGCCAATTTACCCTGCCAGCGAACTCTTGATGCCGGTATTGGGACTCCGATTCCGCCGCAGTGTTCGGGTCGGCGGCAGCGGAAAAGCCCAGATCGTGGGCGTGTCCGCGGCAGCTCGAAAATCCGCGCTTTGGTCCGCCGCCATCGCGGGAGTACAGTACGGACTTGTGCAGCGGGTGCTCCTTCTCGGACGCCGCGACGGGGTCTGATCCAGACCGGCCTCCCGTCGCGGGTGTTCGCGATGCGCCGGTCTGAAGTCCAATCCAAGACACCCGGAGCCCAATCGTGACCACCCATAAGCCGTCCATCGATTCCGTGGACGCCTACGTATCTGCCCGCACCATCACCACCCCCGCCGGTCCGCGCCGTGACGGTCAGCCGTCCTGGAACACCCAGCGTGCCTCGTCGATGCCGGTCGACCGGTATCGCCCGTTCGCGGCCGAGGTCGAGCCCGTCACCCTGGCCGACCGCACCTGGCCCGACAAGGTCATCGAGCACGCGCCGATGTGGTGCGCGGTCGACCTGCGCGACGGCAACCAGGCGCTGATCGACCCGATGAGCCCGGCCCGCAAGCGCCGTATGTTCGAGCTGCTGGTCAACATGGGCTACAAGGAGATCGAGGTCGGCTTCCCGTCGGCCAGCCAGACCGATTACGACTTCGTCCGCGAGATCATCGAGCAGGGCGCCATTCCCGACGACGTCACCATCCAGGTCCTGACCCAGTGCCGTGACGAGCTGATCGAGCGGACCTTCGAGGCCTGCCATGGCGCGCCGAACGTGATCGTGCACTTCTACAACTCGACGTCGATCCTGCAGCGGCGGGTGGTGTTCCGCGCCGACCGCGACGAGATCAAGAAGATCGCCACCGACGGCGCCCGCAAGTGCCTGCAGGAGGCGGCCAAGCACCCCGGCACCCGGTGGCGTTACGAGTACTCCCCCGAGTCCTACACCGGCACCGAACTGTCCTACGCCAAAGAGGTGTGCGACGCGGTTTCCGAGATCATCGAGCCGACGCCGGACTGGCCGCTGATCGTCAACCTGCCCGCCACCGTCGAGATGGCCACGCCCAACGTGTACGCCGACTCTATCGAGTGGATGAGCCGTAACCTGGCCCGCCGCGACTCGATCATCCTGAGTTTGCATCCGCACAACGACCGCGGAACAGCCGTAGCCGCAGCCGAATTGGGCTATCAAGCCGGGGCCGACCGCATCGAGGGTTGCCTGTTCGGCAACGGTGAGCGCACCGGCAACGTGTGTCTGGTGACGCTGGGGCTGAACATGTTCTCCCGTGGCGTGGATCCGCAGATCGACTTCTCCAACATCGACGAGATCCGCCGCACCGTCGAGTACTGCAACCAGCTGGGCGTCCACGAGCGGCACCCCTACGGCGGCGATCTGGTGTACACCGCCTTCTCCGGCAGCCACCAGGACGCCATCAACAAGGGTCTGGATGCGATGAAAGTCGCTGCGGATGAGGCTGATTCGGATGTCGACGACATCCTGTGGCAGGTGCCGTACCTGCCGATCGACCCCAAGGACGTCGGCCGCACCTACGAAGCTGTGATCCGGGTCAACTCGCAGTCCGGCAAGGGCGGGGTGGCCTACATCATGAAGGCCGACCACGGGCTGGTCTTGCCGCGCCGGCTGCAGATCGAGTTCTCCCAGGCGATCCAGAAGATCACCGATGGTGAGGGCGGCGAGGTCTCACCCAAGGAGATGTGGGACGCGTTCGCCGACGAGTACCTGGCACCGGTCCGCCCGCTGGAACGCATTCGGCAGAAGGTGATCGGCGCCGAGGTCGACGGCGGCACCGACGTCATCGAGGCCGTCGTGAAGATCGACGGCGTCGAGACCGAGATCAACGGCCGAGGCAACGGACCACTGGCCGCGTTCGTCGACGCGCTGGGCACCGTCGGCTTCGACGTCAGCGTGCTGGACTACTCCGAGCACGCGATGTCGGCCGGCGAGGAAGCCGCGGCAGCGGCCTACGTCGAGGCGTCCATCGGAGGTCGCACGGTTTGGGGTGTCGGCATCGCCACGTCGATCACCACCGCCTCGCTGCGGGCCGTGGTCTCCGCGGTGAACCGCGCCGCCCGAATCGGTGTGATCCCAACAACATAAGGAGTAGGCCATGGACTGGGGCTCGACATGGGATTTCCTGTGGCACTTCCTGATCATCTTCGCCTGGATCGCCTACCTGCTGGTGCTGTTCCAGATTCTGGTGGACCTGTTCTGGCGTGATCACACGACGTCCGGCTGGATCAAGGCCGTGTGGGTGATCTTCCTGATCGTGTTCCCCTGGATCACCGCGCTGATCTATCTGATCGCGCGCGGCCAGGGGATGACCGAACGCGCCAGGGAAGCGGCGCTGGCGGCCAAACAGGACACCGACGCCTACATCCGGGAAGCGGCGGGCCGGTCGCCGGCACAAGAGATCGAACACGCCAAGCAACTCCTGGACGCCGGGACCATCTCCCAGCAGGAGTTCGAGGCGCTGAAGGCCAAGGCGCTGCACTAGCCGCTGGTCAGCGGATGGCCGGGGCGCTGGTGGTGGTCACCGCCCCGGACACCATCGCCGGCGACGGCGGTGTGGGGGTCGGGAATTTCGACTCCTGCCCGGAATCGGCCGAGGTGCGGGTCGCCGTGGAGTCGCTCACGCCGGTGGTGACGGCGAATATCGCGAGCACCGCGATGGCCCCCACCCCGGCGGCCGAGGCCAGCCTGTTTTTCGTCATGACGGGACCGCCTTGTTCGCAAATAGTGGTGTGGGCCCAACTCGACGGTACCTCAACAGAATTCAGGTGTCCGCCGGCCTCAGGGTGTTGGGTCGGAACATACAGGACCCTCGGAGGGTCACTGGGCGCGCTGGATCAGCATGGCGGGGATGTCGGCGGCCGGTACCGGACGGCCGAAGAAGTACCCCTGTCCGATGTCGCAACCGTGCTCGGCCAGCCACGCCGCGGTCTCGGCGTCCTCGACACCCTCAGCGACCACGGTCATCCCGAGGTTGTGGGTCAGTTCGATGACGGCGCTGACCACGACCGCGGCCCTGGCGTCAGTGGCGACCGACGCGATGAAATGCCGATCGAGTTTCACCTCGTCGATCGGCAGATCACGCAGATAGCTCAAAGCCGAATAACCGCTGCCGAAGTCGTCGATGGCAACTCGGACACCGTCGTCGCGCAGCTGCTGCAGCACCCCGGCGACCCGGCCCAATTCGTCGAGGACCACGTCCTCGGTGATCTCGATGGTCAGCAGCCTGGCCGGCAGCCCATGCTCCTGGAGCACACCGCCCACCGTGACAGGCAGCCGCGCGTCACGCAGCAACGGCGCGAAAAGGTTGACCGCGACCGGGATTTCCAGTCCCGTCGACGACCATCGGACCGCGTCGTCGAGAACCTTCGAGAACACCAGGTCGGTGACCGGACGCATCAAACCGTGTCGCAAGATCAGTGGCAGAAATGCCGCCGGCCGAAGCACTTTCAGCTGCGGATGGGGCCAGCGCAGCAGCGCTTCCACGCCCGCGATCCGGCCGGTGCGCAGATCCAACTTGGGTTGGTAGACCATGTCGAGGCCGCCGCGCTCGATGGTGCGCCGCAATTCGCCGAGCAGCCGGACCTGCGCCGCCCCGGTGCCGACCGAACGGTCCTCGCTTCCCCCGGCCACCTCGTCGGCGCCGGGCTCGAGCATCGTCATCTCGGGAGTGAAGGTGTGCACGGTCGAATTGCGGGACCGTTTTGCGAAATACATCGCGATGTCGGCCCGCTTTACCAATTCTTCTGGTGAAAGGTCGGATTCGGCCGACGACGCGATCGCCATGCCGGCGCTCGGACGCATCAGGACGTCGTGGCCGTCGATGACGAACGGGGTGTCGAATGCGGCGATCACCCGCTCGCACACCAGATGTGCCTCGTCGACATCCCCCTCGAGCAGCAGCGCGAATTCGTCGCCACCGAGCCGGGCCACGGTGTCACCGGCGCGCACACGGTTCGCGATGCGCTCCCCCACCCGGATCAGCAGGCCGTCGGCGGCCGGGTGCCCCATGCTGTCGTTGATCAGCTTGAAGTCGTCGAGATCGAGCGACACCACGGCCACACAGCGATTGTCGCGGCCACGCAGGGCCATTGCGTGCGTGAGCCGATCCTGGAACAACGTGCGGTTGGCCAGTCCGGTCAACGGATCGCGCAGTGCCTGGTCGGCCGCGGCCGTCAGTAGTCGCCGGTTCTCCACGCCCGAGAGCACCTGGCGGATGCAGATGAGCGTCATCACGATCGGCACCAGAATTCGCAGCAGACCGGACATGACGATTGCCGGTGCAACGGTGCCGGCAACCAGAAGGGGCACATAGGGCAGCCACAGGACGATCGAGGATTGTGGCGAGTTCATCGTCGGCTGGGGTGGCCGCGGGCGGCGGCTCAGCAATGCGGCCGCACCGAAGCACCACATTCCCAGCACCCAGCCGATGCTGGTGATGTGCCCGGGGTGATACCGGTTGGCGCCCTGCAGGAAGGCGAACGTGATCCCGGAGAACGCCATGAGCGTGACCCCGCCCATGAGGAGCCACATCACGACGCTGTCACCTGCACCGGAGCGGACGACGAATACCATCACCCCGACGAACACGAACAGAATGAACAACGGGTACAGCAGCGCCCGGCCCTGCATCACGCTGTCCACTCCCCTGGCCTGGTAGACGTCGCCGAGCACGACCACCCACAACACCAGGAACAGCGAGGCGGCAACGATCAACGCGTCGAAGAGCAGCCGGGTGCGTGATCCTTGCATCGGTTCGGCCGGGAATTGCAGGAAGGCAACCGGCGCGAGCACCACGAAAATCAGGTAGAGGAAGTCCGCCGGCGACGGGAACAGGCTGCGCTCGACTACCAGCGTCAAGAACGCCCGCGTCAGCTCTCCCACGGTCCAGGCGACCAACGCAATCGCCATCGTGGTCCATGCGGTGCGGCTTCTGCCCTGAGCCGCACGGGCGGCGACCACGGCGCACCCCGTCGCCCACGCCCCGAATGCGGCGAAGGCCAATCCGTCGACGATCCGTACGGTGTTCTCGCCACCCCACTTGAACCCGAACCAGAGGGCGAGCACGACACAACAGAGCGCCGAGGCGAGGATCGGCAAAGCCGACCGTGGCCTGCTCATGCGATCTTCCACTGCATCACCACCCGGTGGACGATGCTAGCGAAGCCGCGGGTCAGAACAGGGCGAACTGCTGACCCTGGTCGACCGAGGGAACGAACACGTCGATCCCGGTGCCGTTGGCCACCGAATCGATCGACTCCATGAACTGCCGATCCGACACCACCGGCACTCCGAGCTCGCGCGCGAGGTACCCCTTGCCCTGTTCGGGCTTCTGGTCGTTGCAGATGACCAGCGAGGTCTGCGGGTCGACGGCATCCGCGTAGGCCAATCCGGCGTGGATGATGCGCTCGACGAGTTCCTCGTGGGTGCGATTGACCTCGGCGGACAACGCCACGCGCATGCCCTGGACCAACGGGCCGCCGCGGCGGTACGGCCCGGGATTCAGGTACGGGCACGGCATCCGCGAGGCCAGCATCTTCAACGGGCGCAGTTCGTCGTGGGTCACCCGGCCGTTGGGCCAGCGGCGCCGCGTGGCGGGGCGCACCGGCAGCCAGACCTCACGTTCGCGCGCCCGCTGCAGAGCCGGCGCGAGCACCCGCGACAACACCAGCGCGTCGTCGAACGCGTCGTGGGCGCGGGTCTGGGGCACCGACCAGTGCCGGGCCAGGGTCTCCAGCCGCAGGTTCTCCAGCCCGAGGTCCAGGCGGCGGGCCAGCTCGACGGTGCACATCACGGTATCCACCGGCAGCGCGGTGTCGGCCAGCTCGGCCTCCGCGGCCAGGAACGCGTAGTCGAACGCCACGTTGTGGGCGACCAGGGTGCGGCCGTGCAGCAGATCGACGACGTCGGGCGCTATATCGGCGAACGTCGGCTGATCCTCCAGCATCTCCGCGGTGAGGCCGTGGATGTGGGTGGGCCCGGGATCGACGCCGGGATTGAGCAGGCTGACCACCGAGTGCTCGACGCGCCCGTCGGGGTCCAGCGCCAGCGCGGCCAGGCTGATGATCCTGGCGTGACCGGGCCGAAAGCCCGAGGTCTCGACGTCGACCACGACCCAGCCGTCCCCCGGCTCGCGGGCGGGTCGACCCCAGGTGTGGCTCACACAGTCAGGATGGCACGCAGGTCCGACAGTGCCCGGGACATCGAATCCGTGTCGGCCGACCGCTCGTCGAGCACCTAAACTTGCGTTCCGATGCCCAGGCCGACGATGACATTGCGAGGGCGCGCCGCGCTGGCCGCCGGTTCCGCCGCGCGCTGGGCATCCCGGGTGACGGGTCGCGGCGCCGGCGCGATGATTGGTGGCCTGGTCGCGATGACCCTGGACCGCTCGATCCTCGGCCAACTCGGGGCCGGCCGGCGCACCGTGGTCGTCACCGGTACGAACGGCAAATCCACCACCACCCGGATGGTCGCCGCGGCGCTGGCCACAGTGGGACCGGTGGCCAGCAACACCGAGGGCGCCAACATGGACGCCGGGCTGGTCGCCGCGCTGGCCGGCAGCCGCGACGCATCGCTGGCCGCTCTCGAGGTCGACGAGATGCACGTCCCGCATGTCGCTGACGCCGTCGACCCCGCGGTGATCGTGCTGCTGAACCTGTCGCGGGACCAGCTGGACCGGGTCGGTGAGATCAACCACATCGAGCGGACCCTGCGAGCCGGGCTGGCCCGCCACCCCGACGCGATCGTGGTGGCCAACTGTGACGACGTGCTGATGACCTCGGCGGCCTATGACTGTCCCCGCGTGGTGTGGGTGGCCGCCGGCGGCGGCTGGGCCAACGACTCGGTGAGCTGCCCGCGCAGCGGCGAGGTGATCGTCCGCGACGGGGTGGACTGGTATTCCACCGGCACCGATTTCAAGCGGCCCAGCCCGCAGTGGTGGTTCGACGATACGACCGTCTACGGCCCCGCCGGTCTGGAGCTGCCGATGCGGCTCTCGCTGCCGGGAAAGGTCAACCGGGGCAACGCCACCCAGGCGGTGGCGGCCGCCGTCGCGCTGGGTGCGGATCCGGCCGCCGCGGTGGCCGCCGTGAGTGCGGTGGACGAGGTCGCCGGGCGATATCAGACGGTGTCGATGGGCGATCACACCGCCCGAATTCTGCTGGCCAAGAATCCGGCCGGGTGGCAGGAGGCGCTGTCGATGGTCGACCAGAGCGCCGACGGGGTGGTGATCGCGGTCAACGGACAAGTACCCGACGGTGAGGATCTGTCCTGGTTGTGGGACGTCAACTTCGAGCACTTCGAAGGCGTTCCCGTCGTCGCCGCCGGCGAGCGGGGCACCGATCTGGCCGTGCGGCTCGGTTATGCCGGTGTGCCACATACGTTGGTGCACAACACGATCGACGCGATCAACTCCTGCCCCAAGGGCCATGTCGAGGTGGTCGCGAACTACACCGCGTTCCTGCAATTGACCCGGACATTGGGGCGCATGCGATGAGTACGGTGCAGATCGGACTGGTGTTGCCCGACGTGATGGGCACGTACGGCGACGGCGGCAATGCGGTCGTGTTGCGCCAGCGGTTGCGCGCGCGCGGAATCGCCGCCGAGATCGTCGAGATCACGCTGGGCGATCCGGTGCCCGACTCGCTGGACCTCTACACGCTCGGCGGCGCCGAGGACTACGCGCAGCGGCTGGCCACCAAACATCTTCTGACACATCAGGGTTTGCAGCGCGCCGTTGCGCGCGGCGCTCCGGTGCTGGCGATCTGCGCGGCGATCCAGGTGCTGGGGCACTGGTATGAGACCTCGGCCGGGGAACGGGTCGAGGGGGTGGGACTGCTCGACGTCACCACGTCGCCGCAGCCGGCCCGCACGATCGGCGAGGTGGTGTCCACGCCGCTGGTGGACGGGCTGACCCAACCCCTGACCGGATTCGAAAATCACCGCGGTGGAACGGTTTTGGGCCCTGACGCGCGACCGCTGGCGGCGGTCGTCAAGGGCGCGGGCAACCGCGACGGTGACGGCTACGACGGCGCGGTGCAGGGCAGCGTGGTCGCGACCTACCTGCACGGACCGTGCCTGGCTCGCAATCCCGAACTGGCGGATCTGCTGCTGTCGCGGGTGGTCGGCCCGCTCGAGCCGCTACCGCTGCCCGAGGTCGAACAGCTGCGCCGCGAACGCCTCGCCGCGCCCCGCCGCGCGTAGTTTCCTGCGCCCAAACCGACATTACGCAGCGAAACCTCGAGTAAATCGCGCCATTTCGTCGATCTCGGCACCTCCTCGGCGCACATATGCCTCCCTCGCCCGCGCCAGAACTTCGGCCTGCCGGTCCTCAGCGATCACGCGAATCACTTCCCACCCGGCTCGTTCGACCGCGGGTAGACGTCGCAGGTCTCTGACGTATTGCCGCCGATCGGTGCGATGCTGGTCACCGTCGTACTCGAAGGCCAGCCGGATATCTCGGTAACCCATGTCCAGGTATGCGATCGGGGCGCCTCCGTCGACCACCGGGATCTGAGTTTCGGGCTTGGGCAGTCCGCCGTCGATCAGCAATAGGCGTAGCCAGCTTTCCTTCGGAGATTCGGCGCCCGCGTCGACCAACGGCAGGAGTTCGCGGAGCTGTCGCACGCCCCTGACCGGCCCATAGCGCCGGATGAGGAGGTCCACGCTTTCGGCGGAGAACGGCGCTGCTCGCATCAGCGCGTCCAGCCTGGCCAGAGCCGTTGCGCGCCTGGCGTACCGGCCGATTTCGAAGGCGGTGCGGGCCGGTGTCGTAACAGGAAGATCGGCAATCCTCACGACTTCATCGTCGGCAAAGCGGTCCATTCGGACGGTGAGCCCCACCTGCCTGCGCCGTTCCTCGACCAGCACCTCAATCGGTTCATCGTCGTCGACCCATTGCGCACCGTGCAGCGCTGAGGCGGCCGTGCCGGCGATGACGCCTGTGCGGTTGGTGTACAGCCAAGCCCCGAGTGCCCGGTCTCTCAACGACGGTGAGGTGTACTTCGGGACGTATACCCCTCGGTACAGCGGCCGGTACCAGCGGCGCAGATCGTGACGTGAGAGGCCACCGCCCAGTGCTTCCCTACCCAGAAAAACTTCGGTCATGTCGGCATCGTCGTCGCGGGGTCCGACAGCCTGCCGAGATCGACGAAATGGCGGAAGTTACTCGCACTTACGCGCCCATGTGTCGGTTTGGGCGCTAGACCATCTGACGGCGGCCGGACAGGGCGCGGCCCAGCGTGAGCTCGTCGGCGAACTCCAGGTCACCGCCCATCGGCAGGCCCGACGCGATGCGCGACACGGTCAGCCCCGGGATGTCACGCAGGATGCGCACCAGATAGGTGGCCGTCGCCTCGCCCTCGGTGTTCGGATCGGTCGCGATGATCACCTCGGTGACGTCCACACCGTCGACACGCTCACCAATCCTGTTGAGCAGCTGACGAATTCGCAGCTGGTCGGGACCGACACCGGACAGCGGGTCCAGCGCGCCACCCAGCACGTGGTAGCGCCCGCGGAACTCGCGGGTGCGTTCGACGGCCTGCACGTCCTTGGGTTCTTCGACCACACACACCTGCGAGCCGTCGCGGCGGGCGTCGCTGCAGATCCGGCAGCGCTGCCCGTCGGAGACGTTTCCGCACACCTCGCAGAACTGCACCCCGTCGCGAACCCGGCCCAGCGCCGCGGTCAGCCGGTCGATGTCCGGCGGCTCCACCGACAGCAGGTGGAAGGCGATCCGCTGCGCGCTCTTGGGACCGACGCCCGGCAACTTGCCGAGCTCGTCGATCAGATCCTGGACGGGGCCCTCGAACAAAAGTCAGGCCCCCGGCAGACCCGGCGCGGCCTGGCCGGCCAGCGGTCCGAGGTGGGTCTGCGCCAGGATGGCGAACTGACGGGCCGCGTCGGCGATCGCCCCCACGATGAGGTCCTGCAGCGTTTCGACGTCCGCGGGGTCGACGACCTTCGGGTCGATCCGCACCGAGGCGATCTCCCCGCTGCCCTTCATCGTCACCTGCACCAGTCCCCCGCCGGCCTGGCCGTGCACCTCGGCAGCGGCCAATGCGGCCTGGGCCTCCATCAGCTTCTGCTGCATCTCCTGGGCCTGCTGCAAAGCGGCCTGCAATCCCGGCATCAGCTGGTCGCGCATCTGTTCCGCCTGGTCGCGAAAGCCCTCCAGATTGGGAATCTCACCGGGTTGCATGACGGTCTCCTTGCGTCTCGGTCTCGACTTGGTTTCGCCTGCGGATTAGCGCGGTCAGTGACTTCAAGCCTAGACGGCGACGAGTTACGGTGACGCGCGTGCTTATGTCCGCCCGCACGCGTGTCGTCGCCGCAGCATGCAGCGCCGTGTTGCTGGTCGCCTCGACGGTGACCACGCCGCTCGCCCACGCCGCACCCAACATCGCCGGGATGATCGTGTTCCTCGACCCCGGCCACAACGGCGCCAACGACGCGTCGATGACCAAGCAGGTCCCGACCGGCCGGGGCGGCACCAAGGACTGCCAGACGTCGGGGACCAGCACCAACGACGGCTATCCCGAGCACACGTTCAACTGGGACACCGTGCTGCTGGTCCGCCAGATGCTCACCCAGCTCGGGGTGCGCACCGCGATGTCGCGCGGCAACGACAACCAGGTCGCGGCGTGCGTCGACGAACGCGCGGCGATGGCGAACTCGCTGGCGCCCAACGCGATCGTGTCGATCCACGCCGACGGCGGACCGGCCACCGGGCGCGGCTTCCACGTCAACTACTCCAGCCCGCCGCTGAACCAGGCTCAGGCCGGGCCGTCGGTTGCGCTCGCCCGCGTGATGCGCGACCAGCTCGTCGCGTCCGGCCTGCCGGCGGCCAACTACATCGGCTCCGACGGCCTGTACGGACGCGCCGACCTCGCCGGACTGAACCTGGCCCAATATCCCGCGGTGCTCGTCGAACTCGGCAACATGAAGAACCCCGCCGACTCGGCGCTGATGGAGAGCCCGGAAGGCCGTCAGAAGTACGCCGCCGCCGTGGTGTCGGGCATCGCGGCGTTCCTGGCCACCCAGCCGCCGCGCACCAGCTAGCGGGTCTCGACGGCCGTCTTCAAGTTGGCCAGCACGTCGTCCTGAATCCGGCGCAGCCCCAGCGGCGCGAAGGTCTTCTCGAAGAAGCCCCCGATGCCACCGGCACCGTTCCAGGTGGTCTTGAGGGTGACGGTGGAGCCGGCACCGGCGGGTGCAACGGTCCAGTTGATCACCATCGAGGAGTTCGCGTCCTTCTCGATCACGGTGTGACCGGCGACGTCGACGACAGCCTGCACCTCGCGCACCCGTGACTTGGTGGCCTGCAGCTTCCAGGTCGCGACGGTGCCCTGGCCCTGGCCACCCTGCAGCACCCGGTAGTCGCTGTACTGCGACGACAGGATCTTCGGGCGCACGCCCTGGTAGTCGGCGATCGCGGCGAGCACGGTCGCCGGGTCGGCGTCGATCAGGATCGAGCTGGCAGCGCTGACCTGTCCCATCAGGTAGTACTCCTCGAGTGACGGTGGTGTGGAGTGTGATCCGCCAGCCATGCGGTCGCGTCGGCTGGGGCTGCGGACTAGCGTAGTCGTGTGTCTGTTTCCACAGCACTGACAGCTCACGCCGAGGGCGTGGACCGGCTTCTGGCCAGCTACCGCGCCATACCCCCGAACGCCTCGGTCCGCCTGGCCAAACCCACCTCCAACCTGTTCCGCGCCCGCGCCAAACGCAGCGCCCCCGGGCTCGACACCTCGGGACTGACCGGGGTGATCTCCATAGATCAGCAGGCCAAGACCGCCGACGTGGCCGGCATGTGCACCTACGAAGACCTGGTCGCCGCGACCCTGCCGTACGGGCTGTCGCCGTTGGTCGTCCCGCAGCTCAAGACGATCACCCTCGGCGGTGCGGTCACCGGGCTGGGTATCGAGTCGACGTCGTTCCGCAACGGACTGCCCCACGAGTCGGTGATCGAGATGGACATCCTCACCGGTGCCGGCGAAGTGATCACCACCAGCCGCGACGAGCATCCGGATCTGTTTCGCAGCTTCCCCAATTCCTATGGCACCCTTGGTTATTCGGTTCGGCTGCGGATCGAGCTGGAACCGGTCAAACCGTTCGTTGCGCTCAAGCACCTGAGATTTCACACCCTGGCCGACCTGATGACCGCGATGGACCGGATCATCGAGACCGGCGGATACGACGGCACCCGGGTCGACTACCTCGACGGGGTCGTGTTCAGCGCCGACGAGAGCTACCTGTGCCTGGGCATGCAGGCGCCCACCGCGGGTGCGGTCAGTGACTACACCGGCCAGGACATCTACTACCGGTCGATTCAGCATCGCGACGGGGTCAAGGACGACCGGCTGACCATCCACGACTACCTGTGGCGCTGGGACACCGACTGGTTCTGGTGTTCACGGGCGTTCGGTGCCCAGAACCCGACGCTGCGCCGGTTCTGGCCACGCCGCTACCGGCGCAGCAGCTTCTACTGGAAGCTGATCGGCTACGACCAGAAGTTCAACATCGCCGACCGGATCGAGGCCCGCCACGGCCGCCCACCGCTGGAACGGGTGGTGCAGGACGTCGAGGTGCCGATCGAGCGCTGCGAGGAGTTTCTGACCTGGTTCCTGGCCGAGATCCCGATCGAACCGGTCTGGCTGTGCCCGCTGCGGCTGCGCGACCCGGCCGGTTGGCCGCTGTACCCGCTGCGGGCCGGGCACAGCTACGTCAACGTCGGGTTCTGGTCGTCGGTGCCGGCCGGCCCCACCCCCGGGTACACCAACCGCCTGATCGAGAACACGATCAGCGACCTCGACGGGCACAAGTCGCTGTACTCCGACGCCTTCTACACCCGCGAGGAGTTTGACGAACTCTACGGCGGCGAACCCTATAACACCGTAAAGAAGACCTACGACCCGGATTCACGGCTGCTTGACCTCTACGCAAAGGCGGTGCAGAGACAATGACGACCTTCCGTGAGAACGACGCGCACGCGCCAGGCAAGCTGAGCCTGGCCGAGATCCTGGAGATGTTCGCCGCCGGTGGCGAGCTTCCGCTGCGGTTCACCGCCTACGACGGCAGCACCGCCGGGCCCGACGACGCCGAGCTGGGCCTGGATCTGCGCACCCCGCGCGGCACCACCTACCTGGCCACCGCCCCCGGTGATCTGGGGTTGGCCCGCGCCTACGTCGCGGGCGATCTGGAAACCCATGGCGTGCATCCCGGTGACCCGTACGAGCTGTTGCGGGCGCTGTCGCAGAACCTTGACTTCAAGCGGCCACCGGCCCGGGTGCTCGTCGACATCGTCCGCTCGATCGGCATCGAGCATCTCAAGCCGATCGCCCCGCCCCCGCAGGAGGCGCTGCCGCGCTGGCGGCGCTTCGCCGAGGGGCTGCGGCACAGCAAGAAGCGCGACGCCGACGCCATCCACCACCACTACGACGTGTCCAACACGTTCTACGAATGGGTGCTGGGCCCGTCGATGACCTACACCTGCGCCTGCTATCCGAGCGCCGACGCGACGTTGGAGGAGGCGCAGGACAACAAGTACCGCCTGGTGTTCGAGAAGCTGCGCCTCAAACCCGGCGACCGGCTGCTCGACGTCGGCTGCGGCTGGGGCAGCATGGTGCGCTACGCGGCGCGGCACGGGGTGAAAGCCATCGGTGTCACGCTGTCGCGCGAGCAGGCGGCGTGGGCGCAGAAGGCGATCGCCGAGGAGGGCCTGGCCGATCTGGCCGAGGTACGCCACAGCGATTACCGCGACGTGCTGGAGAGCGGTTTCGACGCGGTGTCCTCGATCGGCCTCACCGAGCACATCGGGGTGGCCAACTACCCCGCGTACTTCGGCTTCCTGAAGACCAAGCTGCGCGTCGGTGGGCTGTTGCTCAACCACTGCATCACCCGCCCGGACAACCGGATGACGGCGACCGGCGGTTTCATCGACCGCTACGTGTTCCCCGACGGGGAGCTGACCGGGTCGGGTCGCATCATCACCGAGGCGCAGGACGTGGGTCTGGAGGTGGTGCACGAGGAGAATCTGCGCCACCACTACGCGATGACGTTGCGCGACTGGTGCCGCAATCTCGTCGAGCACTGGGACGAGGCCGTCGAAGAGGTCGGCCTGGCCACCGCCAAGGTGTGGGGTCTCTACATGGCCGGCTCACGACTCGGCTTCGACACCAATGTGGTTCAGCTGCACCAGGTTCTGGCGGTCAAGCTGGACGAGAAGGGCGGCGACGGCGGGCTGCCACTGCGCCCGTGGTGGACGGCCTAGCCGAGGGCTGCGGTCACACCGCCGAGCCGGGCAGCGGCCCGCCGCAGCGGTTCTTGATGTCCACCAACGGTTGTCGAATGCCGGTGATGTCGGTGGCGGTCTGCGGGTTGGCGGCCATATAGGCCTTCACCCGAACGCGCACCTGATCACGGGGCAGGCCGGCCAGGCTGGTGAAGAACGCGTTGACGTCGGGGTGGGTGAACAGGTACGCCGAGGTGGCTGCCTGCACACCCATCCGGACGCCTTCCATGTCGGCCGCCGTGCAGTTGGGCGGAGGCGGCGGTGCGTCGGGATCGGCTGCCGCGGAGGGGGCCTGGCTCAACAGAGCGACGGCTATCGCGCCGCATCCGGCCAGCGAAGCCACGAGCCGACGCGTGTCGATGGTCATGCAACGACCGTAAGGGCGTTGCCACACAAGCGCTTCACGGCACAGGAAAGCCCCAGCATCCGTGCAGATTGTTCACAGCCTCAGCCGTCGATCTTGCGGGCGCCCAACTCGCTCTGCAACAGCTCGAGAGCCACTTCCTCGGGATCGCGGCGCGGGGCGGCGTCCTCGTCGCGGCCGACCTCGGCGATCATGCTGTCCTCTTCGGCCCGCTGGGCCTCGACCGGGTCGGGCTCGGGCTCCGGCGGCAGCGGCTCGGCCTGCGGTACCGGCTGGCCGACGCCGACCTCGCAGCGCACCCGCCAGTTCACGCCGAGCGCGTCCTTGAGCGCATCGCGGATGACGTCGGCATTGCGCTGTTCGCTCAGCCGCTTGGCCAGCGGCGCCGACTCGTGCCCGAGGACGAGTGTGTTGTCCTCGACCGCGCGCACGATGGCCCCGGCCAGCATCACCTCGGTGGTACGGCTGCGCTGCTTGACCTTCTCCCGCACCGTCGACCACATGCTGCGCACCGCCGCCGCGCCGGGCTCGCCGACGTGGGCAGCGGCCGGTGCCGCGGCAGGTTCGGGCGCCGGTGGGGCCGGCGGCGCCGCGGGCTCGGTAGCCGGCGGCGGAGGTGCGGGAGGCTCGGGCACCGGCTCGGGCTTGGCGACCAGCTCAGGTCTGGCGACCGGCTCGGGCTTGGCGACCGGCTCGGGCCGCGCAACCGGCTCCGGCGTGGCGACCGGCTCGGGTGCCGGGGCCGGGGCGGGCGCGGCCGCGGCCTGCTGGGTCTTGCGCACGAACTGTCGGCCGCTCGCCGGCGCCTGCGCACCGGAGCTCATCGCGGCCTCGCCGGCCGGGATCGAGATCTCCATCCTGGTCTCGATGCGTTCGATCCGTTGCAGCAGCGCCGCCTCGGTGTCGCTGGCCGACGGCAGCAGCAGGCGGGCGCACACCACCTCCAGCAGCAGCCGCGGCGCCGTCGCCCCGCGCATCTCCCCCAGCCCGGCGTGCACCACTTCGGCGTAGCGGGCCAACGTCGCGGGACCGATCTTGGTGGCCTGCTCGCGCATCCGGTCCAGCACGTCGTCGGGGGCATCTACCACACCACGGGCGGCGGCATCCGGAACCGCTTGCAGCACAATCAGATCCCGGAAGCGCTCCAGCAGGTCCGTGCCGAAGCGGCGCGGATCGTGACCGGCGTCGATCACCGACTCCACCGCGCCGAACAGCGCCGCGGCGTCCCCGGCGGCCAGCGCGTCGACCGCGTCGTCGATCAGGGCCACGTCGGTGGCGCCCAGCAGCGCCAGCGCCCGCTGGTAGTGCACGCGGTTGCCCTCGGCGCCGGCGAGCAGTTGGTCCAGCACGCTCAGGGTGTCGCGCGGGGAGCCGCCACCGGCCCGGATCACCAGCGGGAACACCGCATCGTCGACCTCGACGTCCTCGGAGGCCAGGATCCGCTCGATCAGCGAGCGCATGGTGCGCGGCGCCAGCAGCCGGAACGGGTAGTGGTGGGTGCGCGAGCGGATGGTCGGCAGCACCTTCTCCGGCTCGGTGGTGGCGAACACGAAGATCAGGTGGTCGGGCGGTTCCTCGACGATCTTGAGCAGCGCGTTGAAACCGGCGGTGGTGACCATGTGCGCTTCGTCGACGATGAAGATCCGGTAGCGCGACTGGGCGGGCGCGTAGAAGGCCCGGTCGCGCAGTTCGCGGGTGTCGTCCACACCGCCGTGGCTGGCGGCGTCGAGCTCGACGACGTCGACGTTGCCGGGGCCGTTGGGCGCCAGCGCCACACACGAGTCGCACACCCCGCACGGCGTGGGCGTCGGGCCCTGCTCACAGTTCAGCGACCGGGCCAGGATGCGCGCCGAGGACGTCTTGCCGCAACCGCGCGGGCCGGAGAACAGGTAGGCGTGGTTGATGCGGTGCGCCGACAGCGCGGTCGAGAGCGGTTCGGTGACATGCTCCTGGCCCACCACCTCGGCGAAGGTTGCCGGCCGGTACTTGCGGTAGAGCGCCACGGGTGAAGGCTACCGACCGGGGGTGACAGCGGTGGACCCCAGCAGGGACTCGGTGGCGGCCAGCAGCGCACAGGTGGCCAGGCCGTCGATCGCATCGGTCAGATCCGACACCGGCGGGAACGTCGGCGCGATACGAATGTTCTTGTCGTCCGGGTCTTTTCGGTACGGGAACGAGGCACCGGCTTCGGTGACCGCGATGCCCGCGTCCTTGGCCAGCGCGACGGTCCGCTTGGCCGTCCCGGGCAGCACGTCCAGGCTGATGAAATAGCCGCCCTTGGGTTCGGTCCAGGACGCGACCTTGGAGTCGGACAGCCGCTTGTCGAGGATGTCCAGGGCCAGCGCGAACTTCGGCGCCAGCAGCTGCTGGTGGCGCAGCATGTGCAGGCGGACGCCGTCAGCGTCTTTGAAGAACGCCAGGTGACGCAGCTGGTTGACCTTGTCCGGTCCGATCGACTTCTTCCCGGCGTACTGCAGATACCAGGCGATGTTGCCCAGCGAGCCACCGAAGAAGCTCACCCCGGCGCCGGCGAAGGTGATCTTCGACGTCGAGGCGAACACATAGGGCCGGTTCGGATTACCGGCCGCCTCGGCCAGGCCGAGGATGTCGACCTGACGAGGAAACTCCAGCGTCAGCGTGTGCACCGCGTAGGCGTTGTCCCAGAACAGCCGGAAATCCGGTGCGGCGGTGCGCATTTGCACCAGTCGACGGACCACTTCCCAGGAGTAGGTGGTGCCGGTGGGGTTCGAGAAAACCGGGACGCACCACATGCCCTTGATCGCCGGATCCGCGGCGACGAGTTCCTCGATGAGGTCGACGTCCGGGCCGTCCTCGAGCATGGGAACGCTGATCATCTCGATGCCGAAACTCTCGGTGATCGCGAAGTGCCGGTCGTACCCCGGCGACGGGCACAAGAACTTCACCACCGGCTCCTCGATCCACGGCCGGGGCGAATCCACCCCACCGTGCAGCAACGAGAACACCACGATGTCGTGCATCAGTTCCAGGCTGGCGTTGTTGCCGGCGATCAGGTTGGGCACCGGGATACCGAGCAGGTCGCCGAACACCGACCGCAGCCCGGGCAGCCCGTGCAGGCCGCCGTAATTGCGGGTGTCGGTGCCGTCCTCGTCGCGGTACTGCTCGCCGGGAAGACTCAGCAGGGCATTCGACAGGTCGAGCTGCTGCGCCGACGGCTTGCCGCGGGTGAGGTCCAACGACAGCTTCTTGGCCTGCAGCTCGGCGTAGTTCTGCCGCTGCAATTCGTGCTGGGCGTGCAATTCGTCGGGGCCCAGGGACAAAAACGACACCATGCGCCTTTCAAGAAGGGGACCCCGCGCACCCGCCAGAGCCCATTGACCCTTGCTGCCTTCCGGCCCTGGGGGAGTTCACAGGATAGACGCCGCGCGGGGTCCATCGCGAGTGTAATACCCGCGCGGCACTGCCCTGTCAGGCAGCCGGGGCGAGGCACTTCTGAAGTCGGCTACCATTGCCGACGGAGGATTCGCCTAGTGGCCTATGGCGCTCGCCTGGAACGCGGGTTGGGTTAACAGCCCTCAGGGGTTCAAATCCCCTATCCTCCGCACCTGTCCGAGGTGCGATCGGGGGATCAAAGCGCCTGGTCGCACCTCGGATTCTTATCGTCTAGGAGGGGTATGGGCCGCGCCGCCGCGACCGCACTGCACCTCACGCTGTGGGTGCTCGGGGGCGTCCTGTACTTCCTGTTCGTCCTGCCCCGGTGGTGGGAGCTGATGGGCGACACCACCCACACGCTGGGCACGGTGCTGCGCATCGTCACCGGCGTGCTGTTCGCACTGGCCGCACTTCCGGTGCTGCTCACGCTGCTGCGCACCCGCAAGCCCGAGTACGCGACCCCGCCGCTGGCGCTGCGGTTGCGGCTGTCGGCGGTCGTCCTGCACCTGCTGGCCGGTGTGCTGATCGTGGGGACGGCGGTCGCCGAGATCTGGGTCAGTTTGGATGCCGGCGGGCCGTGGCTGTTCGGGGTATATGGCGCGGCTGCCGCGGTCGCGATCCTGGGGCTGCTGGCGTTCTACCTGGCCTACACCGCCGAGCTGCCGCCCAAGGCGCCGAAGCCCAAGAAAGCGAAAAAGGCGAAGAAGAAGCGGGGCGAGAGCGCCGACGCCGACGAGGCCTCCACCGAAGTGGCCGGCGAAGCAGAAGCGGCCGACGAGACCGAGGAAGCCGCTGAACCGGCTGACGAGGTGGCCGAGCCGGAGGAGACCGAGGCGGTCGACGAGCCCGCCGAGGAGACGCCCACCGTCGAAAACGAGCAACCTGCCGACGTCTCGGCGCAGGCCGAGCCGGTGGCAACACCAGAGGCCGGTGGCCTGCGCAACAAGCGGCCCACCGGCAAGACGAACCACCGCCTCCGGCGACGCAATCGCCTCGCGGTCGACGACGCCGACTAGCCGCGTCGAGGCCAGGCGCGTTCCTCTCGAATTTCTGGACCCAAACGGTGGTCAGAGCGAACGGCCCGCACCCTATGCTGAGCGAGTGCACAACATTCCTCGCCATCGGGTCGTCCAGTGGACCACCGGCAACGTCGGCAAGAGCTCCGTCCAGGCGATCGCCGCCAACCCGAACCTCGAGCTGGTCGGCTGTTATGCCTGGTCAGCGGACAAAGTCGGCCGTGACGTAGGGGAACTGGCCGGTATCGATCCGCTGGGCGTGACCGCAACCGACGACATCGACGCCCTGCTGGCCCTCAAGCCCGACTGTGTGGTCTACAACCCGATGTGGATCGACGTGGACGAACTGGTCCGGATCCTGTCCGCCGGCGTCAACGTCGTCGCCTCGGCATCGTTCATCACCGGCGGCAACCTCGGCGCCGGCCGTGCCCGCATCGACGAGGCGTGCAAGGCCGGTGGCGCCACGATGTTCGGCTCCGGCGTGAGCCCCGGCTTCGCCGAGATGCTGGCCATCGTCGCCGCCACCGCCTGCGACCGGGTCGACAAGATCACCATCGCCGAGTCCGCCGACACCACCCTCTACGACTCCCCCGAGACCGAGCGCCCGGTGGGATTCGACATGCCCATCGACGACCCCGATCTGCAGCCGATGGCGGCCAGGGGCACCGCGGTGTTCGCCGAAGCCGTTCAGCTGGTTGCCGACGCCCTGGGCATCGAACTGGACGAGATCGTCTGCGTCTCCGAATACGCCCAGACCACCGAGGACCTGCCAATGGCGTCGTGGACCATCGAGGCCGGGCACGTGGCCGGCGTCTACGCCAGCTGGCAGGGCATCACCAACGGAAAGACCGTCATCGACATCAACGTGCGCTGGAAGAAAGGCACCACGCTGCAGCCGGATTGGCAGCTCGACGCCGACGGCTGGAAGATCACCATCGACGGGCGCCCCACGGTCAACATGCAAGTCGGATTCCTGCCGCCGATGGACATGATCGAGAACGCGACGGCGCTCGAAGACTTCTTCGTACTCGGCCACATCATGACGGCGATGCCCCCGATCCACGCCATCCCCGCCGTGGTCGCGGCTCCGCCCGGGATCGCGACCTACAACGATCTCCCCCTGCCGAAGGCGCGGGGCGTGATGCCGGCCGGCTAGATGCAGGCGCCGCCGCTCACGAAGCCGAACGGACCGGTGGCCTGGATGCACGCCGACGGCGGTCCGTAGTACGCCGGACCGTAATACGGTCCACGCCAGTCACCGCGACCATGGTCGTCCCAGCCCCAGTCACCATGACCGGGGCCGTGCCCGTGGCCCGGGTCGGCGGACGCGAGTCCGGCGCCGGCCCCCGGGCCGGCCAAACCCAACACCGTGGACAGTGCCGCTGCTGCTGCGATCTTCGTCAGTGTCATCGTGTTGATTCCTTTACGACCTCTACCGCCCCGACCCGTCTGCACACGTTTTGCAACGGGACGTATTTTAGTCCAATTCCCGCGTGCGCCAACAACTTAGGTGGTGCACGCCACCGTCGAACGACGCTGTGGGTTTGCCCACGGGTTGCCTGGGTGTCGGCGCGCCTGGAGTGCACCGGTTCGACCGGTGTCAACATGCACCCGTGCCCACCCACCGGACCGCACGGATCATTGCTGCCACGGTCGTCATGACCGCAGCGCCGCTGGCCCCTTCATCCGTCGCCCACGCCGACAACTGCGCCGACATCCAGGTCGTGTACGCACGCGGGACCCACACCGTGGCGCCGGTCGATCCGGTCGGGCAGGCACTGGTCAACGCGTTGAGCACGCATGTGCCGGGCAGATCGTTGTCGGTCTACGGCATCAACTATCCGGCCAGCCTGGATCTTGTCGGCGGCTCCAGCACCGGCGCGGCGGACGGCTGGGTCCACGTCCAGAACCTGGTCGCCGCATGCCCGAACACCCGGGTGGTGCTCAGCGGCTACTCGCAGGGCGCCGACGTCATCGACCTGCTCACCACGACCGGGGGCGCGGCGTTCGGCACGCCCACACCCATGCCCGACGCCGTCGCCGGCCACGTCGCGGCGGTTGTGGTCTTCGGCAATCCGTCCAGGAAGGTCGGCGGTGGCCCCCTGCCGAGCAGAAGTGCCGCCTACGGCGCCAAGGCGGTCGACGTCTGCCTGACCGGCGATCCGGTCTGCTCGAATGGCACCGACCTGTCCGCCCACGGCAGATACGTCAGCTCGGGCCTGGTCGCCCAGGCGGCGTTGTTCGCGGCCAGCCGGCTGGAATCCGACGCCGGCTGACCGCGAGCGCCAGTGGTCTCAGGGCTCCGGCGTGACCGTCGCCGGCCGCGCCAGCGTCAGGCCGATGTTGGAGATGTTGATCGCCCCGAACGCGGTGAAGTTCTCGTACGCGGTGGCCGAACTGGTGATCTGCAGCGTCAAACTGCCAGGGGTGACCGGGTCATCCGACGTGTAGACGATGTTCTCCATGTTGACGGTCACACTGTGGCTGCGCCCGTCGAGCGTGACCGGCACCGGCGTGACCAGATTGCCCACCACCCGGCCGGTGTTGTTGTCCACCAGCTGGGCGTAGACGAAGCGGCTGGTCCCGATGCCCTGGTAGTCGAAGCTCAGCGTCGGCGCCCCGACAGTCTGATCCAGGCCGGTGAGGTCCAGGTCGACGTTGATGGCATTGCGCGCCTTCGACGCCAACCCCAGCGAGTACGGGATGGACGCCTGCGGCGCGGGACCCGAGCCGCCGATCACCGGGACCAAGGCCAGCGTCCCTCCCGCAGCGCCGGTGGCCGCGTCGAACGCGGTGCCGAAGAACGCGCTGCCCGGCGTAGGCAGGTCCGCCGCCTCGAACCAGTTCCCGAACTGGTCGACGTATTGGAAGTTCGGGCCGAGGGTGACCGCCTCGCCCTTCACGTACCTGTCCAGCCACGCCAGGCTGGCGTCCAGGTTGCGATCCCCGGTGGTGTCGGTGTCCAGGCAAACCCCGTGACCGCCGCAGTACCAGATCATCTTGGCGGGGACACCCGGGGTCAGCGCCGCGGCGTTGTCGATGGCCTGCTGCAGCGTGAACAGCACGTCGACGGTGCCCTGGATGAACAGGGTCGGCGCGCTGATGTTCGGGACCACGAAATCCGGTCCGCTGCTGGCGAGTACGGCTTGGGCGGTGTTGGTGATGACGCCCAGCAGGTCGCCGGTGATCACACCCAGGTAGATCTGATTGTTGATCCGCGCCGCAGTCGTCACCAGGCTGAGCAGCAGCAGGGAGGCGTACGACGTCTTGAACGCGTTGTCCGGGTAGAGCGAGTTGTTCAGCGAGTTCCAGGCGATGCCGGGGACGATCGCGTCGATCCGGGAATCGGTTCCCGCCGAGGCCAATTGGATGCCGCCGCCGTACGAGCCACCGACCATACCGACCGTCGGGTCGCCTGGGGCGTCGAGCTGGGAGGTCGGCTGCTTGGCCACCCAGTTGAGCATCGCGGTGACGTCACGGCCCTCGAAGGCGGGGCTGTCCAGTTGCAGGATGCCGCCAGAGGCGAACTCCCCGCGGGGATCCCAGGTGACCACGTTGTAGCCGGCGTCGCGCAACGACTTGACCCCCGGTGTCAGTTCGTCGATGCCGAACTTCTTGTAGGGGTCGGTCTGGCCGGGACTGGCCAGCCCCGGGCCGTTGAGGATCGTCGGGGCGAGGTCGCCGGCCGGGACGCCGTCCGGTCCCAGCGTCGAGGCCGGGAACCAGTTGACGCTGATCAAGGTCCCGTCGAACGACGGCATCTTGTAGGTGAACGCCAGCGGAGCGTCAGTGGTGTTGTCCACCGACGGGTTCGGGGTGAACGTCACGACCTGCGAGTACCCGATGATCGGCGCCAGCAGGGTGCCGAGCACCGGGGTCTGGTGAATGACGACGAGCACCTGGGGCACAAACCCACCCAGGATCGGAATGCTCTCGAGGGCCTTGTCGAACTGCGTCTTCTCGGCCACCAGGATCTTGAATGTCTCGGTGCCCGAGGCCAGGACCGACTGGTAGGGCAGGTAGCTGAAATTCCCGCGGACGTAGTTAATGTCCTCCGGCGCCGAGAAGGTGATCTTGCCGCCCGCGCTCGGACCGCTGATCAGGGTGTAGGTGAGCTGATTGCCCGACGACGTCGTCGCCCCGGTGGTGCCGTTGTAGATGCCGTCGACGATGGTCAGCGACTGGTTGATGATGATCGGGTTGCTGGCGGTCGCCGACGCCGAACTGGTTGCCGCAGCGGCGGATTCACGACGGGTGAAGGCGGCCAGCGCCAACTCCAGGGGTGAGTTGGCCGGCGCGAGCGGTAGTCCGCCGGTGAACGGGTCGAGCGCGTCATGCACCGCCGTGGTCAGCGCCCCGGAGATCGCAGCCGGCGTGGGCAGCACGATACGCGCGGCGGGCGTGCGCGACGCGGTCGAAGTCACCGCCGCGACAGGAGAACTCGCCGCAGTCGTCGACACGGTGGTGGTGCTGGAGGCGCCACTCGGCGGCGTCGAGGATGATCCACCATTGTTTGCCGCCTCGTCGGCGGAAACCGTCGACGACGACGCGGTCGACGACACGGCACCCGACGATGCGGCGCCTGCCTTCGAGTGCTTGGAGCCGGTCTTGGCGCCGCCGGAAGCGGCGGCGCGGGCCGAGCCGGCGGTGGCGGAGCGCCGTGACGAGGCCGTCGCCTTCGCCCCGGAATCCGACGAGCCTGCGGTCGCGGACTTGCCGCCCGGCGAACTGGAATTCGACCCTGTCGCCGACGATCCCGTCGAGGTATCGGCCCACGCCACCCCGTATCCGGTGCTGAACAGGGCGGCGCCGACACCGAGCGCCACAGCCAATCCGCCAACCCGACCGACAAACTTCGAAGCACCCATGATGCCTACCTCCCGACCAACGGCGACAGCGCCTTTGCGGAGGGTAGACCCGCCGGGCGGCACGGGTTCACGAAATGCCGAAACTGTCAGCGTTGGATTTGCTGACCTTGCAGATTCAACCGAGTGGTGTTGGGCGGCAAAGATTCAGGCGTAGTCGAAATGCGTGGCACCCATGCCGTCCGGCGTGGTGTAGTCGATGTACACCGGACCGTGCTGGAATGGCGCATACCCGGTGTTGATCAGCCCGCTCGTGATCACCGACGGGCGGTTCTGCGACGTGACGATGTAGGAGTACAGCAGCACCCCGTCGGTGGTGTAGACCGAGATCCTGGTGCCCACCGGCACACTGGTGGCACCGCCGATCATCGAGGACAGGATCGTGCCGTACACGCCGCCGGAATCGATGATCGCCCCGACGGTCGTCGGTGACCCGTTGTTGATCTTGACGTTCAGATAGGCGTCGGGGGCCCCCGCGACCGAGGTCCGCGTGGGTAGCGGGTTCGGTCCGAAGACCATCACGCCGGCGATGCCGAGGAACAGGCCCTGGTAGAGGAACACCCCCTGGCTGAGGTCGCCGGGCAGCGCCGTGGTCGGGATGCCCACCGGGCCGGGGCCCGCGGCGTTGGCGCCGATCCCCAGCACCCCGGACGCGCCGCCGAGCCGGTGGAAGAAGGCCAGCGCCGTCGCCGCGTCCTCGGCGTCGACGATGTTGACGCTGGTGGGCCCGGAGACGATGCCGTTGCCGAAGTCGACCGTGGTCGTGTAGGTGGTGAAGCTGTAGGTCAGCCCCCCGCTGTAGCCGCTGGTGCCGGTACCGGTCGGGTCGCCGAGGGGGGCGGCGTTGCCCACCGAGGCGGCGGTCAGCACCAGGCCCGAGGAGCCGCTGTCGACGAGCACCGGCGTGCTGGGTCCGCCGTTGACCGAGATGTAGACGATCGGCTCGGTGGTGGCCCGCATGACCACCGGGACCAGCGCGTAGACCCGGCCGTTCTTGGCGGCGGTGCTGACCAGGTTCTGCACCGGGGTGATGCCGCCCGTCCCGTCCAGGGCGCCCACCAGTGGCAGGAAGAGTCCCGCGCTGTTCAGTGCGGTGGTCGCCAGGGTGGGCAGCAGCAGAGTGCCCAGCAGACCGACCCCGGCCAGTTCGTGCACGATCGGGACGCCGGAGGTCCTGGCGAACAGCGACTGGGCGGGGGTGATCGAGGACTCCCAGGTGTTCAGCGCCAAGGCCGCCTGGGCGAGCAGGATCTGCGGAGCGATCGCGACGAGTCCCGCGGCGACGTTGCCGCTCCCCCACGTCTGCTGCTGCAACAGCGACTGCGCCTGACTGATCTGGTCCTGGGCCAGGCCGACCGCGACGCTCGCCACGGTCGGGGGCGTCGACGGCAGCCAGGAGGTGCTGCTGGGGGTCGCATTGGCGGCGGTGGGAGTCGAGGTGCTGGCCGCCACGCGTACCCGTGCGGAATGACCGGTCGACGAGACCGCTGCCGTGCTCTCCGCGGTCGCGGAGGTGGTGCTCGCCGCCGCGGCCGCGGCTTTGCGCGAGCTCAGGTTTCCACCCGAGGAGGTCACCTCCTTGGCGCGCGCCGAATGTGCGGTGGATTTCGTGGTGGTCGTCGAGGCGGTCGCGGTCGAGGATGCCGAGCTGCTTTCCGAACTCGCCGCGGATGCCTTACCCGCACCCGATCCGGCACCGGTGTCCGCGTACGCGACCGCGGATCCGCTGGCCAGCGCGGCGCCGATGCCCACTGTCAGAGCGCCGGCACCGAGCCATGCATAGGGTTGCCGATGACGCCGTCCAGTGCGCTGCGTGCGGCCTGAACTGTCGCTCTGGTTCATCGTGCTCCCGTGTCCACCAGCATCGTTTGGCTGAGATTTTCCTTAACGAGTTTGCTGAGTGTCTATCACAGGCACCACTGCGGCAAGCGCGAACCCACCTTAGGTGTCAGCTATGAATCTGCCAGCCGACGGCCGGGTCGACCAGGATGCCCGACACGTCGACGACCTCGAAAGCGCTCATCGGCACGGTGTTGAGTTCGGCCTGTGCGGTGAGATGCTCGGTGCCGGCCCAACCATTGCTCATCGCGAGCAGTTTCGCGCCGTCCTGGCCCGAGGTGGTCGAGTCGTAGATGACCGCGCCATGTTCCTGCAACCCCCGCAGGACGACCTGGGTCGCCGCGGAGTATCCCGACATGTCGAAGTCGGTACGCAGCCGCAGCACACTGCCCATCGGCACACCGTCGGGATTGGTCCCGGTTCCGTCGCCCCCGCCGGCGGGCCAGGTGTAGCCGGTGCCCTTGTCCTTGGCGATGACGATGCCGAGCATGTGGTCGATGCTGCCGCGGGCCAGATCGTCGGGACGCAGGATGAGCGGCAGGTACGGCAGGTGCGACGCGTTGGCCCAGCCGCTGGCCGGGTACAGCGGCGAGCTCATGTCGTAGTGCACCCCCGCCTCGGCGATCCACTTCGACCCGTACCGGACGCGGTAGAGCGCGTTGCCCACCCCGTCGAGGACGCTGTTGGCCGGCATTTCGACGCCGTTGGCGACGTTGTAGAGCTCCTGTGAGATGCAGGTGCCCTGCTGGAACACCAGCAAGTGCCGATCCCAGGCGGGTAGCGACGGCATGCCTTCCACGATGGGCCGGTGAGGGATGGCGTAGGGCCTTTTGTCGATGCTGGGGCCGCTGGTCGAATAGCCGCGGTTGAAGACCACAGTTTCGGTGGGATGGTTGGCACCGACCACGTTCACCGGCATACCGCCGGTGCTCTTCATCCACATGCTGCCCCAGCCCGCGCCCAAGGTGGCCCCCCGGCTTGCCCCCAACACGTCGAGCCAGGTGCCCGATTTCGGGAGCACCGGCAGGTCGGTGACGTCGGCGTGGAAGATCGTGTCCGCCGGCATCAGCGTGCAGCCGCAGAACGTGCTGAGCCCGTTGGCGGCGATCGTATTGCCGGGGCTGACCGTGATGGTGACCGCGACGGTGGTGGTGCCGCCGTGTCCGTCGGACAGCGCCACCGAGAACGTGTCGATCTTGTCGGCGGTCGGCGCGCTGAACACCGCGGCCTTCGCGCGTGCGGTTGCGGTCGGCGTGTAGGTGAAGGTGCCGTCGGCGTTCACGACGACGGCACCCTTCGCGGTCGTGACCGTACCGCCGAAGGTGATTTCGTCGCCGTCGGCGTCGGCGCCGACCACCGCACCGGTGACCACGCCGGTGCTCACGTCGCGCGGTCCGATGGCGGCCTTGCCGGTCGGTGCGACGTTCTTCGGGCTGATCACCACGGTGACCGGGACGGAGAGGATGCCACCGTGCCCGTCGTCCACGGTGACGGTGAACGTGTCGGTCTTGTCGGTGCCGCCCGCGGCGGTGTGCCGAGCCGCCGCAGTCGGTGTGTAGGTGAACGCACCGCCGCCGTTGATGGTGACGGCGCCTCCCCTGACACTGGTCGGTGTCACGCTGAAGAGCAGGCGGTCCTTGTCGGCGTCGGTGCCGGCGACCTTGCCATAGACGATGCCGGTGCCGGCGATCGGAGCATTGACGGTGGTCTTGGCAAGGGGCACGGCGTTTTTCGGCGCGATGGGTACGGTGACCGCGGTGGTGGCCGTCAGTCCCGCCGGGTCGGCGACGACGATGTTGACCGTGTCCGCGGTGAGCAGCGCGTCGGCGTTCGCCAGCGCTGCCTTGTGCCGGGCAGCCGCAGTCGGGGTGTAGGTGAACACGCCCGCGGTGGTGATGGTCACCGTGCCCTTGCCCTTGCCCGCGGTGCCGGCCCGGTAGGTGAGCTTGTCGCCATCAGGGTCCGCAGCGGCGACCGTGCCCGTCAGCACTCCGGTGGCCGGTGCCGGAGTGTTGAGGGCGACGTTCTGGATGACCGGGGCCCGATTGACGGCGGCGGCAGCCGCGTCGGGTCGTCGAGCGACCGCAAGCACGGTCCAGGACAAGGGCGATTCAGGGGAAGGCGCGAGCGGCCGCGGCATCCCCCGGCTCGCGGTTTTCACCCGGGGTGTCGACGAAACCCGTTGGTTTGCAGCGGTTCTGCTATCGGTCGCCTTGTTGGCGTGCCCTGTCCCGTCCGATGGTGCGGCCGAGGCCGTACCGGGGCAGGCGGTGGCGATCGCCACCCCGAGGCCCACGGCAATCGCCAGTCCGCTGATTCGCCCCGCACTCGCCGTCGCAGCCATGGTCGTCCCTCCCCAGACGCGACCCAACGATAACGAGGGAGCCGGACCGGCCTTTGCCGAATCGACAAAGTCTTGTTGTCGATGGGCGTTCATTGAGCGCTCATGGCTGCCATTTCGTTCGTGTGCCGAACGCGAACGCTCAATCAATCTCAATCAGCGGCGAATTGCAGGGTGATCATGGCATCGGTGGCGATGATTTGGCCGGGCGCCGGCACCTGCGCTGCAATTTGATTCCGCCGGTATGGCGAATTCGTCAGATCGGGGGCTTTCGACAGCACACCTGTCCAGCCGACTGTCCGGAGCGCCCGCTCCGCGTCCACCCAGTACATTCCCCGCAGGTCCGGCATCACCAGGGAGTCGGGCGGGCGCGTCGACGGACTCGGTGTCCGGATCGTCGCGACCGCACCCGTGGTGTTCGATTCCGTCGCGACCACAGGTTGGCCCTCCGCTGAGCAGGCCACGACAAGCCACGCCGTCGAGGCGGTGATGACCAGTCCGCGTATCGCTTTCACTTCTGCGGGTTGCCGTGTTCATCCCAGTTGGCGGCCACTTTCTTGCTCGGCTGCACGCGCGGCGGCTCGCCCGGCATCTTCGGATAGTTCGGCGGGTACGGCAGGTCGCCCAGACCGCGCTCCTCGTCGGCGGTCACCATCGCCAACAGCGGATCGATCGACTGGGCAACCGAATCCATGTCGGCCATCGGGTCGCCGCGTTCGGCGATCAGCGCAGGCACCGTGGCCATCGTGTAGTCGTCGGGGTCGGCGCCGGCCAGTTCCTGCCACGTCAGCGGGGTGGAGACGGTGGCGATCGGAGTGGCTCGCACCGAGTAGGCGCTGGCGAAGGTCCGGTCGCGGGCGTTCTGGTTGTAGTCGACAAAGACCCGCTGCCCACGCTCCTCTTTCCACCACGAGGTGGTCACCAGATCCGGCGCCCGGCGTTCCAGTTCGCGGGCCAGCGCGATCCCGGCACGACGTACGGCGATGAAATCCCAGTCCGGCCGGATCCGCAGATACACGTGCACGCCGCGTCCGCCGGACGTCTTCGGATAGCCGACCAGTCCGAGTTCGTCGAGCACCGGTTTGAGGATGTCGACGGCGATGGTGCGCGCCTGGGCGAACCCGGTGCCCGGTTGCGGGTCGAGGTCCACCCGCAGTTCGTCGGGATGGTCGGTGTCCGGGCAGCGAACCTGCCACGGGTGCAACGTGACCGTGCCCATCTGGGCGGCCCACACGATCGCCGATGGGTGGGTCACCTTCAGCGCGTCGGCGGTGCGGCCGGACGGGAAGGTCACCCGGCACGTCTGCAGGTATTCGGGGTGCTTCTCCGGCACCCGCTTCTGGTAGATCTCCTCGCCCTCGATGCCGTCCGGAAAGCGCTGCAGATGCGTCGGCCGGTCCCTCAGCGCCGTCAGGAGGGGTCCCGAGCCCACGGTTCGGTAGTAGTCGACCAGCGTGCCTTTGGTTCCCTTGGCACCCAGCGCAGGGAAATACACCTTGTCCGGGTTGGTGAGCCGGACGGCGACACCGTCGACGTCGATCTCTTCGGCCTTGGCGGCCATCAGCGGGACAGGTTGAATTGGGGTCCGCTCACCCTTGCCAACCTACCGGCGAAGCCAACGTGTACGAGACGAGAATGACCTGATGCAGCTGCCCGTTAATCCGCCGGTGTCCCCGATGCTGGCCAAGTCGGTGTCCGCGATTCCGCCCGACGCGTCGTACGAACCGAAGTGGGACGGCTTCCGGTCGATCTGTTTCCGCGACTGCGAAGAGGTCGAACTGGGCAGCCGTAACGAGAAGCCGATGACCCGGTACTTTCCCGAATTGGTCGCTGCCGCACTGGCCGAGCTGCCACAGCGATGTGTGATCGACGGTGAGATCGTCATCGCCACCGGCGCCGGGCTGGACTTCGAGGCACTGCAACAACGGATTCATCCGGCCGACTCGCGGGTGCGCATGCTCGCCGAGAAGACACCGGCGTCATTCGTCGCCTTCGATCTGCTGGCGCTCGGCGACGACGACTACACCGGGCGCCCGTTCAGCGAGCGACGGGCGGCGCTGGTGGCAGCCCTGGCGAAGGCCGGCCCGTCGTTTCACGTCACACCGGCCACCACGGATCTTCCGACTGCACAACGGTGGTTCACCGAGTTCGAGGGAGCGGGCCTGGACGGACTGATCGCCAAACCGCTCACGATCACCTACCAGCCGGACAAGCGGGTGATGTTCAAGGTCAAACACGAACGCACCGCGGACTGCGTGGTCGCCGGCTATCGGGTGCACAAGTCGGGCGAAGACGCGATCGGCTCACTGCTCCTCGGGCTCTACTCGGACGACGGCACGCTGGCGTCGGTGGGGGTGATCGGCGCGTTCCCGATGGCGCAGCGGCGCCGACTGTTTGCCGAATTGCAGCCACTGGTAACCGAATTCGATTCTCACCCGTGGAACTGGGCGGCGCACGAAGCGGGCGAGCGCACCCCGCAGAAGAACGCCGGGTCCCGGTGGAACGCCGGCAAGGATCTGTCGTTCGTGCCGCTGCGGCCCGAGCGGGTGGTCGAGGTGCGCTACGACCATATGGAGGGGGCGCGGTTCCGGCACACCGCGCAGTTCAATCGGTGGCGCCCCGATCGCGACCCGCGCTCGTGCACCTACGAGCAGCTCGAACGGCCGGTGCTGTTCAGCCTGGACGAGATCATCCCGGGGCTGGAGCCGCCGGCCTGATCGTCGATCAGTGCGGCGGCCGGGCGACGCATTGCGCGGAGTACAACTCCACGCCCAGCTTGTTCATCAGCTCCAACTGCGTCTCGAGGTAGTCGATGTGGAGTTCTTCGTCGGCCACGATCGACTCGAACAGGTTGGCCGTGGTCGAGTCCTGCTTCTCGCGGCACACCACGATCGCCGGCTTGAGCCGGTTGACCACCTCGTACTCGAGGGCCAGGTCGCTCTCGAACTGCTCGCGAATCGTCTGGCCGATGTTCAGCGTGCCGATCCGCTGGTAGTTGGGCAGCCCGTCGAGGATCAGGATGCGGTCGGTGATCGCCTCGGCGTGCCGCATCTCGTCGAAGGACTCGTCCCTGGTGTGCTTGGCCAGCTCGGTGAAGCCCCAGTTGTCCTGCATCTTCGAGTGCAGGAAGTACTGGTTGATCGCGGTCAGCTCGCTCGTCAACTGCTGGTTGAGGAGGGTGAGAATCTCGCTGTCGCCTTGCATGAATTTCTCCTGTCATACCCTCGATGTCGCAATCAGCGGCCTGCACAATTGCGCCAAAGTTACTCAATACCGCAGTCGACGAATCTAGTACAGCACCGCCGAACGCGCGCCGCATCTGGGTCAATCGACCTTGTCGCGCTTGCACATTCGCACATCGACCGGACGGCCGGCAAATTAGTTGAGGCTAGGCTAAACCTGCCGCAATACCGCCAGTCACGCCCTCGCTCAGGGGAATTGAGCGACCAATGCGTGAGTTGCGATGAATTTTCGCGTGCCGATTTTCGCTGCCGTCGCGCGCGTCAATTTTCAGACTTCGTCCTGATATCTGGCGATCGTGGCGCCCCACAGGTTAGTTAGCTTAGGTTAAGCTAACTAACCTGACACCGGCCGACGGAGGACACCGATATGGGACGAGGCTTCCAAGGCGCGCTGCTGCGCGGGTTCGGAGGGCGCGACCACACCGCGACCGTCGAACAGGTGGCCCCCGTCGCCCCCCACTGCGTACGGATCACTTTCTCGGCACCGACGGTGTTCGACGACCTCAGCGTGGAGCCGACCGCCTGGTTGCGGTTCTGGTTCCCCGACCCGGCCGGCAGCACCGCGGAATTCCAGCGCGCCTACACGCTCGTGTGGGCCGACCCCGAGGCCGGCCGGTTCGCCGTCGACGTGGTTTTGCACGAGCCCGCCGGCCCGGCGAGTGCGTGGGCGGCGACCGCCGAACCGGGCATGTCCGTTCCGGTGGTCGCACTCGGCTCATCGAGATTCGAGGTGCCCGACGAACTACCCGCGGGCTTCTTGCTCATCGGCGACTCGGCCTCCATTCCCGCGATCAACTCGATCGTTGCCGCGTTACCTCGTGATGTCGACGTCGAGGTGTACCTCGAACGCCATTGCGAGGAGGACGAACTCATTCCGCTCACCGACCATCCGCGCCGCAGGGTGCACTGGGTGACCCGAATCGACGACGCTTCGCTGGCCGCGGCCATCGAGGATCGGGACTGGTCGAACTGGTCGGCGTGGGCGGGCACCGAGGCCGGCACGCTCAAGCATCTACGCAAGACGTTGCGTGACGTCTTCGGCTTTCCCAAGACCGATCTGCACGCCCAGGCCTATTGGACCCGGGGCCGCGAAATGGGCAGCACCCGCGACCAGGACCCACCGGCGTCCGCCGCGCCCACTCCCCCACGCACGCCGGCCGCCAAGGGGACGTGGCGGTCGCAAGCGGGCAAGCACCTACTGGAACCGGTGAAGTCTCGGCTCGTCGCCGCCGGAGTGCTCCAGGCCTTGCTCACCCTGCTGCAGTTGGCTCCGTTCGTGGTCCTGGTCGAGTTGGCACAGCTGCTGCTGACCGGCGCCGATCACGCGCGGGTCTGGAGCACCGTGACGATGTTCGTCGTGTTGCTGACCGCCGGCACCACGTTGGGAGCAGTGCTGGTGTTGTGGCTGCACGTGGTCGACATGCGATTCAGCGCGCAGGTACGACGCCTGCTGCTGGACAAACTCGCTCGAATGCCGTTGGGCTGGTTCACCGATCGGGGATCCGGCTCGGTCAAGAAGCTCATCCAGGACGACACCCTGTCACTGCACTATCTGGTGACCCACGCGGTATGCGACGCGGTGGCCGCGGTGATCGCGCCGATCGCCGTGCTGGTGTACCTTTTCGCCGTCGACTGGCGGATGGCGCTGATCCTGTTCCTCCCGATCGGTGTCTACATCGTGACCACCTGGACCATGGTGTATCAGAGTGGTCCGAAGATCGCCGAGGCGTCGCGCTGGGCCGAGCGGATGAACGGCGAATCGGCGGCATTCCTCGAGGGTCAGCCGGTGATCCGGATCTTCGGCGGGGCAGCGGCCTCCTCGTTCCGCCGGCGATTGGACGACTACCTGGTCTTCCTCAACGACTGGCAGCGTCCCTTCATCGGCAAGAAGACGTTCATGGATCTGGTCACCCGGCCGACCACCTTCCTGTGGCTCATCGTCACGGCGGGCACCGGGTTCGTCCTCGCCGGTTGGACCAGCCCGACGACGCTGCTGCCGTTCCTGGTCCTGGGTACCACCTTCGGCAGTCGCCTGCTGGGGATCGCCTACGGCCTGGGCGGGATACGCGAGGGCACTCAGGCGGCCAGACGGATCGCTGTGGTTCTCGACGAGGACGAGCTGACCACGCAGCCGGATGCCTCGCCACACCGTGCTGCCCCCGGTGTGAGGTTCGACGGCATCAGCTTCGGTTACCGCCCCGGTGTTCCCGTGATCCACGACGTGACGCTGGATCTGCACCCAGGCACGGTGACCGCTCTGGTCGGACCGTCCGGCTCGGGCAAATCGACATTGGCCGCGCTGCTCGCCCGGTTCCACGACGTGGATGGCGGCGCGATCCGCATCGACGGCCGCGATATCCGGTCACTGACGCCCGATGAGCTCTACACCCGCGTCGGATTCGTGTTCCAGGATGTGCAACTGGTCGCAGGTACCGTCAGCGAGAACATCGCACTGGCCCGCCCGGACGCCGGCGCCGCCGCGATTGAAGAGGCTGCCCGCGCGGCACGGATCCACGAACGAATCATGCTGCTGCCCAACGGTTACGACACCGTCCTGGGCGCCGGCAGCCAGCTGTCCGGCGGGGAGCGGCAACGCCTCACGATCGCCCGGGCGCTACTCGCCGACACTCCCATCCTGATCCTCGACGAGGCCACCGCGTTCGCCGACCCGGAGTCGGAATACCTTGTCCAACAGGCGCTGAGCTCGCTGGTACACAACCGGACCGTGCTGGTGATCGCACATCGGCTGCACACGATCACCGGCGCCGACCAGATCGTGGTGCTCGACCACGGGCGGATCGCCGAGATCGGCACCCACACCGGACTACTTGCCCGCGACGGCCGCTACCGGCGGTTGTGGGAGAGCAGGCGGGCCGGCACCGCCGCACCGAGCGATGCCCTGAGAATGGAGGCGGCCCGGTGATCGCCGGCCTGATCCGGCTCCTGCCCGCGCACCTTCGCGGTCGTCTCAGGACCTATGTTGTGCTGTCGGCGGTTTCGGTTGTCCTGCGCGCGGCGAGCGCGCTGCTGCTGGTTCCGCTGCTGGCCGCACTGTTCGGACCGGACCCGGCCGGCGCGCTGCCCTGGGTCGGCGCGCTCACCGCGGTCACCGTCGGCGGCTGGATGGTCGACATGACCCTGGCCCGAATCGGATTCGGCATCGGCTTCGCGCTGACCGACACCACCCAGCACGCCATGGCCGACCGGCTCACCGACACCCCGCTCCGGTGGTTCACCGCCGACAACACCGCGCTCTCCCGCCAGGCGATCGCGGCCAGCGCTCCCGAACTCGTCGGCTTCGTCGCCAATCTGCTCAGCCCGTTCCTCGGCGCACTGCTGCTGCCCGCCGCGATCACCGCCGGACTGTTCTTCGTCTCCTGGCAGGTCGGCGTGGCCGCCGCGCTCGCTCTGCCGGTCCTGCTCGGCGCGCTCACCGTAAGCCAGCGGCTGGTGCGCAAGGCTGACGCCACCGACGCGAGCGCGCACAGCGCACTGACCGAACGACTGGTGGAGTTCGCCCGCACCCAGCAGGCGTTACGGGCCAGCCGCCGAGTCACTGCCGCCCGTAGCCAGACCGGGGAAGCCATCGCCACCGTGCGGGGAGCGACGTTGCGGCTGTTGCTGTTCGCGATCCCCGGTCAGCTGCTGTTCAGCGTGGCCAGTCAGATCGCCCTGATCCTGCTGGCCGGCACGATCACCACGCTGACCCTGCGCGGCGACATCGGCGCCCCGGTGGCGGTGGCGCTGACGATCGTGCTGGTGCGGTTCCTGGAGCCCTTCACCGTGATTGCCGATCTGTCCGGCGCCATGGAGTCGTCCCGCGGTGTGCTCGACCGCCTGAACACCGTGACCACCGCACCCGTGGAAACCCACCGGCCGGCGCTACCCGCGACCCAATCCCGGCCGCCGCGAATCGAATTCCGCTCGGTGGCCTTCGGTTACCACGGCGACGAGGTGCTGCGCGATGTCACGTTCACCCTGGAACCCGCCAGCACCACCGCCGTCGTCGGCCCCTCCGGGTCCGGGAAGAGCACGATCCTGTCGTTGATCGCCGGGCTACACAGACCCGTGCGCGGGCAGATCCTCATCGACGGCACCGAGGTCGATCCCGCATCCCGGCGGGCGCTGGTCACTGTGGTGTTCCAGCACCCCTATCTGTTCGACGGGACCATCGCCGACAACATCCGGGTCGGCGATCCCGAGGCCGGCGAGGACGCCATGGCCCGCGTCATGGCGCTGGCCCGGGTCGACGACATCGTCGAACGGCTTCCCGACGGCGCACACAGCAGGGTGGGCGAGGCCGGCACCGCGTTGTCCGGTGGCGAACGGCAACGAGTCAGCATCGCCCGAGCCCTGTTGAAGCCGGCCGGGGTGCTCCTGGTCGACGAAGCGACCAGCGCGCTGGACACCGAGAACGAGGCGTCGATCAGCCAGGCAATCCAGCAGGATCCGCAGCAGCGCACCCGGGTCGTCGTCGCCCATCGCCTCGACGCCATCCGCCACGCCGATCAGGTCCTCTTCGTCGACGACGGGGAAGTCGTCGAGCAAGGCACCGTCGAGGACCTGCTCGCCCGCGGTGGGCGATTCGCGCAGTTCTGGCGCCGGCAGGAGACCAGCGCCGGCTGGCAGATCACCGCGCCGAGTGGCATGAGTTAGATTGCGGGCGTGACCCGCCCAACGCCGGGTGCGGGCCGGTTCGCGCCCAGCCCGTCGGCCGACCTGCACATCGGCAATCTGCGCACCGCGGTGCTGGCATGGTTGTTCGCCCGGTCGACGCAGCGGCGCTTTCTGATGCGCGTCGAGGACCTCGACGATCGCACCCACGACGACGTGGCTCGCCGTCAGCTCGCCGATCTGGCCGCCATCGGCGTCACGTGGGATGGCCCGCCGCTGTGGCAGTCCCAGCACCGCGACCGTTACGACGCCGCCATCGACACCCTGACCAGCCGCGACCTGGTATACGAATGCTATTGCAGCAGAAGGGATATCCTCAGCGCACCCCGGGCTCCGCACGCCCCAGAAGGGGCCTATCCCGGCACCTGTCGCGAGCTGACCGACGCCCAACGCAGCGCCAATCGCGCGACCGGACGCCCGCCGGCGCTGCGGCTGCGCTCCGATGCCACCGAATACACGGTCACCGATCTGGTCCACGGCAGCTTCACCGGATTGGTGGACGATTTCGTGTTGCGCCGCGGGGACGGGGTCCCGGCGTACAACCTCGCCGTCGTCGTCGATGACGCCCGCTCCGGCATCGACCAGGTGGTGCGCGGCGACGACCTGCTGTCCTCCTCCCCCCGCCAGGCGTACCTGGCCGGCTTGCTCGGCTATCCGGCGCCGGTGTACGCCCATGTGCCGCTGGTCGTCAACGCCGAAGGCAAGCGGCTGGCCAAGCGCGACGGCGCGGTGACACTGGCCGAACTCGGGGTTCCCACGGCGTTCGCGTTGATCACGGCATCGCTGGGCTGGCCCGCCACCGACATGGCGGGCCTGCTCGCGCAGTTCGACCCGGCCGGTCTTCCCCGCGAGCCGTGGGTTTATCAACCGGTTTGATCGCAACCCTTGGCGGGCATCTTGGACATCATTGCCGTCCGCCTGTAGCCGCACCCACCCTGTGTCACAGTGTCCACCATGCCGAAGCAGAAAGAGATCGACGCGGACGTCGTCATCGTCGGGGCGGGGCTGTCGGGAATGATCGCCGCCCGCACGGTACTGGCGGCCGGGCTGACACCGGTGGTGCTGGAGGCCGACGAACGCGTCGGGGGACGCATCCTCACCGAGGAAGTCTTACCCGGTCTGCCCGTCGAACTCGGGGCCCAGTGGATCGGTGACACCCACGAGCGGATGTTCCGGCTGGCAGCCGAACTCGGCGTCGAGACCTACCCTCAGTTCGAGGACGGTGAGACCTCCTACGATCTCGTCGGCTCCGGGGTGCTGCGGGAGAACGAGTTTCACGCCCGGTTCGCCGGGGAACTGGCCGAACTCGAACGGGTGCTGCGCCGCCTCGACGAGTTGGCCGCCGACGTTCCGGTCGAAGCGCCCTGGCTGGCGGCGCGGGCACAGGAGTGGGACGAGATCACCGCCGGCGCGTGGTACGACGCACAAGGGCTGTCGCCGGTCGCCCGTACCCTGCTGGAGATCTGCACGGTCGGCATCCTGGCGGTGCCCACCGCCGAAGTGTCCTTCCTGCATCTGCTGTTCACGATCCAGACCTGCGGGGTGACCTCGGAGCTCTTCGCCGAGTCCGAGGGCGGTGCCCAGACCACCCGGTTCGTCGGCGGGACGGGCGAGATTCCCCGTCGGCTGGCGGCCCTGATCACCGATCACATCGTGCTGAACGTCCCCGTCCAGCTGATCGAGCACTCCGCCGACGGCGTGACGGTGACCTGCCGGGGTGGACTGATTGCGCGCGGGCGCCGGGTCATCGTCGCCATCTCACCGACACTCGCAGGCCGAATCATGTACGACCCGCCGCTGTCCGGCGTCCGCGATCAACTCACCCAGCGGCTGCCGAACGGCTCGTCGATGAAGGCGTTCTTCGTCTACGACGAACCATTCTGGCGCGCAGACGGTTTCAACGGTCAACTCATCTCCGACATCGGTCCGGCCCGGATGTCCAATGACACCTGCATACCCGGCGACGACCACGGAGTGATCCTCATGTTTCTGGAGGGCGAACAGGCCCGCACCTTCGGACGTCTTCCCGAAGCCGAGCGCCGAGAAGCGCTGACCGCGGAACTGGTACGCCACTACGGAAGCAAGGCCGCGAAACCGGAGTTCTACGTGGACGGCGAATGGTCGGACCGGCAGTGGACCCGCGGCTGCTACAACGCCAACCTGGGGCCGCATGTGTGGACCAGTTACGGCCCGGCGCTCAGCGCACCCATCGGCGTGATCCATTGGGCATCAACCGATACCGCCACCTACTGGAGTGCCTATATGGAAGGCGCGGTCGACGCCGGCGAGCGGGCCGCCCAAGCGGTGATCGCCGAACTCACGGGGTGACATCGGCAACCACCGGCCGACCACACCGGGCTTCCGCTACGCTACGGAGCGTATCTGACCACAACGATGTGCCGGGGGTACTTCGATGGGCCGTTTCGTCGGCAGGATCGGCGCACTCGCGTTGTTCCTCGGGGTGGGAGCGGTAGCGGCGCCCGCAGTCGCGTGTGCCGACTCGGCTGGACCGGCGCCAGATCGGACATCATCGGCCGCCCACGGTGTCGCGGCTTCCCCTCGTGCCACGAAACCCACGGCGCCCGTACGTGTTCGTGCGGCGACGCGCACGCCCTCCGGCATCGCGGCCGGCGCGCGCTCGCCGCGGCCGGCCCAGAAGACGGCGCCCCGCAGCGTGAAGCCGGTAAACCCACCTGCCCGGCTCCCGGGTCCCGACGAGGCTTTGGCGGCGGCCGCCCAGCTGTTGCGCCGCCATATCAGTGCCGCCCTCTTCAACGCCGCACCCACAGTCGACTACGACCCCGCGCAGAACACCGCCTCGCAGTACGGCGTGATCAACGGCGATCTCAATGCCGCCGATCGCGAGGGTGATCGGATCTCGTACGTCCTGACGGCCGCCCCTGCGCACGGCAGCGTGGTCCTCAGGTCCGACGGCACGTTCGCCTACGTGCCCACCGATGCGTTCGCCGTATCCGGCGGCACCGACACCTTCACCGTCCGGGTCGGTGACCACACCGGCAATCCACCGCACATCAACCTCGCCGGCGTCCTGCACGCCGATCCGAGCGGCGGCCAGACGACGGTGACCGTCACGGTGGCCCCCGGTTCCACCGCACCGCCGGAGCAACTCCAGTTGGAGGCCCTGGCCGCACAGATCGCACACGCCCCGCGGTTGCAATGGATGAAGAACGTGTTGCGGCCGTGGTGGTTCGCGTTGGCCGCCGTGAAGTACCTGCCCGCGGGCGGCCTGGACAGCACCACCGTCGCCCGGCTGAACCAGGCTCTCGACGAGTTCACTTTCGGGGTCGCCATGCGTGTGGTGAACACCGACGCCGACCGGCCGCAGGTCCTGACCTACGAGATCCCGCCACACACCTGGGGGCCGCTGGCCATCCCCGGTGGGCGCTGGGCGTACGACAATCCGGATTCGGTGTATCGGACCATCCCGGTCGACGCTGCATCCTCGTATGTGATCACCGGGCGGTTCGTCGGCAACCCGCCGGCCGACCTGAACTTCTCGGTCTACACCGACGCGAACGTCACCAACTCCGTCGACAACATCGGACTGCACGATCTGGTGGTCAATCCGGACGGCACCTTCACCATCACCGTCAACTCGGCAGCCGATGACGGTGCGATCAACCACCTGCGGCTCACCCCGGATGCCCGGCAGGTGTTCATTCGCGACACGCTCGGCCAGTGGACCGACTCCCCCGTCGAACTCTCCGTCGTCCGCGTCGACGGTCCGACGGCCGGAGCTCCTCGGATCTACGACCAATTGGTCGGCGACGCGGTCTCTTTGGCGACCACCTCCGGATTCGCGCTGTACGGCCTCATGCTGTTGCCGTTCGTCCAGCCGGTCAACGCGCTGGGCAAACCCACGCACACCTTCGGAACCCTCTCGACACAACGCCAGAGCTCGACGCTGTTCCACCTCGACGACGACCAGGCCATGATCGTCACGGTGACCCTCGGCGACGCCGGGTATTTCACCACCCCGATCACTGACGCCTGGACGATCACCCCCGACTACCGCGACCACCAGAGCAGCCTCAACTCGTCGCAGGCGATTCAGAACCCCGACGGTTCCTACACGCTCGTGATCGCGAAAACCGATCCGGGAGTGGCCAACTGGGTCGACACTGCCGGGCTCTCCCAGGGCAGTCTGTTCGTGCGGTGGCAGCTGCCCGGGGCCAACCCCGACGCCGGCCCACCGACGGTGACCTCACGCGTGGTCCGCATCCAGGACCTGCCCGCGGCGCTGCCACCCACCACCGTCTACGTCACACCCGAACAGCGGGCACAGCAGCTGACCGAACGCCGGCAGGCCTACGACTCGCGATTCGCTCGATTCCTGGCGGGCTAGCCACATCGGGCCGATTCCTCACTTTCCGTTCGGGTCGGCGGCATTGAGGGCAGCCACCACGTCGTCGTAGTCACCGCGAACCTCGCCGTACCGCAGGAACTTGACCCGCTCGACCAGGAGCTCGTGGGCATCGGGCGCAGCCTCCAGCAGATCGACGACCTCGTCGACGAATTCCTCCAGCGGCATGGCGAATTCACTGTTCTGTTGTCCCGGCAGCAGCGCAGTCCGCACTGCCGGTGGTACGAGCTCGACTACCTTGACGCTGGTATCGGCCAGCTGCAGTCGCAGCGACTCGCTGAGCATGTGGATCGCCGCCTTCGTGGCGTTGTAACTGGGGGTCACCTTCAGCGGCGCGAACGCCAGTCCGGACGAGACGGTCATGATCGTCGAATCCGGTTGCTGCCGCAGATGTTCGATGAACGCCGCGATGAGCCGGATCGGTCCCAGCACATTGGTGGCGACGGTGGCTTCGGCCGAATCGAGGAACGATGCGGGCTGGTGCCAGTCTTCGATCCGCATGATGCCCGCCATCGCGATCACCACGTTGAGCTCCGGGTGATCGGCCAAAACCTGATCGGCGGCCCGCCGGATGTCGGCCGGGTCGGTGATGTCGATGCGCACCGCACCCAGTCCAGGGTGCTGGGCGGTGATGGCCTCCAACTGATCGGTTCGTCGACCGCCGACGATGACTGTGTTGCCCCGCCCCTGCAGGGCCAGCGCAAGCGCCAGGCCGATCCCACTGGTGGACCCGGGAATGAAGATGGTGTTGCCCGAGATTCGCATTGTCGATTCCCCTCGTCGATGGCACGTCCGCCACGGTTCACTGTCGCGGAGCTCCCCAGCGATGTCGTCAACGCTGACCGCCATCATCGGTTCCGGCTAGCGGTAATACCTGCCGGTGACCTGTCGATGAGACACTGGACCCGACGCCGGGGGTAGGAGGACGCATGGCTGGCACGCGAGTGGTCGTCGCCGATGACGATGTGCTGCTGCGGGAGGGACTGGCCAGCCTGCTCGATCGCTCCGGTTTGCAGGTGGTGGGTCAGGCCGGCGACGGTACGGAATTGCTGGAACTGGTTCGCCGGGAACACCCGGACGTGGCGATCGTCGACATCCGGATGCCGCCCACCCACAGCACCGAAGGTCTCGACGCCGCCCGGCAGATCCGCCAGGAGGCACCCGACACCGCGATCCTGGTGTTGTCGGCTCACGTCGACGTCGACCACGCGCTGGAGTTGCTGTCCGGCGGGCACGCGATCGGCTACCTGCTCAAGAGCCGCGTCACCGACGTCAGCGACTTCCTCGACACCCTCGGCCGAGTCGTCAACGGTGCCTCGGTGATCGACCCGGCACTGGTGACCGAGCTGGTCTCGGCACGACGGCGCAATGATCCGCTCGCGGCGTTGAGCAGCCGGGAACGCGAGGTACTGGCGCTGATGGCCGAGGGCCTGTCCAACAGCGGTATCGCCCGACGGATTTTCGTGACCGAGGGCACGGTGGAAAAGCACGTTCGCAGCATTCTGACCAAGCTGGACCTGCCGGAAACCAATGACGACCACCGCCGGGTGCGCGCGGTGATCGTCTACCTCGAATCGCTCTGAGCGCCGGCCTCAGCCCGAGCCGACCAATTCCCGCACCGCCTGCGTGGAGAACGCGAACTTCGGCAGAAAGCCCGACACCGGGCTGACCGCGATCAGGTCGGTGAAATCCGATTCGGCATGGGTGGAGATCAGGATCATCGCGGAGGCCGGCGCCCCGGCGTCGTGCAAGGCCCGCACGACGTCGAATCCGCTTTCCTCGCCCAGATCCACATCGACCAGCGTCACGTCGGGGTGCAGCTCCCGGTAGGTGCGTACCGCGTCGGCCGCGTTCGCCGCCATCCCGACGACAGCGATGCCGCCGCGGGCCAGGATCGTGCTCGCGGTGGTGCGGAACTGAGCGCTGTCATCGACGATCAAACAGCGCATCGCACACCTCCGAAACCGAACATGGTTCGAGCATGGCAGACCGGATCGGTCCTCGGCATTGCTGCTAGCCGTAAAGCTGCGCTTGCAGATACCTGATCCCAGCGCTTCTCCTACCATCGATCGCACACCATGACAGCGACCCCGGCCTCCGACTCCCAGCACGGCGCGCGCCTGCGCGAGCGGCTGCTGGCGTTACTGATCCGCCCGACGCCGCCGCCGCTGATCTGGGGCGTGCTCACGGCCGTTGTGTTCATCGCGGTCGAAACGCTGATCGTCCACGTGCTCAAGAACGTGGCCCCCGACAACGCATTCGGTGCGGTCTTCCTGCTGGGGGTCTTGGTGGTCTCGGCCGGGTGGGGATTCGGCGTCGCGCTGGCCACCTCGGTGGCCAGCGCTTTGGCCTACGTGACATTTCACGTCAGTGAAGGCAGCGGCAGCCTGGCTCCCGCGCTGGTGGTGTTCATGACGCTGGCGCTGTTGACCAACGTCCTGGTCGGCCAGGCCCGGCTGCGCGCCGCCGAGGCCATGGCGCGCCGCGTCGAAGCCGACCGCGCCGCCGCCGACGCCGGCGCCCTGGCCGGCCAGCAGGCCGCGCTGCGTCGGGTCGCCACGATGGTGGCCCGCGGCGCCGCCCCCGACCAGCTGTATCCCGTCGCCGTCACCGAACTGGCCCGCGGGCTGGGGGTCGCGCACGTGAACCTGCTGCGGTTCACCGGCGACGGCGCCGTGCCCGTTGCCACCTACGACGTCGATCCGTCCCGAATCCTGCCCCTCGGCGAGACCGTCGCCCTGGACGGTGACACCGTCGCAGGGGCGATCCGCCGCACCGGACAGCCATCGCGGATCGACAGCTACCGCGACGCGACCGGTTCGACCGCGGCCCGCTTGCGGCGGCACGGACTGCGGTGCGGGGTGGGCGCCCCGATCCTGGTGAACGACACCGTATGGGGGGCGATGGTCGTCGACTGCGAGGACGAGCAACCGCTACCCGGCCGCACCGAGGACCGCGTCGCCGACTTTGCCGATCTGGTGGCCACCGCGATCACCAACGCCGAGACCCGTGCCGAGCTGCAGGCGTCGCGCGCCCGCATCGTCACCGCCGCCGATCAGGCACGCCGAGGTTTCGAACGCGACCTGCACGACGGCGCGCAACAGCGCATCGTGTCACTGGGGTTGGAGCTGCGCGCTCTGGAGGCGTCCGCGCCCGCCGAACCGCCCGAGGTTCGCGAGCAACTCGCCGCGATCATCGCCGGACTGGCCCACCTGCACACCGATCTGCAGGAGCTGTCCCGAGGCATCCACCCGGCGATCCTGTCCCGCGGCGGGCTGGGACCGGCGATCAAGACGCTGGCTCGGCGCTCGGCGATCCCGATTGCCCTCGATGTCGAGGTCGACCGGCGGCTTCCCGAGTCCGTGGAGGTGGCGGCGTATTACGTGGTGGCCGAAGCGCTCACCAACGCAGCCAAACACGCCCAGGCCACCGAGGTCACCGTCTGGGCCCGGGCGACGCGGGACGAGCTGACGTTGCGGATCGCCGACGACGGCATCGGTGGGGCGGCCCGCGGTGGCGGGTCCGGTCTGGTGGGACTCACCGACCGCGTCGAAGCGCTCTCGGGGCGCCTGGGCATCGTCAGCGAGGACGGTGCCGGGACCGCGATCACCGTGATGATCCCGTTGCCCGTTGGGGGCTAGCCCTACCGCGCAATCTGCAGCTAGCGCTCTGGCCTTGGGGCACCCGCGGCGAGCAGACTTCGACCATGACTTCGCCCGATGCCCTCACCGACGGATTCCACCTCGTCGTCGACGCGCTCGCCCTCAACGACGTCGCGACCATCTACGGGGTGGTCGGCATCCCGATCACCGACCTCGCCCGGTTGGCGCAGGCCTCGGGCATCCGCTACATCGGGTTCCGCCACGAATCCGATGCCGGCCACGCCGCCGCCGCGGCGGGCTTTTTGACCGGGAAACCCGGTGTGTGCCTGACGGTTTCGGGCCCGGGATTCCTCAATGGGATGGTCGCATTGGCCAACGCGACGGTGAACTGCTTCCCCATGGTGCACATCGCCGGCTCCAGCACGCGCGCGATCGTGGACCTGCAGCGCGGCGACTACGAGGAGCTCGACCAGCTGGCCATCGCCAAACCCCTTGCCAAGGCCAGTTATCGAGTCGACCGGGTCGAGGACATCGGCCGCGGCGTCGCCCGGGCGTTTCGCACCGCGGTGTCCGGCCGTCCCGGCGGGGTGTACCTCGACATCCCTGGCGATGTCCTGGCCCAGACCATCGGCGCAGCCGCCGGCGCGGCATCGCTGTGGAAGGTCACCGACCCCGCACCCCGCCAAACCCCCGCACACGACGCGATCGTGCGGGCGCTGGAGTTGCTGGCCGGTGCCGAGCGCCCACTGATCGTGCTGGGTAAGGGCGCCGCGTACGCCCAGGCCGACCAGCAGATCCGCGCCCTGGTCGAGACCTCCGGCATCCCGTTCCTGCCGATGTCGATGGCCAAGGGCCTGATCCCCGACGACCACGAGTTGTCGGCCGCCGCCGCACGGTCATTGGCGATGGCCAAGGCGGACGTGGTGTTACTGGTCGGTGCACGGCTGAACTGGCTGCTGCAACACGGCGAGGCGCCGCACTGGTCGGCTGCGGCCAAGTTCATCCAGATCGACATCGACCCCAGCGAATTCGACAGCAATCAACCGACCACCGTCGCACTGGCCGGCGACATCACCTCGACCGTCACCGCGCTGTGCGCCGGGTTGGCACGCCATCCGGTGATGTGCCCGCACGAGTGGCGCGCCGAGCTGGCCGAGCGCCGCCGGCACAACGCCGGCGTGATGGCCGGCCGGCTCGCCGAAGACCCCCGGCCGATGCGGTTCTTCAACGCGCTACGCCCGATCCGCGACTTCGTCCGCGACCACCCCGAGGTGTATCTGGTCAACGAGGGCGCCAACGCACTGGACGTCACCCGCAACGTCGTCGACATGCGAGTGCCCCGCCACCGCCTGGACAGCGGCACCTGGGGTGTGATGGGCATCGGGATGGGTTACGCCATCGCCGCGGCCGTCGAGACCGGTCAGCCGGTGATCGCGGTCGAAGGCGACAGTGCCTTCGGGTTCAGCGGCATGGAGATCGAAACGATCTGCCGCTACGGCCTTCCCATCACCGTGGTCATCCTCAACAACGGCGGGGTCTACCGCGGCGACGGGGTCGACCCCTACGGCACCGACCCGGAGCCCACCGTACTGGCGCCCCGCGCCCGCCACGAACGACTCATCGAGGCGTTCGGTGGCACCGGCTACCACGTCGACACTCCCGGCGCCCTGGCCGACGCACTGGCCGCTGCGGTCGCCTCGGGGCGGCCCGCACTCATCGACTGCGAACTCGATCCCTCAGCGGGCACCGAGAGCGGTCACCTCACCAACCTCAACCCACGCAGCGCGCTAGCCGCCGGCACGGCCTGAACGAAAGGAAGACCGATGACCACCACAGCCCCGCTCTCCGGAATCAAGGTGATCGACTTCACCGGTGTGCAAGCCGGGCCGGCCTGCACACAGATGATGGCCTGGTTCGGCGCCGACGTGCTCAAGGTCGAGCGTCTCGACGGCGGCGATGTCACCCGCCATCAACTGCGCGACATCCCCGACCACGACGCGCTGTACTTCACCATGCTCAACAGCAACAAGCGGTCACTGGCCATCAACACCAAGACCCCGGAGGGGCTGGAGGTGATGGAGAAGCTGATCCGCGAGGCCGACGTGCTGGTGGAGAACTTCGCCCCCGGGGCCCTGGACCGGATGGGCTTGTCCTGGGAGCACATCCACGACCTGAATCCCCGGCTGATCTTCGGGTCGGTGAAGGGGTTCAACGACCAGTCACCCTGGAAGGATCTCAAGGTCTACGAGAACGTGGCCCAGGCCGCCGGCGGCGCACTGTCGACCACGGGGTTCTGGGATGGGCCACCGACGGTGAGCTCAGCCGCACTCGGCGACAGCAACACCGGCATGCACCTGCTCATCGGTATCCTCACCGCGCTGCTGGCCCGTGAGAAGACCGGTGTGGGCCAGAAGGTTTCGGTGTCCATGCAGGATGCGGTGCTCAACCTGTGCCGGGTGAAGCTGCGCGACCAGGAGCGCCTGGAGGCACTGGGCTACCTGGAGGAGTATCCGCAATACCCGAATACGCCGTTCGGCGACACCGTGCCGCGCGGTGGCAACGCCGGCGGCGGTGGCCAGCCCGGCTGGGTGCTCAAATGCAAAGGCTGGCAGGACGATCCCAACGCCTACATCTACTTCACCATCCAGGAGCAGAACTGGGAGCGCACCTGCGAGGCGCTCGGCAAGCCGGAGTGGGCCGACGATCCTGCCTACCGCACAGCGCAGGCGCGCCAGCCGCACATCTTCGACATCTTCGCCGACATCGAGACGTGGCTGGCCGACAAGACGAAGTACGAAGCCGTCGACATTCTGCGCAAGTACGACGTGCCGTGTGCGCCGGTGCTGAGCATGAAGGAAATCGCCTACGACCCCGCGTTACGCGCCAGTGGCACCGTCGTCGAAGTCGAGCAGGAGGACCGCGGCACCTACCTGACCGTCGGCAGCCCGGTGAAGTTCTCCGACTTCACTCCCACCATCAGCGGCGCTCCGCTGCTGGGCGAGCACACCGTCGAGGTGCTCAGCGCCCTGGGCTACGGCAGTGACCAGATCGAGAACCTCAAGACCGCACACGTCATCTGATCGGAGGCCGATTGTGTTGTTGGGCAACATGGTCGCGGACATCGCGGCGGCCACCCCCGATGCTCGGGCGCTGATCGTCACGGCCGAGCAGCGGTCCATCAGCTACCGGGAGCTGGCCGATCTGATCGAGCAGGCCGCCGACGCCCTGGCGAGTAACGGCTTGACCGGCGGTGACGTGGTCGGGCTGCGCGCAGCCAACACCGTCGCCTACGTCGTGGGGTTGCTCGGTGCCGCCCGGGCGGGCCTGGTGGTGGCGCCGCTGGATCCGGCGCTGCCCGCGGCCGAGCAGCAGGACCGGATGCACCGGCTCGGGGCCCGCGCGGTGCTCACCGATACCCCGGCAGACCTGCTCGACAGCGCACCGGAGATCACCGTCGACGTCGACGGAGCGCGGTGCACGCTGCGCGGGTCACCGGCGACGGGCGGCGACCCGGCGGCGATCGGACTGACGTCGCAGGACGCCATGGTGATGTTCACCTCGGGCACGACCGGCAGGCCGAAGATGGTGCCCTGGACGCACGACGGATTGACGGCGGCGATGAACAACGTGGTCTGCGCATACGGGTTACGGGCCGACGATGCCACGGTCGCGGTGATGCCGATGTTTCACGGGCACGGGCTGGTGGCCGGATTGCTCGCCACCCTGTCCAGCGGCGGGATTCTGGGTTTGCCTGAGAAGAAGCGGTTTTCGCCCCAGACGTTCTTCGGTGAGCTGGCCGCAAGCGCGGCCACCTGGGTGACCGCCGTACCGACGATCTATCAGGTCCTGTTGGACGTCGCACCCACCGGCGCCGCCGCGGCTGCCCGGCTGCGGTTTCTGCGCAGCTGCAGCGCGCCGCTGCCGCCTGCCGTGGCGGCGCGGCTGGAGGCGGCGTTCGGCGCCCCCGTGCTCCCCGCCTACGGGATGACGGAGGCCACGCATCAGGCCTGCGCGGTGACCGCCGCCGCCGACACCGAAACTCGCCTGCACACGGTCGGGGCGCCGGTCGGCACCGAGCTGCGCATCGCCGAGCACGGCGAGGTGTGGCTGCGCGGGCCTGCCGTGGCCCGCGGCTATCTCGACGACGCGGCGGCCACCGCCGCGACATTCGCCGACGGCTGGTTGCGCACCGGTGACCTCGGTTCGGTGAACGACAGTGGCGTGCTGACACTTCGCGGCCGGATCAAGAACATCATCAACCGCGGCGGTGAGAAGATCTCGCCCGAGCGGGTCGAGGACGTGTTGCTCGCCCATCCCGATGTGGTGCAGGCGGCGGTGTTTCCGGTGCCGGATGCGAAGTACGGCGAGCAGGTGGCCGCGGTCGTGGTGCCTCGGGCAGGAACCATCTTCGACAGCGCGGCGCTGGAGTCTTTCTGCGCCGCGCGTCTCGCACATTTCGAAGTGCCGGAGCGAATTTCGCCGGTGGACGAGCTGCCGGTGACGGCGAAGGGATCGGTCGACCGCAACCGCCTGGCGGCGATGTTCGGTTAGCCGATGGTGTCAGGGTGTGCCGTTGGCGCCGGGGGTTCCGTCGTTGCCGTCCTTACCCTTGCCGCCGTCGCCGCCCTGGCCGCCGGCGCCCAACGACCCGCCGTTGCCGCCGTTTCCGCCGTCGCCGCCCATGCCGTGGTCGCCGACTGAGTCACCGCCACGACCGCCGGTACCACCGTCGCTGAACTCCGGGACGGCGTCGCCGCCGGTGCCGCCGACACCGCCGACGGCACCGGGGGTCAGATCGGAGCCTGTCCCGCCAGGCCCGCCGTCGCCGCCGTCGCCGCCGTCGCCGAGGGATTGGCCGCCCGAGCCGCCCGCTCCGCCGGCCCCGCCATCGCCGTTGGGCACCGTCGCGTCACCCGCGGCCCCGCTACCACCGGCGCCGCCGCGGCCACCCTTGCCGACCGAGCCACCGTTGCCGCCGTCCCCGCCGTCACCGCCGACGGCACCGACCGTCACGGCGTCGAAGCCGTCGCCACCCTCGCCGCCGTCACCACCGGAGGTCGCCCAGGGACCGGTTGCTCCCGCGGTTCCGTCGTTCGCACATCCGCAACTCACACCGGCCAGGCCGCCGGCCCCACCGGCACCGGCGCTGCCGGGATCGCCACCGTCACCGCCGGTGCCACCGTCGACCGTGACGGCATCACCTTTGCCGCCCTTTCCGCCCTTACCACCTTCGCCGGCTTTCCCGCCGCTGCCACCGTCGCCACCATTACCGGCGATGGCGGTGAGCTCGACCAGCAACAGGATTCGCGACGAACCACCCTCGCCGCCGCTGCCACCGGCCCCACCGACACCCCCGTCACCGCCGTCGCCGCCCGCGCCGCCGTCAGCACCGGCGACGGTGGCCTTCACGCCCTCGGCACCCTTGCCGCCGCCGCCGCCGGCACCGCCTTTCCCGCCGGTACCGCCCGCGCCGCCCGTGCCGAAGATCCAGCTGCCGTCGCCGCCGCTGCCACCGTCGCCACCGACACCGCCGTCGTCGGCATCGCCGCCGTCGTCACCAGGCTCCTGGCCGGCCTTGCCCGCCTTGCCATCCTTACCGTCGCCACCCCGGCCGCCGGCACCACCGTTGCCCCACAGCGCAATTGGTGACGCATTGCCGCCATCGCCGCCTGATCCCCCGGTGCCGTCGACGCCCCCGTGCTCCGTGGCCTTTCCGCCATTGCCGCCCGCGCCGCCGTCGCCCCACAGCAGACCTCCGCGGCCGCCGTCTCCGCCGGCACCACCGGCACCGCCGTGGCCGCCCGCACCACCGGTTCCGGCAAGCCCAGCGGCACCACCGTTGCCGCCACGCCCCGCCTCGTCGCCGCCCTTGCCGCCCGCTCCGCCGGTGCCGGCGAGCAGGCCACCGCGCCCGCCCGAGCCGCCCGATCCACCGCTGCCGCCAGTACCACCGTTGCCGCCGACGCCGACCAGTCCGGCGTTGCCGCCGTTACCGCCGCTGCAGTTGGCTGTGCACCCGGTGGGCGCATCACCGCCCACCCCGGCGGTTCCGCCGAAATATCCTGCGCTTCCGCCACTTCCACCGTTCCAGCCGTTGCCTCCGTACCCGAGGAGCAGTCCGGCGCGACCGCCGTTGCAGGTCGTCGAGCCGGTGCACCGGGCGGCGTCGTAGCTGTATCCGTTCCCGATCAGCAACCCGGCATCGGGATGCTCTGCGGTGCCGTTGGCGATGAGGGTGGACAGCACACTGCCCGGGGTCCACGCGGCGACCACTGACTTGGGCGCCGGGCGGGTGCTCGATGCGGTTCGTTTCTGGGCCTTCGGCGCTTTCGTGTTGGCGTGGCCCACCGAGTTGCCGCGATGCGCGTTTTGCGATGTATCTGCTTGTGCTGCAGCGGAATTAGCCACCATCGCAGCGAAGACGGCCGTCATCAGACCTGCGCCGAGCAGACTGTACGACCCGACCCGGTGTCGGCGTCCACCATTCATGGGATCAGACCCAGGGTGCCGTGTCCGGTGTTGTACACGACGTCGTTCTGGAAGAACAGCTGGATCCCGGTGTTGAGGTAGTGAATCTCTTTGCTCGACGTCCCGTTCTGCACGTTGACGAACACACCGCCGTCGACGTTGTCGGTGACCAGGTTGAAGTACGTGACGGTGGCTCCACCCGTAGTTGTCCCGGACAGCGAGAACTGCAGGCCGGTGTCCAGGAATCCGTTCTTTCCCCCATCCGAGGACTCGGTGATCCCGGCGTAGGTGATGGCGTTGGCCTGCGAGCTGCGGTTGGTGTTGTGCAGCGTCGTGTCCGCGCCGGTGTCCGGGGTGATTCCCACGTTGGGATCCGAAATCAGCTGTGTGCCTGATCCTGTGGCGATCTGGATGGTGGCTCCGAACAATTGCGGGGCGAAGTAGCGGGTACCGCTGTGCGGATTGGTCGCTCCGCCGGGGGCGGATGGATCGGGCGTCATCGCGAAGTACAGGCCGGTCGGGTCTTCGGTGTCGGTGTCGGTGAGGCCGATCTGGAGCCAGGACTCCCCGTCCTCGTCGATGTGGATCCGGTAGCCCGGCGTCACCCCCCGCGCGAAGGTCAATTCGTTGAGAAGATCGGAGATTCCGTTCTCTTCGTAGCTCGGGGCAACCCCGAAATCACCGTAGAACTGCCCGTCGATAGGTGGGGTGCCGTCGGGGGATCCGTCCGGGGTCCAGACCGTGGTGTCCTTGCCGTCGACGATCTTGTCCATCTGACCGACCTTGACCCACCCGGTGGTCAACAGCGCCGTGGTGCTGGTGGCCGAGGAGTAGAACGACACCGTGGTAGTCGCCTCGACCCCGGAGTACACCGTGCCGCTGTCGAACGACTTGCTGATCGTCGGGCCGGTGGTGACACCGGATGATCCCCACCACGGTGATGCGGTCGGATCCTTCGATGCAAAGGCTGCGTGGAAACCGGCCGCGCCCGTGTCGAACTCGAAGAACTGCGGGATCGCGTTGCCGGAGCCCAGCGTCGCATAGATGCCGACCCGCTTGACGGTCGTCCCCTTGCAGGAACCGTCCGGATCGGTTTTGCCGAAGCAGACGTCCACGAGTTGGAGCGGAACCCTGATGGGGGCGGTGACGACGCCGACGGTGGCCGGGAACAGTGTGCGGCGCACCGCCCATACCGCGCCCTGCAACAGGTCGGTGATCGGGTTCGGCGGAAAGCCGGCCAGCCAGGTCGAGGTGCTCTCGAGGATCTGCTGCAGCCCGAGACCGATCGGCGATGTGGTGAGCGCGGCCGGCGCCGTGACGACTGCCGCCGCAGGCGCCGAGCGCAGCACCAACGCGCGCGGAAGCCGGCCCGATCCGGCGACGGTTTGGCTTGGTCTGCGCTCTTGGACCCGCACCGTCGTGGTGGGCACCCGCCGGGCGGCCGGCTTCCGCTGCGCAGTGCGCGCCGGCTTGGCTGTGTGCTCACGCGCCGAACCGGCCGACGCCGAGGACTGCGCACCGGCCGCACCGTCGTCGGCGTAGGCGGTTCCCGACGCCGCCGCCAACGCCAGCCCGATACCTGCCGCGGCGGCCGAGATCTGCAGAAACCGGAGAACCGGCAGACCGCGTGTTGTGTGCGACATTCATCCCCCGCCCCGGCCGCACCCGCAGCCACCATCCGCCCCATTTCTTAGCACGTGCGGGCGGTGCTCACAGCCTTCTCGGCGGGGACGGTCACCGGGGTGTCAGTGGGCCGCCACGTCGAGGCGCGCCATGCCACGCAACGTGACATGCGGCTTGTAGACCGGTTCGTCAGCCAACCGGGCGTCCGGGAAGCGTCGGGTCACCGCGGACAGCGCCACCGCGGCCTCCATCCGCGCCAGCGGAGCGCCCAGGCAGAAGTGCGGGCCGTGGCCGAACGCCAGATGCCGAACCGGGCTTCGGGTCGGATCGAACTCGTCGGGCCGATCGGCGACCGCGGGATCGCGGTGGGCCGCCGCCAACAACAGCATCATGATGTCGCCCTTGGGAATCTGGATGGCCTGCGCGCCGATCGTCATGTCAGCGCCGGCGACCCGGCTGACCAGCTGCACCGGCGGGTCGTAGCGCAACGTCTCCTCGATGATCGCCGTCGCCCGGCTGGAATCGGCGCTCAACGCGGTCCAGTGCTGCCGGTGACGCAGCATCGCCAGGATCGCGTTCGCGATCAGATTGACGGTGGTCTCGTGACCGGCGATCAGCAGCAGGTTGCAGGTCGCGACGATCTCCTCCTCCGTCAACTGGTCACCGGATTCCTCGACGGAGATCAGCGCGGACATCAGGTCGTCAGCCGGTTGTGAACGCCGGCGTTCGAGCAGCTCGCGCAGATACCCACGCAGCCACAACCCGGCCTTCAGGCGTTCCTCCAAACCCTGGGTCTCGCCGGTGAAGGTGACGAACGGGTCCAGCCCCTGCGCCAGAAGTGTTGATGCCGCGCTGAATTGAGGCTCGTCTTCGATCGGCACACCGAGCAGCCGGCAGATCACCGCCACCGGCAGCGGGTGAGCCAGGGTCTCGATCACGTCGAATCGGCCGGTCGCGGCGGCCCCGTCCAGCAGTCGGTCGACCATGCCGGTGATGTCCGGTTCGAGCGCCTTGACCACCCGGGGGGAGAACGCCTTGCTGACCAGTCTGCGCAGCCGGGTGTGGTCGGGGGGATCCAGGAACAGGAACCCGGGTGTTCCGAAGGGTCGCGGCTGCTCGCCGGCGGCGATGGCCCGCTGGGCGGCGGTGGACTTCAGCCGGTCGCTGCAGGAGTCGGGATGGCGCAGCACCTCGTCGCACTCGGCGAAGCGGGACAGCACGTGCAGGGTGGACTCGGGGATGTGCATCGGCCCGCCGTCGAGAATCTGCCGATACACCGGGTAGGGATCGGCCCGGTTGGCGGGATCGAGCAGTTTCAGCAGCAGCTCTTGCGGGGCGGCGGGAGCACTCATCCAACTATTGTGCACGCGTCGAATGACCGTAGTACCGGCCGAGGACGTCTTCGCGCAGGTCATCGAACTCTCCGGCGCCGATCGAGGCCCGGATTTGGTCGACGAGCCGGATGATGAACCGCTCGTTGTGGATCGTGCACAGCGTGGCGGACAGGATCTCCTTGGCCTTGAACAGGTGGTGCAGGTAGGCCCGGGTGTAGTGCGCGCAGGTGTAGCAGTCGCAGTCGGCGTCGATCGGGGTGAAATCACGCCGGTATCGCGCCCCGGTGATGTTGAAGCGGCCGGTCGGGGCGTAGACCGCCGCGTTGCGCGCCACCCGCGACGGTGACACACAGTCGAAGGTGTCGGCGCCTGCGGCGACCGCGGCGAACAGGTCGTCGGGCTCACTGATCCCCAGCAGGTGCCTGGGCTTGTCCTCGGGCAGCTCGTCGGTGCACCAGCCGACGATCGTGGCCAGGTTCTGTTTCTCCAGCGCCCCGCCGATGCCGTAACCGTCGAACCCGCGCCCATCGGCGTCGACGATGCCGGCCAGGTCCCGCGAGGCCTGACGACGAAGGTCCTCGTACTGCGCGCCCTGCACCACACCGAACAGGGCCTGGCTGGGCCGCTCCGGACGCTGTGCCGTCAGGCGACGGTGCTCGGTCAGGCAGCGCACTGCCCAGGCTTGCGTCCTGGCCACCGACTCCTCTTGGTAGCCACGGGTATTCACCAATGTGGTCAGCTCGTCGAACGCGAAGATGATGTCGGCGCCGATCTTGTGCTGAATCTGCATCGACACCTCGGGGGTGAAGCGGTGCGTCGACCCGTCGAGATGGGAGATGAACGTGACCCCGTCGTCGTCGACGTGAGCCAGCCGCTGCTTGCCCTCGGCGATCACGTCGTCGGCCTGCACCCGCTCGGCGTCCATCGACAACACCTTGCGGAACCCGGCCCCCAGCGAGAGCACCTGGAAGCCGCCGCTGTCGGTGAACGTCGGCCCGGGCCAGTTCATGAACGCACCGAGGCCGCCCGCCTCGTCGACGATGTCCGGGCCGGGCTGCAGGTAGAGGTGGTAGGCGTTGGCAAGTACGGCCTGGGCGCCCAGCTCACGCATCGTCTCGGGCAGCACCGCCTTGACCGACGCCTTGGTGCCCACCGCGATGAATGCCGGGGTGCGGATGTCGCCGTGAGGGGTGTGGATCACCCCGGTGCGCCCACGACGACCGGGCAGTTCGGTGTCGACGGTGAAGAACGGCACCCCGGTATCTAACCAGCGCCCTGGTGCAGGAACTCCACGATGTACCCGGCGAGCTGTTCGCCGGCGTCTTCCTGGAGGAAGTGTCCGGCGCCCTGGATGGTCGGGTGCTCGCGGCCCTGGGCTCCCGGCATCTGCTGGAAGATCGGGGCCATCGCACCGGTGATGGGATCACCGTCGCTGAACGCCACCAGCATCGGCGTGGAACTCGCCGACAACACCGTCCAGGCGCGCCGGTTGGCCTCGGCAGCGGGATCGTCCGGCGAGGTCGGCACCAACCCGGGCATGGCCCGCGGGCCCGCGCAGAAACTGTCGTCGGGGAAGGGCGCGTTGTAGGCCGCCCGCACGGCATCGCCCATCGGCCGCTGACAGCCCGACTCGACGAACCGTCCCACGTCGATGCTCGGCGAGGTCTGGATCGCCTCCCGGAACTGCCACCACACCTCCGGCATGGTGAAATCGCCCGTCGGCAACCCGGTGTTGGCGACGACGATTCGGGCGAACCGGTCGGGGTTCTCGGCCGCCAGGCGCAGGCCGATCAACCCGCCCCAGTCCTGGCCGAACAGCGTGACCCGATGCAGATCGAGGACGTCGAATGCCAAGGCGCGCATCCACTCGACATGGCGCGCGTAGGTGTGATCCTCGAGCCGGGTCGGTTTGTCGGAGCGGCCGAATCCGACCAGATCCGGACAGATGACCCGATGTCCGGCGGCAACCAGAACCGGAATCATCTTGCGGTACAGAAACGACCACGACGGTTCGCCATGCAGCAACAGGACCGGGTCGGCATCAGCGGATCCTTCGTCGATCCAGGCAACCCTGACGCGACCGCCCTCGTCGTCGTCCAGCTCGCAATAGCTTGGCGAATAAGGGAAATTGGGGAGCTCAGCAAATCGGTCATCGGGTGTGCGCACTGTCTGCATACCGGTGAAGATACCGACTTTCCCTGCGCCGGTCGGGATTTGCCGCGCCGCGGGAAACGCTTTCTGCCAGTTGGCCCTCAGGCGAATTTTTCGTCCAAATCTGCCACCAGAGACAAATCGACACCCATACTTTCTCTCGATGATCCGTCAATGGCGACGGATCACGCCAACATAAGGAGACATCGGTGAAGCGTGGGTTGGTGGTGACCGTTGCCGGCGCCGCAATCTTGGTGGCCGGACTGTCCGGGTGTTCCAAGGACGAGAAGAAGACTGAGTCGACGACGAGCGCGACAACTACCTCCGCAGCCGCGACGACGAGCGCGGAGGCGTCCGCATCCGCCAGCGCCACCGCCGGGCCCGGCAGCGCCACCGTCACGATCGACGGGCAGCCGCAGAACATCCAGGGTCAGGTCGTCTGCGCGAATGCGGGCGGCAACATCAACATCGCCATCGGCGAGGCGACCACCGGCATCGCCGCGGTGTTGTCCGCCGACGCCTCCACGGTGCAGTCCGTCGGCCTCGGCAACGTCAACGGCGTGACGCTGGGCTACACGGCAGGCGTGCCGGGTGGGGCCAACGCCACGGCCACCAAGGACGGCAACACCTACAAGATCAGCGGGACCGCGACGGGTGTGGACATGGCCAACCCGATGCAGCCGGTGACCAAGCCCTTCGAGATTCAGGTGACCTGCCCCTAACGGGGTCGGACCGAGCGGCGG
>NZ_BEWG01000015.1:62833-64302 GCF_002723835.1 Mycobacterium sp. shizuoka-1 | reverse complement strand
CCCCCGCTTCTCTGTGCGCTAGCCGCCGACCGCGTCTTCCAGCGCGGTCAGCGAGTCTTCGAGGTGGCCCAGCAGCCGTTGCAGGTGCGGGATGCTGCGGCGGCACCCCACCAGCCCGAAGTCGAGATTGTCGGCGTTGTTGGACAGCGTGATGTTGAGCGCCTGCCCGTCCAGCGCGATCGACAGCGGGTAGTTGCCGTCCAACCGGGCACCGCGCCAGTACAACGGCTCACGGGCGCCGGGCACGTTGGAGATCACGATGTTGAACGGCGGCGCGACCGCGGCACCCAGCGCCGGCACCAAGGTCAGCGCCAGCGGCGCGACGTTGAACGCCGACAGGGCCAGTTGCTGCAGCCTGGGCAGCTGGCCGAACACGTCCTTGTTGCCGGTGACCGAGTCGTGGATGGCGGCCAGCCGGTCGGCGGGGTCGGCGGTGTCGGTGGCCAGGTTGCACAGAATGCTGCCGACCATGTTCCCGCCGCTGGACGTGTCGTCCTCGGAGCGCAGGTTCACCGGCACCATCGCGATCAGCGGACGGTCGGGCAGCGCGTCCTGCTCGATGAGGTAGGCCCGCAGCGCGCCTGCGCACATCGCCAGCACGACGTCGTTGAGGGTGACACCGGCGGCGTCCTTGATCGCGACGAACCGTTTGATCGGCCAGGACTGGGCGGCGCAGCGACGGGCCCCGCCGATCGGGACGTTGAACATGGTCTTGGGTGCGCCGAACGGCAACGTCAACTGCTGCTCGAGGAGCGCGGCCCGGGCCAGCGTCAACGCCGAGGGAGCCAGGCCCGCGATCGATCCGGCCAGCCGTGCCAGCTCGCCGGTCCGCGACGACGTGCGCCGGTCCTTGGTGCGCGGCCGCGGTCCCAGGCTCCACGGCGCGCGCACCTCGCCGTCCTGCGGATCCAGCGACAGCGAGCGGCGCATCAACTTCATCGCCGAGACGCCGTCGAGCAGCGCGTGGTGGACCTTGGTGTAGACCGCGATCCGCCCGTCGTTGAGCCCCTCGACCAGATGGGTCTCCCAGAGCGGCCGGTGCCGGTCGAGCAGGGTGCCGTGCATCCGGGAGGTGAGCTCGAGCAGTTCGCGAACCCGCCCTGGCGATGGCAGGGCGGAGCGCCGCAGGTGGTATTCCAGGTCGATATCGCGGTCGAAGGACCAGGCGACATTCGCGATGCCGCCGAGTAGTTCACCGGGGTGTTTGCGGAACGTCGGCTGGACGTCGGAGTAGGCGAGCATTTCGGTGTAAATGTCCGCCAAGAACTCCGGGCCGGCCCCCTCCGGCAGTTCGAACAGTTGCAGTCCGCCGACATGCATGGGATGTTCGCGCGATTCGGCCAGCAAGAACATCGAATCGGTCGGCGAAATCAGCTCCATCGAGGACCTCCGCGTCGGTTGTACCCCGTGTGCCCGTTACGCCGGTTCGTCACACAGCGTCAGCGGTGACCGCCGCCGCCCCCACCGCC
>NZ_BEWG01000015.1:0-62778 GCF_002723835.1 Mycobacterium sp. shizuoka-1 | reverse complement strand
GTCGTGGGGCACCGCGTTGAAGCCGGGCTCGGCGACCTCGGCCTCGGTGAGCTGGTCGCTGGTGTCGGGGATGATCGTCGGCGCGCAGTCCATCGAGAAACTGTCCTCGGTGTCGGTGTCCTGGCACTGGGCGGCCAGCCGCGGCGCGGGCGCACCGATACCGGCGAAGACGGCGACCGCGGGGGCGGCCGCGATCACCAATCCGACTGCGGCATACAGCAGCCGTCGAGTGCCTGTCGAAGCGGTCGTCATCATGTACCCCCTGGCCTACCGCGCTGTGTGTGCAAACCGCCAGGGTAGGCCAGTTTCCTGGGAATCGCGATGCCTCCTCAGTGATTCACAGCGGTGGCGCAGGATCGCTGACGGGTGCCTCAGCGTGGGGGTTGTCGTCGGTATCTCACGAAATTTCACCGATAACCCACACGCTCGGCGTCACAGCGGACCGATCGCTTGGGCCAGGATCCAGGCGGGAATGAAGATCGCCATCGTGAGCGGGGCAGCCAAGGCGCCGATGAGAATGCCCTGCCCGACTTGTGCGGCTGTCCCACGTGATCGCTTGAGCAGGTACCCGATCAGCGCGGCGAGCGCCGCGGCCGGCACGGCGGTGACCGGCAGAAAGTACCAGTACAGCAGGAAGACCCAGGTGATGAACTCCAGCACGAGCACGGTCAGTGACGTCGCGACAAAGCCTGCCCTGCCGTATTTCTCGCTCGTCGGGCGCTCGTCGGGCGGGTCATCAGAAAAGCCAGCAGGCATATGCCACCGCCCCGATCGCGACAAGGGCGGCCGATCCCGCCGTACTCAAGGCGAGACCGCGCGCGGTCGGTGACTTCCGCGGGAACAGCAGGCCGGCGCAGACCAGCGCGACGATCACCGCTATTCCCGTCGCCAGCAGCACGAGCGTGCGCTGGCTGGCAAAGGTGTTGTTGGGCAACCCCGTCTTACCCAGGAGCCACATCGCGACAAGCACCACGCCCAGCAGCGGCTGAACGACAAAGGGCAGCGTCCACGTGGCCACCGACCAGGAAGCCTTGCCGGACAACGGCAGCGGCCCCCTCATGTCACAACCAGAATGAGCAAATACAGGCTCACCAGTATCGGTAACGCCGGCGCACACCAGAACGCCATGGCCTTGGCGGTGCCCTTATAACGCACGGCCATCGTGAAGGCGCCCGCGGCGAGTGCGGCCAACAGGACGGCAACCGACATCACCCAATAGCGGGTTGGCACAGTCGCGACGATGATCGTCGTCGCTCCGAGCCAGATGAGGTAGCCGGCAGCCGCACCGACGATGGCGGCGATCACTGCACGCTTTCGGGTGGCCATCACGCCATCGCCAGCCCCGGTCGTGCGGGCGCCGCGGGTAGCCGTGTTTGAAGGTTGTCCGCAAATACCTGCCAGACGCCCTTATTCAACCAGCTTGCGCCCGGCACCAAGCTGCCTTTCGAGAGCGGACCGCCAGCAGCCACTCGCAATTCCCAGCTGAGCCTTCCCGGAACGGGGTTGTCTTTCGACGGCACGATGCTGAAAGTTATTGTGCGGCCAGCACCTTCATTGTGTCCAGGAAGGGAAATGAAGGAAAAGCTGTCGGGGGTGATGCTCGTGACCTTTACCGGCTCGGCCTCACCCAATGGTCCCTTCAAGTTCAGGACGGCGCCGGTGGTCAGTTCACCCTGGTCCGCAGTGAAGGTGAAGTAGTTGTTGAAGTGCTTTTGGATCTCGCTCATTATCTGTTCTTTGGTCCAGCTCTCCGAGGTGCTGAAGGAGTAGCCGTAGTGATAGCTGCCATATCCACCGTCGGGTGACTGTTTGAAGTCGACGAGTCTCACCGCGCCGTCGCCATCTGCGCGTTGATTGCCGTCGAACGTAGCATCCCCGATACCCGTTGTCGCGCGCGCTATTTCGGCCGCTGCCTGTCGGTCGGCGGCAATCAGCTCGCCGACGCGTTCGCGAATCTGGGCGGCGAACGCGTTCGCTTGGGCCTGCCGCGCGGCGAGCCGGACTGAGCTGACGGCTTCTCGGCTGGTCACTGAAAAGTGCTCGCCGACAGTGAATCCGGATTGCTCGGCGGCGCGCACGGACTCGAGGACTCGTTGCCTGGCGTAGCCGATCTGATCCGCTCCGCGCCGTGCGACTCCGGCGGCATCGTGGAGCCGATCCGCCAGCCCGGTGACCGTGAGCCGGTCCGTGTAGGCCCGCTGCTGCGCGGCTTCGGCGGCCACCCCGTCCCAGGGCGTCCCACCGGGGCTGGCGATCTGCGCCGACACATCGGTGAACGCAGCCTCCCACCGGGTGGCGCGCTGGGTCCATCGGTCGGCGGCCTCGGCCAGGTGCCCGGTGTCCCAGGCGCGGACCTGAGACAACGACGGAGCCGCACCGCCGGCAGACATCTAGACCTCCGGCACCAGTTGGCGAAGGCGGGCCGCGGACTGCTGGTCGGTGGTTGCGAAGTGCGCGGCCGCGGAGGCCAACTGCGCGGCCGTGTCGTGCATCCGAGCAGCCATCACCTGCGATGCACGGGCGGTCTCGGCGTTCGCGTCGTTGACCGCAGCCGCGGTGGCCTGAAATCCGGCGCCGACGGAATCGGCAGCTGGTGCGCCGGCGAGCGCCACTGCCTGGGACCGGCAGTGCGCTGCCAGCTGCGCCAAGCCGTCGCAATTCGTGTCCAGCAAACCCATGCGGTCGAGTCTAGGTGCTGACTTTCGGCCGGCAAGTCACCACAATCCGGCGCCGTCTCAGGCCGCCGTGGCGATGCCGCTACGCGAGATCAGAAACCCGCGACCGGCAGCGGTGCAGGTCACGCCGTTTTCTGCCGAGAGGCACTGAAACGGCCCCAGCGCCCTGCTCTGGCCGTAGGGCAGGGTGGCAGTGCCCTGCCCGGGGTTACCCAGGCAACTGACCCCCGAGCAGGACTGGAACGCCCCCGTGGGATCCATCGTGACCGACTGGGGCGGGGTGACGGTCTGGCAGTACACCGAATCCTGGCCGACCCGCCCGCCGGTGTTGATCTCACAACTGATGTTGCGCGACGGCGAGTAGAAGCTGCAGTACTGGCCGACCGAACTGCACGCCGAATCGTCCGCCGTAGCACTCGGAGTGCCGAGCATTGAACCCACCACCACAACCGGCGCGACGAGAAGGAGCACCCGGGTCCGCATATCGTTCGCCATGCTCACTATCTTCGCCGAACGTCCGGGGCTCCGCGGGCAATTCCGCCCGCCGAGCGTGCGGGTCGTCGGTGAAATTGCGTGCCGGCACCACCGAGAACCCGCACCGTCGGCGAACAAAAACCCCGCACCCACAACGGGGTCCGGGGCTTATGGCGGTGGCGGAGGGATTTGAACCCTCGGACGGGGGTTACCCGTCACACGCTTTCGAGGCGTGCTCCTTAGGCCGCTCGGACACGCCACCGCCGAAGAGCTTACGGGTCGCAGCCGGACTAACCCAAATCGCGGTGACGAGCGAAAAACCCCTCCAGCAGCGCGGCGCACTCACCTTCGAGCACTCCCCCGCGTACCTCCGGCCGATGCGTCAGCCGCCGGTCGCGCACCACGTCCCACAGTGAACCTGCCGCACCGGTTTTGGGCTCCCACGCGCCGAACACCACGCGCGCCACCCGGGCCATCACCAGCGCCCCCGCGCACATCGTGCACGGCTCGACGGTCACCGCCAGCGTGGTGCCTTCCAGCCGCCAACCGTCGCCGTACACCCGCGCGGCCGCCCGCAGCGCCAAGATCTCGGCGTGCGCGGTCGGGTCGCCCAGCTGTTCACGGGCGTTGGCGGCGCGGGCCAGCTCGACTCCGTCCGGGCCGAACACCACGGCACCGATCGGTACGTCGTCGGGGCCGGCCAAACCGGCAGCATCGATGGCAGCCCGGATCAGCACCTGGTCAGCGGAGCTCACCGATCGAGGCGGTCGAGCACGGCTGCCAACTCGTCGGCAAAACCCATCTCCCGCGCGATCCGGCCCAGCTGCTCGTCGGCATACAGGTCGGTCTCGTCGAGGATCACGCTCAGCACCGGCTCGGGCAGCCCGATATCGGCCAGCAGGCCGAGGTCACCCTCCTCGAACGGATCGGCATCCTCGAGGTCTTCGGGGGCGATGTCGGCGTCCAAGGTCTCCAGCGCCTCGGCGGCAATGTCGTAATCCAGCGCCGCCGTCGCATCCGAGAGCAGCAGCCGAGTACCCGCCGGCGCCGGCCGCACGATGAGGAAAAACTCGTCGTCGATGTCCAGCAGCCCGAACACCGCTCCGGCGCTGCGCATTTCTCGCAACTCCGTCTCCGCCGCGCTGAGGCTGGTCAACACCTTTGCGCTCATGGCCGAGCAACGCCACTTGCCATCCTCGCGGACAACAGCCACCGCAAAGCCGTCCGGGGCGTCCGACCCGGGGCTGTTCTGGGCGCGCTGTGCCTCCATGGCCGCATACGCTAGTCGCTGATCAGGCCTTTTGACCAGGTACTCATCGGCAGCGCCGCATCGGTGTGTCAACCTGGACAGGTGACCAAGACACCGGTGTGCGTCCTCGGCCTCGGACTCATCGGCGGGTCGGTGTTGCGCGCCGCGGTCGCCGCCGGGCGTGAGGCGTACGGGTACAACCGGTCCGTCGAGGGCGCCCAGGCGGCCCGCTTCGACGGCTTCGACGCCACCACCGATCTCACCGAGGCACTGCAGTGGTCCGCCGAGCGCCAGGCCCTGCTCGTGCTGGCGGTCCCCATGCCTGCCGTCTCGCTGCTGCTGGGCCACATCAAGGATGTCGCCGCCGACTGCCCGCTGACCGATGTCATCAGCGTCAAGGGCGCTGTCCTCGACGAGGTGCGCCGCGCCGGATTGCTCGACCGCTACGTCGGCGGTCACCCGATGGCCGGCACCGCGCACTCGGGCTGGAACGCGGGCGACGCCCGGTTGTTCACCGGCGCGCCCTGGGTCCTCGGCGTCGACGAACACGTCGACGCCCACGTGTGGGCGCAGGCAATGGATCTGGCGCTGGACTGCCATGCCGTGGTGGTCCCGGCCAAGTCCGAGGAGCACGACGCGGCGGCCGCCAGCATCTCGCACCTGCCGCACCTGCTGGCCGAAGCGCTGGCGGTGACGGCAGGCGAGGTGCCGCTGGCGTTCGCCCTGGCGGCCGGTTCGTTCCGGGACGGCACCCGGGTCGCGGCCACCGCCCCCGACCTGGTGCGCGCGATGTGTGAGGCCAATTCGGGCCAGCTGCTGCCCGCCCTGGACCGTGCGCTGGAGCTGCTGACCCAGGCCCGCGAGTCGCTGGCCGAGAAGACCTCGGTGGCCGAACTGGTCGAGGCCGGTCATGCGGCCCGCGCCCGCTACGACAGCTTCTCGCGCCCACAGATCGTGACGATCGCCATCGGTGAGGAGAACTGGCGTGAAGAGCTGGCTGCCGCCGGCCGGGCCGGCGGTGTGATCAGATCCGCTTTGCCAATCCTGGATAGTCGACGATGAATCCGTCGGCATCGACGGTGATCGTGGTCTCGGCGACCGGCGAGTGCAGCTTGATGCCCTCCCCGCTGTCGGCGCCGGAGCTGCTGTAGCTGATCGTCGCCTGCTTGACGGTCAGGTCCGGCAAACTCACGTACACCACGGGCAAGCTGATCGAGTCGACCCGTCGGTACAGGCCGGTGCGCCGGATCGGCAGCGCGTTGAAGAACGGGCTGAACACCACGTCGACGTCGAGCGCGCCCTCGTAGGAGGCGCGCGTCTGGCCCTGGTGGTCGGTGATCAGCCACATGTTTTCCTCGTCGCGGGCGATCGACAATTGCCGATCCCGCTCGGCGAGGGTGACGCTCATCGACAGCCGCTTGGTGGCGCCGGTCTCGTCGGTCACCAAGTCGTAGGACGCGCTGAACGGGGGGTGCGTTTCGGCGGCCGCGGCCACGATGCGGCCATATGCCTTGATCCGATTGCCCGATAGCTGCACCCGAGTCGATTCCATCCGTGAATCGTCGTGTGCGCGCCAGGTCAGGATCGCAGGCCAGGCGCTTTCTGTCGCATCGTTGGCTGCACTCACCCGTCTACCGTATGCGACGGACCACCCCGTTCGTAACCAGGTGGCGAAGTGCGACCCTTCCGTGACGTGTGGGCGTGAGCGTCGAAACTCACCTCGTCGTCGAGCAACGGCTGGGGCATCCGCCGGAATCGGCCGCTGCCGGGCACCGAGGCCCACACCGCCAGCGCGAGCAGTCCGTCGAGAACCAGCGCCAACACCGTCACCAGCAACGCACCCACCAGGGCGAGGTAGAACTGGCGGACCTTGATGCCGTCGATCAGGTAGCGCCCGAGCCCGCCCAGGCTGGCGTACGCGGCCACCGTTGCCGTCGCGACCACCTGCAGGGTGGCGGTGCGCAACCCACCCAGGATCAGCGGCAGCGCATTGGGCACCTCGACACGCAGCAAAACCCGCGTCTCGGTCATCCCCATCGACCGGGCGGCGTCGACCACCGTCGGGTCGACGTTGGCGATCCCGGCGTAGGTGCCCGCCAGCAGCGGTGGGATGCCCAGCAGCATCAGCGCAACCGTCGGCGGCAGCAGTCCCAGCCCCCACAGCAGCACCCCGAGCAGCAGAACCCCCAGAGTCGGCAGCGCGCGCAGCGCATTGACGCCGGTGACCACCAAAAAGGTGCCGCGCCCGGTGTGCCCGATCAGCATGCCGATCGGGATGGCGATCAGCGCCGAGAAGACGACGGCCACCGCGGTGTACTGCAGGTGCTCGAGGATGCGCATCCCGAGACCGGCCTTACCTGCCCAGTTGGCCGAGGTGAAGATGTAGGCGAGCGCCTGATGCAGGAAGTTCATGACGCCTTCACCCTGGCCCACGGGGTGATCAGCCGACCGGCCAGCAGGATCAGCACGTCGATGACGATGGCCAGCAGGAAGATCGCGATGATCCCGGCGACGATCTGGTCGCTCTTGTCGGCCTGATAGCCCTCGGTGAACCAGGTGCCCAGCCCGCCGATCCCGATGACCGACCCCACCGACACCATCGAGATGTTGGTCACCGCCACCACCCGCAGCCCCGCGATGAGAACCGGAATGGACAGCGGCAGTTCGACTTTGAGCATCCGGGAGACCCGGGTGTAGCCGACGGCGGTGGCCGCGTCGCGGACCTGGGCGGGCACCGCGTCCAACGCTTCGGGCACCGCCCGGACCAGCAGCGCGGTGGTGTAGAGGGTGAGCGCGACGATGACGTTCGCCTCGTCGAGAATCCGGGTCGGAATGATCAGCGGTAGCACCACGAACAGCGCCAGCGACGGAATGGTGAAGATGATGCTCGCCGTCACCGTGGTCAACCGACGCAGCGCCGTTGTCCGCCACACGTAGGCGCCCAGGGGCACCGCGATGACCAAGCCGAGCACCACCGGGATCAACGACAGCCGAAGGTGGATCACCGTCAGCGCCCACGCCTTGTCGAGATGGGTGAGCAGATAGTTCACGCGCTCACCCCCGTCGTTGCGATTCCAGTGCTGCGAGAACGTCGTCGGCCCGTACCCCGCCGATCACCTGCCCGTCGTCGTCGACGGCCACCCCGAGCCCGGCGGGCGACGACAGCGCCGCATCCAGCGCCAGCCGCAACGTGCCACCCGGCCCGAACAGCGATCCCCCCGCAATGGTGCTGTCGTACAACGAGCTTCCGCCCCGGTGCAGTGCGACGCCCTCGGCGTTGATCCAGGCATACGGCCTGCCGTCGGACTTGGTCACCAGCCGCCACTGTCCGGCATCCAGCGACAGCGCGTCGATCTCGTCTTCGCTGACGGTCGCGATGTCGTGCAGTGGGAGTCCGGTCGCCTCCCGGAACTGCAGACCGCGGTAGCCGCGGTCGGTACCGATGAATCCCGAGACGAACTCGTTGGCGGGATTGGACAGCAGCCGTGCCGGGGCGTCGTACTGCTGCAGGGTGCCACCCGGCCCGAACACCGCGACGCGGTCGCCCAGCTTGATGGCCTCGTCGATGTCGTGCGTGACGAACACGATCGTCTTGCGCAATTCGCCCTGCAGGCGCAGGATTTCGGCCTGCAGTTCGTCGCGCACCACCGGGTCGACCGCGGAGAACGGTTCGTCCATCAACAGCACCGGCGGGTCAGCCGCGAGCGCACGGGCCACCCCGACGCGTTGCTGCTGGCCGCCGGACAGTTGCGCCGGATACCGGTCGCCCAGCTTGGGGTCCAGACCCACCCGCTCCAGCACCGCGTAGGCGGCCTTGCGGGCCGCCCGGCGGGACTCGCCCTTGAGTACCGGCACGGTCGCGACGTTGTCGATCACCCGCTGGTGCGGCATCAGGCCGCCGCTCTGGATCACGTAGCCGATGCCGAGCCGGAGCTTCACCGGGTCGACGGTGGCGATGTCACGGCCGTCGACCGTGATCGTGCCCGAGCTGGGCTCGATCATCCGGTTGATCATCCGCATCGAGGTGGTCTTGCCGCATCCCGACGGTCCGACGAAGACCGTCAGGGTGCCGGTCGGCACCTCCATGCTCAGGTTGTCGACGGCGACGGTGCCGTCCGGGTACGTCTTGGTGACCGCTTCGAAAGTGATCATCTATTTCCCGATCGGCTTGTCGAATCCGTTGTCGCGGATCCACTTCTGTGCGGCTTCGTCGGGGTCCACGCCGGAGTTGCCGGACACGGCGGTGTTGAGTTCGATGAGGCCCTCGGTGCTCAGCTTCGCCGACACCGCGTCGAGCACCTTCTTGAGTTCGTCGGACTTCTTCTGCGAACTGACCAGCGGCACAACGTTGGCGGCCAGGAAGTTGTTCTTCGGATCCTCCAGTACCACGAGCTTGTTCTGCGGGATCGCCGGCGAGGTGCTGAAGATGTCGGCGGCGGTGACCGTGCCGTCCACGAGTGCGCGTACGGTCGCCGGACCGCCACCGTCACTGATCGCGACGAAGTTGTCCGGCTTGATGTCCAGGCCGTACTTGGCTTTCAGCCCCGGCAGTCCCTCGGTGCGGTTCAGGAACTCCGAGGGTGCGCCGAACTTGACCTCGGCGGAATGCGCCGCGAGGTCGCCGATGGTCTTGAGATTCCATTTCTGCGCGGTGGATTCGGAAACCGCCACGGTGTCGGTGTCGTTGGCCGGTGACGGAGTGAGGATCGACAGGTCGCCGGGCAGCGCCCGGACCAACGCGAGCTCCACCTGCTCAGGCGTGGTCACGGTGGTCTTGGGATCGAAGTACTGCAACAGGTTTCCGGTGTATTCGGGCACCAGGTCGATCGAGTGGTCACGCACGGCGGGGATATAGGTCTCACGGCTGCCGATACCGAACTGCCGCCCGACCGTGAAACCGTTCGCCTCCAAGGCCTGAGCGTAGATCTCGGCGATGATCTTCGATTCCGGAAAGTCCGCCGAACCCACGACGAGCGTCTTCAGGTCACCCGACGCCGACCCGCCGCCCAGGGGATTGGCGCTGCCGCATGCCGCCACCGGCCCGACGAGCAGGAGCAAAGTCGCCACCAACCAGAGTCGCAATCCGCCCCGCGACGCGTTCATGAGCGTCCTTTCACCCCGACCCGTTTCACCGACAGTAACGGCAGTGTCCGCGACCCGCCCGCGTTTGGATCACGACGAACGACATGGTGACGTTTCGCCGCGATGGTTTCCTTATGGCCGGAAACGGGCAAAGATGGCGCCATGAGCAGTGAACCGCTGGGCCCGCGCGACGAGCCCACGCCCCCGGTTCCGCCGGCACCGCCGGTCCCGGAACCGCCCGCGCCGGGGCCGGTGACCAACGTGTCCGAAGTGAAGTTCACCCGGGCAGCGGCGTTGTGGTCTTCGGTGATCGCCGGGTTTTTGGTGCTGACGATCCTGCTGATCTTCATCGCCCAGAACACCAACGCGGTGACCGTGGCCTTCCTGGGCTGGCGCTGGTCGCTGCCGCTGGGTGTCGGAGTCCTCGCCGCGGCGGTGTGCGGCGGCCTGGTGACCGTGCTCGCCGGTGCGGCCCGGATCTTCCAACTCCGCCGGGTGGCGAAGAAGAACCTCAAAGCAGCCAGGAAGACCTAGCTCAACGTCTCCAGACCACGACTGATCAGGACCGCGACGGCCTGCCCCGCACGGTCGTCGGTGTCCGGGTGCCCGGCCGCCATCCGCCGGCGGAAGTCGATACCGGCGGCGATGATCGCCAGCTTGAAGTAGCCAAGCGCCATCTGGAAATCCCAGTGCGCCAGCGGGTTTCCGGACACCACCGAATACCGATGCGCCAGTTCGTCGGCGGACGGCATCTGCGGCGCCGTCCAGGCCGTCTCCTCGTTGAGGATCAGGTTCAGCGCCGGATCGCGGTGTACACACATCAGCGCGGCATCCGCGAGCGGATCGCCGAGGGTGGACATCTCCCAATCCAGCACGGCCCGAACGACAGTCGGATCCTCGGCGGCCAGGATCGTGTTGTCGATGCGGTAGTCGCCGTGCACGATCGAGGTGCGGCTCTGTTCGGGAACGGCGTCGGCGAGCTTGGTGTGCAGCCGCTCGACGTCGCGGTCGCGGTCATCCTCGGGCAGCCGGACATGCTGCCACTGCGAACCCCAGCGCCGCACCTGCCGTTCGAGATAGCCCGTCGGTTTCCCGAAATCGCTCAGGCCCACGGCGTTCGGGTCGACCTCGTGCAGATCGACCAGGACGCGGATCAGGCTGTCGACGCACGCGCCCACCACATCGGGGCCGCCGAGGGCGTCCAGCTCGGCGCGGCTGCGCACGACATTGCCCGCGACGTATTCGACCATCTGGAACGGTGCTCCCAGCACCGAGTCGTCGTCACGCATGGTGACCGCCCGCGCCACCGGCACCGCGCTGCCGGCCAGCGCGGCCACCACCCGGTACTCGCGGCCCATGTCGTGGGCCGAGGGGGTGAGGCCATGCAGCGGCGGGCGGCGCAGTACCCACTTGGAGGCGTCGTCGAAGACCAGGAAGGTCAGGTTGGAGCGGCCGCCGGAGATGAACTCGCCCCGCAGCTCGCCGCTGCGTGGGATGCCCACCGCGCGCAGATGCCGGTCGAGTGCCACCAGGTCGAGCCCGTCGGGTGCAGTCATCAGCTATGTATAGCTAATAGCGCTGATTGCGCGGCAAGAGGTCCCACACATGCTCGGTGGTGTTGACCGCCGCCACGGTGGCCTGCCCGCTGCGGGCATAGAGCAGGCGGGTGATCGACACGTAGTCGATCGGGAACGACAGCAGCCGCCTGGTGCCCAGCAGCTCGTGCAGGATCACGTTGATCACGCCACCGTGACTGAACACGGCCACCGTGTCGTCATGACCGGACGTGGCGACGATGTCGGACAGCGCCGCCGCCACCCGGGCGCGGAACTCGCCCTCGTCCACACTGCTGGGCAGATGCCCCTGCGCCATCCGGGCCCACTCCTCGGGCCGTTCGGTGCGCACCTGTTCGATCGGCACGTAGTGCGTCAATCCGCGGTCGTACTCGGCGAGCCGCTCGTCGATGTCGGGGGTCAGTCCGATGGCCCGGGAGACGGGTTCGGCGGTCTGGATCGCCCGCCGCTGCGGACTGCTGACCAGCCGGGTGAGCGGGAATCGGGCCAGCGCCTCGGGCAGCCGCCGGGCCTGCTGCCAGCCGTCCTCGGACAGCTCGGGGTCGGCGCCCTCACCGGCCTCGGTCCGATGGGGCAACGCGTGCCTGACGAGCAGCAACTGCATGACTGAGACGGTCCTTTCCCGAGCTCGGCGGCGCCGAAGTGTCAGCAGTGACGCTATCGCGCGTCCTCGGCGAGCTCGGCCAGGATCTGCTCGGTGTGCTCGCCGAGCGCCGGGGCCGCCGAGCGCGGCGCCCAGGGCGTGCCGTGAAAGTCGGCCGGGGTGGCGATCATCGGGCCGCCGTCGGGGACGTCGACCAGACCGCCCGCGGCGTGGAACTGTTCGTCGCCGAGCACGTCCTCCATGGAGTTCACCGGCGACCAGAACAGGTCGGGCTCGGCGTCGAATGCCTCGGCCCACTCGGCCAAGGTTCTGGTCGCGAAGATCTCGTCGAGCGTCGCGATGAGCTCTCGGGAATGCACCGCGCGATCCCTGGCAGTGGCAAACCTGGTGTCGCCGCACCATTCCGGGTGGCCCACCGCCCGGCACAGCGACGGCCAGTGGCGATCGGCCTCCAGTCCGACGATCCAGAACCGCCGGCCGTCGGCCGCCAGGTAGTTGTTCATGCACGGGTTGAACATCGTCTCGCGCAGCCCAATCGCGATCGGGCTGCCGGTCAGCAGAAAGGTGTTGAGGTCGAAGCTCACGGTGTAGGCGCCCTGGCGGTACAGCGACGTGGTGACCAGCTGGCCCTCGCCGGTACGAGCGCGCGCGACCAGCGCCGCATTGATTGCCGCGGCCAGCGTCATCCCGGTGACGTGGTCGCCCATGCCGCCGCGCTGGAACGGCGGGCTGTCGCCGGGCCGGGTGAGCAGATCGGCCACCCCCGAGCGGGCCCAGAACGCGGCCACGTCATAGGCCGGGCGGTTGGCTTCCGGCCCGGTCTCGCCGTAGCCGGTGATCAGCCCGTACACCAGACCGGGGTTCAGCGCAGCCACCGCGGGAAAGTCCAGATTCAGCCGGGCCAGGGCGTCGGGCCGGACGTTGGTGATGAACACGTCTGCACTGCAAAGCAATTGGCGCGCCGTCGCCAGTCCGCCATCGGTGGTCAGGTCGAGCACGATGCTGCGCTTGGAGCGGTTGTCCATCTCGAACGGCGGATTGGTGCCGTCGTCGAGCCCGAGCATCCGGCCGAACATGCGAGCGGGGTCACCGGTCGGCGGTTCGATCTTGACGACGTCGGCGCCCCAGTCGGCCAGGATTCCTCCGGCGGCCGGACCGGCGACCCACACGCCGAGCTCGACAACCCTGATGTCCTCCAGCGGTCCGGCCACCGTCGCCCCTTTCGCCATGCGTTCGCCAAAGGCTAGTGGTTCCGATCGCGGAGAATGCTATTCTCCGCCTGGAGAGTGAGGAATTCCATGGCGAGAACGGCACACCCCGGCGACTTGGACACCGTGACCCTCGGCAGATGGCTCGACATCCAGGACGCGCCCGGCGCCGGCGAGCAGCCCGTCGCCGAGGTCCTCAAGGGCGGATCGCAGAACATGCTCTACCGGATCACCCGCGGTGACCAGGGCATGGTGCTGCGGATGCCCGGCCCCCGCGCCGACGAGCGGCGGCTGGCCGAACTGCTCCGTGAGATCCGCCTGGAGCGCGCGTTGAAGGGCACCGACGTGCCGCACGCCGAACTGATCGCCGCCGACGAGACCGGCGACGTGCTGGGCGTGCCGTTCTACCTGATGGCCGAAGTCGACGGCTGGAGCCCGATGGAAGGGGGCTGGGAAAGTCCGTTCGACACCGATCTCGACGCACGCCGCGACCTCGCGTTCCAGCTGATCGAGGGAGCCGCGAAGCTGGGCCGGCTGGACTGGAAGGCCCACGGGCTGGAGGGGTTCGGCAAACCCGAGGGCTTCCACGACCGCCAGGTGGACCGCTGGTTGGCCTTTCTCGCCGCCTTCCAGGTGCGCGAACTGCCCGGCCTGGACGTCGCCTCGGAGTGGTTGCGCGTCAACCGGCCCGCACACTTCACCCCCGGGATCATGCACGGTGACTACCAGTTCGCCAACGTGATGTACGCCCACGGCGCTCCGGGGCGCCTCGCCGCGATCGTCGACTGGGAGATGACCACCATCGGCGATCCGCTGCTCGATGTCGCCTGGGCGCTGCTCGGCTATGACGGCGAGCACCCGAAGCAGACCGGCTTCTACCTGCCGATGGACGGGATGCCCACCCGCACTGAGCTGCTGGCGCACTACGAGAAGGTAAGCGGCCTGTCATGCGAGAACATTCACTACTATCTGGTGCTCGCCAACTGGAAGCTGGGCATCGTGCTGGAGAAGACGTACGCCGCGGCGGTCAACGGCGGCAAGGCCGACCCGACGATCACCGAGGCGTTCGGGGCGATGGTGCCCGATCTGATCGCGACGGCTGCCCGCCTCGCCCGATCTGGAAAGGTGGCCTGAATGGGCTACGCGGACAAGCTCTTCGACCTGAGCGGCCGGGTGGTCCTGGTCACCGGTGGCAGCCGGGGCCTGGGCAGGGAGATGGCGATGGCCGCGGCACACTGCGGAGCCGACGTCATCATCGCCAGCCGCAAATACGACGCCTGCGTGGCCACCGCGAAGGAGATCGAGGACCAGACTGGTCGCACGGCGATGCCGTATGGGGTGCACGTCGGGCGCTGGGACGAACTCGACGGATTGGTGCAGGCGGCCTACGACCGATTCGGCAAGCTTGACGTGCTGGTGAACAACGCCGGGATGTCACCCACCTACGACAGGCTGACCGACGTCAGCGAGAAGTTGTTCGACGCGGTGATGAACTTGAATCTCAAAGGCCCGTTCCGGCTTTCGGCACTGGTGGGTGAACGCATGGTCGCCGACGGTGGCGGCGTCATCATCAACGTCAGCACCCACGGCTCACTGCGACCGCACCCGTCGTTCATCCCCTACGCCGCCTCCAAGGCCGGCTTGAACGCGATGACCGAGGGCCTGGCCGCGGCGTTCGGACCCACCGTGCGGGTGAACACCCTGATGCCGGGCCCGTTCCTGACCGACATCAGCAAGGCCTGGGACTTCGGCGAGAGCAATCCGTTCAAGAACCACGCCCTGCAACGGGCCGGCGAACCTACCGAGATCGTCGGCGCCGCACTGTTCTTGATGTCGGATGCGTCCAGTTTCACCACCGGCTCGATCCTTCGCGCCGACGGTGGTGCGTAAGGAGGAATGGCATGGCATGGGACTTCTCCACCGAGCCGGAGTTCGAAGAGAAACTCGAATGGATCCGTAACTTCGTTCGCGACGAGATCGAACCGCTCGAGGTGATCTTCCCCGGCTGCGAGTTCCTGCCGCTCAACGACGAACGCCGCCAGATCATCGACCCGCTCAAGCAGAAGGTGCGCGATCAGGGCCTGTGGGCCCCGCACCTCGGCCCCGAGCTAGGCGGTCAGGGATTCGGTGCCGTCAAGCTCACGCTGATCAACGAAATTCTCGGTCGCACAACGTGGTCGTCGATCATCTTTGGCACCCAGGCGCCCGACACCGGCAACGCCGAGATCATCGCCAGGTTCGGCACCCAGGAACAGAAGGACCGCTACCTGACCGGATTGCTGTCAGGCGAGATCTTCTCCACTTTTTCGATGACCGAACCGCAGGGCGGCTCGGACCCGCGGGTGTTCACCACCCGTGCGGTGCGCGACGGCTCCGAAGCGGACGCCGACTGGATCATCAACGGCCACAAGTACTGGTCGTCGAATGCGTCGGTGGCATCGTTCTTCATCGTCGTAGCGATCACCGACCCCGACGTGCCGGTGCACCGGGGCGCCTCCACGTTCCTGGTCCCGGCCGACACCCCCGGGGTGAACATCGAGGCGACGCACCATCTGGTCGGCTCGCACCCGCACGACCCCGGCCACTCGCTGGTGCACTACGACAACGTGCGGGTCCCGGCCTCGGCGATGCTGGGCCAGGAGGGCCACGGCTTCGCCGTCGCGCAGTCCCGGCTCGCCGGCGGGCGGCTGCATCACGCGATGCGCTCAATCGGGGTGGCCCAGCGCGCCGTCGACATGATGGCGCGGCGCGCGAAAAGCCGTTTCACCCAAGGCAGTCTGCTGGCCGACAAACAGCTCATCCAGGCATTCGTCGCCGACTCCTTCGTCGAGCTGACCCAGTTCCGGTTGATGGTGTTACACGCCGCCTGGCTGATCGACACCCAGGGCGAACGCGCGGCCCGGGAAGAGATCGCGGCGTGCAAGATCCAGACCCCGAACGTGCTCAAGTCCATCGGCATGCGCGCCATCCAGACCCATGGCGGGCTCGGGCTCACCGACCAGATGCCGCTGACCGGGGTGCTGTTCGGCGGCCTGGCTCTGGGGCTGGCCGACGGCCCCACCGAGGCGCACAAGGTGAACCTGGCCCGCCAGATCCTCGACGGCTACGAAGCCGAGGACCCGGTCTGGCCCGGCGAGTTCCTGGCCAACCGCATCGAGCGAGCGCGGGAGAAGTACGGCCATCTGGTCGATCGCATTCCCGCGCTGCCCGTTTCGCCATGACCAGCCGGGCCGCGGCCGCCGTCGTGCGCGCCCTCGACGACCGTCAGCGGGAGGCCACCGAGGAGGTGGAGCGCATCCTGGCCGCCGCAGTCACCGTGATGCAGCGAGTCTCCCCCGACGCGCCCAGGGTCAGCGACATCGTCGCTGCGGCCGGCGTGTCCAACAAGGCCTTCTACCGCTATTTCGCCGGCAAGGACGACCTGATGCTGGCCGTCATGGAACGCGGTGTCGCCCTGGTTGTCTCATATCTCGAACACCAGATGGCCAAGGAGAGCACACCGGCGGGCAAGATCACCCGCTGGATCACCGGGGCGCTCGCCCAGGTGGCCGACCCCGAACTGATCGGCATGAGCCGGGCCCTGGTCGGCCAGATGTCGGACTCCGACAAGCGCCGGCTGGGTGAGGAGGAGACGATGGCGGCGATGCGCGATCTGCTGGTGCCGCCGATCCGCGATCTGGGCAGTGCCGATCCCCGCCGTGATGCTGACGCGGTGTTCGTGTGTACCGTCGGCACGATGCGACGCTACGTGAGTTCCACCGAAGAGCCGGGAGGCACGGACATCAGTCACCTCGTCGGGTTCTGCCTGCGCGGGCTCGGGGTGCCGGAAGGGATGAGCTGATGCGTGCGGTCGTCTGCCGGGAGTACGGCACCCCCGAGGACCTGGCGATCGAGGAACTGCCCGACCCCACCCCGGGACCCGGACAGGTGGTGGTGAAAGTGCGTGCCGCCGCGGTCAACTACCCCGATGTCCTGCTGATTGCGGGTAAGTACCAGATCAAGGTGCCCCCTCCGTTCAGTCCGGGCAGCGAACTGGCCGGCGAGGTGCTGGCCGTCGGTGACGGTGTGGACTTACGCCCCGGCGACCGGGTGTCGGCGACGTCGTTCGTCGGCGCCTTCGCCGAACAGGCGGTGGTGGACGCCCGTGGCCTGAGCCGGATACCCGACGGTGTCGACTACGCCGACGCCGCCGCGTTCGGGGTCACCAACCGGACCGCCTACTACACACTGCGCACGGTGGCTCCGGTTCGGCCCGGCGACTGGGTGGTGGTCCTCGGTGCCGGCGGCGGAGTGGGCCTGGCCGCCGTCGACATCGCGGTTCTGATGGGCGCCAAAGTCATTGCCGCCGCGTCGGGCGCCGAGAAGCTCGAGGTGTGCCGCCGGCGCGGCGCCACGGAGGTCATCGACTATGACCGCGAGGATCTCAAGGCCCGCCTCAAGGAGATCACCGGTGCGGCCGGTGCGCAGGTGGTGCTCGATCCGGTAGGTGGCCGTTACTCCGAGCCGGCCTTGCGCGGGCTGGGCCGGGGCGGCCGGTTCGTGACGCTGGGGTATGCCGCCGGCGAGATTCCCGCGATCCCGCTGAACCTGGTGATGCTCAAGGGAATCACCGTGGTGGGCATGGAGATCCGCACCTTCGCCACCGACTACCCCGACCAGATCGGCCGTGATGACGCCGAGCTGGCGGCGCTGTTCGCCGAGGGCAAGCTGCGCCCCTACATCGGGGCGCGCTTCCCGCTGGACCAGGCTCCCGCCGCGTTGCGCTATGTGGCCGACCGCAAAGCGATCGGCAAGGTCGTGATCGACGTCGCCTAGCTCCCGTCCTACGGCGTGACGATGTTGAAGCTCGGATCGGGTTGATCCAGCACGCCGAGCAGCGTCTGCAGCGCCTGGGCATCGCCGGTGATGTCCATCCCGGGTGATGCGAAATCGCCTGCCGCGACGGCCAACAGCCGCAGCTTGCCGGCGAAACGGACAGTCGCGGTGGCAGTGGATTCGTCGGCCGGGGACTGACGGTAGACCAGCACACCGTTGCGCAGGGTGAGCCGGTAGTTGGTGCCCAGGTCGGCGAACGTCACGTCGAGCGCGATGTCGTGCTCCCAAGCCCGCGGCCCGTTCACGCTGATCGCCAGGACGTCGAACATCTGCTCCGGGGTGAGCTGGGCGAGCAGCGTCGTCGGCGACACCTGGGTGGGCGTGCCGAAGTTCCCGTCGCGCAGTTCGGTCGCCCCGGACAGGAAAAAGTTGCGCCACGTGGCGCATTCGGCGCCATACGCCATCTGCTCGAGGGTGTCCGCATACAGCTCGCGGGCGGCGGTGTGCTGCTCGTCGGTGAAGATGACGTGGTCGAGCAGCGTTGCCGCCCAGCGGTAGTCACCGTCCTCGAACGCCGCTCGGGCCAGCTCCACCACCCGGTCGGCACCGCCCATCGCCTCGACGTAGCGGGGTCCGATCGACTCCGGAGGATGTGCCCACAGCCGCGCCGGGTTGCCGTCGAACCAGCCCATGTAGCGCTGGTAGACGGCCTTGACGTTGTGGCTGACCGAGCCGTAGTAGCCGTGGGCGTGCCACGCCTTGTGCAGCGCAGGCGGCATCTGGAAAGTCTCGGCGATCTCGATGCCGGTGAAGCCCTGATTGAGCTGGCGCAGCGTCTGGTCGTGTAGGTAGGCATACAGATCACGTTGCAGCGAAAGGAATTCGACGATGTTGTCCTGCCCCCACGTCGGCCAATGGTGGGAGGCGAACACCACGTCGGAGCGGTCGGCGAAGGTGTCGATCGCTTCGGTCAGATAGCCCGACCAGGCGTGCGGGTCGCGCACCAGGGCCCCGCGCAGCGTCAGCAGGTTGTGCAGGTTGTGCGTGGCGTTCTCGGCCATACACAACGCGCGGAACTTCGGAAAGTAGAAATGCATCTCGGCGGGCGCCTCGGTGCCGGGGGCCATCTGGAATTCGATCTCGAGTCCGTCGATGGTGTGCGTCTCGCCGGTGCTGGCGATGTCGATGGTGGGCACGATGATCGCCACCTCACCCGTCGACGGTGTCTGGCCCAGCCCGCAGCCGACCTGGCCCTGCGGGCCGCGTTCCAGCACGGCCCCGTACATGTAGCCGGCCCGGCGGGCCATCGCGGTACCCGCGTAGACGTTCTCCTGCACCGCGTGTTCGGTGAAGCCTTCCGGAGCCAGGATTGCGACCTTGCCGGCGTCCACGTCGGCCTGGGTGGTCACCCCGAGGACACCGCCGAAGTGGTCGACGTGGGAGTGGGTGTAGATGACCGCGACGACGGGCCGGTCGCCGCGATGCGCGCGGTACAGCGCGAGTGCGGCCGCGGCCGTCTCCGTAGACACCAGCGGATCGATGACGATGATGCCGGTGTCGCCCTCGATGAAGCTGATGTTCGACAAATCCAGCCCACGCACCTGATAGATGCCCTCGACGACCTCGTAGAGCCCTTGTTTGGCGGCCAGCGTGCTCTGTCGCCACAGACTCGGGTGGACGGACGTCGGCGCGTCACCGGCGAGAAACGCGTAGGCGTCGTTGTCCCACACCACCCGGCCGTCGGCGGCCTTCACCACGCACGGTGTCATCGCGGCGATGAAGCCGCGGTCGGCATCGGCGAAGTCGGCGGTGTCCTCGAACGGCAGCGACTGCAGGTGTTCGGCGTGGGCGGCTTCGATGGCCGCGGACGGCGGCTTGGGAGTCATGCGGCAGATCCTTCCCCATCCTCGGATGGCACGTGAACGGTTCACGGCGACGCCGGCCGGCACCCGCGGGCACAGCGACGACCGGGAGTTAACCAGCGGCCCGAGGCGACCCATGCCGGCGGATGCCGCTACGAGGATCGATCCGGAGCGCGGCGGTTGATCTCGCGATATCTGGACGGATCTCTGTAATCCGCATTACGAATCTCTATCGACGACTTCTAGTCCACTATCAGCGATGTGATCCGCATTGCGGGTCACCAGGTCTTGGCGACCTGGGGTTTCGACATTTGTCGACGAGAAGCTTGCGGTTTGCCTTCACCCACTGCGACCATGACGCACAGAAATTAGCTCAGGAGGGTCCATGATCACCCGCGTTCGGCCTGTCGGTCTGCTGTCTCTGGTCGCCGCCGGCGAATTGATCGGCGCGGTGGCGCTGGGGGCAGAACGGCCCCGTCTCGCGCTCCACGCCTCGACGCCTGAGCTGAGCGCGATCGTGACGCCATGGACCCCCACGCCGAGCCCCGCCACGACGCCGGGCGTGCGCCTCGCGGGGGCGATCAGCACGTCCCCCGGCATCCAGGTGCAGTGGTCGGCGGCGCCAGGATCCGATGCCGCGACCGCTGCCGCCGTGGCGAGCACGGCCGGCGACGTCGCATCGCGGATCGCCAACCACCCCGGCGAGCTGACCTATGGCGCCGCGCAGGCTGCGGTCGCCACCAGTACGAAACGCAGCGCACATTCCGGCAATGCATCGGTACCCGCTTTGATCACCGTCAGTGACGGCACCACGACCATCACGGCGCTGTTCCAGGTCTACACCGTCGACGGGCAACTGACGGTCGTCGCCGGCGGAGTGATGCTCGTCGGCAATGGCACCGAGCCCGGCCAGGCCGGCGGGCTGTTGTGGGGCAACGGCGCCGACGGCGCGCCCGGCCAGGACGGCGGCAACGGCGGATTCTTCGGGGGGAACGGCGGGAACGGCGGCGCCGCAACCGAAGCCGGCGCAACCGGCGGCAACGGCGGGAGCGCGGGACTGTTCTTCGGCAACGGCGGCAACGGCGGCAACGGCGCCGACGGCACGGACCCGGGCCAGGCGGGCGGCAGCGGCGGTAACGGCGGCTCGGCAGGACTGTTCGGCAACGGCGGCAACGGGGGCAGCGGCGGGGCGGGAGCGGCGGGCGCCGACGGCGTCAACCCGACCCCGCCGGCCCACGCCCAGGACGGCACCGCCGGCGCGAGCGTGACCTCCGGTACCGCCGGCAATGGAACGAACGGCGCCGACGGCACGCTGCCCGGCCAGGCCGGCGGAACGGGCGGAGTCGGCGGGAACGTGACCGAGAGCGGCAAGGCCGGTGCGGGCGGCAACGGCGGCAACGGCGCGCCCGGCGGAGGCAACGGCGGAGACGGCGGCAAGGCCGGCTACGGAATCGGGCCCACGATCTCCACCTACAACAACGGTGGCAGCGGCGGCAACGGTGGTGGAGGGACCATTGGTCAGGCCGGCGGCGCTGGTGGCAGCGGCGGCAACGGCGGCAGCGGCGGCCTGATCGCCGGCAACGGTGGTGTCGGCGGCGACGGCGGCACCGGCGGTCAGGGCGGCAACGGTGACATCGGCGGCAAGGGTGGCAATGGGGCCACGGCTCACCTGATCAGTAGCGGCGCAACCAAACCCGTCGGCGGTAGCGGCGGCACCGGCGGTCAGGGCGGCAACGGCGGCACCGGCGGGGCGGGCGGCAATGCCGGCACCGGCGGTCGCGGCGGATTGACCGGGGGTACCGCCGGCCCGAACGGCACCGGCGGCAAGGGCGGTACCGGCGGCAACGGCGGCACGGGTGGCACCGGTGGTAACGGCGGCTCCGGCAGCTTGAACGGCAACGGCGGCGACGGCGGTAACGGTGGCGTTGCCGGGGCCGGCGGTGCGGGTGGTTCCGGCGGCGGTGTCGACGGTGCCGGCGGAACCGGCGGCAGCGGCGGCCAGGGCGGCACCCGCGGAAGCGGTTCGAACAACAACGGTTCGAACGGCAATCCAGGCAAGGCCAATGGCGGTCAAGGCTGACATCGGCGCTGGCCATATCGGAGCCGAATCGCACGCCGGCGGCTTTCGTTCTCCAGCCGCACTCGGTCTAGCCGTCGTCAGCGAGATCTACCGCAGGGCTGTGGTTTGGCTCCGACCACAACCCTCCTGCAGATTTCGCGCACGCTGCGCCCCGTGCCGGGGTCAGGTCCAGAATCCGTTGAGCGGTTCGGCGTACTTGTCATTGTTGGTCATGGTGGGCACCCCGAGCGCGTCCTCGATGGTCCGCAGCGTGCTGTAGTGGTCGTAGTGATCGGTGACCACGAATGCGCCACCTTTCATGCCGCCCGCGCTGACCGCCAGCGGCGAGGGGATCACCACCGTGACGACATGGTTGCCCTCATTGCCGAAGCCCAGCGTGATGTTGTTGTTGTCCTCGTCGAACGTGACGATCAGCACCGACTTCGTGGTCTTCCAGACTTCAGAATTCATGATCGTCGGCACGTTCTCCGCAAGGAACTCGTCGAGGGCCGCGACGTTGTACTGGTGGCGCGGATCGATCTGCGAGAACGCGAAGTGGGCCACCCCGGCCAGGGAGTCGACGGGGCCCTCGCCGTTGGAGTCCTCGTCGGCGGCGAACCACACGAAATTCGGTGTGGTGGCGTCGGACTCGAGATCGGTGGCCATCTGCGTCAGCGGGAACATGTGCGCGGCCGCATACGCCTGGTTGTCACCGATCCCGGCGAACGCCGGCCACGGGGTCTGATCCGTCGAATAGTTCGCGGTTGATTGCAACGGCTGGCCCGGCGTCATGCCCTGCGCATAGGCGGCCCACGTCACTCCGGCTTGGTCCATGGTGAAGGCCAGGTTGTTCGGGTCGTCGATGCACACCGACGCGCAGTTGTAGGTCTTGCCGTAGACCTGTCCGCCGGCGATCGCGTAGTAATTCGGCAGGCTGGGATGGGTCACGGCGTAGTAGTTGGTGGCGAGCCCGTAGCCGTTCATCAAGCTGTTCAGGAACGGGGCGTTGGGGCTTCCGACGATGTCGTTGTAACCCTTGTTCTCCATATAGACCAGGAACACATGGTCGAGCGGCTGGACGTCTGAAACCGGCGGTGCCGGGTCGGGCGGCTGGGCCTGCGCGGTGCCGATGCTGAAGGACAGGTTGTCGGCGTAGGCGTTGTTGAATCGCGCGGTGAAGCCGATCACCACCGGATTCAGGTCGTGCATGGTGAGCGTCACGACGGCGCTGCGCGTGCCGACCGGAACGGTGCCGATGGCGGTGCGCTGACGGAATCCGGTCTGTCCCAACCGGTCCAAGTTGGAAACCGGTCCGATCGACGAGCTGCCGAGATAGAGCTGATTCTCGTCGAGGAACGTGACCTTCACGGTGGCGAAGGACGGGTCCAGCAGGTATCCACCGAGGTAACCGCTGAGGTTGAACGGCACTGTGCCGGTGTCGATCTCAGCCTTGGAGGCATTGAGGTCCACCGTCTGGGTGAGCGCCGAAGTGGCAACATCACCACCACTGAAGAACTGGTTGCCACCGCCGGGCGGCGCGGCGTTCACGCCCGGGAACGACACGATGGCAGGAAGATTCGGCCACGCGAAGCTCAGCCCAACCGGCCAGGCGTTGCGCAGTTCACCGTACTGAACCACCGTCGGAGTGCCGGTGGCCGTCCAGCCGGGCACACTGACCGCACTGTTCCCGTACCCGGCGCTGTCGCCGAGCTCGGCCCCCGGATTCGTCAGGAGATTGGGACCCGTGGCCGGCACGGCGGCGGTGGTGACCGCGCCTGCCTTCCCGACGCCGGTGATGCGACGCAACTCGTTGCCGGCGTATGCCAGCATCGACGAGATCGTCGCCGGCGAAGGCGGCGTGCCGTCGCCGAGCAGCGAATGCACCGCGGTGGCAACTCCCTTGGCCGTCGGAGCGTGCGCAACCGGCACCGAAAGAAGCGCAGGCTTACCTTTTTTGGCCGACGACGGGGCGGCAGCCAAGTTGGGTGTCACCCGGTGCGACTTGGCCACTCCCGCGGGTTTGGAGTTGGCCGCCGATGCCGTGTTCCCCGAGGCCGTCGAGGTGTTCGACGGCTGCGCGTCGGCCACACCCGGCGTGCTCGCCAACCAGGAGCCGATCCCCAGGGCTACCGCCAGTGCACCAATCCTGCCGACATGTGCTGCATTGCCCATGACCCGTACTCCCGCCACCCGAATCATCAGATGGTACGAAGTACGGGCCCTGCACGGACCGTATTCGACGGGTTAGTTCTGCGCGGTCAGGTCGTAGACCTCGGTGCCGCCGATGTCAAGGGCGGTGAAGTGCTGCTGCACCCACGTGGTGATCTGCGTGCCGGGACCCGACTCGCCGCCCGGACCGCCATGGCCACCACCCGGACCGTTGCCGGCGATGAAGTAGTGGATCTGTCCCGCGGCCACATAGGCCTGGAACTGCTCCAGTGTCGGCGAATTGTCGCCGCCGCTGAACCCGCCGATCGACATGATGGACGTACCGGTGGCCAGTTCGAGACTGCCCGCGACATGCGACCCGACAGTTGCTGCGGCCCAACGATTGTCAGCCTGGATCAGCAGACCCTTGAGCTCGGCGTTGTCCGAGGGCGCAACCCCTTGCCCGCCCGGTCCGCCCGGTCCGCCCGGTCCGCCGAAGCCGAACCCGCCACCGGCACGGGCCGGGCCCGAGATCGGGATGCCGCCGCCGTGGTTACCGGCGACCGTCTCCACGGTGTACGCCGCGGTGGCGCCGAGTCCGAACAGCAGGCCTGCCGCGGCAACCGCGGCGATCCACCGGCCCAGGCGATGGGCGCCGGCCAGCAGCACCGCGGACACCACGATCGCCCCGACCAACACCACCCAGCGCAGCCACGGCAGCCAGTCCGGCGTGCGGTCGAGCAGGACGAAGTTCCACACCCCGGTGACCGTGAGCATGGCAGCCAGCACGATCCGCGAAGCCACAAATTCCTTGCCGCGCCATAGCTCTCGCACACTGATGCCGATCACCGCGCCGATCGCCGGTGCCAGCGCGACCGTGTAGTAGGGATGCATGATCCCCTTCATGAAGCTGAACACCACGACGGTGACCACCAACCAGCCACCCCACAGCAGCAGGGCGGCGCGGGTCCGGTCGGTGCGTGGTGCGCGCCGGGTGAACCACAGCCCGGCCAGCAGGCCGATCAGAGCGGCCGGCAGCAGCCAGGAGATCTCGGTGCCCATCGATTCGCCGAACATCCGGGTGATCCCGGTGGACCCGCCGAACATCGGCGAACCCCCCATCGCAGAAGGACCGGAGTCCGAACCACCGCCCGGGTTACCGTCCCCACCGAAGACCCGGCCAAGACCGTTGTAACCAAGCGCCAGCTGTAACAGGCTGTTGTCGGTGGACCCACCAATGTAGGGCCGAGAAGCGCTGGGCCACAGGCTCACCAGGGCCAGGTACCACCCCGCCGACACCACCATCGCGGCCAGGCCGACTGCCAGGTCACGCAGTCGCTGCCCAAGGCTGCCGCCCACGGCCACCAGCACCACCAGCGCCAGAGCCGGGGTGACCAGCAGGGCCTGCAGCAGCTTTGCCAGGAAGGCGAACCCGATCAGGACGCCGGCCAGCGCGATCCACCGGGTGGATCTGCCGTCCAGTGCGCGGGTGACGCAGTATCCGGCGGCCACCAACAGCAGAACCAGCAGTGCGTCGGGGTTGTTGAACCGGAACATCAACGCCGCCACCGGCGTCAGCGCCAGCACCGCGCCGGCCAGCAGGCCCGCACCGTAGCCGCTGACCCGGCGCACCGCACCGTAGACCAGTGCCACCGCACCTACACCCATCAATGCCTGGGGCACCAGCATCGACAGAGTGCCGAACCCGAAGATCCGCCCAGACAATGCCATCACCCACAGCGCGGCGGGTGGTTTGTCCACCGTGATCGCGTTTCCGGCGTCGATCGAACCGAACAGCAAGGCTTTCCAACTCTGCGTGCCGGCCTGCACGGCTGCCGCGTAGTACTCGTTGGCCCACCCGGCCGCGCCCAGGCCCCACAGGTACAGCACGGCGGTCGCGGTCAGGAGGGCGAACACGGCCGGGCGCGCCCAGGGCGGCCGCATCGGGTGCGGGCGGTCCGGCGGAAGCACCGGCTCGGTCCTCTGGCGTTCGACGAGCATGGTCATCACTTTCCTCCCCGCGTCTGCGCACCACGACGCGGGTGAAACACCCAGCCCCGCAGCAGAACGAAACGAACGACGGTGGCCAGCAGATTGGCCGCAACCAGCACCAGCAGCTCGATCACCCGCGGCGGTTCGCCCAGCGTGTGCAGGACTGCCAGTGCGCCGCTGGTCAGCGCCAGCCCGATCCCGAACACGACGAGCCCCTGGAACTGGTGGCGAGCCACTCCGGTGCGGCCACGCACCCCGAAGGTGAATCGCCGGTTGGCCGCGGTGTTTGCCACGGCGGTGACCAACAGCGCGATCAGGTTGGCAGGCTGCGCGCCGATCGGGCGCAACAGCAGGAACAGAGCGAGATAGGCGAGCGTGCAGGCGATCCCGATGGCGGCGAACCGCACGCTCTGGTTCAGCAGGGACCTCGGCGCGCCGGCCCGATTACCGAACTGGGCGCCGATCGCCTGTACCGGAATCTGTCCGGTTCCGAAACCCTTGAGCAAGCGGGCGATTCCCTTCAGATCGGCGACGGCGGTCGACACGATGTCCACCCGGCTGTCCGGGTCGTCGATCCAGTCGACGGGCACCTCGTGGATCCGCAGACCGCTGCGTTCGGCCAGCACCAGCAGTTCGGTATCGAAGAACCAGCCGGTGTCCTCGACGTAGGGCAGCAGCTCGGATGCGACGTCGGCGCGGATCGCCTTGAACCCGCATTGGGCATCGCTGAACTTCGCGGCCAGCGTCGAACGCAGGATGAGGTTGTAGCAGCGCGAGATGATCTCGCGCTTGGCGCCGCGCACGACCCGCGACCCGCGCCCCAGCCGGGTGCCGATCGCGAGGTCCGAATGTCCGGACACCAGCGGTGCCACCAGTGGCGCCAGCGCGGCCAGATCGGTGGACAGGTCGACATCCATGTAGGCCAGCACCGGGGCGTCCGACGTCGACCACACCGCGTGCAGCGCGCGACCGCGGCCCTTCTGCTCGAGGCGCACCGTGCGCACCTCGGGCAGTTGCGCGGCCAGCTCGGCGGCGACTGCCGGGGTGGCGTCGACGCTGGCGTTGTCGGCGATGGTGATGCGGAACGAGAATGGGAAGTCCTCCCGCAGGTGGCGGTGCAGCCGGTGCACGGAGTCGGCCAGCGCGGCCTGCTCGTTGTACACCGGCACGACGACGTCGAGCACGGGCACACCGAGCTCGGACGCGATCAGGGCCGCGTTGCGTCGGCGTGCCACGGGGACGTCGGTGATGGTCATGCTTCGATCGTCGGCCGTGCCGGTGAGGGGGAAATTGGTGCTTGCTATGCGGCCGCTGTGAATGCCTGCGACAAGTCGTAGACAGTGACGCCGTCGACCTCGCGGGGCGTGAAATGGGCGGCGACCCAGCGTTGGATCCGGGCAGCGGCGTCGCTGCCCGAGCTCGTGCCGAACATGAACCCGGGCATGTCGGCGCGCACGAACCAGTGGATGCGTCGTTGCCCGACGTAGGCCTGGAACTGCTCGAGGGTCGGGGCGGGATCGGTGCCGTTGAAGCCGCCGACCGCCATCACCGGCCGACCCGTCGCGAGCTGATACCCGGCGGCGTTGCTCGAGCCGACTGTCGCCGCCACCCAGGTGTACTGGTCGGCGTCGAGGCGCAGCGCCTCGACGAGGTCGGCGCCGGGCTGGGGCGCGTCGAACATCCCTCGGGGCGGGCCGCCGTGCCCGGTCGCGGGGCCGACGGATGGGATGGCACCGCTGTGCGGGGCAGCGGCGGTGGCCAGTGAGAATGCCGCCGGTGCGGCCAGCGCCGCCGTGAGCGCCAGCGCTCCCGCCGCGGCGCCCACGCCGCGGGGCAGGCGCCCCACGACCACAAGCAAGGCGGCACCGGCGAAGCCGGCAACCACAATCCCCACCCGCAGCCAGGGCAACCACTGCGAATCCCGTTGCAGCAGAAGATACGCCAGCACCACGGTGATCATCGTCATGCCGGACAATGTGATGGCACTGCGGATATCGGCGCGTCGGCGCCACAACTCGACGGTGCCGATCGCCAGGCCGGCACCCACCGCCGGAGCCAGTGCCACGGTGTAGTACGGGTGCAGGATGCCGTTGGCGAAGCTGAACACCACCGCGGTGACCACCAGCCAGCCGCCCCACATCAGGAGCGCCGCCCGGGTGGTGTCGGTGCGGGGTGCTCTCCGGGTGATCACCAGGCCGGCGATGATCGCGATCACGGCGGCAGGCACCAGCCACGCGATGTAGGTACCCATCTCCGATCCGAACAACCGCGCCCAGCCCGCATCCTGGTTGAGGTTGCCCAACCCCCCGGTTTCGTCGCCGGTGAGCCGGCCGACACCGTTGTAGCCCAGGGCCAGTTCGATGATCGAATTATGCTGCGAGCCACCGATATAGGGCCGTGCATCCGCCGGCCAGAGGGTCACCAACAGTAGATACCAGCCGCTGGCGACCACCAGTGCGCCCGCCGCAGCGGCCACTCGCCCGATCCGGGTCCGCATCGGAAGGTCGGCCGCCACCAGGAACACCGCCGCCAGCGCGGGCAACACCAGGAACGCCTGCAGCATCTTGGCCAGGAATCCCACCCCGACCGCGACGCCGGCGAGCGGCAGCCACCACCACGAGGCGCCGCGGTCCAGTGCCCGTTGGGTGCAGTAGGCGGCGACGACGAGCGAAAGCACCAGCAGCGCATCGGGATTGTTGAAGCGGAACATCAGGGCGGCGGCGGGAGTGAAGGCCAGCACCGCGCCTGCCAACAACCCCGCCCACGGCCCGCTGACCCACCGCACCGCGGCGTACAGCACCGCCACCGCCGCCACCCCGGCCAGCGCCTGCGGCAGCAGAATGCTCCACGGATTCACCCCGAACAGCCGCGCCGACAGACCCGTGACCCACAACGCCGCCGGCGTCTTGTCGACGGTGATGGCGTTACCGGCGTCGCTGGACCCGAACAGCCACGCCAGCCAGCTACGCGAACCGGCCTGCGCGGCCGCCGAATAGAAGGGGTTGGCCCACCCGCTGGCCCCGAGATTCCAGATGTAGAGCACGGCCGTGGTGACCAACAGCACGGCCAGCGGGGCGTGCTGCCGGACCCGGCTCACGATTCGGCCGCACGCGGCAACCGCACGGTGAACTCGGTCCAGCCCGGCACGCTGCGTAGTTCGATCCTGCCGCTGTGGGCACGCACCACGGCCGACGCGATCGCCAGCCCCAGGCCGGTGGACCCACCCTTGCGGGACCGCGACGTGTCACCACGCGCGAATCGCTCGAAGACCTCGGACTGCAGCTCGGCGGGGATACCCGGCCCGTTGTCGGCCACCCGCAGCACCGCCTCGTTCGGCTCGGCGTGCAACGACAGCGTCACCGAGGTGCCCGGCGGGGTGTGGGTTCGGGCATTGGCCAGCAGATTGGCCACCACCTGATGCAGCCGGGCGTCGTCGCCGGTCACGTAGAGCGGATCCGATGGCACGTCGAGGGTCCATTCGTGGTCCGGGCCGGCGATGTGGGCGTCGCTCGCGACATCGGCCGACAGCCGGGACAGGTCGACGGGCTCGCGTTCCAGGGGACGGCCGGAGTCAAGTCGCGCCAGCAGCAGCAGATCCTCCACGAGGTGCGTCATGCGCTCGGCTTCGGATTCCACCCGGCCCATCGCGTGGGCGACATCGTCGGGGACCTGATCCCGTTTCCGTTGCGCCAGTTCGGTGTAACCGCGGATCGCAGCCAACGGCGTGCGCAGCTCGTGGCTCGCGTCGGCGACGAACTGCCGCACCCGGCTCTCACTGGCCTGCCGGGTCGACAGTGCGGCCGAGATGTGGTCGAGCATCCGGTTGAGCGCCAGACCCAGCCGGCCAACCTCGGTATAGGGGTTCGCGTCCGGTTCGGCGACCCGCACCGGCAGCTCCACTTCGCCGCGGTCCAGCGGCAGATTCGCCACCTCCCCGGCGGTCGCCGCGACGCGGGTCAGCGGCGCCAGCGCGCGGCGGTTGATCAGGATGCCGACGGTCGTGGCCACCGCCAGCGCGGCCGCAGTGACGACGGCGAAGATCAGCGCCACCCGCAGCAGCGTCGCGTTGACGTTGCCCATGCTCAGCCCGATCACCAACGTCTCACCGGTCAGCCGGCTGCGCACCGCCACGACCCGATACGAGCCCAGGCCGTCGAGCCTGCGTGTCACGGGGTGGCGCAGGTTGTCGTCCTGCGTGAGTTCGGCGAGCGCGGCCGACGGCACGCGGGCCCGCACCCCGCCCGGTCCGAGCACGCCGGCGTCGGTCGCGGTTCCGTTGGTGATCACCGCCGCGACCATGCCGATCGGCTGCCCGGGGGCGTCGAGGAATTCCGGGCCGGGTCCGGGCCGCGGCCAGGGTGGCCGGTTGTCGCGCAATGACGGCGGCAACGGCGGCGGCGGAGGTTCGCCGTAGATGATCGCCGAGCGGTGCGCGGTTTCCCGCAGCGCAGCGTCGACCTCGCCGACCAGGTACTGGTGCAGCGCCAGCACCGTGACCGCACCGATGCCGAGGCAGACCACCAACAACAGGCAGAGCTGGCCGATGAGCAGCCGGGCGCTCAGCGACCAGGTGCTAGCTCGCAGGCTTGAGAACATAGCCCGCGCCGCGCAACGTGTGGATCATCGGATCGCGCCCACTGTCGATCTTCTTGCGCAGGTAGGAGATGTAGAGCTCGACGATGTTGGACCGGCCGCCGAAGTCGTAGCTCCACACCCGGTCCAGGATCTGGGCTTTCGACAGCACCCGCTTGGGGTTGCGCATGAGGAACCGGAGCAGCTCGAACTCGGTCGAGGTCAGCGTGATCAGTTCGCCGCCGCGGGTCACCTCGTGGCTGTCCTCGTCGAGCACCAGGTCCCCGACGACGATCTGGGCACCGCTGTCCTCCGTGGTGACCCCGGTGCGCCGCAGCAGCGCCCGCAACCGCAGCACGACCTCCTCGATCGAGAACGGTTTGGTGACGTAGTCGTCGCCGCCGGCGGTCAGGCCCGCGATGCGATCTTCGACGGCGTCCTTGGCGGTCAGCAGGAGTACCGGTAACTGCGGGTTCTGCTCACGCAGCTTGCGCAGTACCTCCAGCCCGCTCATGTCGGGCAGCATCACGTCGAGCACCACCGCGTCGGGTCGCGCGGTGCGGGCGGCCGCGATCGCCGACGCGCCGTCGGCGGCGGTGGCGATGGTCCAGCCCTCGTAGCGCAGGGCCATCGACACCATTTCGGCCAGCACGGTTTCGTCGTCGACGACCAGCACCGTGATCGGGTTTCCGTCGGCTCGCCGCATCACCACGCGGTCGGCCGCTGAAGAGGTCATGTCCTCCAGTATGGGAGCGTCGATGAGCCGTCCCTATGGCGTTGCTATGCGCGCGCTGTGAACCCGACGCACACAGCGCGCCGATACTGCCCACAGCTGATACCCAGGTTGGGTGCCCACGGTGGTGGCATGAGCACGAGCGATCAGGAGAATCGGCGCGTCGGGGTGGATGAGCGGCCGGTGTGGGGCGCACCCGATGACCGGCAGACCACGTGGTCAGCTCGTACGACCGTGGCCGCTGTCGGCATCGCCGTCGCGCTGGCCGCGGTCGGTGGCGTGGCGGTGTACGCCGCGACCGGCGGCAGTGCCGGGCACCCTGCGGCCGGCGGCCCGCCCGGCTGGGGTGGCCCCGGCGGGCCCGGGGGTGTCGGCCGCACCGTGCACGGGGAGACCGTCGTCTCCGACGGTGAGGGCGGCTTCAGCACCGAGTTGACCCAGACCGGGGACGTCACCGCCGCCTCGGCCACCTCGGTCACCGTCCGCAGCGCCGACGGATACAGCCAGACCTACGTGCTCGATGCCGACACCCGTAGGCCACCGCAGCCACTGGAGGCCGGCGTGCAGGTGTCGGTGCGGGCGACCGAGCGGGGCGGCGTGGCGACGGCCACCACGGTGATGCCGGCCAGATAATTTTTCGGTGAACTTCTTCGAGGTCATCGAGACGGTCGGCAAGGGGATCGATGCCGTCGGCGTGGCGGTCATCGCGCTCGGCGCGCTGATTTCGGCGGCCGGCGTGATCCCCCGACTCAAGACCGGTCAGGCCTACCGCACGTTCCGGGAGCAGCTCGGCCGCTCGATCCTGCTCGGCCTGGAATTCCTGGTGGCCGCCGACATCATCCGCACCGTGGCGGTCACCCCGGATGCCCGCAGTGTGGCGGTGCTGGCCGGCATCGTGCTGATCCGTACCTTCCTGAGCTTCTCCCTCGAGTTGGAGATCACTGGCTACTGGCCGTGGCAGAAGAACCGCCAGCAACAGGCCGCGACCGAGTCGACGCCCGCACCCCTGCCTCCGGGGTGATGCGGGTATGAGTGCGGGTATGGACGACAAGAGACACGCGCGGCGCGTCCGGATCTTCGATGCGATCCGCAAGACGCCCCCGGAACCGTTGGGTCCGCCGGACCGCCACGATCAGGTCGAGGTCGCGGCCATGCTGCGCGAGATCGGCATCGCCTTGCTCGAGGTCGAGCAGCCCACCCAACTGGTGACCGCGCGGCTGCTCGAGATCGCCGCGCAGTACACCACCCGACCGGTGCGCGTGGTCGTGCTGCCGACCGTGCTGATGATCCAGGTGGGCACCGTCGGCTACGAGGTGGACACCTCCACGACCTACTCACTACAGCTGGACATGGCCGGCCGTATCGACGACATCGCCAGCTTGGCCTCCGTCGGCGCCATCACCCCCAGCGACGCGATCGCCGCGATCACCCGGGCGCGCAACTTGCCTCCGCGCTACGGCCCGATCGCGACAACGCTCGGATATGCCGTCACGACAATCGGATTCGGCATGGTCATCAACCCCACCTGGGCCTCGCTGCCGGGGTACCTGTTTCTCGGGCTGGTGGTCGGGGCGATCGCCCAATTGGGCCGACCGTTCCCGTCGCTCAATCCGGTACTGCCCACCCTGGCGGCGATGGTGGTGACGATCCTGGCCACCTGGTTCGTCGCCGACACCGCCAACGACGGGCTGCTGCGGGTGATCGCCCCGGCCTTGGTCGCGATGTTGCCCGGGATGGCGCTGACAATCGGTGCGATGGAGCTGGCCAGCAACCAGCTGATCGGAGGTACCAGCCGACTGGTCTACGGTGTCGCGCAGCTGGCCCTGCTGGTGTTCGGGGTGGCGCTCGGCCAGCACGTAGCGGGCAGGGTCAATCCGCAGACCCCGTCGGCGCAGATGGGCTCGTGGTCGCTGTACGTGGCGATCATCGTGGTGGCGATCGGCCTCTATGTGTATCTCTCCGCGCCGCGCGGATCGCTGGTCTGGCTGGCCGCCGCGATCGCGGTCGCCCTGGTGGGCCAGGCGATCGCCGGAAAGTTCGTGGCCGCAGCCTATTCCGGATTCATCGGCGCGTTCCTGACGGTCCCGTTCGCGATGCTGGCGGCGCGGATCAAGACCTCTCCCCCGGCGATCGTGATGATGCTGGCGGCGTTCTGGGCGCTGGTCCCCGGTGCGCTGAGCTTCGAATCGGTGAGCCAGGCCGCCACCGGCGGCGAGATCGGGCCGGCCAATCTAGGTGTCACCGGCGCGGCGGTGCTCTCGATCGCGCTGGGCACCGTGATCGGCTGGAGCGTGTTCCGCACCATCGACAGCCGATTGCCGTGGCCGAAGGGACTGGCTCAACCAACCGTACGGTAGGTTCACCCGGGTGGATGACCTGAGCGCGGTGACGGCGTGGATGTCGGAGCAGGGCCTTGGTGAGGGCCCCCTCGATGACGTGTCCGAGATCGCCGGCGGCACCCAGAACGTCATGCTGCGCTTCACCCGGTCGGGCCGCGAGTACGTGTTCCGCCGGGGACCGCGCCACCTGCGGCCGGTAAGCAACAAGGTCATCCTGCGCGAGACGCGGGTTTTGCACGCGCTGGCCGGCACCGACGTGCCGCACCCCCGGCTGATCGCGGTGTGCGAGGACACCTCGGTGCTCGGCGACGCGGTGTTCTATCTGATGGAGCCGGTCGACGGCTTCAACGCCGGCGCCACGCTGCCGCCACTGCATGCCGGCGACGCAGGTATCCGGCACGAGATGGGCCTGTCGATGGCCGAGTCGGTGGCCAAGCTCGGCGCGGTCGACCATGTCGCGGTCGGCCTGGCCGATTTCGGCAAGCCGGAGGGCTTCCTGGAACGTCAAGTGCCGCGGTGGCTTTCCGAGCTGGAGTCCTACAGCGGTTTCGACAACTACCCCGGACCGCAGATCGGCGACGTCGACGCCGTCGCCACCTGGTTGCAGGACAACCAGCCGGCCGACTGGCAACCGGGCATCATGCACGGTGACTATCACGCCGCGAACGTGATGTTCTCCCCGACCGGTCCCGACGTGGTGGCGATCGTGGACTGGGAGATGTGCACCATCGGCGACCCGCTGCTGGACCTCGGCTGGATGCTGGCCACCTGGTTCGCACCTGGCCGTGACTCGGTGCTGACCAACGTCCTGATGGACGCCGGCGGCCTGGCCACCCCGGACGAGCTGATCGAGCGCTACGCCCGCAACACGACCCGTGACCTGTCCAACATCGACTGGTACACGGTGATGGCCTGTTTCAAGCTCGGCATCATCCTCGAGGGATCGAACGCACGCGCTTGCGCGGGCTTGGCGCCCAAGGAGATTGGCGATCGATTGCATATCGCGACAGTGCGCTTGTTCGAGCGCGCCCTGGCACTGATGGAGGGACAACGATGATCGATTTCGAGATTCCCAATGACCTGGCGGCGCTGCGCGACGAGATTCGCGCGTTCGTCGTCGACAAGATCGTTCCCTACGAACGCGACCCGCGTATCACCCGGCACGGCCCCAACGAAGAGCTGCGCACCGAGCTCGTCGAACTGGCCCGCGAAGCCGGGTTGCTGACCTTTCAGGCACCGCACCGATTCGGCGGCCGTGAGCCGTCCCACCGTGAACAGGCAGTGCTGTTCGAAGCCGCAGGCTGGTCCACGCTCGGGCCGGTCGCGCTGAACTGCGCGGCACCCGACGAGGGCAACATGTACGTGCTGTCCAAGATCGCCACCGAGGAGCAGGCGGAGAAGTTCCTGGTCCCGGTGATCGACGGCAGGCAACGCTCGGTGTTCGCGATGACCGAACCCGGCGGTGCCGGATCGGACCCGAATCAGCTCGCCACCGAAGCGGTGTTCGACGGCACCGACTACGTGATCAACGGACGCAAATGGTTGATCACCGGCGCCAACCGGGCGCGGACCTGGATCATCATGGCCCGGGTGGCCCCGAACGCGCACGGCGCCGACGGCCCCACGTTGTTCCTGTGCGACGGGCAGACGCCCGGGATCGAGCTGGAACGCGTGATGGACACGATGGACCGCAACTACGTCGAGGGCCACGGCGTGATCCGCTTCGACAACCTGCGGCTGCCCGCCTCAGCGGTGCTCGGTGAGGTCGGCCAGGCCTTGCGGTACGCCCAATTGCGGCTCACCCCAGCCCGATTGACCCACTGCATGCGCTGGCTGGGGGCTGCCATGCGGGCCCAGTCGATCGCGATCGAGCACGCCCGCACCCGCACCGGGTTCGGCAAGCCGCTCGGCGAGCATCAGGGTGTCGGGTTCATGCTGGCCGACAACGAGATCGCGATGCAGCAGTGCCGGCTGGCGATCTGGTGGGCCTGCTGGGCGCTGGACACCGGCGCCAAGGGCCGCCACGAGAGCTCGATGGTGAAGGCCTACGTGTCCGAGGAGCTGTTCAAGGTGGCCGACCGCTGCGTGCAAATCCTCGGCGGCATGGGCATTTCCGATGAGACGCCGGTCGGGATGATCTTTTCCGATATGCGCGCCTTCCGGCTCTACGACGGGCCGACCGAAGTCCACAAGTACGCCATCGCCCGCCAAGTCCTGAGGAACCCGTCATGAGCACGCTGGACCTGTTTCGTCTCGACGACAAGGTCGTCATTGTCACCGGCGCGTCATCCGGTCTGGGGGTGTCGTTCGCGCAGGCTTTCGCCGAGGCCGGCGCCGACCTGGTGCTCGGCGCCCGGCGGGTGGAGCAGATGGCGGGCACGGCGGCCCTGGTCGAGCAGGCCGGGCGCCGGGTGTACAGCCAGAAGACCGATGTAGCCGACCCGGAGCAGTGCCAGCAGTTGGTCGAGGCGGCTGTCAACGAGTTCGGCCGGGTCGACATATTGATCAACAATGCCGGCGTCGGTACCGCGGTGCCGGCGACCCGCGAAACCCCCGACGAGTTCCGCAAGGTCATCAACGTCAACCTCAACGGCTCGTACTGGATGGCTCAGGCGTGCGGCCGTGTGATGCCGGCCGGAAGCTCAATCATCAACATTTCCAGCATTCTTGGCGTCACCACCGGCGGTCTCCCGCAGGCCGCGTACAGCGCGTCCAAGGCAGCGGTGATGGGGCTGACTCGCGATTTGGCCCAACAATGGGGCTCCCGCAAGGGAATTCGGGTGAATGCGCTGGCACCGGGCTTTTTCAAGAGCGAGATGACCGACGAATACAAGCCCGGCTACCTGGAGACCCAGCTACCGCGGATCGTGCTGGGCAGGCTCGGCGATCCCGCCGAATTGGCTGCCACCGCAGTATGGCTGGCGTCGGCGGCCGCCGGTTATGTGACGGGCCAGACAATTATCGTCGACGGTGGCCTCACCATCACTTAGCCTCACCATCACTTAGTGGTAACGGTCACGCGTCGATCCGAGCTTCTCAGTGCCTTCACACCATCACGACATCTCCCTTTAAGACGGCTCTGCAACTCTCGATCACATGTGGATCGACCTGTACCTGGTGGCGGCAGTCGTCATCGCCGTCTCCGCCTGGCTGGTCAGCCCCCGCTTTCAGTCGATAGACCCGCCCGGTGACGTCGCACGGATGTTCTGGTCCGCCGTTGCCGGCGCGTTGTGGCCACTGGTCCTGATCGGAGTCGCTCAGGTCTACGCCATCGGCCACCTGCTGCGGAAGCTGCGCCCCGCTCGCAGCGTCGAACTCGATCTGGCCGCCGAGCCCGCGCTGCTCGACGTCAGTTTGCGCGCTTGATCTTCACCCTGCGTTCACCGTGTGGCCAACTCCGGACGACAGCCTGAGTTGCCGGCAAACCGGCGACCACTGACGCAGGAGGAGATCGGTCGTGATGGTGCACGCAAAACTCGTGGGCTTTGCCGCCCTGGCGGTGACGGCGATCACGCTCTCGACCGCGGCGACGGCAGGCGCCGACGATTCGGGGAGCGGACTGCTCTGGCCGGATCCCACCGAGCCGTACTACTGGGATGCCAACGAGAATGCCGGGGGGACCGGCCCCGCGCCGCTGCCGACCGACGACCTCTATTGGAAAGAGGGGGAGGACGCCGGTGGGACGGGCAATGCTCCCCAGCCCAGCGGTCCCGAGTACACCGATGAGGGTGCGAACGCCGGGGCTGTCTAGCCCCGGCCGGTCACGACGACCAGACCAGCAGGGATTCGCGACGAGCGAGCTCCGCGTGGGCCCGGCGCTCGACGAACAGCGGGACGAACTCGCGGATCCTGCTGTGCTCGAACTGTTCGTGTGCGGTGGCGACGATGTGCGCGATCTCGTCGCGAGGCACGTCGGGGTGGGCGGCCGCCAGCCGGTCCACGACCTGCTCGATTAACGTAACTTCGCTTACGTTTCCCACTGTTCCACTCTGGGCCACCACGACGATGCCGTCAATTTGACGTGTGTCACGTAGCGGTCACCGCGGCCGGGCCATCACCTCGGCAAGGGTGCCGCCGAGGACGCCGGCCAGCGCGCCGGCGTAGGCCGCGCTCAGATGGTTGTCGTCACGGAAGACCAGATACCGGCCGACCACCGCCGGACACGTCTGGCTGGTGCAGAACAGGTCGGACACGTCGACGTAGCGGCCGCCGACGGCCCGCGTGGCCCGCTCCTCGGCGGCGATCACGCTCGACTTCACCGCGGCGTCACGCTGCGGTGCACACACCGAGATGTCATCGACATGCGCCGACAGGCACACCGGCACGTCGGTATGCGGGTCCGGGACCGGGCCGAGCACCACGACCGCCGCGCCGGTCCTGGCGCGCAGGACGTCGATCAGGGCCGACAGGCTGGCATCCCACTGCGGACCCGAACTGGCCAGGCCCCAACGGGATCCGTAGCGACGCGAGACACTGACCACGACAACAGCCGGTCGCACCTCCGCGAGCCGCTCGATGACATTGTCCCGCCACTGCTCACACTCGACGTAGCGCCGACCAAGGAAGGGGTTGTAGATCGGCCGGTCAGGCAACGGACAGGTGTTTTTGGCCATCGTCATCAGCCGCCAATTATGTTGCCGGGCAGCGTCTTCCAAACCCGGTCGCCACATCGCCGCATGCGAATCACCGACCAGTGCCACCGTTTGCCGACCACCGGGATCACCCGAGATGCAGTCGCCTACCTCGACATCGCGCCACGAGTCGACGCAGACATCCGACTGCGCCGAGTGGACTGCTTCGGCCACGTCGGCCAGTTGCGGGTCGAGGTTCATCGGCAGCGCCCGTTGGTGCGCGGCGGCCTCGACTGCTGCCTGGAACTCGGCAACGGAGTCGGTGTCGATCGAGGCCGCCGCGTCGCCGGGGCCGACCGGGATGACCACCAGGGCGGCCAATGCGACGGCAACACCCGCCGCGAGGTCGGTCGCCGCCGCACCCATGGCCAGGCTCGATGCCGACGAGCGCCGCAATGCCGGCGAGTATCGCAGTGGTCGCTCCACATAGCGCTCGGTCAGCACCGCCAACCCGTACGACGCCACCACCGCCACCGCCACCGCCAGTCGGTGCTGCGGTATCAGCAGCGGGACGAAGATCAGCAGCGGCCAATGCCACAGATACCAGGAGTAGGACACTCGCCCGACGGGCCGCAGCGGTCGCGAGGACAGCACCCGTGCGGCGCCGCCCGACGGCAGCGCGCAGCCCGCACCGATCACCAGGGCGGTGCCCAGCACCGGCAGAAGGGCAGCAACACCGGGATAGGGAGTCGCGGTGCCCAGACCGAAGACCGCCACGCCGATCGCCGCAAGCCCGGCGACACCGGCCGCCCGGGCCACCGATGCCGGTATCCGGCACAGCGTCGGCACTGCCAGGGCGACCAAGCCGCCGACCGCGAGCTCCCACGCCCTGGTGGGCAGCGAGAAGAACGCCCATGGCGGAAGTAGGAACACTCCACCGGGCGGCGCGGAGTGGGTCCACAGCAGCGATGCGATGAAGGAGGCGACGGCCACTCCCGCCAGGCCGATCCAGTACGGCCTGACCGAGGGAACCGACCGGCGGCGGCGAAGCCAGACAGCCGCCAACAGCAGTACCGGCCACAGCAGGTAGAACTGCTCTTCGACGCTGAGCGACCAGTAGTGCTGAAACGGCGAATCCGAGTGGTCGACAAGGTATTCGGTGCCATTGACCGCGAAGCGATAGTTGACGACGTATAGCGCGCCGGCCAGCGCGTCACCCAGAACCGCCGGCACTCGCAGTGGCGGCAGCAGCCAGGCGGCGACCACCGCGGTCACCACGAGCACGGTCGCCGAGGCGGGTAGCAGCCGGCGGGCGCGGGCGGCGTAGAACCGTACCAACCGGACGCCGCCGGTCGCGGTGACTTCCGCCCACAGCAGGCGGGTGATCAGGAATCCGGAGACCACGAAGAAGACGTCGACGCCCACGAATCCGCCGCCGCGCAGGCTCGCGTGGAATGCGACCACCGCGAGAATCGCCACCGCCCGCAGTCCCTCGATGTCCGGGCGGAAACCGGGCCGGGCGGATCCCTCGAGCCCGGCGGCCGGCGCAGCGGCGGACAACGCAGTCCTGCTTTCTGATCGGGAACCGCGGCCGGGCAGGCGGAGCCAGCCGGATTCCACCGTCCTGACAGGCCAGCGGTGCGGTTTAATGGCCTCCATGCTAGGTAGCCAGGTCGTCCACGAGACGATCGACGGTGAAACGGTCCTGATCAACCTCGCCACGGGAAGCTACTACTCCCTCGAGGGGACGGCGGCCGATCTGTGGTCGCGCTTGCTCGCCGGCGAGGCGACCGCGGACACCGCCGCGACGCTGGCCGCCGAGCACAACGGCGACGCCGCCGCGATCGAAGGCACGATCGCCGCGTTCCACCAGCATCTGTTCGAGCACGGCCTCATCATCGCGGCCCCGGTGCCGATGCCCGTGTCCGACAGCGCCGACCTCGGCACGTTCCAGGCACCGGAACTGCACGTCTACACCGACCTGCGGGAACATCTGCTGGCCGATCCGGTACACGACGTCGATCGCGAAACCGGGTGGCCCGCCGTCGCTCCCGAGAGATGAACTCCGCCATGAGAATCGGCGTGGTGCTGCCGGTTTTCAACGGTGCACCCTACCTGTCCGAAGCGCTGGATTCGATTGCGGCACAGACACTGCAACCGAGTGACGTCGTCGCCGTCGACGACGGATCGACGGATCGCAGCCCCCAGATTCTGCGCGAGCACGGCATCCGGGTCCTGCACACCGACCGGGTGGGCCAGGCGCTGGCCCGCGATCACGGCATCAAGGCGGTCGACGGTGAGGTCTTGGCGTTCCTGGACCAGGACGACCGCTGGTGTCCGGACAAGCTGACCCATCAGCTCGCCGTACTGGAGGCGCAGCCGCACATCGATTTCGTCGGATCGCTGTGCACGACGTTCCTGCAGCCCGGCACCCAACGGCCGCCGTGGTGGAAACCGGACTGGGATGACGGTGCGCCCGAGCCTTCGCTGGCACCGGGCGCAACCCTCTACCGTCGCAACGCTTTCGCAAGCATCGGCGGGTTTCACACGCCGGGAATCCAGATCTCCGAAGATGTCGCGTGGACGGCGCGCGCCCACGACGCGGGACTGCGCTCGACACTGGTCGATCAGGTTCTGCTGGAACGCCGGATTCACGGCGACAACACGTCACGCGACCAGGTGTTGCGGGTGCGCGAACACCTGGCGATCGCGCGGGCGTCGATCGCCAGGAAGCGGGCCACCGATGGCTGATGCCGCCGGCGGGGTGGCCGCGGTCATCCCCGCCCGGCCGAGCGAGCCGTACCTGGCCGAGGCGGTGGGCTCGGTGCTGCGTCAGCCGGACGTCGTCGACGTGGTGATCGCGACCCACGAGACCGGCTCGGCCACCGCACAGTTGGCCACCACCCATCCCGACCCCCGGGTTCGGCTGGTCATCTCCGGCGGGCCGTCCGCGGGCGAGAACCTTGACGCCGGGGTCGCCGCCACCACCGCGGAGTGGGTGGCGTTCCTCGACGCCGACGACTGCTGGCCCGACGGGCGGGTGGCGGCCGGTCTGGATGCCGCGCGCAGCGTCCCCGGCGCGCAGATGGTCGTGGGGCATCTGCGGGAGATGGACGACGACGGCACGCTGCAGGCAGCCACGGCGCCGGCTCCGGTGCCCGGCACCGCGCTGGTCACCCGCGAGGCCGTCGAGACGATCGGCGGCTTCGGCTCCGATCTGATCGCCCAGATGCGGTGGATGGTGCGGGCCCGGGATCTCGGGATCGTCATCGTCGAACTGCCCGAGGTGCTCTTGCATCGACGCGGTCATGCCGCCAACTTGACCCGCGTGCAGAAACCCGATCTGCGGCAGGCCTACCTGGCCCTGGCGCGGGAACGCGCGGCCCGCTTACGCAACCCGGGACAATCCCGGTGAAGTGCGCCCCCCGTTCAGGGAACACTGAGCGACTGACGACCACACCGGCGTAGCCTGCCCATCATGTCGGGGACGGCGACGATCTCCAAGTGGCTCGGCCAGGCCAACCCCTCGATCACTGCCCGTATCTACGCGCACAGCCAGCCGGACGAGTTGAAGGCTGCCGGCGCCGTCCTCGGTGCTGTCCTGGGCGGGGAGTGACCCGCCCTTCGTGTTTTGTAGATTTGCAAATTTCTCGAGCCGAGTCGCCCCTTCGTGTTCTGCGCGCGTCCCGCTGCTTCGTTGTCGACCCCGGACCCGCTGCGCCCCGACAAGCTGCCTCTGCCGGTGAAGTTGCTCATACACTGATGCATCGGTCTAACTGACTTCGGGGAGGAATCATTACGCGCACCTTTGTCGCTCTCGCTATCGCCGCCGTTGCTGGTCCAATGGCCCTGACAGGCTGCTCTCCCGATATCGACAGGATTGCAAACGACACAATCCGTGAGAATCTGGACGAAAAGAAGTCGGCGCTAGCGACCCCGACGACCTCCGACGCCCCCGACAACATGTCAAAGCTGCTCGGAATCAATATGCCGAGTGGGACGTGGCTTGTACAGGCAAGCTACGCCAGAAGCTCGTCACGTGAGGCGTGGGGATACAAAGGCGACCGACTCAATCCGGGGAACGACGTTGGGATCCGCAATACGATATTCGCGGTGGCTGATGGCAGCTTGCTACGCCAGGGATGGCAGCAGTGCACCATCTACGTCGGAGGCCCGTACTCATGGATCAAGCCGGGAACCGATGAGTTCATCGAAATGGTGTTTATGTCGGGTCCGCCGACGATCGCCAACGTGAGCTGGCAGAACTGGCGTGAAGGGGCGTGCAAGGGCCTTGTGCAGGGCTGACTGGAACTCTTGCCTGGCCCGACAACGGCCAGCCTCCGGCAGCCTGAGTTCGGTCGTGTCGCTGGACGTTTCGTCCGACTGCGTCTCTTCCAGGACTTGACGGCAGGAGAAATAGCCGTTCGCTTCGTGCGAGCGCGTGACGGACCAGTTGAAGGCTGCCGGTGCCACCCTCGGGGCGGTGCTCGCCAGGGAGTGACAGGCCCGTAATCGCCCCATCTAGGTCAGTTATGCGTGGCTGCGCAGCCCCTAGTGATTTTCGGAGTTCCCGAATTTGGCGACTCGTAATTTCGGCATTTTGCCGTTTTGCGGAGGCGGGGTTCGGTGACAGTGACCTGACAGCTTACTGCGGTGCAACCCGGGACAATCCCGGTGAAGTGCGCCCGAAGGGATTCGAACCCCTAACCTTCTGATCCGTAGTCAGATGCTCTATCCGTTGAGCTACGGGCGCCGTCCGTCTTCAGTTGTTCGTGGCTGACGAGTCAACCGCGGCGGAGGCGAGAGGATTTGAACCTCCGGTTCCCTTTGAGGGGAACAACTCATTAGCAGTGAGCCCCATTCGGCCGCTCTGGCACGCCTCCTGAACTACCTGAGCGTACCGGAGCCTGGTCAAAGCCCCGGAACCGCCGATGGATGAGAGTACACAGCGGCCACGGCTCGTGGCAAAGCAGCTCCCTGAGGCCGCCTAGACTTGACCGGGTGACCGCCCGCCTGCGCCCCGAACTGGCTGATCTACCGGCGTATACCCCGGGCAAGACGGTACCCGGCGCCATCAAGTTGGCCAGCAACGAAACCGTGCACGGACCGCTGCCCAGCGTGCGTGCGGCCATCGCGGCCGCCGCCGAGACCATCAACCGTTACCCCGACAACGGCTACGTGGAGCTCAAGGAGCACCTCGCCAAACACCTGAGCAAGCATCAGACCTTCGCCCCGGAGAACATCGCGGTGGGCTGCGGATCGGTCAGTCTGTGCCAGCAGCTCATCCAGATCACCGCCTCGGTCGGCGACGAGGTGATCTTCGGCTGGCGCAGCTTCGAGATCTATCCGCTGCAGGTGCGGGTGGCCGGCGCGACCGCGGTCCAGGTGCCGCTGCGTGACTACACCTTCGACCTCGACGCCATGCTGGCCGCGATCACCGACAAGACCCGGCTGATCTTCGTGTGCAACCCGAACAACCCGACGTCCACCGTCGTCGACCCCGACGAGCTGGCCCGCTTCGTCTCCGCCGTGCCGTCGGACATCCTCATCGCCATCGACGAGGCCTATGTCGAGTACATCCGCGACGGCATGCTGCCCGACAGCCTCGCGCTGGCCCGCAACCACCCCAACGTCGTTGTGTTGCGCACGTTTTCCAAGGCGTACGGCCTGGCCGGCCTGCGCATCGGTTACGCCGTCGGCGACCCGGATGTGATCACCGCGCTGGGCAAGGTCTACGTGCCGTTCACCGCCACCACCGTCTCGCAGGCCGCCGCCATCGCGTCGGTGAACGCCGCCGACGAACTGCTGGCCCGCACCGACGCCGTGGTCTCCGAACGGCGCCGGGTGTGCGCCGAGCTCACCGAACTGGGCTACGCCTTCCCGCCGTCGCAGGCCAACTTCGTCTGGTTGCCCCTGTCCCCGCAGGACACCCCGGACTTCGTCGAGCAGGCCGCCGACGCCCGCGTGCTGGTGCGGCCCTACGGCACCGACGGGGTGCGGGTGACCATCGGCGCACCCGAGGAGAACGACGTGTTCCTGGCGTTCGCCCGTACCTGGATCACGACCCGCTGACCGGCACCCGGCCGGTGAACGCGGCCAGCCGATCCAGCTTGGACGCGTGCGCGCCGACGTCGACCGGGTCGTCGAACCCGGCCCTGACCCGGCCCTGCGGGGTGATGATGCGCTGGGCCAGGGTCGTCACGTAGTCGGTCAGCGAGTCCGGGGAATCGATCTGGCGGTCTGTTGCCGAGGCGTAATCCCAAGCGTGTACCAGGAATTCGAGCGACAAGATGGCGGCCATGACAGCTGCCGGCGACTCGCGGTCACCGAACGGGACGGTGCCCTCCAGGCCGCGGCCATGCCAGGCGTCCAGTGCCGGCCGCGCGGCGCTGATGATCTGCCGTTCCACCGAGTCGTCCCGGTTACGTTCGGGCAGCTGCGCGCCGGCGGCGCCGCCGAGCAGGGTGATCGAGTTCAGCAGATGATCGGTGAGCCCGGCGACGTCGAACTCCCGGCAGGGGGTCTGCTTGCTCAGGTCGTCAGTGGCTATGCCGTGCACCACCTGCTGCAATACTTTCAGCGACGCCTCGGCGGCGGCCAGTTCGTCGGTGGGCGGCGCTTCCGGTCCGGCGGTGAATTCGTCAGCCATGCCCCCAAGGTACGGCCGGTCACCGACAGCCGAATAGTGTTCGGTGGAGAGCACGGGAAAGGACGAGCAGCATGGGCAAGATCTACGACAATGTCAGCGAGCTGATCGGCCGCACGCCATTGGTACGGCTCAACCGGCTGACCGACGGTCTCGGCGCCGACGTCACGGTCAAGCTCGAGTTCTACAACCCGGCGAACAGCGTCAAGGACCGGATCGGCGCGGCGATCATCGACGCCGCCGAGGCCTCCGGTGATCTGCTCCCCGGCGGGACGATCGTCGAGGCCACCAGTGGCAACACCGGCATCGCGCTGGCCATGATCGGTGCCGCCCGCGGCTACAAGGTAATCCTGACCATGCCCGAGACGATGTCCACCGAGCGCCGGGTGATGCTGCGTGCCTACGGTGCCGAGATCGTGCTGACTCCAGGCTCCGAAGGCATGGCGGGCGCGGTGGCCAAGGCGAACCAGATCATCGCCGAGACCGACAATGCCGTCTCCGCAAACCAGTTCGCCAACCCCGCCAACCCCGCGATCCACGAGAAGACCACGGCCGAGGAGGTCTGGGCGGACACCGACGGCAAGGTCGACATCTTCGTGGCCGGGATCGGCACGGGCGGCACGATCACCGGGGTGGGCCGGGTCCTCAAGTCGCGCAAGCCCGACGTCCAGATCGTCGGGGTGGAGCCGAAAGACTCACCGCTGCTGACCGAGGGCACTGCCGGGCCGCACAAGATCCAGGGCATCGGCGCCAACTTCGTTCCCGAGGTGCTCGACCGCGACGTCTACGACGAGATCATCGACGTCGAACTCGACGACGCGGTGCGGGTCGCCCGCGAGCTCGGCACCGAGGAGGGAATCCTGGGCGGGATCTCCTCGGGCGCAATCGTCTGGGCCGCACTGGAACTCGCCAAGCGTCCGGAGAATGCCGGCAAACTCATCGTCGCGGTGGTCTGCGACTACGGTGAGCGCTACATCTCCACCGTGCTGTACGAACACATCAGGGACTGAATTCGATGGGTCTGCTGTCCACCCTGCGCGAGGATCTGAGCAATGCGCGCGGCCATGATCCGGCCGCGCGCGGCGACCTGGAGAACGCTCTGGTCTACTCCGGTCTGCACGCCATCTGGTCCTACCGGCTGGCCCATCGATTGTGGGCGACGCCCGCGTTTCGCGGACCGGCTCGGGTGCTGTCGCAGCTGACCCGCTTCTTCACCGGCATCGAAATCCATCCCGGTGCCACCATCGGTCGCCGGTTCTTCATCGATCACGGCATGGGCGTGGTGATCGGCGAGACTGCCGAGATCGGCGACGACGTCATGCTCTACCACGGTGTCACCCTGGGCGGCCGCTCGCTGGAACACGGCAAGCGCCACCCCACCCTCGGTAACCGAGTGGTCGTCGGCGCCGGAGCGAAAATCCTGGGCCCGTTGACCATTGGCGACGACAGCGCCGTCGGCGCCAACGCCGTCGTCACCCATGACGTTCCCGCCGACTCGATCGCCACCGGCATCCCCGCCGTCATCCGGGCGCGCACCGAGAAGCAGCGTGAACAGCTCGTCGACCCGACCACCTACGTCGACCCCGCCATGTACATCTGAATCGACGGCATCGAATCCGGCTGATCCGAACTGTCTGAACCGGCCCTTCGCGGGATTAGCGTCTGCAGGCGCGAACACAGGCGAAAGGGCAACATGACCAACCACATTGAGCAATCCGGCAGCGTTGGAGTCGCTGTGGATCCGGCCGACGGCCGCCCCCATCGCAAGCTTCGAGGCTCGCTCGGTGTCTGGGGCATCGTGTTCGTGGTGGTGGCCGCCGCGTCGCCGCTCGGCGTCATGGGCGGACCGGTTCCGCTGGGCATCGCCAACGGCAACGGCATCGGATTCCCGGCGATCTTCATCGTCAGCACCCTGATCATCCTGCTGTTCGCGGTCGGCTTCACCGCGCTGACGCCGTATGTCCCCGACGCGGGCGCGTTCTACTCCTATATCGGCAAAGGCCTTGGCCGGGTGACCGGTTTCGGGTTCGCGTTCGTCGCGCTGATCTCCTACCTCACCCTCGAGGTCGCGGTGTACGGCCTGATCGGCCAGGGCGCGCAGGCGCTGTTCGCCTCCTACGGCCTGCCGAGCATCCATTGGGGGGTCTGGGCTTTCGTGGCCTTCGCGGCCGTGACGGCACTGGGTCACTTCAACATCGACCTGTCCCGCAACGTCCTCGGCGTCCTGCTGATCGGTGAGGTGGCGATCGTGTTGGCGCTCGACGCCGCGGTCGTGTTCAGCGGCGGCCAGGAAGGCCTGTCCACCGGGATCGTCACGCCGTCCGAAATCGTCTCGGGCGCACCGGGTATCGCCCTGCTGTTCGCGATTTTGAGCTTCATCGGATTCGAGGCCACCGCGGTGTTCCGCGACGAGGCGCGCGAGCCGCTGCGCACCATCCCCAAGGCCACCTACCTGGCCGTCATCCTGATCGGGACGTTCTACACCGTCTCGACCTGGGCGCTGATCTCGGCGGTCGGTGACAGCCAGGCCGTCGAGCAGGCCCAGGCTGATCCGTCGGCGCTGCTACCCAACGCCACCGAGCAATACCTCGGCGCCGCCGGGTTGCACATCGTCCAGGTGCTGTTCGTCACCAGCCTGTTCGCCTGCATCCTGTCGTTCCACAACATCGTCGCCCGCTACGTGTTCACCTTGTCCAACCGCAAGGTGTTCCCCGGCCAACTCGGCCAGGCGCACTCCGCCCACGGCTCTCCGCATATCGCTTCCGGGGTGGACGCGATCGTCGTGGCAGTCGCCATCGTGGTGGCGATCGCATTCCAGCTCGACCCGGTGACGCAGTTCTACACCTGGCTGGCCGGTATCTCGACCGTCGGCATCACCATCCTGCTGATCGCGACCACTGTCGCGGTGCTCGCCTTCTTCGCCCGGCGCAAGCGGGCCGGAGCGCTGGAGGTGTCGACGTGGCGGGCGTTCGTGGCCCCCGGTCTCGGTCTGGTCGGGCTGGTCGTGTCGTTCGCGCTGATCCTGCAGAACCTGCCGGGGCTGGTCGGCGACTCGACACCCATCGCCATCGGTGTGGTCGCGCTGCTGGTCGCGTTCTTCGCGCTGGGCGCAGGCATCGCGGCCCGACGCCCGGACGTGACCCTCGAGTGACGCCGGCGGCCGCGCGCCGTAGCCTTCATGGTCATGAGCGAGCCGTACGAATCCCTCACCGTCGAGGTCAAGGACCACATCGCCCAGGTCACCCTGATCGGGCCTGGTAAAGGCAACGCGATGGGCCCGGCATTCTGGGCCGAAATGCCGGTGGTCTTCGCCGACCTCGACGCCGACCCCGACGTCCGAGCGATCGTGCTGACCGGCTCGGGCCGCAACTTCAGCTACGGCCTGGATCTGGTCGCCATGGGCGACACCATCGGCTCAGCCATGACCACGGAGGTCTCGGCTCGCCCGCGCGCGCAGTTCCACGCCAAGCTCAAGCGCATGCAGCAGTCGATCACGGCGGTCGCCGACTGCCGTACCCCGACCATCGCCGCCGTGCACGGATGGTGCATCGGCGGCGGCGTCGACCTGATCAGTGCGGTCGACATCCGGTACGCCAGCGCCGACGCGAAGTTCTCGGTGCGCGAGGTGAAGCTGTCCATCGTCGCCGATGTCGGCAGCCTGGCCCGGCTGCCCTACATCCTGTCCGACGGACATCTGCGCGAATTGGCATTGACCGGCAAGGACATCGACGCCGCCCGCGCCGAGAAAATCGGTCTGGTCAACGACGTCTATCCCGACGCGGACGCCACGCTGGCCGCGGCCCACCAGACCGCCGCCGAGATCGCCGCCAATTCACCGCTGGTCACCCACGGCATCAAGGATGTCCTCGACGAGCAGCGCACCGCCGACGTCGCAGCCAGCCTGCGCTACGTCGCGGCGTGGAACTCGGCGTTCCTGCCGTCGAAGGATCTGTCCGAGGGCATCTCGGCGATGTTCGCCAAGCGCCCGCCGGAGTTCACCGGCGAATAGCCGCTAGTGACCGGCTTTGATCGCCGGTACCGCCTTCGTCGTGGCCAGTGCCGTCGGTTCATCGGTGGGCTGCTCTGTGGTGGTCGCGCCCATGTTCATCGCGGCCACGGCCGGCGACGAATAGGGCGGGAACTTCGTCTCGTCGCCGGAGTCTGCGGTGACGGTTCCGTTGATCGACGCCGGGGCGGGGTGGGTCAGTCCGAAGAGCGCGAGAACGGCGATCGCTGCACTGCCCACGACCGTACCCAGCAACCTTTTATTCAAAGTCAAGCCTTTTCGAAGCTTCTGATGGGATGACACGCTGAGCTGCACCTTTCGGGATATTCGCGGGCGCAGACGGGCCGCCTGCACGCTCGGTAGGAGCGCTCAGGGCAACCAATCAAACGCTTTCATCCTTTGTATGCCCGGGGCCCGCCCGAATGCACGCGTCCCAAGGTGATCCACAGACGTCCGGAGCCAGCCGCACAGCTAGGGCTCAGCTGGTGTCCGTGGCCTTCGCCCAGCCCGGCACACTTACCGATTGCCCGACCACCAAGCCCGAGGGCACATTCATATCGCCTGCGGCACAACGGCTTTGAATCGATAACCGGCCCGCACAGCGGTGGCGGAGGGATTTGAACCCCCGGACGGTGTTAGCCGTCTCTCGCTTTCAAGGCGAGTGCATTAGGCCGCTCTGCCACGCCACCGCCGCTAAGCGTAGCGGTTCAGACCCGGCCGACCTTGGTCGAGTTGCCGCCGTTCTTCAGCGAGGCGCTGATCCGACGGCAGTTCTCCCCCATCGCCGCCATCTGCGGCCGCGACAGGGGGCCCAGGAAGTTCTCCCGAACACCCGTGGCGTACGTCAGCATCGCGTCCTCGACGACCTCGCGGCCCTGGTCGGTGATGGCGGCCAGTACTCCGCGCCCGTCGTCGGGACTGGCCTCCCGGTGCACCAGTCCGGCGTTCTCGAGCCGACGGATCTGGCGCGTCACCCGGCTCGGCAGCGACATCAGCTGCTCGGCCAGATCCCCCATCCGCGCCGCACCCGTGTCGGAGTGGTCCAGTATTTCCAGCAGTCGTACGTCGACCAAGCTCAACTTGTGCTTGTCGACGAGTCCGCGATTCAGTGTTCCGTACAGCCGCAGTGCTGCGTCGAGGAAGTTCTGCCAAGCTCGTTGCTCAGCTATATCCAACCCCGGCATCTCACTAGCGGTCCGCCCCGCAATAATCCCTCCCATAGCGCAATCGTAAGCGACACAGCGCGGTACGAGGCGGAAATGACTCCGGAGTAACCTAGGCCGAATGCTGGCCATCGTCGCTGAATCCGCCGACCGTCTGACCTGGCGCGACGTGCCCGACGTGACACCGGGCCACGGTGAGGTGTTGATCAAGGTCACCACCGCGGGCGTCAACCGGGCCGACCTGCTGCAGGCCGCCGGGCACTATCCGCCCCCGCCGGGAGCCAGCGACATCATGGGCCTCGAGGTCTCCGGCGTGATCGCCGAGCTCGGCGATGACGTATCCGGATGGACTGTCGGACAAGAGGTTTGCGCTCTCCTGGCCGGCGGTGGCTACGCCCAGTACGTGGCGGTGCCGGCCGCCCAGGTCCTGCCCGTCCCTGCCGGCGTGAGCGTGTCCGACGCCGCCGCGCTTCCCGAGGTCGCGTGCACGGTGTGGTCGAACCTGGCGATGACCGCCCACCTGGCTCCCGGCGAGATGCTGCTGGTGCACGGCGGGGCGAGCGGAATCGGCACCCATGCCATCCAGGTGGCCACGGCGTTGGGCAGCCGGGTCGCGGTGACCGCCGGCTCGCAAGCCAAGCTCGACCTGTGCGCAGAACTGGGCGCCGAGACGTTAATCTCCTACCGCGACGAAGATTTCGTCGCTCGCGTCAATATTGCGACCGACGGTCATGGCGCCGACGTCATCTTCGACATCATGGGCGCGGCCTACCTGGATCGCAATCTCGACGCGCTGGCCGCCGACGGCCGACTGGTGATCATCGGCATGCAGGGCGGTGTCAAGGGCGAACTCAACATCGGCAAGATGGTCGCCAAGCGACTGCAGGTCATCGCCACCTCGTTGCGCGGCAGGCCCGTCACCGGCGCCAACGGCAAGGGCGCGATCGTCGACGCGGTGGTGACGTCGGTGTGGCCGATGGTCGCCGACGGCCGGGTCCGCCCGATCATCGGTGCCCGCTTCCCGATCGAGGAGGCCGCCGAGGCGCACCGGGTGCTCGCCGCCGGCGAGACCTTCGGCAAGGTCCTGCTGACCCTGGAGTGAGCGGGCGGCGTCAGCCCAGCGACGCCAGCGCCCGCACGAGCTGATCGACCTCGGCCGTCGTCGAATAATGCGCCAGCCCGACCGTGACCGCGCCACCGATGTCGTTGACACCGATCAAGTCCAGCACCCGCGAATTGGCGTTGGCGACGGCCAGGATCCCGTTGTCGGCCAGCCGCTGGACCACCCGCTCGGCAGGCACCCCGGTGACGGCGAAGCTGACCACCGGGATGTGCACCTCGGGCCGCCCGATCACCATCACCAGCGGCAGCGACCGAAGCGATGCCATCAGGTAGTCGAACAACCCGCCGAGGTAAGCACCCGCGGATTGCATTGACAAGGCCAGTCTTTCGCGGCGTGTGCCGCGCGCCGACTCGTCCAGTCCGGCCAGATATTCGATGCTGGCGACCACACCGGCCAGCAGACCGTACTGGTGCCCGCCCAACTCCAGCCGGGCCGGCCCGCTGGCGTAGGGGTTCATCGACACCGATCCGAAGGTGTCGATGAGTGACGGGTTGCGGAACACCAGCGCGCCGATCGGCGGGCCACCCCACGCGGGCGCGTTCAGCACGACGACATCGGCCTCGGTCTCCTCGATGTCCATCAGCCGGTATGGCGCGGCGGCCGAATGATCCACCACGACCAGCCCGCTGACGTCGTGCACCAGCTTGGTGACCGCACCGACATCGGTGACCGTCCCCAGCGTCGACGATGCCGAGGTCATGGCCACCAGCTTGGTGGGCGCGGTGATCAGGTTCTCCCACTGCCAGGACGGCAGCTCGCCGGTTTCGATGTCCACCTCGGCCCACTTGACCTTGGCCCCGTACCGGTTGGCCGCACGCAGCCACGGCGCGATGTTGGCCTCGTCGTCGAGCCTGCTGACGACCACCTCGTAACCGATCCCGGCCCGCGAGGACGACGCATCGGCCAGGGACGTCAGCAGGATCGAGCGGTCGGCACCGAGCACCACCCCGGCCGGATCGCCGTTGACCAGATCGGCCACCGCCTGGCGCGCCGCGTCCAGCACCGCCACGCTGCGGCGGGCGGCGGGATGCGGGCTGGCGGTGTTGGGCACGGAACCGCGGAACGCCGTGGACACCGTGGTGGCCACCGACTCGGGGATCAACATCCCGGCCTGGGCGTCGAAGCGCATCCATCCGTCGCCCAGCGCGGGGTGCAGACCACGCACCCGGGCGACGTCGTATGCCATGGAGACCACCTTAAAGCGTTGGTGATAGCGCTATCGAGACAGCAAGGGCGCCTGCGGTCCCCGCGGACAGGTTCACCTGGGCAGCCATACTAGTCCAGTGAGCTTCGCGTTCGGACTGATGATCGCGGTCTTGTTGCTGATCCTGCCGGGCGCGGTGGTCGCGCTGGCCGGGCGGCTGAGTTGGCCCGTCGCGCTCGGTGTCGGCCCGGTGCTGACGTACGGCGTTGTGGGCCTGGCCATCATCCCGTTCGGCGCTGTCGGAATACGTTGGAATGTCTGGACGGCACTGCTGGCCCTGGCCATCGTGTCCGCCGCGGCATTCGGTTTGCGGATTCTGCTCTCCCGCTATCGCGTCGCCGGGGCCGACACGGACGCGGTGTCCGTGTGGCCCGCCCTGACCGTGGCGGCCGGCGTGATCTTGGGCGCACTGTTCATCGCGCTCGCGGCCTGGCGGGGCATGCCGAACTGGCAGTCCATCCCGAGCAACTGGGATTCGGTCTGGCACGCCAACACCATCCGCTGGATCCTCGACACCGGGCAGGCGTCGTCGACGCACATGGGCGAGCTGCGCAACGTCGAAACCCACGATGCGCTCTACTACCCCTCGGTCTTCCACGCGCTGGGCGCCGTGCTCGCCCAGCTGATCGGCGCCGCGCCGACCACCGCATACACGCTGAGTTCACTGGCGGCTGCGGTGTGGTTGTTCCCGCTCAGCGCGGCCCTGCTGACCTGGCAGCTGCTCCGCTCTCGCGGCACCTCACAGTGGCGCACCGCGGGAGCGGCGGCCACTGCGGCCGCGCTGTCGGCGTCGTTCACCGCGGTGCCCTACGTGGAGTTCGACACCGCCTCGATGCCCAACATGGCCGCCTACGGCATCGCCATACCCGCGTTCGTGCTGATCACCTCGTCGCTGCGGCATCGCGACCGGATCCCGCTGGCGGTGCTGGCGCTGGTGGGCGTGTTCTCGGTGCACATCACCGGCGGCGTGGTGGTGGTCACATTCGTGGCCGCCTGGTGGCTGCTGGATGCCCTGCGGCGGCCGGTGCTGGGCCGGCTGCGCGATTTCATCACCCTGGTCGCGATCGCCGCACCCACCCTGGCGGTCCTGCTGCCGCAGTTCCTCGGCGTCCTGCAACAGGCCGAGGTCATCGCGGGCCACGCCTTCCTGACCTACCAGGGCCGCAAACGGACCCTGTTCAACGCGATCGTTCAGCACACCCGCCATCTCAACGACTTCCCGATCCAGAACATCCTGATCGCGCTGGCGGGTGTCGGCTTCGTGCTGCTGCTGACCAAGCGGATCTGGTGGCCGGCGGCGGTGTGGCTGGTGATGATCGTGTCGATCGTGCACTCCGGAGCACCGTTCGGCGGCCCGGTGGGGGCGATCATCGGCAAGTACAGCGACCTGTTCTACAGCGATCCGCGCCGGTTGTCGGCGGTCGTCACGCTCCTGCTGGCGCCGATGGCGGGCATCGCGCTGTACTCGGCCGTGCTGCTGGTGGTCGCCGGTGCACGCCGGTTGACGCGACGCCTGGCCGCCGCCCGGGATCCCGACCGCCGGTTCTGGATCGGGGCCACCGCGATGCTGCTCGTCGCGGTGACGGCGGGGCTGGCCTGGCACTACTTCCCCCGGCACCGCTTCCTGCTCGGCGAAAAGTACGACCAGGTGATCATCGACGACAAAGATCTGGAGGCGATGGCCTACCTGGCCACGCTGCCGGGCGCCCGCGACACGATCATCGGCGACGCCAATGTCGACGGAACCGCATGGATGTACGCGGTGGCGGGCCTGCACCCGCTGTGGACGCACTACGACTATCCCGTGCAGCAGGGGCCCGGATACCACCGGTTCATCTTCTGGGCGTACGCCGACGACGCCGACCACGATCCGAGGATCGCCGAGGCGGTGAAGGCGCTGAACATCCGCTATGTGCTGACCAGTACCCCGGTGGTCCGCGGGTTCGTCATGCCCGACGGTCTAGTGTCACTAGACAAGTCCAAGTCGTGGGCGAAGATCTACGACAACGGCGAGGCTCGCATCTACGAATGGCGCGGATCTTCGCCGCCGGACGGCCGATAACAATGGAACCCGAGGGAATGCTCACTTCCATGACGACGAACACAGACGACGACAACATCGAGATCATCACCGGGCCCGACGGCGGCTCGGCCGAGGGTGACGACCAGCGCTCGGTCACCGACCTGGTGGAGCAGCCCGCCAAGGTGATGCGGATCGGCACGATGATCAAGCAGCTGCTCGAAGAAGTGCGTGCGGCACCGCTGGACGACGCCAGCCGCAGCCGGCTGCGAGAGATCCACGCGACCTCCATCCGCGAGCTGGAAGACGGCCTCGCCCCTGAACTGCGGGACGAACTGGAACGCCTGGCGCTGCCGTTCTCCGAGGACACCATCCCGTCGGACTCCGAACTGCGCATCGCACAGGCCCAGCTGGTCGGATGGCTCGAAGGGTTGTTCCACGGCATCCAGACCGCGTTGTTCGCTCAGCAGATGGCCGCCCGCGCCCAGCTCGAGCACATGCGCCAGGGCGCGCTCCCGCCGGGAATGGCGCAACCCGGCCCGGCCGGTGTCCCCGGTCACGGCACCGGCCAGTACCTCTGATCCGAGACGCACGGTGGCTGCCGACGATCCCTTCATCGAAACCCGGGACGCCTGGGTCGAGTTTCCGATCTTCGACGCGAAGACACGCTCACTGAAGAAGACCTTCCTGGGCAAGGCCGGCGGCGCGATCGGCCGCAACACTGAGAACGTCGTCGTCATCGAGGCGCTGCGGGACATCACCTTGTCGCTGAAGATGGGCGATCGGGTCGGCCTGGTCGGACACAACGGCGCGGGCAAGTCCACCCTGCTGCGGCTGCTGTCCGGCATCTACGAGCCCACTCGCGGGTCGGCCACCGTGCGCGGCCGGGTTGCCCCGGTGTTCGACCTCGGTGTCGGCATGGATCCGGAGATCTCCGGCTACGAGAACATCATCATCCGCGGGCTCTTCCTGGGCCAGACCCGCAAGCAGATGCTGGCCAAGGTCGACGAGATCGCCGACTTCACCGAACTCGGCGAGTACCTGTCGATGCCGCTGCGGACGTATTCGACCGGTATGCGGGTTCGGCTGGCGATGGGGGTGGTCACCAGCATCGACCCGGAGATCCTGCTGCTCGACGAGGGGATCGGTGCGGTCGACGCGGAGTTCCTCAAGAAGGCGCAGTCCCGGCTGCAGAGCCTGGTCGAGCGATCCGGAATCCTGGTGTTCGCCAGTCACTCCAACGAGTTCCTCGCGCGGCTGTGCAAGACCGCGATGTGGATCGACCACGGCACCGTGAAGATGGCCGGCAGCATCGAAGAGGTGGTCCGGGCCTACGAGGGCGAAGACGCGGCGCGCCATGTCCGAGAGGTGCTCGACGAGCACAAGTCCGATTGGTCGGACGGGGCAGTCACGCCGTGACCGACATGGTGTGCGCCGTCGTCGTCACGCATCGCCGTCCCGACGAACTGGCCAAGTCGCTGGACGTGCTGACCACCCAGACCCGCATGATCGACCACCTGATCGTCGTCGACAACGATGCCGACGACCGGGTGCGCGACCTCGTGGCCGGTCAGCCGGTTCCGACGAGCTATCTGGGCTCCCGCCGAAACCTCGGCGGCGCAGGCGGATTCGCGTTGGGGATGCTGCACGCGCTGACCCTCGGTGCGGACTGGGTCTGGCTGGCCGACGACGACGGCCGCCCTCAAAACGCCGAGGTGCTGGCCACCCTGCTGGCCTGCGCGCAGCGGCACGGGCTGGCCGAGGTGTCGCCGATGGTGTGCGATATCGACGACCCGACGCGCTTGGCGTTCCCGTTGCGGCGCGGCCTGGAGTGGCGCCGCAACGTCTCCGAACTCGGCGATCGCGACCTGCTGCCGGGGATCGCGTCACTGTTCAACGGTGCGCTGTTTCGCGCGGAAACGATTCTGGCGGTGGGCATTCCGGATATCCGGCTGTTCATCCGCGGCGACGAGGTCGACATGCACCGGCGGCTGGTGCTCTCCGGCCTGCCGTTCGGCACCAGCCTTCAGGCGACCTACCTGCATCCGTACGGCAGTGACGAGTTCAAGCCGATCCTGGGCGGGCGGATGCACACCCAGTATCCCGATGACCCGACCAAACGGTTCTTCACCTATCGCAACCGCGGATACCTGCAGTCGCAGCGCGGCATGCGCAAGCTGGTGCCGCAGGAATGGCTGCGGTTCGGCTGGTACTTCTTGATAACGCGCCGCGATCCCGCGGGATTCGTGGAGTGGATGAGGTTGCGACGCCTGGGTAGGCGCGAAAGGTTCAGCAGATGACGTTCATTGACGCCGCCGCGCAGTCGAAGACATTCACTCGCGCGTGGGGCGACCTGATCGACGGCTACCGCAAGCGCGAACTGTGGCTGCACCTCGGTTGGCAGGACATCAAACAGAAGTACCGCCGTTCGGTGCTGGGCCCGTTCTGGATCACCATCGCCACCGGTACCACCGCTGTGGCGATGGGCGGGCTGTACTCGCAGCTGTTCCACCTGGAACTGTCCGAGCATCTGCCCTACGTGACACTGGGATTGATCATCTGGAACATGATCAACGCAGCGATCATCGAGGGCGCCGACGTCTTCATCGCCAACGAGGGCTTGATCAAACAGCTGCCGACTCCGCTGAGCGTGCACGTCTACCGGCTGGTGTGGCGGCAGATGATCTTGTTCGCGCACAACATCGTCATCTATGTGGTGATCGCGATCATCTTCCCGAAACCGTGGTCGTGGGCGGATCTGTCGGCGATCCCGGCGCTGCTGCTGATCATGCTCAACTGCGTGTGGGTGTCGTTCTGTTTCGGCATCCTGGCCACCCGCTACCGCGACATCGGGCCGCTGTTGTTCTCGATCGTGCAACTGCTGTTCTTCATGACGCCGATCATCTGGAACGACAACACGCTGCGGCAGCAAGGTGCCGGCCAATGGGCGAAGATCATCGAATTGAACCCGTTGTTGCACTACCTCGACATCCTGCGCGCGCCGCTGCTGGGCGCCGATCAGGAATTGCGGCACTGGCTGGTGGTGATCGCATTGACTGTGATCGGCTGGCTGGTCGCCGCGTTCGCGCTGCGGCAGTACCGGGCGCGCGTGCCGTACTGGGTCTAGCGCGATGACGTCGCCCACGACGTTCGTCGGCCGCGTCGAGGAGCTGGACACCCTCAAAGCGCTGATGACGCGCGCCCGCAACGGGGTGGGCGGCGCGCTGGTGGTCCGCGGTGAGCCCGGAATCGGCAAGACCGCGTTGCTCGACGCCGCCACCACCCACGCGGGCGACGCCGCCGTGATCAGATCCGACGGATTCGAGGCGGAGCTGGCGATGCCGTACGCGGCACTGCAGCGGATTGCGTCGCCACTGACCGATCACCTCGAAAGGCTGCCCGCACGTCAGCAGCAGGCGTTGCGGGTCGCGGCGGGGCAGGATGACGGCCCGCCGCCCGATCGGTTTCTGGTGGGGCTGGGCATGCTCGGCCTGTTCGCCGCGGCGAGCGGGCAGCGACCGGTGCTCTGTGTGGTCGACGATGCACACTGGCTGGATTCGGAATCGCGGGAGGTGCTGGCCTTCGTGGCTCGCCGGCTGCAAGCGGAGTCCACTGTGCTGCTGTTCGGGGCGCGCGACAGCGCCGAATCGCAGATCCAGCTGGCCGGTATCCCGGTACTCGAACTCGGTGGCCTGGACGCCCAGTCCGCGGTCCGGCTGCTCGCCGCATCCGCCGCCGAGCCGATCGACCCCTATGCCGCCACGCGCATCGCCACCGCGACCGGCGGTAACCCGTTGGCCTTGCTGGACCTGACCCAGGACCTGCGCCCGCATCAGCTGAGCCGGTTGTGGTTGTCGTCGGCGCCGGCCCCGATCGGCAGCCAACTCGAGGAGCACTACCTCCACCGGATTCGAAAACTGCCGCACGACATCCGACTGTGGTTGTCCCTGGCGGCGGCCGAGCCGTCGGCCCAGCAGATGCTGATCGCCACCGCTGCTGCGGCGCTGGACCTTTCGCCGGACTGCCGCATCGAGGCCGAACGCGCTCGGCTCGTGACTGCCGGCGAGACCATCGCCTTCCGCCATCCGCTGGTGCGATCCGCGGTCTACGGTGCAATGACCGGCTCCGACCGCCGCCGGGTCCACGCGGCGCTGCGCACCGCGGCGGCCACCCTCGGCCTCGCCGACCTCGAGGCCTGGCATGCGGCGGAGGCAGCCGAGGGCCCCGACCCGGTCGTGGCGGACCGCTTGGCCGCTGTGGCCGACCGAGCCGCCCGCCGCGGCGGCCTGGTGTCTCAGGCGCGACTACTGATCCGCGCAGCCGACCTGACCCCGCCGGGCGCCGGCCGCGACGATCTGCTGCTGGCGGCGGCCCGGGCCGCCGCGGACGCCGGCGCCGCCCAACTGGCACAGGACCTGGTGGATCGGATCTCCGCCGACGGACTCGACGCCGTCGCACACGGTCGGCTGATCATGATCCGCACCGAATTGGCGCTGTTCCTGGCGGATTCGGCACTCGTGGTTCGCGGACCCGCCGACCTGCTCAGCGCGGCGGCGCTCTTCCACGACCGCGCTCCCGAACTGGAACAGGCCGCCCTGTTGCGGGCCTTCGAACTGTGGTCGGTGACCGAGCTGCAGATGGAAGGCCTCACACTCGACGAGCTGGGCCGGCGCATCGGGGCCGGCGCCGACGTGCTCCCGGGACCGCGATCAGTGGTCTTGCACGCACTGGCCGCCCACATCCTGGACCCCTATCCCGATGCCGTGCCGCTGATGCGCACCGCACTGGACATGCTCGGCGAACTCGACGACGCCACCGTCACCGACTTTGGCTTCGTCGGAATTACGATTGCGACAGCACTTTTCGAGAAGGACGCCGGCGGCCGATACCTGGACCGACTTGCCGCGATCGCCCGCGACGCCGGCGCACTGCGCGCGCTGGACACGGTGTTGTGGGTACGATCCATCTTCGAACTCGAACACGGTGAGCCTGCCGCATGCGGCGCATCCATCCGCCAGGTTCGAGAGCTTCGACGGGCCATCGGTTACGACGCCGAAAACGTCGTCAACGCCGGCTATCTGGCCTGGACCGGGATGTCCCGCGATGAGTTGGAGCTGGTCGCGCAGGCCGTCAAAGAGATGGGGTTCGGCGGCGTGCACACCTCGGCCGTCAGTGCGATCGCACTCAGCGACATCGCCGAAGGCCGTTACCACGACGCGTACACCGCACTGCGGACTGTGGTCGATGCGCCGCTGCTGCAGGTGGCCTACGTCCGATTCGCGGACTTCGTCGAGGCCGCCACCCGAAGCGGCCATGACGCCGACGCCCGCCGAGTGGCGGCGCGAATCACCATGATGGCGGCGGCAAGTGGCACCGTCGCCTTGCACAGCCAGGACCACCGGTGTCAGGCGCTGCTGGCCGCCGACGACGAAGCCGAAGACCAGTACCGGCAGGCGCTCGGGCTACTCGAACAGGCGCACCTTCCCGCGGATCTGGCGCGGACCCATCTTCTGTACGGCGAGTGGTTGCGCCGAATGAAACGCAGGCGTGACGCCCGCGACCAGCTGAGGTCGGCGATCGCGTTGTTCGACCGGCTGGAAGCACCCGCATTCGCCGACCGGGCCCGCGCCGAATTGGCCGCCACCGGAGAACGCAGCACCGGACGCAAGCTCGTCGGCGGGGTGGAGCTGTCACCGCAGGAGGCGTCGGTGGCCCGGATGGCAGCCGACGGCCACACCAACGCCGAGATCGGCGCCACCCTGTTCATCAGCTCGAATACCGTCGACTACCACCTGCGCAAGGTCTTCGCCAAGGTCGGTGTGTCCTCCCGCAGACAGCTCGCCGAAAGGTTCGGCGCCGACGGCTGACGGTCACGACTACGAGCCGCACGTGGTGCGGTGCGGCAGGTCGCCAGACAACACTGACCCTATGCCGTTCGTGACCGCCGAAGACGGCGCGCAGATCTTCTTCAGAGATTGGGGGGCGATCGGCGGCAGGCCGGTCATCCTCAGCCACGGCTGGCCGCTCAACTCCGACTCGTGGGAAGCGGCGGCACTGTTCCTCGCCGGCCACGGATACCGGGTGATCGCCCACGACCGCCGCGGCCACGGCCGCTCTTCGCAGACCTGGCACGGCAACGAAATGGACACCTACGCAGACGATTTGCAGGTCCTGATCGATGCTCTCGATCTCGGCGACACCACCCTGGTGGGCCACTCGACCGGCGGCGGCGAGGTCGTCCGGTACATCGGCCGGCACGGCACCGGCCGAGTCGCCAAGCTGGTACTGGTCGCCGCAGTCCCACCATTGATGCTGGAGGGCCCCGACAATCCCGGCGGTCTTTCAGCCGCCACGTTCGACGAACTGCGCACCGGCGAGACCACCGACCGTTCACAGTTGTACCGAAACCTCGCCGATGGACCGTTTTTCGGCCACAACCGCAGCGGTGACATCTCACAGGGAATCCGTGACGCGTTCTGGGCACGCGCAATGGCCTGCGGGCACCGAGCCGCCTATGAGTGCATAGCAGCATTCTCCGCCACGGACTTTCGCGGGGATCTGGCCAAGATCGACATACCGACGCTGGTGATCCACGGCGACGACGATCAGATCGTGCCGTTCGAAGTGGGCGGCAAACGCTCGGCGGCGCTGATCCCCGGTGCGCGTCTCATCGTCTATCACCACCGGCCGCACGGCCTTCCCGACACCGACCGCGACCGTTTGCACGCAGATCTACTCACGTTCGTCTCCTGAAGAAAGCGAGATCGTCATGTCCGACCGTCCCGACACCATCGTTCTGGTCCACGGCCTGTGGATGACCCCCGCCAGTTGGGCGGAGTGGAAGACCTACTACGAGGCCAAGGGGTTCCGAGTACTGACCCCGGCCTACCCGGGTTTCGAGATCGAGGTGGAAGAACTCCGCAAGCACCCCGAGGTCATCGCAAAACTCACGGTGCCCGAGACCGTCGATCATCTGGCCGGCGTCATTGCGTCGGTCGATGTCCCCCCGATCATCATCGGCCACTCGTTCGGCGGCACCCTCACCCAGCTGCTGCTGGCCCGGGGGCTCGGCGCGGCCGCGGTGGTCATCGACTCCGCGCCGACCGAAGGCGTGCGGGTCAGCCCGCTGTCCCAGGTGAAGTCACTGTTCCCGGCGTTGAAGAACCCCGCCAACATCCACAAGGCCGTCGGCTTCACCCCCGAGGAGTTCCACTACGCCTTCACCAACACGATGACCCGCGCGGAGTCCGACGAGGTGTGGGAGCGATATGCCATTGCGGCACCGGGCAGTTGGGTGTGGCACTACGGCCTGCTCGCGAACTATCAGCCCGGGCACCAGGAGACCTGGGTGGACTACCAGGCCGACCGAGCCCCACTGCTGTTCATCGGCGGCGAGAAGGACCACATCATGCCGCCGGCCGTCAACAAGTCGAACGCCAAGCACTATCACAAGTCGCCGGCGGTCACGGAGTACTACGAGTTCGCCGGCCGGGACCATTGGACCTGCGGTGCGCCGGGCTGGGAGGCGGTCGCCGATCACGCACTGGACTGGGCACTCGCCCACGCCGACACCGGACGGCACGGCCGGTACACCGCGTAGCCCGACTCGGCGAGTTCTGTCGGACCCCGGTGGCATACTCGAACACGTGTTCGATGGTGGGTTGGGTGGATCGGGTGACGCGGCGGTAGTCGCCGCGATCACCGACTCAGCCCGCCAGGAGGCCCAGGCCGCCGCCCGCCGACTGGCCGCGATCGCCGAACTCGTCGCCCGCCGCTGCCCCGACGACGAGCGCGCCCACTGGGCCTGCGACGACTGGGACGCCGCCGCAGCCGAAGTATCCGCAGCCCTGGGCATCACCCACGGCCGCGCCAGCGCCGAGATGCTGATGGCGATGTCGCTGCGCCACCGCCTGCCCCGAGTCGCCGCCCTGTTCACCGAAGGCGCTCTGAGCTACCGGGTGTGCCAGGCCATCGTCGACCGCACCTACCTCGTCCACGACCACGCCGTGCTCGCCGTCCTCGACCGCGCGATCGCCGACGACGCGCTCACCTGGGGACCGATGTCCGCCCTCAAACTGCAACGCGCCATCGACGCCTGGGTCGACCGCTACGACCCCGGCGCGCTGCGCCGCACCCAATCCCGCCTGCGCGACCGCGATATCGTCGTCGACCTACCCAACGCCCACGGCGGGGTCGCCGACATCCGCGGATCGCTGCTGGTCACCGACGCCGCCGCCCTCGACCGACGCCTGAGCGCCATGGCACACGCCGTCTGCGACGACGATCCGCGCACCCTCGGCCAACGCCGCTCCGACGCCCTAGGCGCCCTGGGCGCCGGCTCCGAGCATCTGGCCTGCACCTGCGACAACCCCGACTGCCCCGCCACCGCACCCGACGCCCGCGCGGCCACCGTCGTGGTGCACGTGCTGACCGACGCCGACACCGACGACCCGGTGCGCGAGTCCCGCGCCGGTGGCGTGCTGACCGGCACCCGCGGCATCGTGCCCGCCCCCCTGCTCGCCGACCTCATCACCGCCGGCGCCACCATCCGACCACTACGCCGCCCCAGCGACACGCCCGAACCCGGCTACCGGCCCTCCACCGCCCTGGACGACTTCATCCGCATGCGCGACCTCACCTGCCGGTTCCCCAACTGCGA
>NZ_BEWG01000014.1 GCF_002723835.1 Mycobacterium sp. shizuoka-1 | reverse complement strand
ACGGCCAGATGAAGCACCCCCTGCACCAAACCGTGGAGATGGCCGCCGGCGTCGCACCGCTGATCCTGATCGGGCTGCCCGTCGACGTAGCCTCCGTACTGGCGCTGGCGGTGGCAATCCAGCTGCTGCAGCACTCCAACGCCGACTACCGCATCGGCCCCGCCAAGTATGTCTTGGCCCTCAACGAAGGCCACCGCTTCCACCACCTCAAATGGGCCGGCGTCGGCGACGTCAACTTCGGCCTGTTCACCCTGGTGTGGGACCACCTGATGCGCACCTACGCCTACGACGCCACATGGCGATTCGACTCCACCCAGCTCGGCATGGCCGCCAAACCCGACTACCCCACCAGCTATCTGCGGCAGATGATCTACCCGTTCACCCACGCCAGCGGCTGCAGCCTCAAGTCCTTGACCACGGCCACGACGGCCGACGGAAACGCGCCGATACCGCCATCCGGCCAAGGCTCGACGTATCGTCTGTAGCCGTCGGGCCCCCGATTCACCGGTGCAGCGTGGCTCGACCCGCTAGCCAGCCTCGCCGCGGTCGACGGCAACGACAGACGGCTCCACCACTTTCGGCTGGGACCAACAGACGGACGCGCCCCCGATTTTGGCGGTTGTGCAAGCCCGAGGAGCCAGCTTTTAGTGCCAGCTTTATCGAATCTTCATCGAAGGACTAAGAAAGCTAAACGACTCAAGAGCACTCTTGAAGGCATACCCGTAAACGGTGCACCGTCGCCCGCGACCGGCCCTCGCGACGCACCAGGCGGTGCCACCGCCCGTTAGCCGATGACGAAGACCCGATACGGAGAGCCTCACTCATGCCGCAGATAGGCTGCCCACCAGCGTTTCGAGCGACGACGCACTGGTTGCGCACGACCGTCCTCGCGGTGGCGGTGCTGCTGATCGCGACCGCCTGCACCTCGTCTCCGGCGGCGGCGCCCACGCCCGACGTCATCACCGACAAGGGCACGCCCTACGCAGACTTGCTCGTACCGAAACTGGAAGCGTCCGTGACTGATGGTGCGATCGGCGTCGCTGTCGATGCCCCCGTGACCGTTACCGCCGGCGACGGTGTTCTCGGCCAAGTGTCGCTGACCAACGAGGCGGGCGAACTTGTTGATGGGCAGCTGAGCCCCGACGGCGTTACCTGGTCATCGGCGGAACCGCTGGGCTACAACAAGCAGTACACTCTGCAGGCGCACGCACAGGGGCTTGGCGGAACGACCAGCACCAGCGCAACATTCGAAACCCATTCCCCCGAAAACCTGACGATGCCCTACGTCTTGCCCAATGACGGCGAAACGGTGGGCGTGGGTCAACCCATTGCGATTCGCTTTGACGAGAACATCACGAACCGGGTTGCGGCGCAGCAGGCGATCACCGTGACCACGAACCCCCCGGTTGAGGGCGCCTTCTACTGGCTCAGCAATCGTGAAGTCCGCTGGCGCCCCGCCGAATACTGGGAGCCCGGAACGCACGTTGAGGTGTCGGTGGAGGCTTACGGCGTCGACTTCGGCGACGGACTCTTCGGCCAGGAAGACGTCACCACACGATTCACGATCGGCGACCACATCATCGCCACCGCCGATGACGCCACCAAGACGATGACCGTGCGGCGCAACGGCGAAGTCGTCAAAACCATGCCCATCTCCATGGGCAAAGCCAAAACGCCCACCGACAACGGCGCCTACATCATCGGAGACCGCTACTCCTTCCTGGTGATGGATTCGTCCACCTACGGAGTCCCCGCCAACTCGCCCGACGGCTACCGCACCGAAGTCGAATGGGCCACGCAAATGTCCTACAGCGGCATCTACGTGCACTCTGCCCCATGGTCGGTGGGTAGCCAAGGCATCGCCAACGTCAGCCACGGATGCCTCAACGTCAATCCAGCCAATGCCCGCTGGTTCTACGACAACACCCGACGCGGCGACATCGTGGAAGTCATCAACACGACCGGCGCAACCCTGTCAGGAACCGACGGACTCGGAGACTGGAACATCCCCTGGGAGCAATGGAAGGCCGGAAACGCCAACCTCTGAGCATCGGAAGTTAGTGACACCGGGCTGACATGCCCGGGTGCCCAGCGTCGCTGAACCCCTTTCTCCGCGGCGCATTTGGGGTCACTCCTGAGACGCCGTTGCCGTACGGGCGGTTGTCGGCGTGGCTGGAGCTCATCGACTCCCCGATGACCGAAGGCGGCGCGCTACCGCCGACGAGGCTTCACGTGACCGCGCGGGGCAGAATTGTTGCTACCCCCGACGACGGCCCATAGTGCCTCCTTCTCCGAGAAGCTCGCACAGTTTGCGTTCATCGGCGCGCTATTCACGCGCGTCCTCCCGACCGTAAAAACGGTTCTAGTCCAGTACTTGCCGCATCCAAACCGAGCTGCCGCAGCGAATTTCACCATTGTAATTATGTGGCTACTGTTACTGGTGGGGCTTTTGTGAGTTACGCTTTTCTACGTAGGAGCTACGTATTTTGGTGCTGCGCCGTACTTATGCGATTCAGCCCCGCTATTGGTGCGTGTGATAGCTCACCGCGCGGCGCACCGAGGAGAAGACATGGAATCACACGTCCGGAGCAAGGGTGCTCCAACTGCCCGCGCTGACCGCTGCGACCCCACAATCCTTGTAGCAGCACAGGCGGTTCGGCGGCTCTCCGGTGTGATCGCCATCGTCGTCTTGCTTTTCCTTGCGTGCGCACCGGTCGCGTCGGCCCAACCTGCCGCCGGCCCTTGGGATCCACTGCTTCCTAAGGTGGCGAGCGCAGGCGCTCCCGGTGATCCGGTTGCCATCGCGAACGCCTCTCTTCAGGCAACGGCCATGGCGACGCAGACCGCCATGAGCATGGGTCGCAACTTCCTCAGCAGCCTGGGGCTCGTCAGTCCCGCCGCGGATCCGTCGACGAGCGTGCGCGGAAACCGGGTCAATGGTGCGCAAGCGATCGAGTACGTAATCCGGAGGGCGGGAACGCAAATCGGCGTTCCCTACTCCTGGGGTGGCGGAAGCCTCACCGGTCCCAGCCGCGGCGTCGACCAGGGGGCAGGCACCGTCGGCTTTGACTGTTCAGGCCTGACACGGTTCGCCTTCGCCGGCGTTGGAGTTCTGCTCCCGCGATGGTCCGGTGATCAGTACGACGCCGGCCGCAAGGTGCCACCCTCCCAAGCGAAGCGGGGCGATCTGCTGTTCTGGGGCCCGGGCGGGAGCCAGCACGAAGCTATCTATCTCGGCGGCGGGCAGATGCTCGAGGCACAGCAGACCGGCGTGCCAATCAAGATCTCCCCAGTGCGCACGTCAGGGATGACGCCCTACGTCGTTCGCATCATCGAAAGCTAAGTCCTCGCCGCAATCTGTCACCAGCTGCATCACTGCGGCGCACCAGGCACTCGCTGCCCCCACTTAGCCGGTCAGACAGTAACCGGTCCCGCGCACCGTACGGAGATACCGCGGTGAGTGTGGGTCCTCACCCAGCTTGCGCCGAAGATTACCCACATGCACCCCCAGAGTGGACCGGCCACCGTCGGACGCATCCCCCCACAGGCTCAGCTGCAATTGACGACACGTCACCGGTTCACCGGGACTCTCCGCCAGCGTGCAGAGAATCTCAAACTCCGTGCGGGTGAGCGGCAATGGCTCGTCGCGGAGGAACACCCGACGCGCGGCCACATCAATACGGAGATCTCCGATCTCACGGCGATGCGTCTCGTCGCCGTGGCCGCCGCCACGTGGTTCGCCGCCGACACCGCAGCGCCTCAGCGCCAGCCGAATTCGCACGTTCAGCGCCTCGATGTCGCCCACACAGACGACCCCGGTACTCACGAGCAGCGGCGTAATATCGCCGTCGCTGAGAGCAACCACGCCGACTTGAGTTTCCTGACGGATGCGGTCAAGCATGGCCGTGCCCAGCCCCTGAGTGCCGACGCCCACCACGACCACATCGGGATCACGCTCGCGCAGCCCTGTGAGTGCAGCACCTGGCGAATAGGCCACCTCCACGGCGAAACCGCCGGCGCGTAAGTGTCGCGCCACGGTGGCCGCATAGATGCGTCGAGGCTCCACCAGTAGCACACGGATGCGGCCAGCGGCCGCCACTGGCGGTACGGAACCAGCGACATAGCGGTGCGACTCGATCGTCGTGGCATTCTCCTAGCCGTTCACGAAAACTAAAGCGCGCCTATGCATCCTCACTGCACCGCCTACGAGACAGCCTACCGCCATCTATGTAGTTACTACGTAGATGGCGCGCCGACCGGGATATTTAGCGCCGGGTCGCGTCATCAACGGCCTTCGGCGTTGATCCCAGCCGTCCTCGCTGATCCAGGCGTTACAGCGCAACCGCCAACAGCAAGCCTTTGCACTGGTCATCTACGGTTTGACTCCGTAGATAATCTACGCTGTGGACGCAGGCGTCAGGCGGTCAGCGAAGACTTTGCTGGGTGGGCCGATACCCGACCGTCGAAGGGTTCTCGTCCGTCGAAGTGCGCATTGGCCGGAGGAATTGTCAATACCTGTGGATCGGCTTGTTTCAGGCGACCTCCGTTCCAGTTGATTCGGTCGGTGCCGAGTCCGCCGACGGGGTGA
>NZ_BEWG01000013.1 GCF_002723835.1 Mycobacterium sp. shizuoka-1 | reverse complement strand
ACTTGTCCGCGACAGCGACCGGAGCCTCGAATTAGCAGTCGTCGTGTACGTCGCGGATACCTTTGCGCCACCTAGAGATATCGAATCTCCTAGGCTCCACAACACCGAGTGCTGCGACCGGGATCACTGCCCGGCGGGGACAGCCATTCGGAGCGGCAACGTCTTGTTGCACCGGCGACAGGTGTAAGTTTCCCGGCCCGCGAACACACTCTGTTCGTGAGCGCAGATAGCACACTTCACCCTCTTGCGAGAAAATCCCCCCCAAACCATGGGCACATTCTGCACTACTTCACAGGCTTCGTTCAGGGGAACGTCATTCGACACCGTCAATAGTTGAGCTTTCACCAAACCTGACGGTATGTTGATAGGCTTTATTTCTGCCCGCAGGCCCCGGCTACCGGCAACCTTCTGGCCTCTCACGTTGGGACCTTCGACCCCTCCCGCACCGCAATTTGCTGCCTAGCGTGAAACTCCGGAAGATGCCGCGAACTGTCGGCAACCGGCCAGGGGGTCCCGACGTGGTGTCAACGGACAATGTCCTCAAACCCATCCGGTCGGTTGGTGATTTCTATGCCGTCGCGCTGGACACGCTGGTCGCGATGGTCAAACCACCGTTCGCCTGGCGGGAGTTCATCCTGCAAACCTGGTTCGTGGCGCGGGTCGCCGTCGTTCCGACCCTGCTTCTGGCCGTCCCGTTCACCGTGCTGGTCGTGTTCACCATCAACGTCCTGCTGACCGAATTCGGCGCCACCGACTTCTCCGGGACCGGCGCCGCCAGTGCGGCGGTCACCGAGATCGGGCCGATCGTGACCGTGCTCGTGGTCGCCGGCACCGGAGCGACCGCGATGTGCGCCGATCTCGGTGCCCGCACGATCCGCGACGAGCTCGACGCGCTGCGGGTCATGGGTGTCGATCCCGTGCACCGCCTCGTGGTGCCGCGCGTGCTGGCCGCCACCGTCGTCGCCGTGTCGCTGGTGTCGCTGGTGACACTCGTCGGACTGGTCGGCTCGTTCGGCTTCGCGGTGTTCATCCAGCACGTCACCCCGGGCGCCTTCGTCGCCGGCCTCACCTTGTTCACCGGGCTGCCCGACATCGTCTTGAGCTTGGTCAAGGGCGCACTGTTCGGGCTGTCGGCCGCGCTGATCGCGTGCTACAAGGGCATGTCGGTGCGCAGAGGGCCACAGGGCGTCGGCAACGCCGTCAACGAGACCGTCGTGTACTCGTTCATCGCACTGTTCGTGATCAACATCGTCGCGACCGCCGTCTATTACACGAGCGCGAAATGACCGCCGTCCACGAACGTCCAGGCTGGACCACCGTGGCGCACGGCGTCGCCGAGGGCTGGAACCGCATCGGTGTGCAGATCAAATTCAACGCGAGGTCCGTGCGCGAGATCGGCATCGCCGTCACGCGCTACCGGACAGAGATCCTCCGCCTCATTGCCCAAATGAGCTTGGGCACTGGCGCATTGGCCCTCATCGGCGGCACCGTGGTGGTCGTCGGATTCCTCACGTTGACCACCGGCGCCGTGATCGCCGTCCAGGGCTACAACGAACTCTCGGGCATCGGCGTCGAGGCGATGACGGGGTTCATCTCCGCCTATGTCAACGTCCGCATCATCTCCCCCGCCGTCGCGGGCATCGGCCTGGCCGCCACGATCGGCGCCGGGGCCACCGCACAACTGGGCGCCATGCGGATCGCCGACGAGATCGACGCCCTCGAGGTGATGGCGGTGCGGTCGGTGGCCTACCTGGTGTCCACCCGCGTGGTCGCCGGCGTGGTCGTGGTGATCCCGCTGTACTGCGTGGCCATGGTGTGTGCCTTCCTGGCCGCCCGATTCGGCACCACCGGGTTCTACGGACAGTCCACCGGTGTCTACGACCATTACTTCAACACCTTCCTGAACTCCACGGACCTGCTGTGGTCGTTCTTCACCGTGGTCTTGATGGGGATCGCCGTGATGCTGGTACACACCTACTACGGCTACACCGCAACCGGCGGACCTGCCGGAGTCGGTGAGGCAGTGGGACATTCGGTGCGCACCTCCCTGATCGTGTTGACGCTGCTGCTCCTGGCGGTGGCGATGTCCATCTACGGACAGTCCGGCAACTTCCACCTGTCCGGGTGATGCGATGTCCGATCAGCGCTCAGAGGGCATGCATCCGGGATGGTGGACACTGATTTTCGTGGTCGCCGCGGCCGGCACGATGGTCGCCACCACCGCCCTGTTCTCCGGTGCACTGCGTGACTACGTGACGGTGACACTGATCTCCGACCGCGCGGGCCTGGTGATGGACCGCGGCGCGAAGGTCAAGCTGCGCGGCGTGCAGATCGGCCGGGTCGACCAGGTCACCGGTGAGCAGGGTCAGGTGCGCCTGACTCTCGAGATCGAGCCCGAGCAGATGAAGTTCATCCCGGCCAATGTGGATGCACACATCCGGGCCGGAACCCTGTTCAGCGGCAAGTTCGTCGAACTCGACTATCCGAGCGATCCCAGCCCGCAACGGCTGGCTCCGGACGCCGTCATCACGTCCGACAACGTCAGTACCGAGATCAACACCCTGTTCCGCGATGTCAACGACATCCTCAAACAGGTCGACCCCGCCAAGCTGCAAGCGGTGCTGTCCGCACTGGCCGAGGGACTGCGCGGCCACGGGGCCACCCTGGGGCAATCGATCACCGACGCCAACGAGGTCATGACACAGGTCAACGCCCGCACGGAGACCATCGCCGCCGACCGGCAATCGGTCAGACAACTCACCGCAGCGTATTCCGATGCCGCACAGAACATCCTGAGTACGCTCGATGCCGCGGCAACCACCAGCGCCACCGTGCGCGGCGACGCGCAGGCGCTCGACGCAGTGCTGACAGGGGTGGCCGGGCTGGCCCGCAGCGGCATCGACCTGATGGGCTCGAGCCAGGCCAACCTCACCACGGCGGTGAGCTCCTTCGAATCCACCGCCCGGTTGCTGCTGAAATACCAGCCGACGTTCACCTGCACGCTGGTCGGCGCCAAGACGGCACTGGATACCGGTTACCTGGATGCGACCGGCGCCGCCAACGGCAAGTCGCTGATCTTGGACAGCGCACTGCTGTTCGGGCCCGACGCCTACCGTTACCCGCAGAACCTGCCGATCATCGGCGCCAAGGGCGGCCCGGGTGGACTACCGGGTTGCGGCTCGCTGCCCGACGTCGCCGCGAATTGGCCGGTGCGCCAACTGATCACCAACACCGGCTGGGGAACGGGCCTGGACATCCGGCCGAACCCGGGAATCGGTTTCCCCGGCTATGCGGATTACTTCCCGGTCACCAGGGCCGTGCCCGAACCGCCCAGCGTCCGCTACGAGGGCGGCCCCGCCCCTGGACCGATCCCCTACCCGGGTGCGCCGCCGTACGGGGCTTCGTTGTACGCCCCGGATGGGACCCCACTGTGGCCGGGCCTACCGCCGGCGCCGCCGCCGGGTGCCACCCCGCAACCGGGTCCGCCGCCGCCGGGCTCCGAACCGTTCGTGGTGCCGGCCCCCGCCCAACTTCAGCCGACACCGGTCCCGGCGCCGTGACGAGGCCGACATGAAAGAGAACCTGCGGGGCGCGATCTGGCGCGTCGGCGTGTTCCTGGGGGTGTGCGCCCTCGGCCTGGTGGCCATGCTCGCGATCTTCGCGCAACTGCGGTTCGAGACCGAGAAAACCTACACCGCAGAATTCCGCACGGTCTCCGGCCTCGAGGACGGCAACTTCGTCCGGATCGCCGGAGTCGAAGTCGGCAAGGTGAAGAACATCCGGATCCGCGACGACGGCGTCGCCCTGGTCGAGTTCGGCACCGACGCCTCAGTGGTGCTGACCGACGGCAGCCGGGCGGTGGTGCGCTACCGCAACCTCATCGGCGAGCGGTACCTGGCCCTCGAGGAGGGGGTGGGCGGCACCCGTGCGCTACCGCCCGGAGCCACCATCGCGCTGTCGCACACGGCGCCCGCCCTCGATCTCGATGCGCTGCTGGGCGGCTTCCGCCCGCTGTTTCGGGCCTTGGACCCCGAGCAGGTCAACGCGCTGTCCGGCCAGCTGATCGAAGCGCTGCAGGGCGAAGGCCCCACGATCGCCGGCTTCCTGTCCCAGACGGCGACCCTGACCAACACCCTCGCCGAGCGCGACCAGCTGATCGGGCAGGTCATCATGAACCTGAAATCCGTTGTGGGATCACTGAGTACGCAGAGTTCGCAATTCACCGCGGCCATCGACGCGTTGTCCGCGTCGCTGGCGACGATGGCAGAGCGACGTCACGACCTGCGCAACGGCCTCGCGTACGCCAACGCGGCGGCCGCGTCGATCGGCGATCTGCTCACCCAGGGTCGGGTGCCGCTGAAGAGTGTCGTCGACCAGGCGCAGCGGGTGGCCGATGCGACCCTGGCCGACCGGGACTACTTGGACCATCTGCTCGACACGCTGCCGGACGTCTACCAGAAGCTGAACCGCCAGGGCCTCTACGGCGACTTCTTCAGCTTCTATTTGTGCGATCTGATCCTCAAGCTGAACGGCAAAGGCGGACAACCCGTTTACGTGAAGGTCGTCGGCCAGGACAGCGGGAGGTGCTCGCCGCGATGAAGACTTTCGCCGAGCGCAACCCCATCGCCGTCGGGGTGGTCGGCATTGCGGTCACTCTGGCCGTGGTGTTGGGCGCCCTCAACTACGGCAAGCTGCCGTTCGTCAACGACAACCGGAACTACTCGGCTTATTTCGCCGAGGCGGGCGGGCTGCTCACCGGCGCCGCGGTGCAGGTCTCCGGCTTCAAGGCCGGCAAGGTCACCTCGATCGATCTCGACGGCCCGCGCGTCCTGGTCACGTTCGAGGTGGCCAAGAGTATCCGGATCGGGAATCGCACCGCGGCGGCGATCAAGACGAAAAGCATTCTCGGGGCCAAGATCCTGGAATTGACCCCGGGCGGTGACGGCACCCAGAGCGGGCCGATCCCGCTGGATCGAACGACCTCGCCCTACCAACTGCCGGATGCCCTCGGTGACCTGACCGCCACCGTGAGCCAGTTGGACACTGCCCGGTTGTCCGACTCGTGGAAGATACTGGCCGGCGAATTCGAGAACACGCCAACGGCGCTCAAGATCGCCATGGACGGCGTGGCGCGATTCGCGGCGACGCTCAACGCCAGGGACTCCCAGCTGCGTGCGCTGCTGACCGATGCGAACACGGTGACGACGGTGCTGGCACAGCGTAGCGACGCGATCGTCCGGATGCTGACGGACAGCAACGCCCTGCTGGCGGACCTGACCAGCCAACGCCAGGCGCTCGACGACATCGCCGGGAACATCACGGTGCTGAGCCGTCAGCTCAAGGCCGTCATTGCCGACAACCGCCAGACACTCACGCCGGCGATGGACAAGCTCAACCAGCTGCTCACCATCCTCGACCGCCGCAAGGAACGGATCCAACAGGCCATCAAGGGGTTCGACCACTATGCGATGTCACTGGGCGAGTCGATGGCATCGGGCCCGTTCTTCAAGTTCTACATCGCCAACCTGCTGCCCGGGCAGTTCATCCAGCCGTTCGTCGACGCCGCTTTCTCCGATCTCGGGCTGGACCCGAACGTGCTGGCACCCTCGCTGCGTACCGACCCACAATCCGGCCAGCCGGGCACGCCACCGCTGCCGCTGCCCTTCCCCCGCACCGGGCAGGGTGGCGAGCCGCGACTGACCCTGCCCGACGCGATCACCGGCACACCCGGCGATCCGCGCTACCCGTACCGGGAGCCCCCGCCGGCACCCCCACCAGGTGGGCCGCCGCCAGGTCCACCGGCTCCGGCGGCTGAGGGTCCGAGCCGATGACCGCGCGCGCCGGAATCCGTATCGGCTTGGCCGGCATCCTGGCCGTCCTGCTGGTGGCCGCCGTCGTCGACTTGGTGATGTCGGCCGGCACAGCCGGCAGACGAACGGTTGTCGGCTACTTCGCCAACAGCAACGGCATCTTCGTCGGGGACGAGGTCCGCATCCTGGGAGTGCCCGTCGGCAAGATCAGCCGGATCGAGCCGCAGCCCGACCGCGTGAAGATCACCTTCTGGTACGACACCAAGTACCCGGTGCCCGCCGACGCCAAGGCCGTGATCATGTCCCCGGCGATCGTGACCGCGCGCATCATCGCACTCACCCCGGCCTACACCGGAGGACCCCAGCTGCAAGACAACGCCGTCATCCCTGAGGAACGCACTGCCGTCCCCGTCGAATGGGACGATCTACGCCAGCAACTGCAGCGGCTCAGCGAGTTGATCCAGCCGACCGAAGCCGGCGGGGTCAGTTCCCTGGGCGCGGTCGTGCACACCGCGGCCGACACCCTGCGTGGCCAGGGCGCGACCCTCCGGTCCGCCATCATCGAGCTGTCGCAGGCGGTCTCGGCGCTCAGTGACCATCGCGATGATGTGTTCGGCACACTGAAGAACCTGTCGATCCTGGTGTCAGCACTCAAGGACAGCGGCGAGGCGATGCGGCAACTCAACGCCAATCTGGCCTCGGCGACTGCAGCGCTGGACGACGAACCCAACGAGGTCGGGGAGGCGCTGTCGGCGCTGGACGGGGTCGTCGGCGACGTGCGCGGCTTCGTCGCCGACAACCGCGAGGCACTGGGGGCCACAGCGGACAAGCTGGCCTCGGTGTCGTCGGCGCTGGGCGCCAGCCTCGACGACCTCAAGCAGGCCCTTCATGTCGCGCCGAATGCGTTGCAGAACTTGATGAACACCTACCAGCCCGCGCAGGCCACCATGGGCGGCGCGTACGCATTCAACAACTTCGCCGATCCGATCACGTTCCTGTGTGGCGCCATCCAGGCGGCCTCGCGGCTGGGCGCCGAGCAGTCGGCCAAGCTCTGCGTCCAATACCTGGCTCCGATCGTCAAGAACCGCCAGTACAACTTTCCGCCGCTGGGCGAGAACCTGATCGTCGGTGCCAGCGCGCGACCCAACGAAGTGACCTACAGCGAGGATTGGCTGCGACCCGACTACGTGCCTCCGGCGAATACCCCGGTGCAGCAGACCGATCCCGCCGCCGGACTGCCCGGCATGATGACGGTGCCCGGGGAGGGCCGATGACGCCGCGCCGGGTCGTCGCCGGGGCGCTACTGGTGGCGTCGCTGGCCACGGTGGCGTCGGGATGCGGGTGGCGCGGGCTGAACTCGATGCCGCTGCCAGGCACCGCCGGCCGCGGACCGGGGGCATACACCATCCAGGCACAGCTGCCCGACGTGCGCACCATCGAACCGAATTCCCGGGTCCAGGTCGGGGACGTCACGGTCGGCACCGTCACCAAGATCGAGCGTCAGGGCTGGCACGCGCTGCTGACCATGAGCATCGACCACGATGTGCACCTGCCCGCCAACGCTACCGCGACGATCGGCCAGAGCGGCCTGCTCGGCTCGCTGCACGTCGAGCTCGCGCCGCCGACCGCCACCGCGCCACAGGGCACGCTGCGCGACGGCTCGATGATCCCGCTGTCGTCGGCCGGTACCTACCCGTCCAGCGAGCAGCTGTTGTCGGCAATCACATTGCTGCTCAACGGCGGCGGGATCGGCCAGGTCCACGACATCACCGAGGCGCTGAGCACCGCGCTGGCCGGCCGTGAACAGGACCTGCGCAGCCTGATCACCCAGCTGGACCGGTTCACCCGCTACGTCAACGAGCAGTCGGCCGACATCATCGCCACCGCGGAGAGCCTGAACAATCTCGCGGGACAGTTCGCCGACCAGCAGCCGGTGGTCGACCGGGCACTCACCACGATCCCGGCTGCGCTGCGGGTGATCGGCGACCAGCGACAGACACTGGTCGACGCGCTCGATCAGATGGGTAAGTTCAGCGCGCTGGTCGCCGACTCCACCAACCAGACCAAGGACAGCCTGATCGCCGAGCTCAAGGCGCTCGGCCCGGTGCTTGATTCGTTGGCCGACGCCGGGCCGGCCCTGACCCGATCCCTGGGCATGTTCGCCACCTACCCGTTTCCGGCCGACACCGTCGGGGTGTGGCAGCGGGGCGACTTCGCCAACTTGACCGCCGTCATCGACCTGACGCTGAGCCGCCTGGACGCCTCGTTCCTCACCGGCACCCGGTGGGAAGGCAACCTGACCGAGCTCGAGTTGCAGTGGGGCCGCACCATCGGGCAACTGCCGAGCCCCTACACCCGGGGCAATCCCCTTGTGGCGCCCTATCACTGGGACCAAGGACGATGACGTGCCGCCACTGACCCTGCGCATCCGACTCCAGCTGGCGCTCTTCGCCGTGATCGCGGCGGCGTTCGCGACGGCGATGATCTTCGGTTACATCAGATTGCCCGCCATGTTCGGGATCGGGCGCTACCAGGTGATCGTCGAGTTGCCGCGCACCGCGGGCGTGTATCCCGGGGGAAACGTCACCTACCGGGGTGCCGAAGTCGGCCGGATCCAAGAAGTGCGGCTGACCGGCACGGGGGTGGCCGCCGTGTTGTCGCTGAAATCGGGCATCGCGATCCCGTCCGATCTCGACGCGCAGGTGCACAGCCAATCGGCCGTCGGTGAGCAGTACATCACGCTGCTGCCGCGCCGGGATTCGGCGCCGTTGCGCAACGGCGACGTCATCGCGGCCGACCGCACCTCGGTGCCACCGGACTTCGACGCCGTCCTTGATGCGGTGAACACCGGCCTCAAGGCGATCCCGCGCGACGACCTGAAGACAGTCGTCGACGAGTCCTACACCGCGGTCGGCGGTCTCGGCCCGCAGCTGTCCCGGCTCGTCACCGGCGGTGGCCAACTGGCCGCCGGCGCCCGGGAGAACCTCGGGCCCCTGCTGACGCTGATCGACCAGTCCAAGCCGATCTTGGACGCGCAGAACGACTCCGCGAGCGCTGTCGCGGCCTGGACCACCCACCTCGCCGCCATCAGCCGCCAGCTGAAGGACAACGACGCGGCCGTCAACGACCTGCTGCAGCAGGGCGGCCCGGCCGTCCAGGAAGCCCGGCAACTCTTCGACCGGGTGCGCCCGACGGTGCCCATCATCGCCGCCAATCTGGCCAGTGTGGCTCAGGTGGTGCTGACCTACCAGCCCGGCCTGGAACAGCTGCTGGTTCTGCTGCCCCAGGCGGCCGCCACCGCCCAAGCGATCGTCCTGGCCAACCGGGACACCGAGCAGCCCTACCGGGGTGTCTACCTGAGCTTGAACCTGAGCCTCAATCAACCGCCGCCGTGCACCACCGGATTTCTGCCCGCGCAGCAGCAGCGGGCGGCCGCGCTGCAGGACTTCCCGGACCGGCCGCCAGGCGACTTCTATTGCCGGGTCCCCCAGGACTCGCCGATCGGCGTGCGCGGCGCGCGCAACATCCCCTGCACCGGCCGGCCGGGGAAGCGGGCGCCGACAGTGGCGATGTGCGACAGCGGACAGACCTATGTGCCGCTCAATGACGGATACAACTGGAAGGGTGACCCCAACGCCACCCTGTCGGGGCAGGACGTCCCGCAACTGAGCGGCGCCCAATACGACCCCGCCACCGGCATATTCACCGGTCCCGACGGGCGGCGGTACACCCAGGATAACCTCGCGTCCGGTGGCCAGGTGCCCACCTGGCAGTCAATGCTGGTGCCGGGGAACTGAACTCAGCACTCCACCACGTTCAGAGCCAGTCCCCCCAGCGCGGTTTCCTTGTACTTGTCGGCCATGTCGGCGCCGGTGTCGCGCATCGTCTTGATCGCGGTGTCGAGACTGACGAAATGAGATCCGTCGCCGTGCATCGCCATCCTCGCGGCAGTGATCGCCTTGACCGCCGCGACGGCGTTGCGCTCGATGCACGGAATCTGGACCAGCCCGCGCACCGGGTCGCACGTCAGCCCGAGGTTGTGTTCGATGCCGATCTCGGCGGCGTTCTCCACCTGAGCCGGGGTACCGCCGAGCACGGCGGTGAGCCCGGCTGCCGCCATCGAGCACGCGGAGCCGACCTCGCCCTGACAGCCCACCTCCGCACCGGAGATCGACGCGTTGGACTTGAACAGGACGCCGATCGCCGCCGCGGTCAGCAGGAACTGCACCACCCCGTCGTCGCTGGCCCCCGGAACGAACCGGGTGTAGTAGTGCAGCACCGCCGGGATCACGCCGGCCGCGCCATTGGTGGGGGCGGTGACCACCCGCCCGCCGGCCGCGTTCTCCTCGTTGACGGCCAGCGCGTACACGGTCACCCAGTCGATCGCATAGAGCGGGTCGTGCGGGGTCGCTTCGAGTTGGGCGGCCAATTGCCCCGCCCGCCGGCGCACCCCCAGCCCACCCGGAAGCACGCCGCGGTGGCTCAGGCCGGCCGTCACGCACTGCTGCATCACCGACCAGATCCGCAGCACCGCCGCGCGCAGATCGTCGTGGCGGGCCAGCGCGCGTTCGTTGTCCGCCATCACCGTGGCGATGCTGGTGCCCCGCTCGACCGCCGTCGCGACCAATTCCGTTGCGGTAGCGAAGGGATAGGGAATCGCGACCGTCTCGGTAGCCGGTGCCGCCGCGTCGGCCTCGTCGACCACCGCCCCGCCACCGACGGAGAAGTACACCCGCTTGTCCAGCTGCGCGCCGTCGGGGCCGAGCGCCTGAAATGCCATCCCGTTGCTGTGAAAGGCCAACCGCTGCAGGCTCATTGAGATGTCGGAGTCGAGGTCGAAGTCGATCGTGTGGCCGCCGGCCAGGGTCAGTCGACGCTCGGCGCGCACCGATCCCAGCAGCACATCGACCCCGGCCGGGTCGACTGTCTCCGGGTCGGCGCCGGTCAAGCCGAGCAGTACGGCGCCGACGGTGCCGTGTCCGGCGCCGGTCGCGCCGAGGGACCCGTACAGCTGTACGTGCACCCGGTGGACCGCGTCCAGCACGCCCGCTGCGGCCAGCTCTGCGGTGAAGCGCGCGGCGGCGCGCATGGGCCCGACGGTATGCGAACTGGACGGGCCGATACCGATCGAGAACAGGTCGAAGACGCTGACAGCCACGGCCTTAGAGCTTGGGTGCGACCTCGACGCTGGGCGGCAGCGCGGACGGCTCGGGCACGGCCGAGCGCCGGGAGATCGTGAACGCCGCCGCGCCGCCGGCCACCGCGGCCAGGCCCAGGAACCCGAACACGAACAGTCGCCGCCGGCGCCGACGCTGCGCTGTGCGGGCCTCCTGCAGTAGCTGCGGCAACTCGGCGACGACCTGCTTGACCGCGGCCGCCTCCCGGGCCACATCGTCGCGGACTTCACGAGCCTCGCGTGTCCGGCGCTTGATTCCGGCGGCTGCCGACTCGGCCGAATGCACGCTGATGCCGACCAGACCGCGGGTGATGTCCACCGGACCGACCGCGGTGTAGTGCAGTCCGCGGTTCAGCCGCTCGCGCGATGTAAGTGCGGGTTTGGTCTTGCGGCCCATGTGATCCTCCCGAACGGTGTGGTGGCATCAACACTGCCACAGCGCGCACAGGGGTGGCCGGGAGTTGGGGTGGCCGAGGCTAGTGGCACACTGGGATCCCGTGACGAGCCCCATTGCGACCGCGACCGCGACCCTGCACACCAATCGCGGCGACATCAAGATCGCCCTGTTCGGTAATCACGCCCCCAAGACCGTCGCCAACTTCGTCGGCTTGGCCCAGGGCACCAAGGAGTACTCGACGCAGAACGCCTCGGGCAGCACCTCCGGACCGTTCTACGACGGTGCGGTCTTCCACCGCGTCATCGACGGCTTCATGATCCAGGGCGGCGACCCGACCGGCACCGGCCGCGGTGGCCCCGGCTACAAGTTCGCCGACGAGTTCCATCCCGAGCTGCAGTTCGACAAGCCCTACCTGCTGGCGATGGCGAACGCCGGGCCGGGCACCAACGGGTCCCAGTTCTTCATCACCGTCGGCAAGACTCCGCACCTGAACCGGCGGCACACCATCTTCGGTGAGGTCGTCGACCCCGAGTCGCAGAAGGTCGTCGACGCGATCGCCAGCACGGCCACCGATCGCAACGACCGGCCTGCCGACGACGTCGTGATCGAGTCGATCACCATCTCCTGACATCCAGACCGCACTAAGAGCGACGATCACGCCCGATCGTCGCTCTCACTGCGGTCTCGACGGCCCGCCCGGCTAGCGGCCGGCGAAGCCGGCGTCGGTCAGGGCGTCGAGCACGGTCAACGGATCGGTCCCAAGATCCCATCGGCTGAGCACGATCAGCCGGTCGGCGACCGTCTCGATCTCGAGCAGGCGCGTCTTGCGCCCGATCCGGCGGAACTCGGTGATGCGGATCAGCGCGATGTCGGCGCGGCGCAGGGTCTGGGTCCGGAACCACCCCCGGTACACCAACCCGTCACCGACGATTGCCAGCTTGGGTCTGGCTCGCCATGATCCGAATGCGAACATCAGCAGTCCGGCCGCAGCAAGTCCGGTGAGGATGCGGCCCGGCGGGTCTGTGACCACGGTCACACAGGCGGTAGCCATCAACACACCTGCGATGCCAAGACCTGCGACGGCCCCCGATTTGGGGCCCCAATCAGTTTGCTGCATGGCGTCCTCGGTGGCATCTACCGTGGCCGATGCAGTTATCCACAGGTGCTATCAACAATGGGGATGAATCACACGCGTGTGATTGGGTGGCCAGAAGGTTGCCAGCCCGAAAACACTGACCGCACGGCATGAATCCTCTAAGGTGGTCGTCCCCGGTCAGCGCCACCGCATCGTCAGCAACAGACCGGTGATCATGAACGCGAACGCGATCCCGTAGTTCCACGGTCCGAGATTGGCCATCCACTGCAACACGCTGGGCACGTCGAGACCGGAGGCGGCCAGCTGGAACACCAGCAGCCACGCCAGCCCGATCAACATCAGACTGATGAACAGCACCACGAACCACACGCTCGACGGCCCGGCCTTCACCTTGACCGGAGTGCGGCTCACCGGGTTGACCGTGAAGTCGTTCTTCTTGCGAACCTTGGACTTGGGCATGGGTACCTTCGGGCCGGGATCTTCTGCGACGATGGTGCGCAGACCGACTATGAGATTAACGCAGCGGCGCCGCGACCCGACAACTCCGGCAGCAGCGACGACGGGCGCTCGGCGCTCGCCGTGGCGGTTCGGCGTCCCGGTGGTGTGCCTGCTGGCCGGTCTGCTGCTGGCCGCCACCCACGGTGTCTCCGGGGGTAGCGAGATCCGCCGGGCCGACTCGCCCCGGCTGGTGGATCTGGTCCACGACGCGCAGAACTCGGTGGACCGGCTCAACGCGCAGCGCGACGCGCTGGCCGCGCAGGTCGACTCGACGCACGGCGCGTCCGCAGGCACCGCCCTGGCCGCCATGCTGGCCCGGGCCGACGAGCTGGCCGGTGACGCGGGACTGGATCCGGTGCATGGCCCGGGTCTGGTCGTCACGCTGTCCGACGCGCAGCGCGACGCCAACGGGCGCTTTCCCCGCGACGCCTCCCCCGACGATCTGGTGGTCCACCAGCAGGACATCCAGGCGGTGCTCAACGCGCTGTGGAGCGCCGGAGCCGAGGCGATCCAGATGCAGGACCAGCGCATCATCGGTACCTCGGCGCCGCGCTGCGTCGGCAACACCCTGCTGCTCAACGGGCGGACGTACAGCCCGCCCTACACCGTCACCGCGATCGGCGACCCCACCGCCATGCGCGCGGCGCTGGCCGCCGCTCCCCTGGTCAGCCTGTACAAGCAGTACGTCGTCCGGTTCGGACTGGGATACAGCGAGCAGGTTCGCGACGACCTCACCGTCGCCGGCTACACCGGCCCGGTCCGGATGCGCTACGCCCAGCCGGTCGGTCCGGTCGGTTACTGAGTCACTGCACCCCAGGTACCCTGACCGGGTGCAGGTCTTGGTCGTCGACAATTACGACAGCTTCGTGTTCAACCTGGTCCAGTACCTGGGCCAACTCGGGGTGGACGCGCAGGTCTGGCGCAACGACGACGCCCGCCTTGCCGACGAGGCGTCGGTGGCCGCCGAATTCGACGGCGTGCTGCTCAGCCCGGGCCCGGGCACCCCGGAGCGGGCCGGCGCCTCGATCCCACTGGTCCGCGCGTGCGCGGCGGCCGGCACACCGCTGCTGGGCGTGTGCCTGGGCCACCAGGCGATCGGGGTGGCCTTCGGCGGAACGGTGGATCGCGCGCCCGAGCTGCTGCACGGCAAGACCAGCACCGTCTACCACACGAACACCGGTGTGCTGCACGGTCTTCCGAACCCCTTCACGGCCACCCGGTATCACTCGCTGACGATCCTGCCCGAGACGGTGCCGGCCCAGCTCGAGGTGACCGGACGGACGAAGAGCGGGGTCATCATGGCGGTGCGGCATGCCGAGCTGCCGATCCACGGTGTTCAGTTCCACCCGGAGTCGATCCTGACCGAGGGCGGTCACCGGATGCTGGCGAACTGGCTGGGCTACTGCGGGACGGCCCCCGAAGAGACGTTGGTGCGCCGCCTCGAGCAGGAGGTCGCCGACACGGTGCGGCACGCCCTCGGAGGGCAGGAGCTCTCGGCTACGACGCAAAGCTGAGGGTGATCGGGTCACCGAATTTCAGCGGTGTACCCGCCGGTGGGCTTTGTGTGACCACGGCGTTGGAGCGCTGACCGCTGTTCTGCACGTCGGGACCCTTGATCAGCTGGCCTGTCCAGCCGTACGCGTTGCGCAGGTTGGCCTCGACGTCGGTCCAGAACCCGCCACGGACGTCGGGCATCACGAACTGGTTGCCCTTGGACACCCGCAGCTGGATGACGGTGTCGATCGGCGCCATCTGCCCCGCGGGCGGATCGGTGTCGACGATCTGATCCTTGGGGTCGGCGCTGTCGACCGGGACCACCACGCCGGGCGGAAAACGCGACGCCTGCAGCACCGTGTTGGCGGTGTCGACGGTCTGGCCCTTGAGGTCGGGTACCAGAGCCGATTCCGGTCCGTTGCCGACGACGATGGTGATCTCGTTGGTGATCGGCGCCGACTGGTTGGCCGGCGGCACCGTACCGAGAACCTTGTCCTTCTTCTCCGGCGTGGACGGCGAGTCCGCCCGCTTGAACTTCCCGAAGCCGGCGTCGGTGAGCTTCTTGACGCAGTCGGCGTAACTCGAGCTGGTGCTGCAGTCCGGCACCTCGCGCTGCGGGGGGCCGCTGGACACGTTGATGGTGATGTCGTCACCGGCGCTGGCCATCGAGTTGGCCGGCGGATCGGTCCCGACCACCTTCTCCGGCGGCACGGTGTTGTCGCTGGTCGGCTGGGTGCGAATCTTGAAACCCTTGTTCTGCAGGGTGGCGATCGCATCCTGCTGCGACTGGCCGCGCACGTCGGGGATCTGCACGTCGCGCGGGCTGCCGCTGACCATGTTGATGGCGACGGTGACTACGACGGTCAGGATCGCCAGCACCGCCACCGCGATCAGCCAGCGCCCGATCGATCCGCTGGCGCGGTCGGTGTCGACCACCGCACCCTGGCGGGGGATCTCGTCGGTGTGATCGCCGTGCGGGGCGCGGGGGGTGGCCGACAGCAGCGAGGTCCGCTCGGCGGCGCTGAGCACCTTGGGCGCCTCGGGCGCTTCGCCGTTGTGCACCCGGACCAGGTCGGTCCGCATCTCGGCGGCCGTCTGGTAGCGGTTGTCGGGGTTCTTGGCCAGCGCCTTGAGCACCACCGCATCCAACTCCGGCGAAATCCCCGGATTCTTGTGTGACGGTGGTACCGGATCCTCGCGGACGTGCTGGTAGGCCACCGCGACCGGGGAATCGCCGACGAACGGCGGCTCACCGGTGAGGATTTCGTAGAGCACGCAGCCCAGCGAGTAGACGTCGGAGCGGGCGTCGACGGGCTCGCCGCGGGCCTGCTCGGGCGACAGGTACTGGGCAGTGCCGATCACGGCGGCGGTCTGGGTGACGCTGTTGCCGGCGTCGGCCAGCGCCCGCGCGATCCCGAAGTCCATCACCTTCACCGCGCCGGTCTTGGAGATCATGATGTTCGCCGGCTTGACGTCGCGGTGGATGATGCCGTGCTGGTGGCTGAAGTTCAGGGCCTGGCAGGCGTCGGCGATGATCTCGATCGCCCGCCGAGGCGGGATCGGGCCGTCGGTGTGCACGATGTCGCGCAGGGTCACCCCGTCGACGTACTCCATCACGATGTAAGGCAGCGGACCGTTGCTGGTCTCGGCCTCGCCGGTGTCGTAGACGGCGACGATCGCGGGATGGTTCAGCGCCGCGGCGTTTTGTGCTTCGCGGCGAAACCGCAGATAGAAGCTGGGATCGCGGGCCAGGTCGGCGCGCAGCACCTTGACCGCGACGTCCCGGTGCAGCCGGGTGTCGCGGGCCATGTGCACCTCGGACATGCCACCGAAGCCGAGGATCTCGCCCAGTTCGTAGCGGTCGGACAGGTGCTGTGGGGTGGTCATCGCGGTTTCTCGTCGTGTCGATCAGGCTGCGTCAGGGCAGCAATAGCCACGCTGGCGGAGGTGAATCGGATTGGCCCGATCTGCCCTCCAGGATTACCGGTGCGGGGGCCTTCCGTCCAACCGCTCGGAGCCGCTTCGCTGGTGGGGGTCACGGTGTCGGTGACGGTCTGCTCGACGGGCCGGTTGTCTTTGCGGTCTTTGTCGGCGAGCACGATCAGGATGGCGCTGATGATCGCCAGCGCCCCCAGCACGCCGGCCGCCCACAGCAGGGCCCGCTGACCCGACGAGAACGTGCGCCGCGGCGGCGGCGGACGGTGACTGCCGGTGTTGGCGCGCGGCCGCATCCCGGTGGCGGGGGCGGCGGGCAGCCGTGGCGAGCTGCCCGGGATCGCCGCCGGGGTGGCACGGATGGTCGGCGCGGAGTTCGGCCGGGGCGGCCGGCGTCCGGCCCGCACCGCGGCCACCGCGTCGGCGAACTGGCCGCCGTTGCGGTAGCGCATGCCCGGATTCTTCACCAGGGTGATCTCGATCAGCTCGCGCACATTGGGCGGCAGGTCGGCCGGCAGCGGCGCGGGCGTCTCCTTGATGTGCTTCATCGCCACCGTCAGCGCACCGTCGCCGATGAACGGCCGCTTGCCCGAAACAGCCTCGTAGCCAACAACTCCCAGCGAATACACGTCGCTGGCGGCGGTGGCGTCATGGCCGAGTGCCTGTTCGGGGGCGATGTACTGCGCGGTGCCCATCACCATGCCGGTCTGGGTGACCGGTGCCGCGTCGACGGCCTTGGCGATGCCGAAGTCGGTGAGCTTCACCTGGCCGGTCGGGGTGATCAGGATGTTGCCCGGCTTCACGTCGCGGTGCACCAGTCCGGCAGCGTGCGCCACCTGCAGGGCGCGTCCGGTCTGCTCGAGCATGTCCAGGGCGTGCCGCAGCGAGAGCCGGCCGGTGCGCTTGATCACCGAGTTCAGCGGTTCGCCGTTGATCAGCTCCATCACCAGGTAGGCGGTGCGTCCCTCGCCCTCCATGTCGGTCTCGCCGTAGTCGTGCACGGCGGCGATGCCGGGATGGTTGAGCATGGCGACGGTGCGGGCCTCGGCGCGGAACCGCTCGACGAACTCCGGATCCGAGGTGAACTCCTGCTTGAGCACCTTGACGGCGACCCGGCGCCCCAGGCGACTGTCGACGGCCTCCCAGACCTGGCCCATCCCGCCGGTGGCGATCAGCCGCTGCAGCCGGTAGCGGCCCGACAGCGTGACCCCCACGCGCGGGCTCATTGCTTGCCTCGCTTCGCTCGCCTGCTGAGGCTCATTGCTTGCCTCGCTTCGCTCGCCTGCGCGGACTCATGACGCCCCCTGCAATGCCGCTGCGATCGTCGCCCGGCCGACCGGGGCGGCCAGCGCGCCGCCGGTGGCGTTCAACCGGTCGCCACCGTTCTCGATCAGCACCGCCACCGCCACCTTGGGGCTCTGCGCCGGCGCGAACGCGATGTACCAGGCGTGCGGCGGGGTGTTGCGCGGGTCGGTGCCGTGCTCGGCAGTGCCGGTCTTGGATGCGATCTGCACGCCGGGAATCGCCCCCTTCTGCTGGGTCATCTGCTCGGCGCCGATCATCAAATCCGTTAGCTTAGCCGCGACCTGTTGGGACACGGCCCGCCTGCTCTCCTGCGGCGCCGCAGTGCTGATGTTGGACAGGTCGGGCCCCTTGAGGCTATCCACCAGGTAAGGCCGCATCATCACCCCGGAATTGGCGATCGTCGCCGCCACCAACGCGTTCTGCAAGGGTGTCACCGCCACGTCTTTCTGACCCATGCTCGACATTCCCAGGGCAGCGGCGTCGGAGATCGGGCCGATTGTCGACTCCGCGACTTCCAGCGGGATCGGCGCTGGTGGGCTGTCGAACCCGAACGCCTGCGCGGTGTTGCGCAGGGCGTCGGCACCCACTCGGATACCCAGTTCGACGAAAGCTGTATTGCAGGATCGGGCGAACGCCTCCCGCAGCGAGGCCGTCGGACCGCTGCCGCACGGCGTGCCGCCGTAGTTCTCCAAGGTGGCGGTGCTGTTCGGCAGCTGGATCTGCGGCGCGCTGGTCAGCTGGTCGTTGTCGGTCATACCGGATTGCAACGCCGCCGCGGTGGTGATCACCTTGAACGTCGATCCCGGGGGGAACGTCTCGGCGATGGCGCGGTTGGTCAGCGGTGAGTTCGGGTCGTCGCGCAGTTGCTGCCAGGCGGTGCCCTGCTCCTCGCTGTCGTGGGTGGCCAGCAGATTGGGGTCATACGACGGGGAGGACACCATGGCCAGCACCTTGCCGGTGGACGGCTCCAGCGCCACCACCGAACCGCGGCAGCCTCCGCTGCAGCCCTGCTGCATCGCCTCCCAGGCGGCCTGCTGAATCCGCGGCACAATCGTGGTGTCGACGTTGCCGCCGCGCGGGTCGCGCCCGGTGAAGAAGTCGGCCAGCCGGCGGCCGAACAGCCGTTGGTCCGAACCGTTGAGAATGCCGTCCTCCGCGCGCTCCAGCCCGGCGCTGGAGTAACGCAGCGAGTAGAACCCGGTGACCGGGGCATAGACGTAGGGATTCGGGTAGACCCGCAGGAACCGGTAGTGGCCGTTGGTGGACACCGAATAGGCCAGCAGCTGCCCGCCCGCGGTGATCTGGCCGCGTTGACGCGAATACTCGTCGAGCAGCACCCGCTGGTTGCGCGGGTCGGCTCGCAGGCCGTCGGCCCGGAACACCTGGGTGATCGTCGCGTTGACCAGCAACAGCACGATCAGGGCCATGATCATCACCGATATCCGGCGCAGGGAGGTGTTCATACCCGCTCGATCACCTCCGTGCTGGAGGCCGCGATGGAGGTGGGCGGGTTGGTCATGAGCGGGCGACGGGCGGCGTGCGAGATCTTCACCAGGATCGCCAGCAGGATGTAGTTGGCCACCAGCGACGAGCCGCCGTAGGACATCCACGGTGTGGTCAGGCCGGTCAGCGGGATCAGCCCGGTGACACCGCCCACGACGATGAACAGCTGGATCGCCAGCGTCGAGGCCAGCCCGGCGGCCAGCAGCTTGCCGAAACTGTCCCGCACGGCGATCGCGGTGCGCAGGCCGCGCACGATCACGATCGTGTAGAGCATCAGCACCCCGGCCAAGCCGACCAGGCCGAGCTCCTCACCGACGGCGGCGATGATGAAGTCGGTCGAGGCGGCCGGCACCGTGCCCGGCTGACCGTTGCCCAGTCCGGTGCCGAAGATGCCGCCGGTGGCAAAGCTGAACTGCGACTGCACCATCTGGTAGCCGGCGCCCTCGGGGTCGCTGAACGGGTCGAGCCAGGTCTGCACCCGGACCCGCACGTGGCCGAACAGGTAGTACGCCGCCACGCTGCCCGCGGCGAACAGCGTCAGGCCGATCACCACCCAGCTGATCCGCTCGGTGGCGATGTAGACCATCACCAGGAAGGAGGCGTACAGCAGCAGCGAGGTACCGAGATCCTTCTCGAAGACCATGACGCCGACCGAGATGATCCAGGCCGCCAGCAGCGGGGCCAGATCGCGCGGTCGCGGCACGTCGGTGCCCAGGAAATGCTTGCCGGCGCCGGTGAACACCTCGCGCTTGGCCACCAGCACGGCGGCGAAGAAGATCAGCAGCAGGATCTTGGAGAACTCGGCGGGCTGAATACTGAAGCCGGGGAACCGAATCCAGATCTTGGCGCCGTTGGTCTCGGAGAAGCGGGCGGGCAGCAGCGCCGGAATCGCCAGCAGCACAAGCCCGGCCAGTCCGCAGGTGTATCCGTAGCGGGCCAGGATGCGGTGATCCTTGAGGAACACCACGACCAGCGAGAAGCCGACGACCCCGACCAGGGTCCACAACATCTGCTGCTCTTCGCTGGGGCCGCGCTGCGGGGACAGCGCGCCGCCGATCAGGTCGAGGCGGTGGATCATCACCAGGCCCAGGCCGTTGAGCAGCGCCACCACCGGCAGCAGCACCGGGTCGGCGTAGGGAGCGAAGCGGCGCACGGCCAGGTGCGCGCAGACGAACAGGGTCAGGAACGCCAGCGTGGAGCTGGCCAGGTCCCAGCTGATGCCCTGCTCCTGGTTGGCTTCCACGATCAGCAGCGCCACGACGGTGATCAGGGTGGCGAAGCAGAGCAAGGCGAGCTCGGCGTTGCGGCGGGTCGGTGTCGCCGGCGCCAGCGTGACCGGAGCCTGGGGCTGGGTGCTCATGCCGCCGTCCGGCAGTCGGTGCCCGGTTTCTGCGGCGCCGCGGGCAGCTGCGTCACGGTCGGCGCCGGGCTGGGCGGTGGCAGCGGGGTGGCGGAACCCGTTGTGGTGGTAACGCTTTCACTCGGCGCTGCGCTGGGTGTGGCGGACGGCGTGGTCGACGGCGCGGGGGCCGGCGCCGACGTCGTCACCGTGGTCGTGGCCGGCGCGGGCGACGCAGGGGTGGGCGACGGTCCCGGTGCGGCGGTTGCGCTCGGCGCGGGAGTGGGCGCGGGCGCCGGGGGGGCCGGCGCCTTGGTCGGCGGCGGTGCACACGGTGGTAACAGCGAGCTGTGCGCCAGCTCGCGCAGCTGACCGATCGCGTCATCGAGGCTGCCGGCGGGCAGCCCGGCCGACACCTGAGCGCGCTCGGAGGGCCGCAGGTCCTGCAGCCGCATCAGCTGGCAGCCGAGTGCGGAGGTGGCCTGGTCGTAGCTGATCTGGGACAGCTCGTTGCGGTCGTTGAGGCAGCCCAACAGGTAGGGCTCCTGGAGCGGATAGCCCAGGATCGACCCTTCGATCCCGCGCATGATCGCCACCGTGCCGTCGTAGGCGCTGACGTAGTAGTTGCTGCGGATGATCTGGCGGCCCACCGCGAGACCGGCCAGCGCCAGCAGCAACACCACCGCGACGGCGATGATCATCCGTCTGCGCGAGCGCGGCTTGGCCGGCGGCTCGGGTTCGGCCACCACCCGCTTGGCGGCCGGGGGCCTGGGCGTGATCGCCGAGGCCCGGCCGGCGGCGGTGTTGGGCGGCGCGGCGTTGTCGTCGTCGCCGGAGACCGCTCCGGCCAGGATCGGCTGGGTCTGGCCGCCGTAGTCGTGGTCGACGACATCGGCGACCACCACGGTGACGTTGTCCGGGCCGCCGCCGCGCAGCGCCAGCTCGATCAACCGGTCGGCGCTCTCGGCGACGTCGGGGATCTGCAGCGCCTCCAGGATGGTCTCCTGGCTGACCGGGTCCGACAGGCCGTCGGAGCACAGCAGGTAGCGGTCGCCTTCCTTGGCTTCCCGCATGATCAGCGTCGGCTCCACCTCGTGGCCGGTCAGCGCCCGCATGATCAGCGAGCGCTGCGGGTGGCTGTGGGCTTCCTCGGCGGTGATGCGGCCCTCGTCGACGAGGGTCTGCACGAACGTGTCGTCCTTGGTGATCTGCGTCAGTTCGCCGTCGCGCAGCAGATAGCCGCGCGAGTCGCCGATGTGGACCAGCCCAAGTCTGTTGCCCGCGAACAGGATTGCGGTCAGGGTGGTGCCCATGCCCTCGAGCTCGGGCTCGAGTTCGACGTGGGCGGCGATCGCCGAGTTGCCTTCGTGCACCGCATCGTCGAGCTTGGACAGCAGGTCGCCGCCGGGCTCGTCGTCGTCGAGGTGGGCCAGCGCGGCGATCACCAATTGGGAGGCCACCTCGCCGGCGGCGTGCCCGCCCATACCGTCGGCCAGTGCGAGCAGCCGGGCGCCGGCGTACACCGAGTCTTCGTTGTTGGCGCGCACCAGACCGCGGTCGCTGCGGGCGGCGTAGCGAAGGACGAGGGTCACGGGCGCAGCTCGATTACCGTCTTGCCGATGTGTACCGGCGTGCCAATCGGAACCCGTACTGCCGTCGTCACCTTCGCCCTGTCGAGGTATGTGCCGTTGGTCGATCCTAGGTCTTCGACGTACCAGTCGGAACCGCGCGGCGAGAGCCGGGCGTGGCGGGTGGAGGAATAGTCGTCGGTCAGTACCAGCGTGGAGTCGTCGGCGCGCCCGATCAGCACGGGTTGGCTGCCCAGCGTGATGCGGGTGCCGGCCAGGGTGCCCTCGGTGACCACCAGGTAGCGGGCAGAGTGACGCTGCTGGCGCGGCGGCAGCAGCGTGCCGCGCAGGGCCAGGCCGCGGCGGACCATCACCGCGCCGGTGGGCGCATAGATGTCGTTGCGCAGGATCCGCAGCACAGACCAGATGAACAGCCACAGCAACAGCAGGAAACCGGCACGCGTCAGCTGCAGTACTAGTCCCTGCATCCGGCGTCCTCTCCGTCCTCGTGCCCCGCTTGCCGTGAAACCGATACCAGCAGGCACCGGGCCGACTTCGGCACCGTCACGATACTTGGACGCCGGTGGACGCGCGGGTGAAGCCAGTCCGCGTCGGCCAAGCCGCGGCCCCCGCCGACCTCAGTGAACGCGGACGATGATCTCGGAATGACCCAGCCGGATGACATCGCCGTCGGCCAGCTGCCACTCCTGCACGGGCGCGTTGTTCACCGTGGTTCCGTTGGTCGAGTTGAGGTCGGAGAGCAGCGCGACCTGACCGTCCCAGCGGATCTCCAGATGCCGGCGGGACACCCCGGTGTCGGGCAGCCGGAACTGGGCGTCCTGGCCGCGGCCGATGACGTTGGCGCCTTCGCGCAGCTGGTAGGTGCGCCCGCTGCCGTCGTCGAGTTGCAGGGTGACGGCATGCCCGGTGCTGGGGTAATCGCCCTGGGCGGGCGGCTGGGCGTAGCCGCCGTAGCCGCCGCCGGCGGGCTGACCGTAGTCGTAGTCGCGACCGGCGGGCTCGGCGTAGCCGCCCTGCTCGTAGCCACGGCCGGCCGGCTGGCCGTAGTCGGGCTGGCCGTAGTCGGGCTGGCCGTAGTCGGGGCGACCGTAGCCGCCCTGCTGGCCGTAGCCCTGGTCGTAGCCGCCCTGGTCGGGGTAGGCGGGACGGGGCTCGGGCCGGCCGTAGCCGGCGTCCTCGTGCCGTCCGGGGCCGCGGCCGTAGTCGTAGTCACTGCTCGGCGGGGCCGCGGGTGCGTAGCCCCCGCCTTGCGGCGGACCGTAGGACGGTGCGCCGTAGCCGGGCGGCGGGCCCTGCCGGTAGCCCTGGTCGTAGCCTGGGCCGCCGTAGCCGCCGCCGGCCGGGGGACGCTGCTCGTAGCCCTGGCCGTAACCCTGGCCGCCGTAGCCACCCTGCTCGGGGTAGCCCGGCCGCTGGCCGTAGCCCTGCTCGCCGGGCGGGGGTGCGTAGCCGCCCTGCTCGGGCGGGTACGGGCCGCGCTGCTCTGGCGCGCCGGCGCGCGGTTCCTCCGGGCGCGGGTAGCGGTCGTCGTAGTAGTCGTCGCCGGGCCGCCCCTGACCCTGGTCGCCACGGTAGGTGGGGTTGTCGCTCATCGCTGGTACTCCTGGTTCTGCGGTGTACGCCTGGTTCGATTGTGGTGGGGCGGTGTTGGCTCGGGACGGGTGGGGGTCGACGTCAGGATTGACGACGCCGCGCGCACGGTATTGGCCGGTGTGCAGGCTCGGCGACTGCTCGAACCTGACAACCACATCACCATACGTTTGCCACCCCTGATCTCGGATGTATCCGCCCAAGTGTTTGGCAAAAGTGTCCGTGGTGAGATCGCGGTCGGCGCTGACCTTCTCGAAGTCGGATGCACTGAGAGTAATGACGTATTCATTGGGGGCCAAAAATCGTTCGCGGGGCAGCGCCTGGACACCGGCGGAGGCTTCCCGCCGCAGCGCCGCTTCTACCTCCGCCGGGACGATTGATCCGCCGAACACCCGGGCGAAGGCGTCGCCGACGGTGTTCTCGAGTCTGCGCTCGATGCGTTGAACCAGACCCCTCTGGTTACTCATCTCACCGCCTGCCTCGAGTCCGCCGCGTGTCGCATCGGCGCATGCTTTGTCTCGATGGTATCGGCCCAGGTCGGCGCCACGTACCCCTGAGAATTCTGAGAATCGCGTTACGCCAGGTCAGGGGCACGGTGGCCGGGGTGTGACGGCGGTCGCTAGGCTGGTCGCAGCCGCGGGCGCGAGTTGAGGTCCACCCCCTGGACCGTGATACGCTCCCCCGGTTGTTTTGGGCGAGTGGCGGAATGGCAGACGCGCTGGCTTCAGGTGCCAGTGTCCTTCGGGACGTGGGGGTTCAAGTCCCCCTTCGCCCACACAGTGGAGAAAAACCCCGGCTTCCGGCCGGGGTTTTTCCGTGTGTGGGGCCGCACGGTCAGCCGCCATGCTCGGAATCCTCGCGGGCGAACATCTCGGTTGCCTCGCACACCTGGTTTCCGCCGGCGCGTTTGGCGCGGTACATCGCCGCGTCGGCGGCCTCGATGAGCTCGTCGAGCAGCTGCAGGTTCAGATCGGGCCCGCTGCTCAGCGGTGCGCAGGCGGTGCCGATACTGGCCGTCAGCGGCACCGGCAGCTCGGCGATCGCCCGGCGCACCTTTTCGGCGGTGCCGTCCGGGGACGCCGCGTGGAGCACGTCGGCGATGACGAACTCTTCTCCCCCGGCCCGTCCGATCACCGCCGACGGTCGGCAGCTGTCGGCCAGCGAGGCGCTGATCCGGATCAGCGCGGCGTCGCCGGCGGCGTGGCCGCGGGTGTCGTTGAGCTGCTTGAAGTTGTCCAGATCGATCACCACCACGATGAGCAGGCTGCCGGCGGGGTGGTGGCCCATCATCAGTTCGTGGGTCGACTGCTGGAAGGACCGCCGGTTGTGCAACCCGGTCAGCGGGTCGCGCCCAGAGCTGCGCAGGTCGACACGCAGAGTCTGGACCAGCGACAGAATGCCGAACGGCAGGGCGGCGTTGAGCGTGATCACGATCGCCACCCCGGCGGCGGCCAGATAGCTGTCGCCGGAGGCGTCGACCATGCGGATGGCCAGGATGGCCGCGCAGACCCCGGCGACCGCACTGATGGCCACCACTTCGTAGGCGGTGTGAAAGTAGGCGACGAATCCGCCGATCACCGCGAACGTCACGCAGCCCACCAGCCCCACGTACGGGTTGGTATAGGAGAGGCAGGCGGCGGCGATCGTGACCGTCGAGGTCACCGAAAACACGATCGACTGCCTGCGGGTGGGCCAGTGCAGGAGGAACGGCACCGCCGAGGCCATCGCCGCCGCCGCCGCGACCGCGCAGACGATGAGCGTCATCCGGTCGGCCGGCCCCTGCGGGCTGCGGGTCATCAATGCGGTCGAGCTGGCCAGCAGCACGGTGGCCGCGAAGATCGAGAGCCGCCATAGTCGCTGCAGTCCGCGCTCATGCAGGTAGGCGCTGATCCAGTCGTACTGGTCGGGGTAACGGGTCAGCAGCGGTCCCCACTGAGGCATGTATCGACCCCCATTCCGGTCGGGGAGGTGTCGCCAGTGGTGTGAGATACCGATTTTGCCAGCGGGCTGCGGCACTCGCTTCGGAAGGCGCCCGAATCTGGCCGTCAGCCGCCGACCCGGACGGGTCGGCAGATCCGCGTCTGGTTGCCGCCGGCCCGCTTGGCGGCGTACATCGCGGCGTCGGCGGAGCGGATCAAATCGTCCACCGCCGAACCACATCCCCACCGCACGACGGCCGCCCCCACACTCGCGGTGACCGGGTGCGGCAGTGCCGCGATCGCGGCGCACAGCTGGGTGGGCAACCGCTCGGCCGCGTCGGCGGAGACGGCGTCGACGACGATGAATTCCTCGCCGCCGAAGCGGCCGATGATCGCCGTACTGTTGCTGGCTTCCCGCAGCACCCAGCCGACCGCGGTCAGCGCCTGATCGCCGGCCAGATGGCCGTAGAGGTCGTTGAGCGTCTTGAACTTGTCCAGGTCGATCATCACGACGACCAGATGCAGGTCGTCGGCGGGCGAGGTGAACAACGTCTTCGCCCGCTGGTAGAACGCCCGGCGGTTCAGCACACCGGTCAGCGGATCCTGGTCGGAGCGCACGACGTCGGTGCCCAGCGTCCGGATCACCGCCTGGATCGCCAGCGGCACAGCGAGGTTGAGTTCGACCACCAGCCACAGCCCCGCGACCGCGATCACCCAGCCCTCGGTCGCGACCATCCGTGCCGCGCACGCCGCACCGGCCGCGACACCGATCACGACGACGACGGCGATCGCCTTGGTGTTGTGCATGAACGCGGCATAGCCGCCCAGGATCGCCACCCCGGTGCAGCCCAGCAGAGCGACCACGGGCTGCGGCTGCATCACGCACCCCGCGGCGACCAGCGCCCCGCCCAGCCAGGCCATCGCCACCGATTGCCGGCGGGTCGGCCAGCCGCGCACCCACACCGCGGCATACCCGACCCCGGTGAGCACCGAGGCGACACTGAACGCCACCTTGACCGCCGGCGGCAGGTCGTGCGACGTCAGCGCGGCCACGGCCATCAGCGTCAAGGCGCCCGAGGCGATCGCCATCAGGATCCGGGTGGGTGTACCAAGGCCGCGGGCGCGCAAGTACTCGGTGAGCCAGTCGAATTGGTCGGGCTGGCGCCACCACCGGGCGATCCGCCCGCCGGCCTGGCCACCCTGCCAGGACGCTCGCTCGTCGTTCACCGCGCTGCCCTCCCTACGCGGATCACGGTAGTCCGGCGGCGTTGCCGGCGAGGCGAAATATCGGTGACGGCTAACCTGGCGGAATGGGCACGCAGTTGGTTCCGGGCGGGGTGGTCCATGAGCTGCCGGCGGATCTGCGCTCGGCATTGCTCGGCAACGACACCGCGCTGGCGGCGTGGCGCGACATCACGCCGTTGGCGCGCAACGAATTCATCTGCTGGGTCGAAGACGCCAAACAGGACAAGACCCGGCAGCGCCGCATTCGTCGCACGCAGGAAGAACTCGAGGAAGGTATGCGCCGGCCGTGCTGCTGGCCGGGCTGCAAACACCGGGAGCGCACCGGCAAGGCCTAGGGCTAGGACGGCCGCACGGCACGCAGCCCGTACATGTACGTGGTCAGGTACTCGTCGATGAAGGGCCGCCGGAACTTCGGCGCCCGTGGGATTGTCATCAGCAGCGCGTAGAGGCCGACCAGGAACGACACGCCGTTGTGCAGCACGTCGACGTCGGCGGGGATCTCACCGCGGTCGCGGGCGCGGCCCAGTTCGTCGACCACGGTCACGATCACCGGATGGTTGCGCCACTCGTCATCGGTTGGTCGACTGGTGGAAAAGTGCAGCGCCAGAAAGTCTTTGAACAGCGGTCCGCCCAGCCGGCGTTCCAGCTTCGCCAGGGTGCGAAAGCACTCGCCGAGGGTGTCGCCGACCGTGTGCGGCTTGCCGAACGCGCGAGTCAGCTCGGCGGCCATCCGCTCTTCTTCGCGCTTCTCGAGCTCGATCAGCACATGCTCCTTGGTGGGGAAATGGAAGAAGAACGTGGCATGCGCGACGCCGGCAGCCGTGGCGATCGCGGCGGTGTCCGCGGCGGCCATGCCCGCCCGCTTGAACTCCGCGGTGGCCGCGGCCAGTAGCCGTTCGCGGGTCTGCACACCTTTGCGGACCGGCTTGTCGGTCAACACAGAACTGACTCCACTCAGAAAATGCTACCGTTCGTAGAAATCTGAGTCGACTCAGTTTGGAGGTGCGACGGTGCAGATCCTCGAGCAGGCCCAGGACCTGCCGAAAGCCGGAAACATCAAGGCACAGTGGGTGAGCCTGTGGACCGGACCGGTGGCCGCCGTGGTGCTGCTGGTCGCGGCGCTGGCCTTCCCGGGATTCTGGCCGCCGATGCCCCCGACGCTGAGCGCGCAGCAGGTGGCGTCGTTCTACGCCGAGCACACCGCCTGGATCCGGTTCAGCCAGGTGACGTTCAACCTGTGCGGCATCCTGATCGTGCCCCTGCTCATGGTCATCGTCGTGCAGATGAAGCGGATGAAGGGCCAGACCCACGTCTTCGCGTACTGCTACCTGACGGCGGTGGTCAGCGGCGCGACGATCTTCGCGCTGTCCAACGTCTGCTTCCTGGTGGCGGCCTTTCGGCCGGACCGCGATCCGGCACTGATCCAATTGCTCAACGATCTGGCGTGGATCGTGTTCATCGCGCCGGTCGGCATGGTGGTCGCCCAGTTCGTGCTGCTGTCGCTGGCGGTGTATTTCGATGACCGCACCGCCCCGGTCTTCCCCAGGTGGGTCGGGCATTTCTCGTTGGTGGTGGCCGCGGCGATGGTGCCGGCCGCGGGGGCGGCGGTGTTCCAGACCGGCCCGTTGGCGTGGGACGGGTTGTGGTCATTCTGGGTGCGCAACGGCGCCTACGCGGCGTTCGTCGTCGTCATGTTCCTCGTCCTGCGCCGGGCGGTGTACCGGCAGGCTGTCGACGACGGCGTGGTGGCCGCGTGAGTGTCCTTAGCCCGGGCCGGCTTTCGTCGACCACCGCCGGCGGTGGCAATCGCGACGTCTGGTGGATGACGTGGTTCTTTCCCGCCTGGTATGCGGTGTTCGGTGTCATCATCTGCCTGCTGACCAGGGTCACGCCACCACCGCGGCCGGACGTGACCGCCACGGACAAGGTGGCCTTCTTCGCTCAGCACCACCTCACCATCCAGATCGGTTTCACGGTGCTGCTGGTCCTGCTCGGCGGTGCAGCGATGACCAACGGGCTGGTCGCCTACCAGATGAAGCGGATGTCGGTGGGGTCGGTGTTCGCCTACGGCTACCTCGGCGGGATGAGCGTCGGTGCGCTGCCCGGTTTCCTCTTGGTGACGGTGTGCTTCCTGACCGCGGCGTTTCGCCCGGACCGCGATCCGGAGTTGATCAGCCTGCTCTATGACCTCGGAATGCTGTCCTACAACGGTTCATTGGGCTGCTTCTCGGCCGCGTATCTGGTGCTGGCGATCGCGATCCTCTACGACCGCAACCACATCTTCCCCACCTGGTTCGCCTACGTCTCGATCTGGCAGATCGTCACCGAGGTGATCGCCACCCAGATGTTCGTGTTTCCGTCCGGGCCGTTCGCCTGGAACGGCTCGATCGCCTTCTGGTGGGCGGTCGTGGTGTTCTCGGTCTGGCTGGGCGCGCTGATCATGTTGCTGCGCAACGCCGCCGCCCGGTCCGGGGCCGATACGGCCCCCGCGGAGGAGACCGCGTGACGGTGTCAGAACACACGGCACGCCGGGGCACGCATCTGCCCGGCGACGGGAACATGTGGGTGATGGTCCTCGGCGACCTGGTCATCTTCGGCGGCTACTTCGTCGTCTACATGATCTACCGCTCGATGAACCGCGCCCGGTTCCTGGCCGCACAACAGCATCTGGACATCACCGTCGGAGTGATCAACACCGTGATCCTGCTGACCAGTTCCTGGTTCGTGGCCCAGGCGGTGCTGTGTGCCCGCGCCGGCGACTCCCAGCGGGCGGTTCGGCTGCTGTGCGCCGGGGCCGTGTGCGGGTCGGGGTTCGTCGTACTGAAGTGCACCGAGTGGTTTCGTGAAATCGTTGCCGGACAGACGAATTCGGACCTGTTCTACTCGTTCTACTACGTCATCACCGGCGTGCATCTGGTGCATGTCCTGATGGGCCTGATCGTGCTGGGCGTGCTGGTGCGTGAGCTGCGGACGCCGGGGCGGCGGCGGATCTGGATGGTGGAATCCGGCGCGACGTACTGGCACATGGTCGATCTGTTGTGGGTGATCATCTTCGCGCTGCTGTACGTGGTGAGGTGACCGATGACCAACACGCGGACGATCACGTGGACCTGGCTGGTGCTGGTGGTCATCACGGTCGGATCGGGGTGGCTTGCCCCGGCGCATTCCCGGGGGGTGGCTTCGGCCAGCGTGGCGGTGACGGGTGTGGTGCTCGCCCTCGCACTCGTCAAGGCGCGCCTGATCATTCGACACTTCATGGAGGTCAGGGCCGGGCCGGGCTGGCTCAAGATTGCGACCGACGCCTGGCTGGTGGTGCTGGGGGTGTCGGTGCTCGTGATCTATCTGGTGTGAGTCCGCGCAGCAGCACCGCCAACCCGAACTCGAACGCGTCGTCGGCCCGTCCGGGTTTGGGCCCGCCGGTGGCCAGCGCCGCCGCCAGCTCCGGGCCGACTTCGGCCCCGGATTCCCACGGCTCTTCGGGCGCGGCCAGGTCCAGCGCCGACCCCAGCACGAAGCAGTCCATCAAGGTGATCGCACGCAGCGTGTCGGCGGCGTCGAACCCGGCCCGGCGCAGCGTCACCGCCAGCACGTTGTACATCCGGATGGCGTGGCTGCTGTTCACGGCGTACGCGGTCAGCAGCGGAATCAGCCGGGGATAGCGCGCATAGCTACGCCGGTAGGACCGCAAGATGTCGGCGACCACGTCGGCCCACGGGCGAGAAGGCTGGTCCTCGGGGAGTTGCACCTCCGACATCGCGCGCTCGCGGAGCAGCTCGACGATCTGGTCGCGCCCGGTCACGTGGTTGTACAGCGAGGAGGGGCTGACCTGGAGCTTTCGTGCCAGGTCCGGCATCGTGAAGCCGCCGGTGGTGGTGACCAGGTCCATGGCGGCGGACGCGATCCGGTCGGTGGACAACAGCGGTGTCGGCGGCCGGCCCATGAGAGTCTCCTCTTCCTCTTGCGAAGAATTATGAGCCAGTTCACACTAAAACGAAACACATTCGTTTTAGGAGTCGGATGATCACCCTGACCGCGTCTGCACCCGAGCCGCTGTCCCGCTCGGGCCCGTCCCACCGCGCCCCGTTGCGGGTCGGTCTGGTCCAGCACCGCTGGCGCCCGGACCGTGGCGAACTCGTCACCGCGCTGCGGTCCGGTATCGACCGCGCGGCCGCCGAAGGCGCCGCGGTGGTCTTCCTGCCCGAGATCACCCTGCTGCGCTATCCCGCCGACACCCCGGCCGGGGCCAACCCCGCAGCGCTGGCCGAGGAGCTGGCGAACGGGCCGACCTTCGAGCTGGCCGCCGACGCCGCCCGGACCCACGGGATCTTCGTGCACGCCTCGCTCTACGAGCGGGCACCCGGCGATCCCGACCGGTTGGGCTACAACACCGCGATCCTGGTCTCCCCCGCCGGCGAGCTCGTCGGGCGCACCCGCAAGCTGCACATCCCGATCTCGGCGGGGTACTACGAGGACACCTACTTCCGGCCCGGGCCCGACGCCGAGCCTTACCCGGTCTATGCGCCCGCCGGCCTCGACGCGCGCATCGGCATGCCGACCTGCTGGGACGAATGGTTCCCCGAGGTCGCCCGGTCCTACTCGCTGGCCGGTGCCGAGATCGTCGTCTACCCCACCGCCATCGGCTCTGAACCGGTCTTCCCGGACTTCGACACCCGGCCGCTGTGGCAGCAGGTGATCGTCGCCAACGGCATCAACAGCGGTCTGTTCATGGTGGTGCCCAACCGGGTCGGTGACGAGGGCAAGGTGAACTTCTACGGCTCCTCGTTCATCTCCGATCCCTACGGCCGCGTCCTGGTTCAGGCGCCCCGCGACGAGGAGGCCGTGCTGGTCGCCGATCTCGATCTCGACCAGCGCCGCGACTGGCTGGAGCTGTTCCCGTTCCTGCTCACCCGCCGCCCCGACACCTACGCCGCGCTGACCCGGCCGGTCGTCACCGGCGAGCCCTACGGCGCCGGTCATGCCGCGACGGCGGTGGTGAAATGAGCTCCACGCTGTTCACCAACGGGGTGGTGTGGACCGGAACCGGCACCGACGCCGACGCCCTGCTCGTCACCGACGGCCTGGTGCGCGCGCTGGGGGACGAAGCCCGGGAGCTGGCCGCCGGAATCGACTGCGAGCAAGTCGATCTCGACGGTGGATTCCTGATGCCGTCATTCGGTGACGGCCACGCCCATCCGCTCTACGGTGGCCTGGAGTCGGTCGGCCCCGCCGTGCGTGGCTGCGGCACGGTCGACGAGATCGTCACCGCGGTCAAGATCTACGCCGAAGAGCACCCCGACGAGGAGTGGATCGTCGGCGCCTCCTACGACGGCAGCCTGGCCCCCGGCGGTCTGTTCGACGCCACGTGGCTTGATGCCGCGGTGCCGGACCGCCCGGTGGTGTTGCGGGCCTGGGACTACCACACGGTGTGGTGCAACACCGCGGCCATCGAACGCGCCGGGATCACCGCGGACACCCCCGACCCGGTGCTCGGCGAGATCCCACACCGGTCCGACGGATCCGTCCTTGGCACGTTACGGGAATGGGGCGCAACCGATCTGGTGATGAACGTGATGCCGCCCCGCGACGAGCGCCAGCGCATCGAGGCCCTCGGCACCGCGGCGGACTACTTCCTGGCCCGGGGTGTCACCTGGGTACAGGACGCCTGGGTCGAGCCCGGCGATGTCGCGACCTATGTCGCTGCCGCTCGCCAGGACGCGTTGCGGATGCGGTTCAACCTGGCGCTGTACGCCGACCCGCGCCATTTCGATTCGCAGATCACGCAATTCGCCGCCTCGCGGCGGGCGGTCGAGGAGGCAGGATCGCCGCTGCTGACCGCGAACACGGTCAAATTCTTCGCCGACGGCGTCGTGGAGAACGAGACCGGCGCGCTGCTGGCCCCGTACTGCTCTGGAATGCATGACCACGGCATGCAGAACTGGGAGGGCGACTCGCTGGCCGAGGCCGCCCGTCGCGTCGACGAGCTCGGCCTGCAGATCCACATCCACGCCATCGGTGACGCCGCCGTCCGCCAGGCCCTCGACGCCATCGAATACGTGCAGCAGCGCAACGGATCTCGTGATCGCCGACCGGTGATCGCGCACGTCCAGCTGGTCGACGAGACCGACATCGGGCGGTTCGCCGCGCTGGGGGTGATCCCCAACATGCAACCGCTGTGGGCGCAGATGGATGCGCTGATGACGGTGCTGACCATCCCCCGCCTCGGCGTGGAACGCAGCGACCGGCAGTACCAGCTGCAGACGCTGAACCGATCCGGTGCCGCGCTCGCGTTCGGCTCGGACTGGCCGGTGTCCTCCGGTGCCCCATTGGATGGCATCGCCGTGGCGACGTCGCGGCTCACCTCCGAAGGCCAGCCGAAGGGAGGGTGGACGCCACACGAGATCGTGCCGATCGAGCGGGCGCTGTCGTCCTACACCGGCGCAGTCGCCTATCAGGCGTTTGCGCAAGACACGTGGGGACGCATCACGACCGGCGCCAGTGCCGACCTGGTGTGGCTCGACCACGATCCGCGGGACACCCCACCGCTGGAACTGCCGGGCGTGGGCATCCGCGCCACCTATCTGCGCGGTGCGCAGGCCTACCGGGCCAACGACTGAAGGGTACGACGACCATGACCGCGGAATTCATCACCGGCCCGCACGAGGGCCACCTGAAACGGGCGCTGGGGCTGCCGTCGCTCGTGCTGTTCGGCCTGGTGTACATGGTGCCGCTGACGGTGTTCACCACCTACGGCATCGTCACCGAAACCTCGGGTGGCCGACTGCCACTGGCCTACATCGTCACGCTCATCACGATGGTGTTCACCGCGCTGTCCTACGCGCGGATGGCGGCGGCGATCCCCGTCGCCGGTTCGGCCTACACCTACACCCAGCGCACCTTCGGGGCACCGGTCGGCTTCCTGGCCGGATGGTCGCTGCTGCTGGACTATCTGTTCCTGCCGATGCTGAACTATCTGGTCATCGGGCTCTACCTGAACGCGGCGCTGCCCGCGTTGCCGGCGTGGGTCATCGTGCTGGTCTCGATCGCGATCGTCACGGTGCTCAACATCGTCGGCATCGTGTCCGTCGCCCGGGCGAACTTCCTGATCATCGCGATCCAGGCGATCTTCATCGTGGTGTTCGTCGCCCTCGCGGTCGCCAAGACCACCGGCTATGGCAACGTCGACCTGCTGGCGCCCTTCACCGGCGACGGCACCGCCGGCGGCCTGAGCCCCATCCTGGCCGGTGCGGCAATTCTGTGCCTGTCGTTCCTCGGCTTCGACGCGGTCTCCACGCTGTCGGAGGAGGCGCGCGACGCCCGGCGCACCGTCCCGCAGGCCATCATGATCGCGACCATCGTCTCGGGGATCATCTTCATCCTGCTGTCCTACGTGTCGCAGTTGGTGTTCCCGTCCAACACGTTCGCCGACGTGGACACCGGTTCGACCGACGTGATGGTGGCCGCCGGCGGCGCGTTCGTCAACACGTTCTTCACCGCGGCCTACGTGGCCGGTGCGCTCGGATCGGCGTTGACCTCGCAGGCGTCGGTGGCCCGCATCCTGTACGCGATGGGCCGCGACGGCATCCTGCCGCGCAAGGTGTTCGGGCATGTGTCGGCCAAGTTCAGCACACCCGTCTATGCCATCCTGACCGTCAGCGCCATCTCGCTGCTCGCGATCTGGATCGACCTGGCGATCCTCGCCTCGGTGGTCAGCTTCGGCGCGCTGGTGGCCTTCTCGGTGGTGAACCTGTCGGTGATCAAGCACTACTTCGTCGACATGCGGGAACGCAACATCGTGCTCAACGTGATCGCTCCGCTGATCGGCTTCCTGCTCACCGCGTGGTTGTGGACAAGCCTGTCGGGTACCGCGCTCACGATCGGATTGATCTGGCTGGCAATCGGATTCGTGTGGTTGCTGGTCGTCACCCACGGTTTCCGGCGGCCCACCCCGGTGCTCGACCTGGACTACGAGTAACCGGTGGGCGACCCGCTCGCGGGCTACCCGGTCGACGCCCCGCCGCTGGCCGGCCGGACCTGGATCGACCAGAGCTGGCTGGACCTGACCTTCGTGCACTGGCCGGTGCGCCCCGATGACGTCGCCCACCTGTACCCGCCGGGCACCCGCCCGGACGTGTTCGGTCCGCTGACCTACGTAGGGCTGATCCCGTTCCGGATGGGCCACACCGCCCTGGCTACGACCGCGGCGCTGCCGTACTTCGGCACGTTCGCGGAGACCAACGTGCGGTTGTACTCCATCGACGACGCCGGGCGCCACGGCGTGCTGTTCCGGTCGCTGGAGACGGCCCGGCTGGCCGTGGTTCCCGCCGTTCGGGCGACGCTGGGAGTGCCCTACAGCTGGGCGCGGATGCGGATCACCCGTGCCGGGGCGGACATCACCTACGACAGTGTGCGGCGCTGGCCGCACCGTGGTCTGCGCAGCCGGGTCGCGGTGCGGGTCGGCGCTCCGGTCGAACCCACCCCACTGGAGATCTGGCTGACCGCACGCTGGGGTGCGCACACCCGCAAGGCCGGGCGCACCTGGTGGGTCCCCAACGAACACGAGCGGTGGCCGCTGCAGTCGGCGCAGCTGCTCGAGCTGGACGACGAACTGGTCGCCGCGGCCGGGGTCCGCACCGCCGGGGACCCGCTGCGGGTGCTCTACTCCCCCGGCACGCGGACCCGGTTCGGCCGGCCGAACGTGGTCGCCGAGGGAGCGGTCTCGCAGTAAGCTCACCCAGATGGTTGTGCGGGCGATTTCCAGGACACTGCTGGCCGCCGCGTGCGGTGCACTGTTCGTCGCCGCCCCGATCGTCGTCGCCGCACCCGCCAGTGCCTGCCCGACCGGGCACCTGGCCGACCCGATCACCGGCCGGTGCTTCGTGGCCAACGGCGTGCCGAGCGTAGGCGGAATCCCTTGTATCCCCGGCAAATCGGTGGGTACCTGCCTGGGCATCCTGCAGAACCAGTCGCCCCCTGGTGGCGGTCCGCCGGTGGGCGGGTTCTGGCCCTAGCGGGCCTTGGGGACCGCCGTCAGTCGTCGAAGATGGCGACCGCGCGGGTCCACCCCGCCGACGCGGCGTGCACCTTCACCGGAAAGCAGGACACCTCGAAACCGCTGGGCGGCAACGACTCCAGATTGTGGAGCTTCTCGATGTGGGAGTAGCCGATGGTCCGGCCCGCGCGGTGGCCCTCCCAGATGATCGACGCGTCGTGGTCGCGGGCGTAGCGCTGCGCGGTGTAGGAGAACGGCGCGTCCCAGCTCCACGCGTCTGTCCCGGTCAGCCGCACCCCTCGCTCGAGCAGGTAGAGGGTGGCGTCGCGGCCCATGCCGCAGCCCTTCCCGACATAGTCGGGCTGCCCGTATCGCACGCCGGCGCTGGTGTTGACCAGCACGATCTCCAGCGGGGAGAGGGTGTGGCCGATACGGGCCAACTCCTGTTCGACATCGGCGGCGGTGACCACGTAGCCGTCCGGGAAGTGCCGGAAGTCGAGCTTGACCGCCGGCTGCAGGCACCATTCCAGGGGCACCTCGTCGATGGTGATGGCGCGGTGGCCGCCGTCCATCGTCGACGCGTAGTGGTAGGGGGCGTCCAGGTGGGTGCCGTTGTGGGTGGTGATCCGGACTCGCTCGATCGCCCAGCCCTCGCCGTCGGGTAGATCGTCGACGGTCGCGCCGGGGAAGAACGACACCACCTCGGCGGCGGTCTGCCGGTGGTCGTAGTAGTCGATCTCCGGCAGGTGCCCGGGCGGGTCCGAGGCGATGCCGGCCTGCAACGGGACCGAGATGTCGACGAACCGTCTCATCTGCTCTCCTACCGCATCCCGCCCGGGCGGAACGATTCCGCCGGATTCACCAGCGCCACCGCCATCGCGTTGCCGATCGGTCCGTACTCGTCGAAGACGGCCGCCGACCCCGAGGCGATACCGTCGTGGCTGCTGTGCACCACCGCCGCCATCCCGATGTTCGGACCCTGCGGCAGCCGGCTCAGGCTCAGCGTGTAGTCGACGTTGATATACTGCAAACCCGTTGTCCCCCAATGAGTCAGGGCACTGGTCGCGTCAGCGGCCATGGTCGCCTCGACGAACGGGCTCAACGCCTCGCCGGCGACCAGGGGCCGGCGCTGGCGAATCCAGATGTGCTTGGGGCCGTGCTCGTGCCACTCGGCGAAGCCGAACGCCCCGCCGGTGGAGCCGTGGCCGCCATAACCCCAGACGAACATCGGCAGGTCGTCGGGCAGCGGGCCCGGGTCTGGCGGCATCGGCGGCATCTGGATGTCGGAGGTCCAGATGTCACCGGTGTGCTGTTCCCCGCGCCGCAGGAACACCCCGCTGGCGCGGGACACCACGACGTCGTCCTGCACCACCTCGGCGTCGACCAGCCGGATCCGGCGGCCTTCCCGTTGCACCGATGCGCGCACCTCCATCGGCGCGATCGCGGTGGGCCGCAGCAGGTCGACGGTCACCCGGGCCGGTTGGAAGCCCTCGCTGTGCCCGGCGCGCTCCAGCGCGCGGGCCAGCACCCCGCCGATGACGTGGCCGCTGATCGTCGGCCCCCAGGGTCCCTGGCTGACCGGGTCGGGCAGCAGGATGTCGCCGTCGCACACGAAGTAGGCCAGCGATGAGTGCTCGTTGCCGGAGTCCGCCACGACCTCACACGATAGCGCCGGCGCCGCGGCTCACCCGCCGTGCGCCACGAGACGCTCGGCGTCGGCGGTCACCGGATCCACGGCGTCGTCGAAATCGTGATGTTTGTCGAGGTAGTTGGCCACCATCGGGCACACCGCCACGATCCGCAGCCCGGCGTCGCGGGTGGCGGTCAGCGCTTCGGACACCAGGATGCTCGCCAGTCCGCGCCCCTCGAACGCGTCGTCGACTTCGGTGTGGTGGAAGATCCGCCGGCCGTCGTGGTCGACGAAGGCGAGCAGGCCGACCTGCTGACCGTCCACCGCAATCGTGAAGCGGTCGGTGCCGGCGGTGACGGTGGTCGGTGCGCCGGTCTTGTCGGTGGCCATGAGAACTCCTTCAGGTTCGGCGGCGTGGCCGCAGGCGGGTGGCCGGCAGGATGGGTGCCGGCAACCGTGGGACGGAACCGGTGTACCCGCTCACGGCACCGAACCTGTCATCGCCGTCCTGCCACAGCTGGCGGTAGGCGACGATCTCGTCATGGCTGCGCCCGACGAAGTTCCACCACATCAGCAGTTCTTCGGCGAACGGTGCCCCGCCCAGCACCAGGGTCCGGGCGGCCATCCCGGCCGGGTTGTGCAGTCGCAGGGTGCTCGACCCTGATCCCAGGTAGGCCAGCTGACCGGAGTCCAGTGCCCGGCCGGCCAGCTCGACCCGGCCGAGGTCGGAGAGCACCCCGTGCTCGAATCCCGGATCGACATCGAGCTCGACGGTGCCTCCGGCGGCCAGGTCGAGCTGGGCGCCTAGCAGCGGGGTGAACGTGTGCACCGGCGAGCGCTGACCCGCCAGCTCGCCGAGGAACACCCGGATGGTGCTGTCGTCACGCGAAACCGGTTCGGGCACATAGTGATCGAAGTCGCGGCCGGTGTTGCGGTCGGCATCGGGCAGTGCCACCCACAGTTGCACCCCGTGCAGGATGGCGGTCGCGGGCGTCGACACCTCGGAGTGGCAGATCCCGGCCCCGGCGGTCATCAGGTTCAGTTCGCCCGGCCGCACCATCTGGTGCACGCCGGCACTGTCGCGGTGTTCGATCTCGCCGCGGAACAACCAGCTGACGGTCTGCAGGCCGGTGTGCGGATGGGGCGGCACGTCCATTCCCGCGGACTGGCGCACGTCCTGCGGGCCGTAGTGATCGGCAAAGCACCACGCGCCGATCATGGACCGCTGCCGCTGCGGCAGGGTCCGGCGAACCGGGAGAGCACGCGGACCGCCGAGCGGGACCTCTCGTGGATCCAGCACCTCGAGATCGTCGAACCGCTTTGCGCTGCAGGGCACTTCACGTGGAGCGGTGTCGAGGTTGCTCACCACTGCGAATGTACTCGCCTCCGCGGCGGCTCAGGCTGCGAGCGGCCGGGTCATCGCCGAGCGGATCAGCGTGAAGTCTGGCTCCTCGATCCGGAACACTCCGAAACGGAACTTGTAGCCCCAGCGCTTGGCGTCGACGATGAAGCCCAGCTGGTCCAGCAGCGGCCGGATCGGTGTCGCCGTGCTGGGCAGGAACTCCATCGCCCGCCGCCACGGGCCGCCGGGCTGGTCCTGGTAGGGCTCGTCGTCGACGATTCGCCCGAGTGCGGTGAACGCCTGCAGCGGTTCCCCGTGATCGAGGGCGGTTTTCGGTGAATAGAAGACGATCCAGTCGCCACGCTGCATCGTGCGCAGCATGTGTGGCTTGCCGTGATTGGCCTGCGTGAAGCCGCCGGCGACGCCACGCTGCACGTGATCGGCGCTGACGGTGTTGATCCAGTACGTCATGGACCCACGCTAGGGCGGAGGTACGACAGCTCTGCGGGTCGGCGCGCAGCGCTGCCCCGTCAGTCGGCGCGGGCGTCCGACGACGGCCCGCGGCCGTCGGCGGAGATGTCCGGGGCGAACATCTCCGGGCTCATCGTGGGGTCGACCTGCTCGGCAACGGCCACGTCGGTCTCGGCGGCGGCCTCGACGGCCGGTTGCCGACGGTCGGAGCGCCAGTCGCGTACCAGCAGCAGGATGCCAAGGGCGGCCAGCCCGATCACACCCACCGCGACGAAGGTGTTGTCGGTCAGGATCGCCACCAGAAGAGCGACCAGCCCGGCCGCGGCCACCACCACAACGATCCGCACGGACCCGCCTCCCGTCGTCAGCCAGTGCTCACAGTTCTATCCGGATACCCACTGCACCGGCGGGAACTACCGCGCTCAGCGCGTCGCCGCGGCGGCCACCGGAGCGGCGGTCAGCATCGCGGCCAGCATCGTCACGATCTCCTCGAGGCTGTCCTCGTCGGCGGCCTCGTCGGCGCCGGCGGTCTCGCCGGACTCGACCTGCCGTTCGTGGTCGGCCAGCAGGGCGAACATCGCGGTCGCGACCGCCCCGACCCGGCCCTCCCGGGCGCTGCGCTCCTTGAGCGGGACCAGCCGGGCCAGCGCGTCGAGGATGCGCGGCCAGGCCGACTCCTCCGGGCTCTGCGGCTCGCGGTTCAGTCGGATGCGCACCACCTCGAGGAACCGGGCGTAATGCGTGCCTTCGCTGTGGAAGAAGGGCCCGACCAGGATGCGCAGCACCGCGTGCGCGTCGGCCATCTGGTCGGCCGACATGTGGTCCAGTAGCGCCTGCCGCTCGACCTCCATCGGGACCAGCCGGCGGGCCACCACCGCGTCGATGAGGTCCTGTCGGCTGCGGAAGTAGTAGTTGACCGCCGAGTTGTTGCGTTGGCCGGCCGCTTTGGCGATCTCGCGCAGGGGCACCTCGAAGCCGTGTTCGGCGATCAGCCGTTCGGCGGCGTCGAGCAACTCGGCTCGAGATCGGGTGCCGCGGTCCACGTCGAGCAGTCTAAATGCATGCTAGGCAGATTTAAGCACTTGTGCTTAAATTAGGCCCGGGTGCTGTTTGTTGTTCAGACCAGAGCGAGAAGGATGCGCCACATGACCGAGATCCGGGAGATCGACACCGGCACGCCGATGACGCGTTTCGCGCGCGGTTGGCACTGCCTGGGACTGGCCGAGAATTTCCGCGACGGCAAGCCGCACGGGATCCAGGCCTTCGGCGGCAAGCTCGTCGTATACGCCGATTCCAAGGGCGACATCCACGTGCTCGACGGCTACTGCCGGCATCTGGGCGCCGACCTCGCGATGGGTTCGGTCAAGGGCGACAACATCGCCTGCGCGTTCCACGACTGGCGCTGGAACGGCGCGACCGGACGCTGCGTCGAGATCCCTTACGCGCGCCGCGTGCCCAAGCTCGCCCGCACCCGCAAGTGGCAGACCTTGGAGGTCAACGGGCAGCTACTGGTGTGGCACGACCCCGAAGGCTCGACACCGTCGGACGACCTCAACCCGCCGCAGATCGAAGGCATGGGCACCGACCAGTGGTCGAAGTGGACGTGGAACTCGATCCTGATCGAGGGCGCGCACTGCCGCGAGATCGTCGACAACAACGTCGACATGGCGCACTTCTTCTACATCCACTACGCCTACCCGACGTACTTCAAGAACGTCTTCGAGGGCCACACCGCCAGCCAGTTCATGGAATCCAAAGGGCGCCAGGACTTCACCGAGCATCCGGAGCGGCTGTGGGAGGGCACCAAGCTGCGTTCGGAGGCCACCTATTTCGGGCCGGCGTACATGATCAACTGGCTGCACAACGACTTGGCGCCGGACTTCACCATCAACTCGGTGCTGATCAACTGCCATTACCCGATCAGCCAGAACTCCTTCATGCTGCAGTTCGGCGTCTCGGTCGAGGTGCCGGAGGGAATGACCAAGGAGAAGGCCGACAAGCTCGCGCAGTCGTATTCCAAGGTCTACGAGGTGGGCTTCCTGCAGGACGTGGAGATCTGGAAGCACAAGACCCGGATCGAGAACCCGCTGTTGTGCGAGGAGGACGGGGCGCTCTATCAGTACCGGCGGTGGTACGAGCAGTTCTACGTCGACGCCGCCGACGTCACCCCGGACATGACCAACCGGTTCGAGCTCGAGGTGGACACCACGCACGCCTACGACGTGTGGCAGCGTGAGGTGGACGACAATCTCCAAAAGCGCGCCGAGGCAACACTATCCGGCTAGGCCGGATCAATGGCGGAAGCCCGGCTAGGGCTAGGCGGCGGTGCGCGGCCGGCCCAGCGGGAGATGGACCACGGTCGCGACCTGTTCGGGCAGCGCCTCGCTGCGTGCCAGCAGTTCGGCGCTCTCGGGTAGTTCGCGCGGGTTGAGCCGGCCGTCGGCGATCCGCCGCAGTACGTCGTGGGCGTGGGCGAGCTGATGGCGCTTGCGGTATTGGCCGCCGGGCAGCTTCACCCCAGCCCACACCCCGTACTCCTCGCCACCCTCGACCGCGCTGCGGGCGCAGGCGCGCTGCTGGGCCAGCGGGCACCGACGCAGGCAGATGGTGCGAGCGCGGGTGGCGGACTGCTCGTAGACACGTGCCTTGGCCGCGCCATCGCTGGCGTCGTCGTCGGCGTAACCGAACCAGAGGTCGGGCTCGACGGAGCAGGGGCGGTGGTTCATGGTGGCCTCCTTGGGCGAGATTCAATGACGAAAGCGTATAGACCATGACGGGTCGGCGCAAGAGGAACGTAGACAAAAACGTATATACGACGAGTGCTGTGTACGATCCGTATATGGCTGGAGCCCCCCGTTGAGCCGAGAGGCGGCGGGTGCGGCCATCCGGACGTTGCGGGAGGCCCGGGACTGGTCGCTGGCCGATCTGGCCGCCGCCACCGGGGTCAGCATCATGGGCCTGAGCTTTTTGGAGCGCGGCGCCCGTAAACCTCACAAAGGCACAGTTCAGAAGATCGAAAACGGGCTCGGCCTGCCGCCGGGAACCTACGCACGGCTGGTCATCGCCGACGATCCGGACGCCGAGATCGCCCACTTACTCGCCGGCTCCCCCGCCGAGTCGACCCCGCCGCGGGCTGTCCCCGGGATCGTCGTCAACCGCCACAGCGATGCCGACGTCCTCGAGGCGCACGCCGAGGCGCACCTGGAATCGCTCAACTCGTTGATAGCGCGGCTACCAGCGGAGACGTCAAACGAATATGAAACGTATATTCAGTCCGTGATCGAGCAATGCGTCAAGGCGGAACTGCTGGCGGCCAACTCGTGGCGGGTCGCCGTCAACGCGGGGGCTCCGTCCACCGAGCGCCTGATGACCCATCTGAAATCGCTGGAAGCCATCCGAACCAGTCTGCTGGCCCGGATGCCGGGCAGTATCAGCGCACGCTTCGACCAGGCCTGCGCCCGCTCGGACCTGCCGGAGTCGGTGATCGCAACCCTGCTCGGCGTCGGCGTCGAGCAGGTGTGGGACATCCGCAACCGCGGCGCCGTACCGCCGGGCGCGCTCCCCCGGGTGCGGGCGTTCCTCGAGGAGTACGCATGACCGCCCCCGACCTGGACATCCTGACCCGGGCCCAGGCGCTGTTCGCCGGGTATCCCGCCATGCCGGTGCTCGATGCGTCATCGGCTCCTCCGCCGGCGCCGACCGAGGGGATACCGGCGGCCTACCGCCGCGCCGCCGGCCGACACGGCGACGACCTCGAGTCCGCCCGGCGGGTGGACACCGAACTGTCGGCGATCCTGGCGCGCGCGCAGCGCGACCATCGCCTGGCGCAGCGCCAGACCCGCGCCGTGGTGGACGCCGCCCGCGCGGATGCCGCTGTGGCAGCGGACAATCCGGTCGCCCAACGCGAGCTGATGCGGCGTCGGGCCGCCCGGCTGCGCGCCCAGCACGCACACGTCCTGGCCGCCCGCCGGCGGGCCAGGCGCCGGCTTGCGCTGCTGCGCGCGTTGACGTACCGACGGCGACGCCAGCGGCCACCGCTGCCGAGCTCACGTGCGGGGCTGGCCGTGCGCGCGGCGTTGTCGCGGCTGGGCTGCCCCTATGTGTGGGGCGCGACCGGGCCGGACCGGTTCGACTGCTCGGGGCTGGTGAAGTGGGCCTATGCCCAGGCCGGGGTGCGGCTGGATCGCACCACCTACGACCAGATCAACGACGGGGTGCCGGTGGCCCGGTCCCAGGTCCGGCCCGGTGACCTGGTTTTCCCGCACGCCGGACATGTGCAGATGGCAATCGGCAACGGCCTGGTGGTCGAGGCACCCCATGCCGGCGCCACCGTGCAGATCAGCCGGCTCGGGTCCGCCGGCGTGATCCGGCGGCCGGTCGCGGCGCAGTGAGTTGTTCGGCGAAATCTCGCTGAGTACCGTCGACGCATGGCAGAGCACGCCGGAGCGTCGGCCGACGCCCTCGAATCGGCCCGGTCGTGGCTCGCCGCCCGCGATCGCGAGCTCGCCGAGGCGGACGCCCAGCTGGCCGATGTGGTCTCCAGTGCCCATGCCGCCGCCACCGAGGCCATCCGCAGGCTCGACGCCGTCAACGCCGAGATCGAAGCGGCCGTGGCTCAGCGCGCCGAGCTCGCTCCGCCCGAAGGGCGTGAACTGGCACGCTTTCTGCTTGCCAAACAACGCGAGGTCAGCGATATCTTGACCGCCGCGCGCGCCGATTCTGCAGCCAAAGCCGTTGTGCTCCAGCACCTTCTCGACCGATACCGGGTGTCGTCCCCAGCGCGGTGACCGGGTGAATTGTCGGCCGTTTGGCCGCTGGATACAGTCGCGGGCATGAGAGGCCAGCGGTGGCGAGCTACCAAGAACTGCTCGACGTCATAGCGCGCGTCGGGGCCGTCACCGGAGACGACCGGGCGTGGATGATGGGCTTGTCCGGTGCCGACCTGGCCGTGGTCACCAACCCGGTCAGCGTGGTGTCGCCGAGCGCAATCGACAATGTGGTGGCCGCAATTCGCGCTCAGCACCGCGCCGTGTTCGATCGAGTCTCGCCCGCCGCACAGCCTCCGGTGATGGGGGAGGGCCGCGCCGCCCAGGCCATCCGATCCGCCGAAACATCACTGGCGCAGCAGCATTCGACCAGTGCACAGCTGGACCTCCAGGTCATCGCCGCGGTGCTCAACGCACACACCAGTCATGGCGCGGGCCGGGCGGCACTCGACGCCCTGCAGGCCGACATCGAGACCGCCGTCGCCACCCGTACCGATCTCGACACCCCTACGGGCGCCCGCGCCTTCCAGCGCTATCTGATCGGCAAGCTGCGCGACATCAAGACGGTGGTGGAAACCGCGGGCCTGGACGACACCTCCCAAGCCGCGCTGGCCGCGGCGCTGGCGTCGCTGTACGCCGGTGCCACCGCGGAGAACCCGGATATCGCAGGGGACCGCGGTGCGGAATCCAAGCCGCCGGCCCCGGCTGGGGTCGTGCAGCCGGCCCCGGCCGCCGACATCCCGGCCGATCTCCTCGTCGACCCGCTGCTCGCGGACGATCTCGCACCCGCATCCGAGCCGAGCGCGCCCGCTCAACCAGTGGCGGCACCGATGGCGCCGCCGGTGGCCGGGATGCCCGCTCTCGGTGGTGCCGGCCCGCCCGCGGCGCTGCCGCTGCCGTCCGGACTTGCCGGGCTCGCCAGTCCGCCGCCGCCGCGGCTGACCGGCGAGGACAGCCTGCTCGGCGATCCGCTGCTGGACGAACCCCTGCACGAACCCGGCGAACCCGGCGAAACCGACGCGGAGGGCGAGGACCTGTCGGCCGCGGACAAGGACGCCGGCATGGGGGACGAGCCCGCCGGCCCGGCGCCGGACGGCGAGACGTCGGTGCGTCTGCCCAACGGTGAAACCGTGACCGCGCCCAGCCCGCAGCTGGCCGCCGCGATCACCGCTGCGGTGGCGGGCACGCCGATCGCCGAGGCGTTCCGGCAGCAGGGCATCGCGATCCCGGCGCCGGGCACGCCGGTGCCGCATCCGGTCGATCCCGCGCAGGTGATCCCCGGTGACATCGGCATGCTGACCGACCGGCACGCGGTCGCCCTGGGCAACGGCAAGGCCGTGTTCAACAACCAGATCCAACCCATTGCCAGCGTCAGCGGCCCGAGCTTCCTAGGGTGGGAGCATCCGCCGGAACCGGGCGCCGGCATCTCGACCACCCGTACCGACCAGCCGACGCCCACCCGGCCGGCCGTCACGGCCGGCCCGCCGATAGGAGAGTGAGATGGCCGAGCGCATCCATGTGGTGCCCGACGAACTGCGCAGGGCGGCCCGCCTGCATCAGGACACCGCCGAGCAGCTCGGCGCTGCGCCGGCGCGGCACGCGGACATCCTGGCCAGTCTCGAGTCGCTCGGGCCGATCTTCGCCGAGCTGCGCGACGCCGGTCGGGAACTGCTCGACCAGCGCCGGGCTTGTTACGAACAGCAGGCCGCCGCGCACGCGGAGCTCGCGACCAACCTGCACCACGCCGCTCAGGTGTGGGAGCACCAGGACAGCGTCGCCGCGGCCGAGTTCGGCCGGGTCACCGAGGACGGTCCGTGACCGCACCGGATCCCGAGTTCGACGCCGTTCATCCCAGCGGGCACATCCTGTTCCGGTCGTGCCGGGGCGGCTATCTGCACAGTGTGGCGCTGGCCGAGCCGGCCATGGATGCCGACGCGCACACGCTGGCCCAGGCGATCCTGCTGACCGCTGACGTGTCGTATCTGAAGGCGCTGATGCAGATTCGGGCCGAGATCGTGGCTGCGGGCCAGACGCCCTCCGATGACGTGGCCGGCCACCGCGAACTCGCACTCGCCAGTGAGGCACTGGCCCGCCATCGGCTGCGGCCCGACGGCTGAGCAGCTGCGTAGTTCTGCGCCGCCTACGGCTCGCGCGGTGTCTGCGCATCCGGAGCGATGATCTCCGGTGGTGCAACGGGATTGGTGCCGAACAGTTCCCGGGCCCGCTGTAGCAGGGCGCGCACTTCGTCGAGCTGCTGCTGCAGCAGCGAGTCACCCATGACCGGTACGTTATCCGCCGCACCGGACGGGCACAATTCACCCGCCGGTGCGCGGGATCTCGGCGTTGATGCGGTCGAGCAGTGCGGTGTAGCGCCCGGCTTCGCGGTGCCGGCCGGGCTTGCCGCTGCTGATCAGCCCGACCGACAGGTGGCGTTCGGGATCGGCCCAGACCGCGACGTTGGTCAGGCCGGTGTGACCGAACGCGGCGGGTGCATTGCGGCCGAACGGCCCGAACCGGACCGAGCCCAGCATGTAGCCGGTACCCCAGCGGATGGGTGCCAAGCCGGTCGCGATGTCGGGGCGCAGCCGCCGGGCCGGGGCCGCCGCGGCCCGCAGCGTCTCCTCCCGCATGATCCGCACACCGTCGAGCTCGCCCCCGCGACAAAGTATCTCGGCGAACCGGGACAGTTCGTCGGCCGTGGAGACGGTGCTCGACGACGGGATGACCCCGGTGAGGAACAGCGGGGTGTTCGAGAACGGGATGATCTGCTGTGGCGTGCCGCCGACGGCAGTGCGAAATGCCGCCGCCAGCGGGGCGGGCAGCGGCCTGCCGGTCACATGGCTCGGCGCGACCAGGGGAACATCCTGTTCGGCGACACCGTAATTGGTCCAGCGAAAGCCCAGCGGGTCGAGGATCTGCTGCGCCAGGATGTCGCGAATGCTGCGCCCGGTCGCGGCCGAGACGATCTCGCGGACCAGCGGCCCCCACGTCAGACCGTGGTAGATGTGCATCAGCCCGGGCCGGTGGATGGGTTTGAGCTCGCCGAGTTTGGTCCGGGCGTAATCGCTTTCGTTCATCCGCTTGAGGTTCGGGCGTGGACCGGTCGCGAACGGCACTCCCGCGCTGTGGGTGACCACGTGGCGGATGGTGGTGCGGTCCTTGCCGTGGCCGGTGTAGTTCGGCAGGTAGTCGCACACCCGGTCGTCGAGCGAGAAGTGGCCCTGCTCGACCAGCATGTGCACCACCGTGGTGCTGATGGCCTTGGCGGCTGAGTACACGCAGAAGGGTGTCCCGACGGTGACCGGCACCTGCTCGGCATCCGGGGGGTCGGCGGGACCGTTACCCCAACCGTGTCCGATCGCCCGATTGAGCACCACGGTGCCGTTGTGCCGCAGGCACAGCTGGATCGCCGGGTGCATGCCCGCGGCGTACCAGTGCCGCACCGCCTGCCAGATCCGGTCGACGGCCGCAGCGGACACGGAGCTGTGGTCCTCGGCGCCGATGTCGGTGACGGCGTCCAGGTCGGCCGGAACGCGGATACGGCCGTCGGGGGAGTCGCTCACCCCAGCTGCCTGTGCAGGGTCGCGGCCAGATGGTGGGTAAGTGGCACACCGACCGCGGCCATTCGCAGGCTGTAGGTCAGGGTGTCGCCCCGAAGGAGGAAGGAACGACTCACGGCGGTAACGCTTTTCGCCGACCCAGTCAGCCCGACGCAGGTTGAGTCCACGTCGATGGCCAGGCCATCGCGGTCGACGGTCAGCGAGCCTTCATCGATCTCGGTGACACCGGTGGGGTGCACAACGACAAGTTCGATGCGGCCGGGAGTCGGCAGCCGGAGGTAGCCGGTTTCGGCGTGCAGGGGCCGCCCGTCGTCGGTGGCGCGGGTCCGCTGCGTGTAGGTCAGGAACGGCTTGCCGACGTGGCCGATCGCGATCTCCTCGCGATAGCCGAACGGATCGATCGTCGGGTACTCGCCGGCGCCGGCGCCGGTCCAGGTGCCCAGCAGGGGGGCCAGCGCCGAGAGGTCGGGATGCAGGTCGGGCACGCCCCCAGGGTACGGGTCGCCGGGATCAGAGCGGGCCGACGAGCTCGACCCAGTTTCCGTCCGGGTCCGCGACGAACATCCACCCCATGCCGGGGACCGGGGCGAACTCGGCCAGTTCCTGGACGATCTCGTATCCGGCGGCCTTGACCTGCTCGGCGGCCTTGGTGGTGCTCGCCACGACGACGGTGTAGTACCGGATACCGGCGGCGGCGGGACCGCCGCCCGGCGTTGCCGGTGCGGCCGGCGGCTCGTCGAGGGTGACCAGCTTGAGCACGTTGTTGCCGATGGCATAGCGCTTCATGGTGCCGCCGGGGAAGTCCAGGTCGCCCTGGTGGGGCAGGCCAAGGAAGTTCTCGTAGAACTCGACCATCGCCTCGAGGTTGGTGGTGACCAAACCGACTTCGATGTTCGTCGCGAGCAGATCGATGGCCATGGTGTTCCTCTGCGCTCGGTGGGGCTGACGTCGGAAGGATAGACGGTGCGCGGGTCAGATCGGCCCGGCGAGTTCCACCCAGTTGCCGTCCGGGTCGGCGACGAACAGCCAGCCGATGCCGGGCAGGGCGGTGAACTCGGTCAGCGGTTCGACGATCTCGTACCCTGCGGCGCGGACCTGTTCGGCGGCCTCGGACACGTTCTTGACGACCAGCGACAGGTACCGCACGCCGGTTTGAGCACGGCCGCCGCCGGGGGTCACCTCGGCGGGCGGCGGCTGGTCGTAGGTGACCAGCTTGAGGGTGTTGTCGCCGATCAGGTAGCGCTTCATGGTGCCGCCCGGGAAATCGAGGTCGAGCTGGAACGGCAGGCCGAGGAAGTTCCCGTAGAACTCGACCATCGGGTCCAGGTTCGTGGTGACCAGTCCGATTTCCACACTGGAGGCGAGCAGTTCGACGGCCATCGGCTCAGCGTATCGACGGCCGATTCACAGCAAACGTCAGCCCTTCTCGCCGACGGTGATCAGGTCCCACACCCCACGGGTCCACAGTGGCCGGTGGACGCGGTGCTGGTCGGTGATGGCGAACCCGGCATCGGTGAACAGGGTGCGCATCTCCTGCGCCGAGGGGTTGTGCGCGGCGCTGGACGGCGAACTGGTCAGCCGGCTCAGCAGCGGGAGCTGGGGAGGGCTGATGGTCGCGACGGCGGCCAGCCCGCCGCGGCGCAGCACCCGGTGGAACTCGCGCATGGCCGCGGGCTGGTCGAAGAAGTGGAATGCCGATGTCGAGACGACGGCGTCCAGCGACTCGTCGTCGAAGGGCAACTGTTCGGCGGGCCCCTTGCGCCAGTCCACCCGCGGCGAGCGCGCTCGGGCCTGGCGCAGCATGCCGTCGGACATGTCGACGCCGTAGATCTCCTCGGGCTCCAGTTCGTCGGCAATGCGTGCTGCGAGAATCCCTGTGCCACAGGCGATATCGGCGATCTTGCGGGCACCGTGGGCGCGCAGCTCGTCGATCACCTCGTCCTGGGCCGGGCGGTACACCCACTGTTGCAGAGCTGGTTGGTCGTACAGTGGCGCGGCGACGGTCCAGAACCGCGTCACGAGGTCGTTGAGATTGCGACCGTATGTCGCCATGGCTGCCCGCTTCCGCTCGAACTGACTGCGACCAGTCTAGGAAGCGGGCGTGCGGTTACTTATTTCGGCAGCGGGGCCAGCTGCAGGTGGGTGTGCGGGCCCCGGGCCAAGGCGGCCACGGCCGAGACGATGTTGCCGGCGGTGTTCAGCTGCTGCTCGGGGTCACAGACGCGCAGGACCCGGGCAACCTCGGGGCCGGGGACCAGCACCCAGTCGACGCCGCGTCGTGCGCAGCGCACGTCGAGCGAGTGCAGGGTCGAGACACCGTCGGTGCCGAAGAAACTCAGCCGCGACAGATCCAGCACCAGCTGGTCGTATCCGGGCAGCAGCTTGTCGAGATAGCTCAGCAGCTCGGAGGAATTCGCTGCGTCGATCTCGCCGACGGCGGCGACCAGAACGGTGGTTGCGCTGAGCTCCCTGGCCCGGAACAGCCCGCGATCGGCGGGTTCGCGGTCCACGCGGGTGATGGACAGGGGTGCCGCGGTGGTGGCTACAGACATCACGCCTCCAACTTCATGCGTTTTTCGTTTCGCAATGCTGCCGGGATGGCCGGGACGAGTCCCGAATCGAGACTTCGCTGCGAGAGTTCTTCAGACCCTCGCCGCATTGGCATCTCCGGGCGGCTGTGAACTCAACCTGGTGGAAATGTACTACGGATTTCGTTGCGCGGCCAGAAATTGTTTCGGATACCTATATCCGCACGTCAAACATCATGTGAAAGGCCTGAGAAAGCGGCACCGAGGAAGAGTTCTGGCAAATATTTACGTCAATAACAATTGAATCCGTAGGCCGGTATGGCCAACGGGCTGTGATGACAGTTTTGGAATTGTGTCTACCCATTGTCTGTGACCCGCATTACTCTGGCTGTCGGCGCACCGTCGAGGAGGCACAGATGTATGACCTGACGATCACTGGCGGCACTGTCGTGGACGGCACCGGGGACAAGCCGTTCCGCGCCGACATCGGCATCAAGGACGGCCGGGTCGTCGAGGTCCGCCGCCGCGACGGTGACGACGCCGGGTTGCAGGGCGAGTCCGCCGAGAGCATCGACGCCACCGGCAAGATCGTCACCCCTGGGTTCGTGGACATCCATACCCACTACGACGGACAGATCAGCTGGGACGGACTGCTCGAGCCCAGCAGCATGCACGGCGTGACCACCGTGGTCAGCGGCAACTGTGGCGTGGGTTTCGCCCCAGTGCAACCGGGCCGCGAGCAGTGGCTGATCGAGCTGATGGAAGGGGTCGAGGACATCCCGGGCACGGCACTGACCGAGGGCATCACCTGGGGCTGGGAAAGCTTCCCGCAGTACCTCGACGCCATCGAAAAGCAGTCGCTGGCAGTCGATTTCGGAACCCAGATCGCGCACGGAGCGGTCCGCGGCTACGCCATGGGCGATCGCGGCGCCCGCAACGAGGCCGCCACCGAGGACGATATCGCCGCGATGGCCCGCATCGTCCAGGAAGCCGTCGAGGCCGGGGCGCTGGGATTCTCGACTTCGCGGACCGAAGCCCACCGGGCCATCGACGGTGAGCCGGTGCCCGGCACCTACGCCGCCGAGGACGAGCTGTTCGCGCTCGGCCGGGCGATGGCCGCGGGCGGGCAAGCGGTATTCGAGGTCGCGCCGGCGGGAACGGCGGGGGAGAGCCTCGACGGTCCGCTGCGGGAGCTGGACTGGATGGTCCGGCTCGCGGCCGAGATCGACCGGCCGCTGTCGTTCGCGATGGTGCAGACGCAGTCCGCGCCCGACCTGTGGAAAAAGCAGCTCGACATCGCGGGGCAGGCACTCGACGACGGAATCCGGGTGCACCCGCAATTCGCCGCCCGCCCGTTCGGCATGCTGTTCGGTTTCGAGGGCTACCACGCCTTCACCCACCGGCCGACGTTCCGGACGTTGAAGGCCGAGCTGAGCCCCGCGGATCTGCGTGCCCGGCTTGCCGATCCGGCCGTGCGGGCCGCGATCCTGGCCGATGTCGATCTGCCGCCGCAACCGATTCCGTTGTTCGACGCCCTCTACGCGATGATCCAGCACAGCGCGGACAGCATCTACGCGATCGGCGACCCGCCGGACTACGAGCCGACCCCGGATCGGACCGTCGGCGCGATCGCCCGGGCCCGGGGTGAGGACCCGTTGGCCACGATGTACGACCTGATGCTGGAGTCCGACGGCACCGCGATGCTGATGATGCCGTTCTTCAACTACGTCGAGGGCAATCACGAGGCGATCTACGAGATGATGACCCACCGCGCCGCGGTGTCCGGGCTCTCCGACGGCGGCGCGCACTGCGGGTTGATCTGTGACGCGTCGTATCCGACGTTCATGCTCACCCACTGGGCCCGCGACCGCAGACGCGGACCGAAGTTCCCGATCGAGTACGTGGTGCGTAAGCAGACCCTCGACACCGCAACCCTCTTCGGCCTGACCGACCGGGGAGTGCTGAGCGTTGGCAAGAAGGCCGACGTCAACGTGATCGACCTGGATGCGCTGACCCTGGGTGTGCCCCGGATGGCCTATGACCTGCCGGCCGGCGGGAACCGGCTGATGCAGGGCGCCAGCGGCTACGAGGCCACCGTCGTCAGCGGCGTGGTCACCCGCCGCCACGGCGCCGACACGGGAGCCCGCCCGGGCAAAGTACTGCGCGGCGTGCGCTGAGTGCCGTGCCGCGCGCGCGGCACAGTATCTTCGGTGGCAGGACTATGAGCATCCCCTACACACCGCAAACCCCCGCGGGCACACCGACCTGTTACCGGCATCCCGACCGCCCGACCTACGTGTCGTGTGCGCGCTGTCAGCGACCCATCTGTCCGGACTGCATGCGCAGCGCGTCGGTCGGCCACCAGTGCGTGGACTGTGTGGCCACCGGTGCCCGCAGCGTGCGCCCGATCCGCACCGCTGCGGGGGGTATCGCGCGCTCCGGTCAACCCGTGATCACCTATGGGCTGATCGCCGTCAATGTGGTGATGTTCGTGCTGACGATGGTGTCGAGGGATTTGCAGCGCGAACTCGTGCTGTGGGCGCCCGCCGTCGCCGGCGGCGAGTACTACCGCCTGGTGACGTCGGCGTTCCTGCACAACGACGTCCTGCACATCCTGTTCAACATGTGGGCGCTGTACGTGCTCGGGCCGCCGCTGGAGGCCTGGCTTGCCCGGCTGCGGTTCGGCGCGCTCTACGGGCTCAGCGCGCTCGGCGGCTCGGTGCTGGTGTACTGGCTGGCACCGTTCGGATCCGCTACGGCAGGTGCTTCAGGGGCGATCTTCGGGCTGTTCGGGGCCACGCTGGTCCTCGCCAAGCACCTGCGACTCGACATGCGCTGGCTGGTCGCGATCATCGCCGCCAACCTGATCCTGACGTTCACGGTGCCCGGGATCAGCTGGCAGGGTCATATCGGCGGCCTGGTCACCGGGGCATTGATCGCCGCGCTGTTCGTCAATACGCCGCGTGAACGCCACCGCAACCTGGTCCAAGCCGGCGTGTGCGCGGTCGTGCTGGTGGTGTTCGTGGCGCTGATCTACTGGCGCACAGCCGAGTTGGTGTCCCAGTACGGGGCACTCATCACCGGCTAGAGCCGGGTCAGCCAGAACGGATAGGTGAAGGTGCCGCCCGGCGCCCCGTCACAGCCGGCGTCGAACGAGGACTGCAGCGTTCCCGACAGGGTGGTGGCATCCCAGGTGTAGACGTCGTGGGTGGGGATCACCGGTCCGTAGTAGATGTCGCCGCACCGCAGCCCGTCCGGAACGTCGACGGTCATCGTGTACTGGCCGTTCTCCAGGGTGGCGATGCCGTACCAGGCATAGGCCTTGGCGATCGGCATGGGGTTGGCCGAGATCCGCACGCACGTCGGCGAGAACACGATCTGCTGCGGGCAGGGGTTGGCCGCCCACGCCCAGGTATGGAAGTCACGCCGGTCCGGGATGATGAAGTTGTAGTTGCCCGGCCACAGCTCAGCGGAAGCCGGCGGAGCCAGCGTCACCGCGGCGGCGGCGAGCGCAACGCCCAATGTCAACGTCCGCACAGGCGGTTCCCTTCGTCTGGTGGTTCGACGAGAAATCTAAGCGGTGTGGTCACCTGAATCGACCGGAATCTGCAATGTCGCGGCCGTGACGAAGGCGATACACATCGGCTCCACCGTACGTGCACACAGGGATCTGACAGCTACCATTCACTGCACGTCGCCGGGGATCGACGCCAGGCGGACCGATCAAGAGGACTGACCTGTGAGCACAGACTTCGCGGTTCCGGTTCACGCGGTGGCGGGCAAGGCCCGAACCGGCATCGTCATCGGGGCGCTCGGCGTGGTGTTCGGCGATATCGGTACCAGCCCGATCTACACCGTGCAGACGCTGTTCAATCCCGGTGATCCGCACCCGGTGCCGATCACCCCGGCCAACGTGTACGGCGTGGTGTCGTTGATCTTCTGGTCGGTGATGATCATCGTCACCCTCACCTACGTCACCCTGGTCATGCGGGCCGACAACGAGGGTGAGGGCGGTGTCATGGCGCTCATCACGCTGGTGCGCAGGCTGGGCCGGCGGTCCAGTCCGCGGATCATCAGCGCCCTGTCCGCCCTCGGAATCCTCGGTGCGGCACTGTTTTTCGGTGACAGCATGATCACGCCGGCGATATCGGTGCTGTCGGCGGTGGAAGGCCTCAAGGTCGTCGACCCGTCGCTCTCGGAGCTGGTGGTACCGATCACCGCGCTGATCATCGTGGGGCTGTTCGCGGTACAACGACACGGCACCGCGGTGGTCGGGCGGTTCTTCGGGCCGGTGATGATCGTCTGGTTCCTGGTGATCGGCGCGTGCGGGGTGCGCGGCATCCTCGGCCACCCGCAGATTCTGAAAGCGCTGTCGCCGACCTATGCGCTCGAGTTCATGGTCGGCCACTTCCATATCGCCTTCTTCGCGCTCGCCGCCGTCGTCCTGGCGGTCACCGGTGCCGAGGCGCTCTATGCCGACATGGGGCACTTCGGCCGCAAGGCCATCACCTGGGGGTGGCTCGGCCTGGTGCTGCCGGCGCTGGTGCTCAACTACCTCGGCCAGGGCGCGCTGCTGCTCGGCAACCAGAGCGTGGTCAACGCCCCGTTCTTCCTTCTGGTGCCGGCCGGCTGGGAGTTGCCGATGATGATTCTGGCCACCGCGGCCACCGTGATCGCCTCCCAGGCGGTGATCACGGGCGCGTACTCGGTGGCCTCGCAGGCCGCCCAGCTCGGGTACCTGCCGAGGCTGCGGATTGCACACACCTCGGCGTCGTCGATCGGCCAGATCTACGTGCCGTGGATCAACGGCATGCTGATGGTGGCGGTGCTGATCCTGGTGTTCGCGTTCCGCAGTTCGGCGGCCCTGGGCTACGCCTACGGAATGGCGGTCACCGGCACGATCACCATCACCACCCTGCTGTTTCTCTACATCGCGCACACCCGCTGGCGGTGGCCGCTGTGGATGGTGATTGTCGGCGGCGGCGCTCTGCTGGTGGTCGATCTCATGTTCCTGGCGGCGAACCTGACCAAGCTCGTGCACGGCGCGTGGCTGCCGCTGCTGATCGGGGTGGTGACGTTCACGGTGTTGATCACCTGGCAGCGCGGCAGTGCGGTCGTCTCCAGTGCACGGGAGCGGGCCGAGGGACCGCTGCACCCGTTCATCGACGAGGTCGCCAACCACATCCCGCCGTTCCCCCGGGTTCCGGGCACTGCGGTGTTCCTCAACCGCGAGAGCGAGACTGCGCCGCTCTCGATGCGCGCCAACGTCCTCCACAATCATGTGGTCCACGAACGGGTGATCATCCTGTCGATCGTGGTGCCCCCGCTGCCCCGGGTCGCTGACGAGGACCGCATCACCGTCGACGACCTCGGTGATCCCGACGACGGCATCTACTACGTGGCCGCCCAGTTCGGCTACATGGAGCGCCCCGACGTCCCCGCGGCGCTGCGGATGGTGGACCCGGCGCTGATCGGCGGCCCGATCGACTGCGAGGGTGCTTCATACTTCCTGTCCAAGATCGAACTGGTGCCTGGCGATCAGCCCACGATGGCTCCGTGGCGCAAGCGGATCTTCATCGCGACCTCGTTCATGGCGGCCGATTCGGTGGGCTATTTCGGACTGCCCGGCGACCAGACCGTGCTGATCGGATCCCGAATACAGGTCTAGGGATACCCGGCGGACTACGGTGAGGCCATGACCGACTCCACCACATGTGCGATCGTCGGCGGCGGCCCCGCCGGCATGGTGCTCGGGTTGCTGTTGGCCAGGGCGGGCATCGAGGTCACCGTGCTGGAGAAGCACGCCGACTTCCTGCGCGACTTCCGCGGCGACACAGTGCATCCCAGCACTCTGCAGCTGCTTGACGAGTTGGGTCTGGGCCGGCGGTTCGACGCGATACCGCACAGCAAGGTTGATCACGCGGAATTCCCCATCGGCGGCCGGCAGGTGACGATGGTGGATTTCCGCCGGCTGCGCACCCCGCACCCCTATGTTGCGATGGTGCCGCAGTGGGATCTGCTGAATCTGCTTGCCGATGCCGGCCAGGCCGAGCCCACCTACACGCTGCGGCTGTGCCATGAGGTGACCGGCTTGCTGCGCGACGGCGGCCGGGTCACCGGCGTGCGGTACACCTCGCCGGACGGGGAAGGCGAGCTGCGGGCGGACCTGACGGTGGCCTGTGACGGACGGGGATCGATCCTGCGGCACAGCGCCGGATTGGCCGCGCGCGAATTCGCCGTGCCGTTCGATGTCTGGTGGTTCCGGCTGCCGCGAGAACAGGTGGGTCAATACACCCTGATTCCGCGGTTCAATCCCGGCCGCATGTTGATCATGATTCCGCGCGAGGGGTACTTCCAGATCGCGTTTCTGATTCCCAAGGGCAGCGATGCCGCGCTGCGGGCCCGAGGTCTGGGCACGTTCAAAGCCGAACTCGCCGAGCTGATGCCGGAGGCCGACGTCTCGTGCCTGACGTCGTGGGACGACGTGAAGTTCCTCGACGTGCGTCTCAACCGGCTGAACCGTTGGCACGTCGACGGGTTGCTCTGCATCGGTGACGCCGCGCACGCCATGTCCCCGGTCGGCGGCGTCGGCATCAACGTCGCGGTCCAGGATGCGGTCGCTGCGGCGGGACTGCTGGCCGAGCCGCTGCGCCGACGTGCCGTCACACCGGGTGATCTCGCTGCGGTGCGCCGCAGGCGGTTACCGCCCGCCGCGTTGACACAGGCGATCCAGCGGGTGATGCACCGGATGCTGGTGGCGCCGGTCATGGCCGGGGGCAGCGCCGAGCCGCCGGCGTTCATGGGCGCGGTGCTCCACCGTCTGCCCTGGCTGTCGGCCGTCCCGGCGTACTTCGTGGGCATGGGTATTCGTCCCGAGCACGCGCCGGAGTTCGCCCGTCGATAATTCGCGATTTCGGCGCGCTTTCGTTCGCTGAGCGACTGTTTCCGCGCCGAAATCGCTAGCCGCCGAGCATGATCAGCCCGCCGTCGACGGCGATCAGCTGGCCGGTGATGAAGTGTGAACCCTCGCCGGCCAGAAAGACCAGGACCGGCCCGAGGTCTCGGTCGGGATCGCCGAGCGCGCCACCCAGCGGAATGGTGGCCTTGATCTGTTGGTCGATGAACGGTGCCGCGTCCGGGCCGAGGAACTCACGCAATCGGTCGGCACCCCGGGTCTGCATCGCCGGAGCCAGCGCGTTGACCGTGACCCGGTCGGCGGCCCAGGCTTTGGCGGCCGAGCGGGTCCAGGCCGCGACCGCCCCCTTGGCCGCGGCGTACACCGCCGAGATCGGACTACCCATCACCGCCTCTGCCGAGCCGAAATTGATGATGCGCCCACCCGTGCGGCGCATCGCCGCGTACGCCGCCTGGTTGGTCAGAATCGTGGTCTTGACGTTGGTGTTCAGCGCGGCGTCGATGTCGGCGGCGGTGATGGTGCCCGGGACGCCCTGCTGCCACGAGCCTGCCGCGTTGACCAAGACATCGAGGCCGCCCATCGCGGCCACCGCGGCGTCGATCATCGCGTCCACCGCGGCGGGATCCCTGGCGTCGCAGGGCAGCCAGGTCGCCTGCGCCTGGTCGGCCGGCATGGTTTGGTGGTAGGTCGCGACGATCTGCGCGCCGGCGGCCGTCAGCGCCCGGACCGCTGCGGCACCCAGCCCGCTGGCCGCGCCGGTGACCACGACGCGGCGTCCGTCCAGGGGGAGGCTCATCGGGCGAACCGAGCCGACCCGGCGGCCGCGTGGCTTACCATAGCGGTCACGGTAGGGCGCGGCACCACGGGTGTCAACCGTCGAATATTCGAAAAGCTTTGTGCGAGTGGATCTGTGAGGACTCCGTGAGAGCAACCATGGTGACCGGGCCCGGTAGCACCGAGGTCGTCGAGGTTCCCGATCCGGAGGTCGGTCCGGGCGATGTCCTGGTGAAGATCAAAGCCTGCGGCGTCTGCGGCACCGATGCGCTGTACATCTCGATGGGCGGGCTGCCGCCGCATCAGGGGCGGATGGCACTCGGGCACGAGCCCGCCGGCGAGGTCGTCGAGATCGGCCGCGATGTCACCGACGTCCACGTCGGCGACCACGTGGTGATCAACCCGATCGGCGCGCCGAGCGGCATCATCGGCAACGGCGGTGCCACCGGCGCGCTGGCCGAGTATCTGCTGGTGGAAAGTGCCGTGCGGGGCCGGAGTTTGGAGGTGATCCCTGCCGAGATCCCGTACGAGGTCGCCGCCCTCAACGAACCGATGGCCGTGGCCAGACACGGGGTGAACCAGACCGCGCCGACGCCCGCGGACCGGGTCGCGGTATTCGGCGCCGGGCCGATCGGGCTCGGCGCCACCATGGCCTACAAGTCACTCGGGGTCGGCCACGTGACGGTGGTGGATCTGATCGAGTCGCGGTTGGACAAAGCGCTCGCCGTCGGTGCCGACGCGGTGATCAACGCCGCCGACGAGGACGTCTCGCGGCGTCTCGTCGAACTGCACGGCAAGGGCGAGGCGCAATGGCCGGGGAAGTCGGGGACCACCATCTACCTCGACGCCGCAGGGGCACCGTCGGTGATCAACACAGCGCTGGCGTCCGCCCAGCGCGGTGCCCGATTCGGGGTGGTGGCGGTGCACAAGGAGCCGGTCGCAGTCGATTTCCTCAACATCATGGCCAACGAGATCACCATCGTCGGGTCGATGGGCTATCCCACCGAAATATTCGAGGTGACAAAGGATCTCGTTGCCAACTGGAAGAAGTACGCGGTGATCGTCAGCCACACCTTCGGTTTCGACGAGGTCCAGGAAGCGTTGCGCACAGCCGCGACACCGGGGGCGGCCGACAAGGTCGTCGTCACCTTCGACTGACACTCACAGTTGTGGCAGCACCTCACCGGCCAGCAACTCCAGCGTTGCGTCCGACGCCCGGTCGTGGGTGAACAGCACCACCTGACCGAAACCCATCTCGCGCAGCTGACCGAGCCGGTCGACGATCGCTGGTGACGTCCCGATCAGGCCGCCGTCTTGTAGGCCGAAGCCCGGTGCGCCGAAGCGTTTTTCGGCGGTCCGCCGGACATCGCCCAAGGCGGCCTGGTCTGGGGCGATGGCCAGCACGGCCTCCACCGACATCACGATGGTCGCCGGGTCCCGCCCGATCTCGTCACACAGGCTGCGCAGGACGGCGAGCTTGCGCACCATGTCGCCCAGTGCGTAGGTGGGGACGTTCCAGACGTCGGCGTAGCGGGCCACCAGCGGCAGGGTGTACTTCTCGCCCGCCCCGCCGACCACGATGGGCGGGCGGGGCTGCTGTATCGGCCCGGGTCTGATCGGCATATCGTGGACCGTGTAATGCGTTCCGGCGAAGTCGATCCGCTGTTCGGCGAACGCCTGAGTGAGAATCTCGAGGGTCTCTCGCAGACGATCGGACCGCCGCGCGAACGAGCCCCAGTCCAGTCCTAGCCGGTGGTGTTCGTCGTCGAGGGAGCCGCTGCCGATGCCTAGCTGCAAACGGCCCTCGGAGATCTGATCCAGCGTGGTGGCCATCTTGGCCAGCACCGCTGGATGACGGAATTGGTTGCACAGCACCAGATGTCCGACGCGCAGCCGCTCGGTCCGGCTCAGCAGCGCGGTGGCCAGTGTCCACGCCTCCAGCGAGTCGATGTCGGGGAGTCCGGGGCCGTACATGTGGTCGTAAAGCCACAGTGAGCCGATGCCGAGCTCCTCGCAGCGTTTCGCGCGGTGCAACACGTCGCCGAAAGACAAACCCATCTGCGGGACGTAGACCCCGATGTCCAGGGGTGCCGTCACTGCTTGATGCCGACAGCGTGGCGCAGCTGAGCCAGGAACTGGGCGGCGTCGTCGCTGCGAACGACGTAGTGCGAAACCGCGATCCGAATCGCGGTGGCGGCCTTGATCTCGGCGTTGGGCCCGGTCAGCAGCCGTTGCAGCCGTGCGCGCATCACCGGCAGGATCCGCGACAGCTGGGCGATGACCACCTCGGGTTCGATGTCGATGAGCCGCACCCCGGAATAGGTCTGCTGGTAGGCAACGATGAACTGCAGTGCCGCGTCCAGCTTGTCGGTGCCGCGCAGCCCGGCGGTGGCGCGGCTGATGCCGGTGTCGAACAGCTCTCGTTCGTAGGCGCCGAACGCGTCGAGCAGTTCGGACTTGGATGCGAACCAGCGATACAGGGTGGGCCGCGAGACGCCGGCTTGCAGGGCAACCTCGGAGAGGCTGAGTTTGGTCTGGCCGTTTCGGGCGAGCACCTCGGCGGTGGCGTTGAGGATGCGACGACGCGACGAGGACTCGTCCTCCTCGGGTATCGCGGTGCTTCCCGCCTGCGCCTGGCCCACGTGTACAGGATTACAGGTCGACGCCGACGTGTCACGCCGGTTGGCGCATCCGAGACCGAAAACACTGTCTTTACAAAATCTGGGCAGAATGTCACGCTGGGCACGTGGCCGGGGACCAGCGTGCGTACAGCACCCACGACATCACGTCGCGGCAATTCTGGGCCCAGCCCTTCGACATCCGCGATCGGACCTTCGCCGCGCTGCGGGCCACCGACGGCCTCACCTGGCACCAGCCGTTTCCCTCGCTGTTCCCGCTGGAGGAGCCCGGCTACTGGGCGTTGACCCGCCGCGAGGACATCGTGCATGTCAGCCTGCATCCAGAACTGTTCAGCTCGGCGCAGGGCATCGCGCTCGACCCGATGCCCGCCGAGATCCAGCGCATCGCCACATTCTTCTTGATGATGGATCCGCCGCAGCACACCACGTACCGCCGGCTGATCAGTTCGGCGTTCACCCCGCGCAACGTGGCCCAGATCGACGAGCAGGTCCGCAAGAATGCGGCCACCGTGGTCGACGAACTCGTCGGCGCCGGCGAGGTTGACTTCGTGGCCGCCTGCTCGGCGCGGCTGCCGATGATGACGATCTCGGAGATGCTCGGGGTACCGAACTCCGAGCGGGAGGCCGTGGCCAAGGCCGCCGAGAAGCTGTTCTCGATGAGCGACGACGAGTACGCCACCATCGAGGAGCGGGCCGAAGCCACCGTCAACGAGATGTTTCTGTTGGCCGGTACCGGGATCGAGTTGGCCAAGTTCCGCCGCCGCCATCCGGGCGACGACCTGATGACCAGCATCGTCAACGCCGAGGTCGACGGGCACCGGCTCACCGACGAGGAAATCGGGGCGTTCCTGATCCTGCTCGCCTCGGCCGGCAACGACACCACCAAGCAGACGACATCGCACGCGATGCTCGCCTTGGCGGCCAATCCGGAGCAGCGGGCCTGGCTGATGGCCGACTTCGACAGCAGGATCGGGCCCGCGGTCGAGGAGTTCATCCGCTGGGCGACGCCGGTGCTGCAGTTCGCCCGGATCGTCACCGAGGACACCGACCTCGCGGGCCAGCGCCTGGCTGCCGGTGACAAGCTCGGGTTGTTCTACTGCTCGGCCAACCGGGACGAATCCGCCTTCGACCGGCCGGAGGTCTTCGACCTGGGGCGCTCGCCGAACCCGCACCTCGGCTTCGGTGGCGGTGGCCCGCACTTCTGCCTCGGCAACCAGCTCGCCCGCACAGAGTTGAGAAATCTGTTCCGCGAGTTGTTGTTCCGAGTGGATGTCGAACTCGGTGAGCCCGACTATCTGCTCAGTAGTTTCGTCCACGGGATCAAGCGGATCCCGGCGTTCGTGCGGTGAGGACGGGTTCGTACATGCGCATCGAAGTGGACCTGGGCAAGTGCACGGGGCACGGTATCTGCGAGACCATCGCCGAGGACGTCTTCTCGGTCGACGATGACGGCAGCGTCCGCATTCACGGCGATCAGCGGCCCGAGTCGGACCGGGCGCGGATGCAGCAGGCAGTCATTCAGTGTCCCGCCGCCGCGCTGCACCTGGTCGAGGACTGACCGGTGAAGAAGTTCTACAGCCATACCCTGCTGTACCTGCACGAGACGGTCGCGCTGGGCCGCGAGCGTAGCGACCGCTTCACCGAGACGTTCAGCGCCGTCTATCACCCGATGATGGAAGAGCTGGGAGCGCGGCTGTTCTCGATCTGGGAGACCACGCCGTACAACGGTCACTGGCCGCAGGTGACGATCATCTGGGAGATCGACACGTTCGCCGACTACGCCCGCATCGGCCGGGCGCAAAGCACCGGCGGGAGCCACCGAGCGGCCGCGGCGCAATGGGCGGACTACCTCGCCGGCGTCGGTGCGTCGGGGGAGGGGCGGATCATGTACGCCGGCCGCAGCAATCGGACACTCGCCGAGTTGACGGAGGCGAAGTTCGGTGCCGGGCTGGTGATCCAGGAGATCATGCAGACCAAACCGGGCCGCCAGGACGACTACATCCGCGAGTTGGAACGTCTGTACGTCCCGTGGTCGGAGCGCACCGGCAAACGCTGGCTCGGATCGTTCATCACGACGTTCCGGTTCAACGAGGTGATCCACTACTGGGCGCTCGACGACGGGTGGGCCTGCTTCGAGAACCACTATCCGTCGTGGAAAGACAGTCCGCCGGCCGAGATCGTCACCTGGATGAGCGTGGCACCGGCGTTACGGGACGGCTGGGAGGATTCGATTCTGCAAGCACTGCCCCCGTCTCCACTTCGGTAATGGCTGTGGCACAGTCCTTCTCGTACCACCCCTTCGACCCGGCGGTGATGACAGATCCGCGGCCGTACTACCGAACGCTGCGCGATCACCACCCGCTCTATTACATCGACGCCCTCGACACGTATGCGGTATCCCGTTTCGCCGATGTCTGGCAGGTGCTCGAGGTCAACGACGGGACGTTCGTGGCTTCCGAGGGGACGCTGCCGGCCGCCGCGGTGCTGGCCCGCCACAACGACGGGCCGGTCGCCGACCCGCCCTTGCACCCCTTGCCGTTTCATGCCAACTTCGACGCTCCGCTCTACGACGAGGTACGGCGGTGCACCGCCGGGCAGTTCCGGCCGAAGTCGGCCGCCGGTTGGCAGGACCGGATCCGGGAGCTGGCCAACGAGCGTCTCGACGACCTTCTGCCCCGGGCCTCCTTCGACCTGACTCAGGATTACGCAGGCATCGTCGCGGCCACGGTCGTCTGCGAACTGGTCGGCGTGCCGGCTGATCTGGCTGCCGACGTGCTGGCCACCGTGAATGCGGGCAGCCTGGCGCAGCCGGGCAGCGGGGTCGAGGTGGCCAACGCCAGGCCGGGCTACCTGGAATACCTGATCCCGGTGGTCGAGCGGGTGCGTGCCGGTGCGGTCGCCGACCCGCCGCCGATCGTGGAGAAGCTGCTGGCCTACCAGTTGCCGGACGGGTCGAGGCTGTCCGACAGTGAGATCGCCGTGCAGATGCTGGGGGTGTTCATCGGCGGGACCGAGACGGTGCCGAAGATCGTCGCCCATGGGCTGTGGGAACTCAGCCGCCATCCCGACCAGCTGGCCGCGGTGCGGGCCGATCCGGCGGCCACCGTGCCGGTGGCCCGCGAGGAGATCATCCGCTATTGCGCGCCGGCCCAGTGGTTCGCTCGAACCCTACGGCGGCCCTTCACTATCCACCACACGACGATCCGGCCCGGGCAGCGCATCATCACCTTGCTGGCGTCGGCCAACGCCGACGAGCGGGAGTTCCCCGAGCCGGAGACGTTCCGCTGGGACAGGCCCATCGCACGGTCGTTGGCATTCGGTCGCGGCCAGCACTTCTGCCTGGGCTATCACTTGGCCCGGTTGGAGATCGCGGTCATGCTGCAGGAATGGCTGCGCCGCGTGCCGGCCTACCACGTTGTCGCCGAGCAGGCGTCGCGACCGCCGTCGAGCTTCCAGTGGGGCTGGAACAGCGTGCCCGTGCAGGTGTGAGGAGCACTGGTCCGGGCTTGATTTAGGTGTGGGCCTTGTGTTCACTGACAGCGGTGAGCCCCGCCAAGGACCCGAGCACGGACCGGTCGTCGGTCACCCGGGTTGCGCTGTTGGTGGCCGCAGAGCGACTCTTTGCCGAGAACGGCGTGCACGCGGTGTCGAACCGCCAGATCAGCGAGGCGGCCGGCCAAGGCAACAACGCCGCAGCCTGCTACCACTTCGGGTCGCGAGCCGACCTGCTGCGCGCGATCGAGTCTCGCCACCACGGCGCCATCGACGAGATTCGGCGGCGCAGGCTCGCCGACCTGCCCGCGGCTCCGCAGCTGCGGGACTGGATCGGCATCCTGGTCTACCCGCTGACCGAGCATCTGGAGTCTCTCGGATCACCCACGACGTACGCGCGTTTCGCGGCTCAGGTGATGGCCGACCCCGCCTGTCGGGAGCAGGTCGGGTCGGAGGCGATGACGTCCGAGCTCATGGTCAAGACGGTGCGGGGGATCAACCGTTGCCTGCCTGAGCGCCCCAAGCGGGTCCGGGTGATCCGCTGGACGATGGCGCGAAATCTGTTGATGCACACCTGCGCCGAGATTGAAGGCGAGCGTGCCGGCGGCCCGGCTGCCGGTCCGAGCTGGTCGGTGGTGGGTGACGAACTGGTCGACGCACTGGTCGGATTGTGGGAGGCCCCCGATGTCCCGGCGCGGGGAGCCAGGGTCAGGGCTTCCTACGCCCGGAGTGGCTGAGTCGCCACTCCGGCGGGAAGTTCAGGTCGTTGTCCTTGACGACGTTGTTCAGCCCCTTCTCGAAGGTGCCCTCGGTCAGGTCGGGGTAGTTGGGCCGGTCGTTGGTCATCATCGGCAGCATGCCTTCGACCACACCGGTCAGCAGGCTGCCGAAGTACTCACCCTTGTGCTGCTTGTAGAGCTCGAGGAAGCTTTTCTGCACCACCACGGTGTCGGTGGGACGTGACTTGGAGCAGGCCATCGCGTACTTGAGCGTCTCGGCCTCGAGTTGTTCGCGTGGAACCACACTGTTGATGAAGCCGCAGTCGTACATCTCCGCTGCGGTGAACGGCCTTCCGGTGAAGAGCATTTCGGAGAACTTGCGCAGGCCCATGGTCTCGGCCCACCACCACAGCCGCGGGCCCCAGCCGACATACCGGAACGCCGGGTGGCCGAACAGCGCGTCGTCGGAGGACACCACGAGGTCCGCGTCGCCGGCCTGGTAGAAGTGCCAGCCGTAGCAGTACCCTTTGGCCTCCACGATCGTGACCTTCTTGCACTCCTGAAGTGGCCGGTTGCCGGCCCGGGCTTTGGCGTAGTGGTCGGTCAGGGTGTAGAGGTAGCGGTAGGAATCACCGGGCGGATACTTCACGCTGTCGTCGTTGATCGAAAGCTCATGCAGCAGAGGAGTTCCCGGATTCTCCAGCATCTCCCGCTGCTCGGGCAGGTCACCGCCGCTGCCGAAGTCGTTGCCCTCGCCCCGGATCACCACGACCTTGACGTCGTCGTCGACATTGCACTTGTGGATCATGTCGGCGAAGTTCTGCCGCATCCCCATGGTGGTCGAGTTCAACTCGTCGGGCCGGTCGAAGGTGATGTAGGCGATCCGGTTCGCGACATCCTTCTCGAACCTAATGAACGGCTCGACTTCCTTCTTCATCTCCTCGAAGTCGTGCTGCATCGTCATTGCTCCTGTCCTGGCGGCCGGCACGGCTGCCGGGCGACCGGCAGCGCCATGCCTGCAACCTAACGGGACCGGTCGACCGCGCGCAGTAAATCAAGCGATTTATTTACAGCGGGAGCAAGCCCGGGCGCTCAGCCGGCGGCGACCAGGCCGGCCGGTATCGCCTCGATGCGCGCGGGGACGTGCTTGTGCCACGGCGTGCCGGCGTAGGGGTCGCGCCAGTCGGTGGAGGTCAGTGCGTTCGGTGCGACGCCGGGAACCCGGCGCCGGCCGTCGGCGTCGACGTAATCCAGGCCGAAGCCGTTGGGCAGGGCGGCATGTCCAGGCAGCATGGTGTCGCTGATCTCGACCGTGGCCTCGGCGCTGCCCGCGGCGGTGGTGATTCGGGCCCGGCCGCCGTCGACCAGGCCGAGTGCGACGGCGTCGGCGGCGCTGACCCGCAGCGCCCCGTCGGCGTCGCGCTTTCGCCACGACGGGTCGCGCAGGATGTCGTTGGCGGTGAACGCCCGACGCTCCCCGGCCGACAGCACGATCGGGAACTCGGTGGTGGTCAACTCCGGCGGGGAGTCGGCCAAGGCCCGGATGTCGTCGAGCATCTCGGGGATCACCAGGGCGATCTTGCGGTCGGGAGGGTTCATCAGTGCCCAGTCGTCGGCGTATTCGTGCTCGGTGAACGTCACCCCGGATCTACTGGTGAGGATGGCCTCGAAGAGCGCGTTTCCGTCGGCATGACCCGCACGGCGTACCGCGTCCGGGTAGGCGGCGAAGGCTTTCTGGGCCAGCCCCCACAGGGCCGCCGCCCCGGCCAGGCCCTCGGGCAGAGTGGGCCCCAGCGTCTCGTAGAGCACGTGCGGCAACACCTTGCCCAGCGCCGGGTTGGCGGCCAGTTCGGTGAAGAACGCCTGGGCGTAGGCGTCGAGCCCTTGGCCGGCCGCCTCGCGCAGTGGGCGCAAGTCGTCGTCGCTGACCACACCGAGCGCACGGACCAGTCGGGCCCAGATCTCGGGTTCGGGCAGCGTGCCCGGTGTGGGTTCGAACAACCGGTGGCGCAGGTGAAACTCGTTGCGGGGGAACTCGAAGTTGAAGAAGGTGGCTTCCGGCTTCTCGAACTGGCTGGCCGCGGGCAGCACGTAGTGGGCCAGCCGCGCGGTCTCGGTCATAGCGACGTCGATCACCACGAGCAGTTCCAGCGATTCGAAGGCGGCGTGGCAGTTCTGCGAGTCGGCGATCGAATGAGCCGGGTTTGCGCTCTCGACCAGCATGGCCCGGAACCGGTCGGGGTGATCGGTCAGGATCTCTTCCGGCACCACATTCGACGGCATCAGGCCGGCGATGATCGGTGCGCCGGTCACCGGGCTGCGCCCGACCCCGCTGAGACTGAACAACGGCGCGAACGACGAATGGAGGTGTTGCCCACCGCGTTTGGCGAAGCTGCCGGTCAGGATCCACAACAGTTTGTTGAGGTAGGAGCACAGGGTGCTGTTGGGTGCCTGCTGGACGCCGAGGTCCTCGAAGACCGCCACCGAATCGGCCGCGGCGATCCGGCGCGCGGCCGCGCGTACCAATTCCTCGTCGACCCCGCTGCGCTGGGCGTATTCGCCGACGGGGATCGTCGCCAGCACCGCGCGGACGTCGTCGGCGCCCTGCACGTGCTCGGCGAGAAAGGCTTCGTCACAGAGGTTCTCCTGCACCAGCACCGCGGCCAGCGCGGCCAGGCACCAGGCGTCGGTGCCGGGCCGCACCCGCAGATGGAAGTCGGCCATCTTGGCGGTGTCGGTGACCACCGGGTCGATCACCACCATCGAGCGGGCCGGGTCCTTGGCGATGTCGTTGAGCACCGTGCGCGCCCGCGGGAAGCTCTGCGACATCCACGGGTTCTTGCCGACGAACACCGAGACCTCGGCGTGCTCGAACTCGCCCCGGGTATGGCCGCCGTAGAGCTGCATGTCCACCCAGTTCTCACCGGTCTTCTCCTGCGCCAGCGCATTGGACCGGTACCGGGAGCCGAGCAGCTTGAGGAAGGAGCTGCTGTAGGCGCCGCCCAGGTGGTTTCCCTGTCCGCCGCCGCCGTAGTAGAAGATCTTCTCCCCGCCGTAGGTGTCGGCGATGCGCCGAAAGCCCGCCGCGATCTCGGTGATCGCAGTGTCCCAGTCGATTTCCTCGTAGTCGCCGTCAGCAGTGCGGCGCATCGGCGAGGTGAGCCGGGCGCGGTTGTTCTGGTAGTGGTCCAGGCGCAACGCCTTGTTGCAGGTGTAGCCCTGCGAAGCGGGGTTGTCCTTGTCGCCGCGGATGCGGGCCAGGGTGCGGATCCCGTCCACAACGTCGGTCTGCACCACGATGCCGCAGTTGCATTCGCACAGGATGCAGGCCGTCGGTTGCCAGTCAGCGGACATCGGAACTTCCTTCCTCACTCGGCCTGCAGCAGGCCGCGCAGTTGCCGATGGACGATGTCGAGGGGGGCGATGTCGCGCGCCGCCCGGGCCAGCACGATGGCGCCTTCGAGGCCGGCGGTCAGCGTCACCGCCAGCTCCGCGGCGCGCCCGGCGGCGATGCCGTCGGCCATCAGGCGTTCGGTGATCAGGCCGTTCCACCGGGTGAACGTGGCGGCGGCCCGTTCGAGCACCGGGTTGTCGGTGCCCGGCTCGCCCGATTCGACCGCGACCGCCACCACCGGGCAGCCCGCCCGATAGTCGGTCTCCAGCAAGTTCTTGCGGTAGAAGCGCACCAGTGAGTCGAGCAATTCAGTGCTGCTGGTGGCTTTGGCCATCCGGGCCGCGACGAAATCGGCGACGTAATCGACCGCCTCACAGAGCAGTTGGGTGCGGCCGCCGGGAAAGTAGTGATACGCCGAGCCCCGCGGTGCACCACTGTGCGCCAGCACGTCGGCGATCGCCGTCGACTGCGCTCCGCGTTCGCGAATCAGCAGTGCGGCGGAGGCGACCATCCGGTCGCGCGGGCTCGTCATGCCTATGTATGCAACCATACATAACCACCTGGCGCCAGTGCCGGTTCATCGAGTCTGCGTACCGGGTGTGTTCTGGGCCCGCGCGGGCGCCCTCGGCGCAGAGTCGATGCGCCCACCGCAGAGTCGACGTCGTCAGACTGCGGCGAAGTTGATCGTGCTGGTGGCCGCGAGTTCGTTGTCCTCGCCGCGGTGGATGTCGACTTGCACCACCACCGAGCGCTTGCCCGTGCGCAGGATCTTGGCCACGGCTCGGGCCGGTCCCACCTTGATCGGGCGCAGGTAGCGGATGAACAGATCGGTGGTCGCGATACCGAACCCGAACGGGGTTGCCGCCGAGGCCAGTTGCCCCGCCGCGACGTCGGCCATCGTGGCGATCAACCCGCCCTGCAGGCCGCCTGCGGTGTTTCTGGTGCGCTCGTCCACCGGCATCTCCATGACCACGGTGTCATCCGTCGACTCGACAACCCGCAGGCCGAGCTGGTCGAACAACTCCCGAAGCGAGCGCGGTGCAGTCATGGAGAATGACGTTACCGGGTGGCCGCCGGCTCTCAGCCCAGGACCTTCGCGGCGACGGCTTCTGGCATCGCTTCATGACGGGCGAATGAGCGGCGGAACGTCGCGGAGCCGTGGCTGAGGCTGCGCAGGTCGATGACGTAGCGGGTCAGCTCCGCCTGGGGGACCTCGGCTCGGATCACGGTGTGGCTCGCGCGCGCCTGTTCGGTGCCCAGGACCCGACCCCGGCGGCTGGACAGGTCGCCCATCACGGCGCCGACGAGATCGTCGGGCACCTCGATGGTGACCTCGTCGACCGGTTCGAGCAGCGTGATCCGGGTGTTCGCGGCGGCCTCGCGCAACGCCAGCGCGCCGGCCATCTGGAAGGCCATGTCGGAGGAGTCCACACTGTGTGCCTTGCCGTCGACGAGGGTCACCCGGATGTCGACGACCGGATAGCCGGCCTGCACGCCACGCTCCATCTGGGCCCGCACCCCCTTCTCGACGCTCGGGATGAACTGACGGGGTACCGCACCGCCCACGACCTTGTCGACGAACTCGAAGCCGGCACCTTCGGGCAGCGGTTGCACCTCGATGTCGCACACCGCGTACTGGCCGTGTCCGCCGGACTGCTTGACGTGGCGGCCGTGCCCGGTGGCCGATCCACCGAACGTTTCGCGCAGCGGGATGTGCACGTCGACGGTGTCGACGTTGACGCCGTACCGGTTGGCCAGCGCGTCGAGCACCACACCGGAGTGCGCTTCGCCCATGCACCACAACACGATCTGGTGGGTCTGCGGGTTCTGCTCGATGCGCAGCGTCGGGTCTTCGGCGGCCAGCCGTTGCAGGCCGGCCGAGAGCTTGTCCTCGTCGGTCTTGGCGCGAGCCGCGATCGCCACGGGCAGTAGCGGCTCGGGCATCGTCCACGGTTTGAGCAGCAGCGGATCGGCCTTGTCTGACAACGTGTCTCCGGTCTCGGCGCGGGTCAGCCGTCCGATCGCACAGATGTCGCCGGCGACCACCGCCGACGCCGGGCGTTGCTGTTTGCCCAGCGGGAACGACAGGGCGCCCACGCGTTCGTCCTCGTCGTGGTCGGCGTGCGTGTTCGCCTCGAAGAAGGCCGAAAAATGGCCCGACACATGCACTGTCGTGTCGGGCCTGATGGTGCCGGAGAACACCCGGACCAGGCTGACCCTGCCGACGTAGGGATCCGACGTCGTCTTGACCACCTCGGCGAGCAAAGGTCCGTCGGGGTCGCAGGACAGGCCGGTGCGGGCCACGCCGTGCGGGTTGTAGACCTCGGGCAGCACGTGTTCGGGCGGCGACGGGAAGCCGCGGGTGGCGACCTCCAGCAGCTCGTAGGTGCCCACCCCGGTGGCGCTGCACACCGGAATGACCGGGAAGAACGATGCACGGGCGACGGCTTTCTCCAGATCGGCGATCAACGCGGCCTCGTCGATCGCCTCGCCGCCCAGGTAGCGCTCCATCAACGATTCGTCCTCGGATTCCTCGATGATGCCCTCGATCAGGGCGCCACGATGCTCGGCGATCGCTTCGGCATACCCGTCGTCGGGCGGATGGACGGTGCGGGTGCCGTCGCGATAGTCGTACTGCTTGCCGGACAGCAGCCCCACCAGTCCGGCCTCGGTCGGCAGGTACAGCGGCAGCACCTTGTCCCCGAAGGCTTCCTGGGCCGCGCGCAGGGCGGCGCCGTAGCTGGCTCGCGCGTGGTCGAGCTTGGTGATCGCCACCGCGCGGGGCATGCCCACCTCGTCGCACTCGTGCCACAGCGCGCGGGTCGCCTCGTCGATGTCCTCGTTGGCGGCGATCGCGAACAATGCGCATTCGGCAGCGCGCAGACCGGCTCGCAATTCGCCGATGAAATCGGCGTATCCGGGGGTGTCGATCAGGTTGACCTTGACCCCGTCGTGCGGGATGGGCGCGAGCGCCAGACCCACCGAGCGTTGTTGGCGGATGGCGGCCTCGTCGAAATCGCACACCGTGGTGCCGTCGAGCACCGAACCCGGCCGGGACAGCACACCGGCGGACACCAGGAGGCTCTCCACGAGTGTGGTCTTGCCCGCGCCGGACGGGCCGACGAGCACGACGTTGCGGACGGCTGCGGGGCTGTCCGCAGTGGGGACCGACCGGGCGGCCTGGGCAGTGTTCGTCTTGTCGGCCATGGCGTGCCTCCTCGCGCCGGGGCGCGCTGTCTCGATATAGCCACCATCCACCCATTCGCAGCGGGCGCACAAGGGGTACCGCGGAATTCAGGTGGTGGGCGCCGACATCCGGGTCGGTTCGAGCCGACCGCGCAGCACCTCCGAGTCGTACTCGGTCCAGTGCGCGCGTTCGTCAGGATCGGCCCGCAGCAGCGCGACATCCGAGCACAGCGCCCGTGCGACAGTCGTTTTCGCGCGATCGGCCAGCCGCGCTGCCTCGTTGACGGCATCGCCGATCACGGTGTACTCGTAGCGGTGCTCGGCACCGATGTTGCCGGCGAACACCGGCCCGGCGGACACACCGATACCGAAGTCCACCACCGGCAGCCTGCGCAACGCGCGGGTCAGGGCCCGGGCGGTCGCCAGGGCGTCCACCGCGGCCTGCGCGTTGGGAAGCGGCGCGCCGAAGACGGCCAGCACCGCGTCGCCCTGAAACTTGTTGATCAGACCGTGCCGTTCGTCGACAGCGTCGACGACGATCTGGAAGAAGTGGTTGAGCACCTCGGCCACCTGGGCCGGTGAGCGGGTCTGGGCCAGCTGCGTGGAGCCGATCAGGTCGACGAACAGCACGGCGGCCTCGCGGACCTCACCGGTGAGCGCGTCGGCATCGCTGACCGCCCGCAACGCCACGTCCGTCCCGACGTGGCGGCCGAACAGATCGCGCAGCCGGTCGCGCTCGGCCAGCCCGGCCACCATCCGGTTGAAACCGCTTTGCAGGCGCCCGATCTCGGAACGCTCGTAGACGTCCACCCGGGTGGCGATCTGACCGCGCTCGACCTTGGCCATGGCGGCGACGACGTCGTGCACCGGATCGGAGATCGACAGGGCGACGATCGCCATCCCACGCAGGCCGACGAACACCGAGATCACCGACAGCACGATCACCGGGACTTCGACCGAGGCGGTTTTCTCGATGATCCAGCCGTTGGAGCGCATGACCACCACCACGGCGATGCCGATGGTGGGCAGCGCACTGCTCATCAGCCACATCAGCAACAGTCGCGACAGCACGCCCGGCGCGGTGTCGCGGCCGGTGAGGTTGGTGGTTGCCGCGGCGGTGATCGGGCGCATCCGGCGCTGGATGAACAGCAGCGCCGCGCCGGTCGAGGTGGTCACACCCAACACCACGGCGAGCCCGATCAGCCACGCCACCACCGCTCCGCCGTCGGAGTTGATGACGAAGAGCACCGTGCCGCTGACCGCCCAGATGGCCGTGAGCATCGCGGACTGATTGCGCAGGAACCTGCGTACGAACAACCGGTCGGCGGCATCCGGCGGCTCACCGGCGGTGAACCACCGCAGTTTGCGATCGACGACCAGCACCGCGTAGCTGATCGACGCGGCGAATCCCAGCGCCGACAGCACCAGGCAGGCGATCAGGGTGTCGGTCTGGAACACCGTGTCGGCGGCGTCGACGAGGTCGTGGCGCAGCGGCACCACCAGTGCGGTCAACTCGACGGCGGCCAGGATCTGGGCCAGCACGAGTGCGGTGGCGTAGCGAACCTTGAGCCTGCTCGCCGTCATGCCTGGAAACGCTACTGGGACGCGGCAGCAGAATCACGCTCTCTCAAATCGAGAGCAATACTTCCGAGAAGGTCGAACGCTGCGTAACATCGCGCTGTGAAGTTCGGGATTCCGCTCGGTGGCGTGCACCCCGGTCTGTGGCGCGACCTGACGGTGCGGGCCGAAGAGCTGGGCTATGAGTCGGTCTGGCTGCCCGAGCACCTGGTCCTGCCTGCCGCAATGTCGGGCAGCCCGCACCACGGTGACAGCCATCCGCCGATCCCGCCGCAGACGCCGATGTACGACGCGATCGCCTACCTGTCGTACCTGGCCGGCCAGACCCGCACGATCCGGCTGGGTACCTACGTCTACAACATCGGGTTGCGCCACCCGTTCGTCACCGCACGCGCGGCCACCACGCTGGACATCGTGTCGGCCGGCCGCTTCGATTTCGGCGTCGGAGCGAGCTGGCTGCGCGAGGAGTGGGATGCCGCCGGGTTGGACTTCGCCACCCGCGGTGCCCGCGTCGACGAGGCGCTGGCCGTGTGCCGCGCGTTGTGGACCGAGCCGACCGTCGCCCATCACGGCCGTTTCTTCGACTTCGACGCCGTGGCGTTCGAGCCGAAACCGGTTCAGCCCGGGGGGCCGCCGATCCATGTCGGTGGCGACGGCCTGCCCGCGCTGCGCCGGGTGGCGCGGTTCGGGTCGGGGTGGATTCCGATGAACCACACCCTCGACCAGATCCCCGCCTCGCTGCAGACGCTGGCGGCGCTGTGGGCCGAGCACGGCCGCGACGGCAGGCCGCAGGTGACCACATCGGCACCGGCCGAGTCACCCGACGATGTCACGCGGGCCGCCGAGGCCGGCATCGACCGGATGATCGTGATGCCGTGGCGGCGCACCCGCGAGGCTCTCGACGGCATCGCCCGCTTCGCCGACGACGTCCTGACGCGGAGCGGCTAGTCCGGTGGGCATCACGCCGTCGGACATCCTGCTCACCGATCGGGTCGCCGTCGTGACCGGTGGCGGCGCAGGCATCGGCCGCGGCATCGCCGAGGGGCTGGCCCGGTTCGGGGCGAAAGTCGCGATCTGGGAACGTGATCCGCAGGCCTGCGCGGCCGCCACCGGGGTGCTGGGGATTGTCGCCGACGTGCGCGAAGGCGGGCAGGTCGATACCGCGCTGGACCGCACCCGCGCCGAACTCGGCCCGGTGGACATCCTGGTCAACAATGCCGGCGGGGTGTTCGCCTCACCGCTACTCGAGACCACCGAGAACGGCTGGGATGCCTTGTATCAGGCCAATCTTCGCCATGTTCTGCTGTGCACCCAGCGGGTCGCCCGGCAGCTGGTCGACGACGGGCGTGGTGGCAGCGTCATCTCGCTGACGTCGATCGAGGGCGTGCGCGCCGCGCCGGGGTATGCCGCATACGCCGCGGCGAAAGCCGGGGTGATCAACTACACCAGGACGGCCGCCTTCGAACTGGCGCCCCACGGTATCCGGGTCAATGCCATCGCGCCCGATATCACGATCACCGAGGGGTTGCTGGCGCTGTCGCCCAACGGTATTCGTCCCGAGCTCGGCCAGGCCGTTCCGCTGGGCCGTCTCGGTCATATCGACGAGATCGCCGCCGCGGCTGTGTTTCTCGCCTCCGACATGGCCCGCTACATCACCGGCCAAACGCTGCACGTCGACGGCGGAACACAGGCGGCCGGCGGTTGGTACCACGAGCCCGGCGGCGGCGCCCGGTTCGGTCCCGGTTGATCACCTGCGCTCGGCGGCTATCGGATCGGAGTGCAGCAGCACGGCGCCGGTCAGGACACACACCGCGACGAGCCCGATGGTCAGCGGCACGGACACCGTGACCAGCAAGGCGCCCGCGGCCGCGCCCGCCAGCATGCTGGCGATCGAGGCGAACCGGCGCACCGGCTTGGCGCCGGGTCCGCCGGCGATCCGGCTGTCGGCCGCCAGCCCGGTGACCGTCAGCGTCAACACGGTGGTGGTCAGGTCGGGGACCGCCAGGCGGCGCGCGGTGCTGTTCTGCAGCCCGAACGCGAAGGCCAGCGCCGCGACCACGGCCGGCCGGCCCAGTGCCGCGATGCCGAACACCGCCCCGGCCACCGCGACGGCTCCCAACAGTAGGGCTTGGGCCAGCAATACCGACATCGGCCAGCCGCGCGATCCGGCCAGGCGGTGACCGACCGCTCCGCCGGCCAACGCCCCCAGCAGGAATGCGGCCAGCGCGATCAGCGCCAGGGCCGCCGACAGCCCGGAGTGCGGATTCGCCGCGAAACCGAGGAAGACCACGTTGCCGGTCATGTTCGCAACGAACACATGACCGAGCCCCAGATAGGACACCGCGTCCACCAGGCCGGTGCCGCCGGTGAGAATCAGCAGGCCGGCGATCGCGGCCGCCGAGGTCCGCGGCGCGGTGGTCGTCACGGCAGGATCGCGTCGACGTAGCCGCCATCGACCCGCAGCGCGCCGCCGGTGGTGGCCGACGCCAGCGCGGAACTCAGGTACACCACCATGTTCGCGATCTCCTCGGGTTCGATCAGCCGCTGCAGCAGCGACTGCGGCCGGTGCTCGATCATGAACTGCCGCTGGGCCTGATCCCACGGCAGGTGCTTGTCGACGAGTTGGTAGACGAAGTCCTCGACGCCTTCGGTATGCGTCGGCCCGGCGATCACCGAGTTCACCGTCACCCCCGAGCCCGAGGCAGCCTTGGCAAAGCCTCGGGTCACCGCCAACAATGCGGTCTTGGACATGCCGTAGTGGATCATCTCCACCGGCGTCACCACCGCGGAGTCGCTGGCGATGTTGAGGATTCGGCCCCACGACGCCTCGATCATGCCCGGCAGATAGTGGCGGGTCAGCCGCGCCGCGGTGAGCACGTTCACGTCGAAGTACCGCCGCCAGGTTTCGTCGTCGATGTCGAGGGCGGGCACCGCTTCGAAGATCCCGAGATTGTTGACCAGGATGTCGAGATCGGGAAGCTGGGTCAGGAGCGCGGCCACCCCGTCGTCGGTGGTGACGTCGGCAGGCATCGCGACCAGGTCGGCACCACCGGTCGCCGCCGTCACGGTGTCGATCGCCCGCTGCACCGAGGCCGCGGAGCGCCCGTTGATCGCGACTCGTGCGCCCGCAGTGGCCAGTCCCGTGGCGATCGCAAGCCCGATGCCTTGGGTGGAGCCGGTCACCAAGGCCGTCTTTCCGCTGAGGTCGATGTGCATACCGTGCAGAAGCGGTATGAGCGGTTGCCGCATTCCCGACCATCCACCGAGGGGGCGAACGTATGGTGGGCCCGTGATGCGTGAGGTGGCGATCATCGGGGCGGGACCAGGTGGTCTCACCGTCGCACATCTGCTGCAGAGCGGTATCGACGACTTCGTCAACTCGCAAGGAGACACCGTGTACCACCGGCCGGAAACCATCTTCGCCGCTTGGCGATTCAGTCGAACCTCAGCGCTGGACGATTACGGGTACTCGACCCGGCGGGCGCAGCCGGCCGACGAGACCGCAGCGAGTATCGCGTGAGCGCGGAGCGCCCGCTGGAGGGCAAGGTTGCCTATGTGACCGGCGGCGCCCGGGGCCAGGGCCGCGCGCACTGCGTCCGGTTGGCCCGCGCCGGCGCCGATATCGTCACCATCGACGCCTGTGGGCCGGTGGGCAATCACATCGGGTACGCGCCGTCGACCCCGGAGGACCTCGCTGACACCGTGCGCCTGGTGGAGGACGAAGGCGTCAAGATCAGCGCCGAGCGGATCAATGTGCGTGACCACGACGGGCAGAAGCGGGTAATCGCCTCTGCCATCGAGCAATTCGGCCGACTCGACGTCGTCGTGGCCAATGCCGGGGTGATGAGCTGGGGGCGGGCCTGGGAGATCCCGGCCGAGCAGTGGCAGGAGATCATCGACATCAACCTGACCGGGTTCTTCAATACCGTCCAGGCCTGCGTCCCGGCGATGATCGAAGCGGGTAACGGCGGGTCGATCATCGCGATCAGTTCGTCGGCCGGTATCAAAGCCGTTCCCGGGGCCGGGCATTACTGCGCCAGCAAATTCGGCGTGGTGGGACTGGCGAATTCGCTCGCACTCGAGGTGGGTGAGTACGGCATCCGGGTGAACTCGGTGCACACCTACGGGGTCGACACCGCCCTGGGCAACGACTTGTCGATGTACTCGACATTCGAGAAGCACCCGCACTACGTCTACAGCTTCTCGCCGGGTGCGCTGCCCACCGAGTCGCTGATCGCGCCGAATCAGGTCAGCGAGGTCGTGCTGTTCCTCGCCAGCGATGCGTCGGCACTGCTGACCGCCGCGCAGATCCCGGCGGACAAGGGCTACATGAAGGTCTAGCGCCCGGCGGGCAACAGCGAAGCGACTCGGGAGCTAGCCTTGCCCGCCAAGGCTTTCCACCGCGAGCTCCTTGGCCCAGCGGTAGTCGGCCTTGCCCGCGGGTGACCGCAGCACCTTCTCGGTCCGGATGAACGCCTTGGGCAGTTTGTAGTGCGCGATGTGCTCGCGGCAGGCTTCGGCCAGTTCCTCATCGGTGGCGCTCTGTCCGTCGGCGAACTGCACGATCGCCACGACTTCGCTGCCCCACCGCTCGGATGGCCGCCCGGCCACGACCACGTCGTACACCGCCGGATGGCTGGCGACGGCGCGCTCGACCTCCTCGGCGAAGATCTTCTCCCCGCCGGAGTTGATGGTCACCGAGTCCCGGCCGAGCAGCTCGATCTGGCCGTCGGCCAGGAACCGGGCCCGGTCGCCGGGCACCGACCAGCGGACGCCGTCGATGGTCGGGAAGGTGCGCGCGGACTTCTCGGCGTCGCCGAGGTAGCCCAGCGGTACGTAGGCCCGCCGGGCCAGCCAGCCCTCGCCGTCCCCGGGCTGCAGGACCCGGCTGAAATCGGCCGAGATGATCGCGGTGTCGTGCTGAGGAGTGAAGGTGGCGGCTTTCTGCTCGACCCCCTTGGCCGCCATCGTCGTCATCTGCATGCCGGTCTCGGACGCGCCGACGGCGTCGAGCACCATCAGGTTGGGCAACGCGGCCAGCAATCGCTCACGCACGGTGGGGGACAGCGGTGCCCCGCCGTTGGTGATGGTGACCAATCCGGACAGGTCGTACTTGCCGGTCTCGATCTCGTCGAGCAGCGGGCGGGCGATCGCGTCGCCGACCACCGGAATGCTCAGCACCCGTTCGCGTTCGGCCAGCCGCATCACAGCCGGCGCGTTGAGCCGGTCGACGTCGTCGGGCAGCACCATCCAGCCGCCCGTGCTGAACATGTTGAACGCGGCCCACTGCGCGGCGCCGTGCATCAGCGGCGGGATCATCAGGATCGACCGGAAGCCGGCGTTGGTGCGAGCCTGCTCGGCGAGGTCGGCGTAGGACTCAAGGGATTTGTCCGAGCCGAACGGGCGGCCACCCATCGCGGACATGAAGATGTCGTGCTGGCGCCACAGCACACCCTTGGGCATGCCGGTGGTCCCGCCGGTGTAGAGGATGTACAGGTCGTCGCCGCTCGGCGTGGGCATGCCGCCGGCGGGAGCGGGGGTGTTGACGATCGACTCGTAGTCGACCGCACCGGGCAGCAGCTCGTTGCCGCTGGCGTCGGCCACCTGGATCAGCACCCGCAGCTCGGGCAGCCGATCGCGGATCGAGGCGACGTGCGGGGCGAATTCGGCGCCGTACACCAGCGCCTTGGCCTTCGAGTCGTTGAGTAGGTAGAGCAGTTCTTCGGCGACGTAGCGGTAGTTGACGTTGAACGGTGCGACCCGGGCCCGATACCCGGCGACCATCGCTTCCAGGTATTGGTTGCCGTTGCGCAGATACAGCCCGATGTGGTCCTGGCCGGACTGGTGCGGGGCCAGCTGGTCACGCTCGGTGTGGCAGCCCAGGCCCTGGGCGGTCAGGTAGTGCGCGACCCCGTCGATGCGGGCGTCGAGCTGTGCGTACGTCCAGCGATGGTCCCGCCAGATCAGCGCCTCATGATCCGGCAGGGTCTGCGCGACGGTGTGGAACACCGACGAGAGGTCGAAGCTGACGTCGCTGCTCATTGGCGCTCCTCCGCATGGCCCAGACTAGAACGCGTTCTAGTCTGCCACGCGCACGCGTGGCGGCCGGCGAGGTCTCGCCGCGCGAGACGCACGGCGGTCACGGTGCCCGGGCGGCGGCCACCAATCCGTTTGCCGGAGCGAGCTTCTCGGCCGCACGCGCCTGGCTCCCGAACCGTAAACGGTGGTGGTCCTCCACTTCTGCGGGTACGCTGAGGTGGTGATTTCTGGCGCACAACGGAGTGCGGAGCCGGTCAGGCCGTTGCGCGCCGACGCCGAACGCAATCGCGAACGGATCGTGAGCGCTGCCGCCCGGCTGTTTGCCGAGCACGGCCTGTCGGTGCCACTGGAAGATGTCGCGCGCAGCGCCGGTGTGGGGGTGGCGACCCTGTACCGCCGGTTCCCCACCCGTACCGACCTGGCCATCGCGGCCTTCGAACGCAACATGACCGCCTACGAGGACGCCGTCGGCAAGGCCCTGAACAATCCGCGGGCCTGGGACGGTTTCCGCGACCTGGTCTTCGAGCTGTGCGCGCTGCAGGCCTCCGATCCGGGACTGCGGGCCCTGCTCAGCACCGCGTTCCCGGCGAGCTCGGCGATCGAGCAGCGCGCCGCCGACGCCGTGGACAAGGTCGGGCAGGTCATCGCCAACGCGCAACGAGAAGGACGGCTGCGCCCGGATGTCGGGGTGGGCGATCTCGTGGTGACCTTGTTGGCCAACGCCGGTGTGCTCGAGGCCACCCGCGAACACGCGCCCGATGCCTGGCGCAGGTTCGCTGCGCTGATGGTCGACTCATTCCGGGTCGGACCGCACGGAGCACTCCCGCCACCCACCCCCGCCGAAGAACTCCGTTGTTCGATCGCCATGCTGACGGGTGACACCTTGCGCATCGAATCCCTACCGACAACCGAACCAGGAGTGACCCGTGACTGATCGCCCGACCATCGACTTTCCGTCCCGCATCGGAGTGTGGTGGGCCAGCGAGAGCTGGGCGATGCCCGCGGCCGTGGACGTGGCGCAGGAAATCGAAGCGCTCGGTTACGGCTCGTTGTTCATCCCCGAGGTCGGCCTCAAGGACGCCATGGTGCAGTCCGCAGTGTTCCTGGGCGGGACCCGCCGGCTGGTCGTGGGCACCGGCATCGCCAACATCCACGCCCGGTTGGCCACCATCGCCGAAGGCGGCGGGCGCAGCCTCACCGCGAGCTACCCGGGCCGGTTCGTCCTCGGTCTCGGCGTCAGCCACGGTCCGCTGGTGGAGAACATGCTCGGCGGCACCTACGCCAAACCGCTGGCCACCATGCGCGACTACCTGGACCGGATGGCCGGGCTTCCCGAATTCGTCGAGCCGGGCTCGGGGCGCCCGACCCGTCTGCTGGCGGCCCTGGGCCCCAAGATGATCGAGCTGTCGGGCACGCACGCCGACGGGGCGCACCCGTATCTGGTGCTGCCCGAGCAGACCGCGACCACCCGAGACATCCTCGGTCCGGACAAGTGGGTGGTCTCCGAGCAGGCCGTCGTCGTCGGTGAGAGCGCCGAGGAGCAGCTGCGCCGCGCCCACCTGCACCTGGAGATCTATTCGGGCCTGCCGAACTATCGGAATTCCTGGCTGCGGCAGGGTTTCGACGAATCGGACCTGGTGCGCGGCGGCTCCGACCGGTTGGCTCGCCGCATCGTGGGACTAGGGTCGGTCGACCAAGCCGCCGCCTCGGTGCGCGCACACCTGGACGCCGGTGCCGACCATGTGGTGGTGCAGGTGCTCGGCGACGGCGATCCGACCTGGGATCCGCGCCCGGCCCTGCGGGAGCTGGCCGCGGCGTTCGACCTCAGGGGTTGATGGTGTTCTCGCCGACCTGACGTCCCCACACGTATTCGGTGAGGATCGGCTGGCCGAGCTCAAAGTGGTTGTACGGCGCTAGCGAGGCCCCGTAGTCGGCGACCAGGAACGGTGCCGGCCAGAAGTCGCGGGTCACCGGCTGCCAGCAGCCAGGCGCACCGCCGGGGCCACCCCTGGCGTTCACCCGGGGCAGGTTGTCGGGATACACATACGGGTTCGGCGCGCCGGTCAGTCCGATGTGGAAGTCGATCGAATACCCGTTGCCTCCGGCGCTGTCCTTCGCGTTGGAGGTCGCGTAGTTACGGACCGTGCACAGGATCTCGGGGCTGTAGGTGTCGAGCAGTGTGGCGGTGGGGATCAGGTCGGCCTGGCCGCGCACGTAGTAGGGGCCGCCGCGTTCGAAGATGTCGGCGCCGGTGTTGCCGAAGCCCGTCGACGCCAACAGGGCGGCATCGAGATCCTTCTGCTGGTCGTTGAGCGTGCGGGCGGTGGTGACCGCGTGGTCGAGGAAGTCCCACAGGTCCGGGCTGGCCTTGGTGTAGACGTCGGCCAGTTTGGACAGCTGCTGGATGTTGCTGCGGATCTGGGGCATCTGCGGGTTGATGTCGTCGAGCACGGCGTTGCCGTTGACGATCGACTGCCCGAACTTGGTGCCCAGCCCGTCGAGCGCCTCGGCGGCCGCGCTCAGGGTCAGGTTCAGCTTGACCGGGTCGACCTTCTCCGAGATTGAGATCAACGTCTCGAACAAGGTGTTGAACTCGGTCGTCACGTGGGACACGTCGATGACGTCACTGCTGGAGATGCGCTGTTTGACCGGATTCGGCGGGCTGCGGAACGACACGTACTTGTTGCCGAAGACGGTGCTGGCCTTGACCTCGGCGATCGCGTTGGCCGGGATCAGTGCGATGTATTTGGGGTCGACGTCCAGCGAGAGCTTGGCCTGGGTGGTGCCGTCGCGTTCGACCGGGTCGACGCCGGTCACCCGGCCGATCTGCACCCCGTTGTAGGTCACCTTGGACCCGGGGTCCATCACCAGGCCGGCGCGCTGGGAGATCAGCGTCAGCTGGGTCTTCGGGGTGAAATCGCCGCGGAACTGCATGAAGATCGCCACGACGGCGATGGTCAGCACCACGATGGTCACCACGAACGCGGTCTTGATGGGTGGCGAGTACTGCCAGTGCCGGGACCGCGTCTCGAACCACCCGGGCGACCCGTCGGCGCGGTCACTCATCAGGTCCGCCTAACATCACGGGTCCCCCCAACCGACAACAGTTTCGTGGTGCCACTATCCCACGCAGGTCGGGGCCGTCGGCGATTTCAGACCAATCGATATCAGTGACGAACCCCGGCAGGCCGGCGTCACGTGACGTGGGTCACGCCGGCGCGATGAATCCGCAGGTAAACCGCTGAATGTCACCGCTCCGAATGCGCTCAGGCGGTCTGGTGGGCGGTCCGGACCCGCTGTGAAACCGGCTGTAGGTGACCGCATTTCGGAACCCGACCGTCGCCGGACGATCGGCCGCGGGCGTGGCGCCACAGCCATGGGATCAGCAGACCCCGGGTCCACTGGGCTTGGGCGTACATCCGTTCGGCGAAGCTGTCCTGGATCTCCTCGCCGCTGGGCCTGGCCCAATCATGGTTGCTGCCGGGCAGTTTCAGCGCTTCGGCGGCGGCCTCGGCGAACAGGATGTGACCCCGGGTCGAGGCGTGCATGCGGTCGTGGCTCCAGATCGAGGGCTCGTTCATCGATTCCGCGTTGTAGAGGTCGACCAGACCGAATCCGTGCCGGGTCGCCGCGCCCCGGATGACGGCGTTGACCTGCTGGATGCGCGACCCGATCAGCCGGCCCACCGGCAGCATCTTGGCGACATCCGGGAACAGGGTCGTCACCACGGTCGCCCCGGAATCCGCGAGCTGCCGGTAGACGTCCTCGAGGTCGGCCATCGCGGCGGTGAACGTGCGACCCGGCCGCGTCACGTCGTTCATCCCGACGCAGACCGTGACCAGATCGGGATCCATCGCGAGGGCTTGCGGCAGTTGGTCATTGAGCACATCGACCACGCGCTTACCCCGAATCGCGAGGTTGGCGTAGAGCAACCCGGGGTAGCGAGCGTCCAGCAGGGCCGCGAGCCGATCGGCGAACCCGATCACCCCGCTGGTGTCGTCGCCGTCCCACAAGCCTTCGGTCTGGCTGTCGCCGATCGCGACATACCGGGAGAAACCGATGTCCGACATGATCTTCGACTGTAGTGCCCGGTACGGCAGTACGATCGGCTCGCGAAGGGGAAGGTGGGGTGTACAAACGGTGAAGTCGCCCGCCGACCGCCTCGTGCCCGATCCGCGCCAGCGACTCATCGACGCGCTCGCCGCCTCGATCACCGACGTCGGCTATTCGGCCACCACGGTCGCCGACATCGTCCGCCGCGCGCGAACCTCGCGGCGCACCTTCTACGAGAACTTCACCGACCGCGAGGCCTGTCTGGTCGCGCTGCTGACCGAAACCAATCGCCGCGCCGTCGAGACCATCTCGGCGGCGGTCGACCCGCGGCGTCCCTGGGAGGAGCAGATCAGGCAGGCGGTGCAGGCGTGGGTGGCCAACGCGGAGTCGCAGCCTGCGGTGATGCTGAGCTGGATCCGTGACGTGCCGGCGTTGGGGATGGCCGCCCGCGAGCTGCAGCGCGAGGTGACGGAATCGTTCATCACGATGGTGCGGACGCTGTCCGACACCGAGGAACTGCGGACCGCCGGGATCCCCCCGGTGTCGCGTCAGCGGGCACTCATGCTGATCGGCGGCCTGCGGGAGCTGACCGCGGTGACCGTCGAGAGCGGCGGCCGGATGAGCGACGTCACCGACGAGGCGGTGGACGCCGCGGTCGCGTTGCTCGGGCCGTCGCGCCGGGGCTGAGCCGGGTTACTTCTTGAGCCAGCTGCGGACTTTGGCCAGATCCCGGGTGTAGAGCTCGTACATCTCGTTGTCGAAGAACGAGGCGCCGCTGATCACGTCGGTGCCCTGCCAGATGACCCGGACCCGGTAGCGGTCGCGGAGGAACACGTCGACGCGGCCGCTTTCCCGGCGCTGCCACCCGCGCTCCTCGCCGGCCTCGGAAAGGGCCTGCCGCTCGTCGGTGCCAGACATCAGTGACCACTCCTCTTGGTGTCGGGATGACACCCTGGGGGCCAGGGTACTGCGGCGGCGCCGCCCGCATGGCGTTGTGCCGGTCGGTACATCGGCGTACCGTGGCCGGTACAGCGACGTACCGATGCGAAGGGACCAGCACGATGGCGCAGGCGACGAGCGATCCGGTCCGACTGCCAGCGGGCCCGCGGACACCCAAGCTGATCCAGGGCGTCAGGTTCGTGCGCTCCCGGCGGGCGGCGGTCGGCGAACTCACTGCGCGGTACGGGCCTGCGGTCACCCTGAATCTGCCGATCTTCGGCAGGGCTGTGCTGATCAGCGACCCCGTCTTGGTCAAAGACCTGTTCACCACGGGCAGCGACCTGGTGGGCCGGGCGACCAATCTGGGGGAGGTGCTCGGCCCAGGCTCCACCTTCAGCCTGGACGGCGACGAGCATCGCGAACGGCGCAAACTGTTGGTCCCGCCCTTTCACGGCAAGCGCATGCACAGCTATGAGGCAATCGTCGAAGAAGAGGTGCTGCGTGAGGTTGCCGGCTGGCCCGAGGGTGTGGAGTTCGAGACACTGCCGTCGATGATGCGCATCACGCTCAACGCGATCCTGCGCACAGTCTTCGGTGCCGAGGGCGCGGCATTCGACGAGCTGCGCGAGCAGCTGCCCAAGGCAGTGGTGGTGGGATCCCGCCTCGCGGTGCTGCCGAAGTTCTTCCGCCGCGACTTCGGCCCGCGCAGCCCCGGCGGCGCGATGCGGCGCTACCGGCGCCGCTACGACGAGATCGTCGACTCCCTGATCGCCGACGCACGCAACGACCCGGGGTTCGAGCACCGCGCCGACGTGTTGTCGCTGATGCTGCGAGCGCGCTACGAAGACGGCTCCGCGATCCCCGATCGACACATCGCCGACGAGCTGCTCACCCTGCTGACCGCTGGTCACGAAACCACGGCGACCACCCTTGCGTGGCTGGTGGAACGCGTCCGCAGGCACCCGCAGCTGCTGAACCGGCTCACCGACGAAGTCGACGCCGGCGGCACCGAGCTCCAGCAGGCGACGATCTGGGAGGTGCAGCGCACACGACCCGTCATCGACGGCACCTCCCGGCTGACCCTGCAACGAATGCGGCTCGGGGAGTGGGTGATTCCGGAGCGACACGTGGTGATCGCCAGCATAGCCGCGGCGCACGCGCGCAGCGACCGGTTCGACGATCCGGCGACCTTCGACCCGGACCGGTTCGTCGGAAAGCCACCGGACGCCTATGCCTGGATCCCGTTCGGCGGCGGCATCCGACGCTGCATCGGTGCCGCGTTCGCGAACATGGAGATGACTGTGACACTGCGAACAATGCTGCGCGAGTTCACCTTTGAACCGAGCAGCGCGCCAGGCGAGGCCTACCACTCGCGGGGGATCGCCAACGCGCCCGGCGACGGTGGACTGGCCGTCGTGCATCGGCGTGCGACGTCGATCCCGGTGGTCGACACCGCCCGCGACGCGCGCGCGCCGGTGTCCTGATCGCGCACCGTCGACTGGGCGGTTGCTGGGAATCTGGTGGGAATAGTCAGGCGGGAAGCCGGCGATTGACCAGGATTCCGGCACCGATCGACAATGCCAGGGCGACCGCACCCAGGGTCACCCAGCCGTCGCTCGCGTCGCCGCGCACCACCTGGTAGCCGATCTGCTGATCCAGGGTGGAGTAGACCCCGTTCAGTTCGCCGAGGCTTTCGGCCCGAAAGGCCTGTCCGCCGCTGAGATCGGCGATCCTGGCCAGCGACGCGTCGTCGGTGGGCACCGGGATCGACTGCCCGTCGACGTCGACGATTCCGTCCGGCGTGCCGAACGAGATCGTCGATATCGGCACGCCCTGGTCCTTGGCCGCCCGCGCCGCGGTGAACGCGCCGCGCGGGGAGTCCAGGTCGGGCGGCACGGTCTCCTTGCCGTCGGATTCCAGCACGATCCGCGCCGGCGGTGGCCCGTCGCCACCGCCCATCACCGCGCCGGTGGTGGCGATCGCCTGCAGCGCGGTGAAAATACCTTCTCCGGTCGCGGTACGCGGTTCGGGCACAAGCTTGTCGATCGCCTGCTTGACCTGGTCGCGGTCGATCGTCGGCGCCACCAACAGCGTTGCGCCGGAGGAGAATTTGACCAAACCCAGGTTGATCCCCGGCGTGAGCAGGTCGGCGAAGTGCTTGCCCGCATCGCGGGCGGCCTCGATCCGGCTCGGTGCCACGTCGGTGGCGGCCATCGACTCCGACACGTCGATCACCAACATGACGACAGCGCGATTGCGGGGGATGCGCACGTCGTGGGTCGGGCCGGCCATCGCTGTCGTCAACAACGCCAGCGCCGCCACCAGCAGGGCCGCGGGAAGGTGTCGCCATCGCCGTGATTTCTGGCCCGCGGCAACCTGTTCCAGCACTGCCATGTTGGCGAATCGCAGCACGCGCCGGGTCCGCACCCGCTGCACCAGTACGTAGACCACCACGGCCACGGCGATGATCACCAGATAGAGGAACAACCACGGGGTGGTGAAACCCGACAGTGACAGCGAACTCACAGGACGTGGCACCACCTCTCAACTTCGGCCGGTACAACGGAGAGGCTAACCACTGATTCTGAGGACTTGCCCTGAGCCCGAGGACTGGCCGAGAGTGACGACAGGAATGAGTCGAGCGTGGTGACGGTGCCCGGCATCGGGTCGTTGACGCTGGCCGGTCTGGCACATCCGGTGCTGCTGGTGTTCGCGGTGGTCCCGGTCGCACTGTTGGCGCTCTACACCGTCGTACAGGTCCAGCGACGTCGGCGGCTGAGGCGGTTCGTTGCCCCCGCGGCGCTGGCCCGGCTCAACCCGAAGCGGCCACATCGCCTGCGGCACTTACCTATCGCCCTGGCAGCCACCGCACTGCTGGCGCTGGTCTTCGCGCTGGCCGGCCCGACCCACCAGGTGCGCATTCCCCGCAATCGCGCGGTCGTGATGCTGGTGATCGATGTCTCGCCGTCCATGCAAGCCAAAGATGTTGCGCCGAACCGGCTTCGGGCAGCCCAGGATGCGGCCCGCACGTTCGCCCAGCAGTTGACGCCGGGAGTGAACCTGGGACTGGTGTCCTTCGGGGGCAACGTCAATCTGCTCGTGTCGCCGACGCCGGACCACGGCGCCACCGTCGCCGCGCTGGACAAACTGCAGCCGGACAACTCCACTGCCACCGGGGAGGCGCTCTTCACGGCGCTGGAGTCCATCCAGACCGTCTCCACCGTCCTCACCGCCGGGGACGCGACGCCACCACCGGCACGCATCGTGCTGCTGTCCGACGGCGGCGAGAACAAGCCGGCCAACCCCGACAACCCCCGCGGCGCGTTCACCGCTGCCCGAGCCGCCAAGGACCAAGGCGTGCCGGTCTCGACGATCACCTTCGGCACCCGCGCTGGGGTGGTCACCCTCAAGGACGAATCGATCCCGGTGCCGTCCGACGGCACCCAGATGAAGCGGATCGCCGAATTGTCCGGGGGACAGACCTACACCGCGACCACCGTCGACGAGCTCAACCGAAGCTACGCCTCGGTGCTGCAGCAGGTCGGCTACCAGACGACCAGCGCCCCGGGCGGCACCGGCTGGCTGCGCCTTGCCGTGCTGTTGGCGACGATCGCGACCTTCCTGGCCCTGGCGGTCAACCGGAACCTCCCCGCATGATGGGTACGACCCGACTGCGCAGGAGGCTCCCGATGATCACCGCCGACCACGTCCGCCGACTCCTCGGCGGCCAGCCCGACACGGTCCTGATCCTCATCGAGGGACGCATCGACGTCGTCGACCCGGCGGCGTTGGACACCGACGAGTATCGCGGGGCGCTTGCGGTCATCACTCGTGCCGAGCTGGTCGAGCAGGCCGGTGGCGAGCAGCTCTCGGATCGTGAAGTGCTCGAGCAGGCTGCCGCCCTCGATATGGCGATCGCCGAACTGGGCGGTTAGTTCACCGACGGGCGCGGGCAATCAGATCGACTGCGGCCGTGCGCAATTCGTCTGCCGAGGACAGCGATGTGCCGAACCCGACCCGGGTGTAGCCGACCCCGCGCGGAGTCTGCACCCGAAGATCGAGCCCGTAGCGGTCGATGCCGGTGCACACCGCGGTCGTGGTGTCGGGGTAGCCACCCAATGCGCGCGCCATTTCCACCAGGGCCTCGGCGTGGTCGGCGTTGAGGTGGGCCAGTGCGCCCGCGGCGTCCGGGCGGACCGGATCCGGTGCGGCCGCCGCGTAGTCGGCCGCGGTCGCCGAATCCATTCGGCCGTAGCCACCGACCCAGCGCACCCGGTGCACGCGCAGCACCCACAGGGTGAAGTCGGAGTAGTCCACGTAGTACTTCGCGGCGGGAACCGCCGCCAGGTGTGCCGCACGCGCGGCGGCCACGTCGTCTCCGGTCGGGCGTTCGGCGACACCGGCCAGCGTGATGCGGCCGCTGGCCAGCGGGTCGGATTCCGTGGTGGGCGCGACGACAGCCAGGCTGGCCCGGGGATCGGCGAGCAGGTTGCGGCCGTGCTCGGCCATGTTCGAGACACACAGCACCGGTGCGCCGCCGAGCAGACCGTAGGTGACGAAGGACGCCCACGGATCGCCTGCGGTGGTCAGGGTGGCCAGTGTCGCGGTGTTGGTCGACGCGGCGATGCTGCGCGCCTCTTCGGCCGCCGAGGGGCGGGTCGAGTCGGCGACGTCGGTCAGCGGCGGCGGAACCGACGGTGCGTCGCCCGGGTCGCCATGATCGCGAAGAACCACCCCAGGACGATACCCCGGCCGAGATCGCAAGCGACGTCGCCGAACCCGCGCAAGGGGTCGAAATCGTGGCGAACCGGGCGGTACTGTCGCTGCATGGTGACGACTCCGTTCACCCTCACGCAACGTCGCGGTCGTCCCGGCGTCACCGTATCGCTTCTTGCCCACACGAAGGTTCGGTCATGAAGAACGTCAGTCTGCTCTCCGCCGTCGCGGCCGTCGCCCTGGTCACCGCAGTTGCCTGCGCTCCGCCGGAGAAGAAGAGCGGCGGAGACACGACCGAATCCGGTGTCTCGGCGGCCGCGGCCACGTCGGCAGCGGACTTCGGCGGGATGGACGCCTTGGTGGCCGCAGCCAAGAAAGAAGGCGAGCTCAACGTCATCGCCCTGCCCCCGGACTGGGCCAACTACGGCGCCATCATCAAGGCCTTCGGCGACAAATACGGCATCAAGGTGAACTCGGCGCAGCCCGATGCCGCCAGCCAGGAGGAGATCAACGCCGCCGTCCAGCAGAAGGGCCGCAGCACCGCACCGGACGTGTTCGATCTCGGCCAGTCGGTGGCAGTGGCCAACAAGGCGATGTTCGCGCCCTACCAGGTGGCCACCTTCGACAGCATCCCGGCCGGGATGAAGGAGCCCGACGGTGTGCTGGTCAACGACTACGGCGGCTACATGTCGATCGGCTACGACTCGGCGAAGGTTCCGGACCTGAGCACCGTCGACGACCTGCTGAAGCCGGACTACAAGGGCAAGGTGGCGCTCAACGGCGACCCCACCCAGGCCGGTGCCGCCTTCTCCGGGGTGGCGATGGTGGCGTTGTCACAGGGTGGCTCGGCCGACGACGTCGCTCCCGGCGTCGCGTTCTTCACCAAGCTCAAGCAGGCGGGCAACTTCCTTCCGGTGGACCCGACGCCGGCGACCATCGAATCCGGTCAGACCCCCGTGGTCATCGACTGGGACTACCTCAACGCGGCCCAGACCAAGAAACTGCCGAGCTGGAAGGTGTTCGTCCCGCAGGGCGCGGTGCTGGGCGGCTACTACTTCCAGGCGATCAACAAAGACGCCCCGCACCCGGCGGCGGCGCGCCTGTGGCAGGAGTTTCTCTTCAGCGACGAGGGCCAGAACCTGTACCTGGCCGGTGGTGCACGGCCGGTTCGCGCTGACGCGATGGTCAAGGCGGGCACCATCGACGCGGCCGCTTACGACAAGCTGCCCGCCGTCAGCGGCACCCCGGTCATCCTGACCCAGGCCCAGACCGACGCCGCCACCAAGTATCTGGCCGACAACTGGGCCAAGGCGATCGGCTGAGATCGTGGCCCGGCGGCTTCGCACGGCCCTGCCCTTGGTGCCGTTCGGGGTGTTCGTCACGATCTTCCTGATCGTTCCGACGGTGACGGTGATCGTGTCCGCGTTCTATCTCGACGGGGTGTTCTCGCTGCAGCGGATCGGGCTGCTGTTCTCCGACACCGCGTTGTCCGCTCTGGGCAAGAGCGTGCTGCTGTCGGCAACCACGGCAGCGCTCGGCGCGGCGCTCGGCGCGGTGTTGGCATGGCTGGTGGTCAGCAGTGCGCCGACCTCGCCGCTGCGCCGCGTGGTGATGTCGCTGTGCAGTGTGCTCGCTCAATTCGGCGGGGTGGCTCTGGCGTTCGCGTTCCTGGCGACCATCGGCCTCAACGGGGTGCTGACGCTGTGGGTGGTCGACCGCTTCGGGTTCAACCTCGCCGGTGACGGCTGGCTGTACTCACTACGCGGGCTGATACTGGTCTACACCTACTTCCAGATCCCGCTGATGGTGATCGTGTTCACCCCGGCACTGGAAGGGCTGCGCGCCGAGTGGCGTGAGGCCGCGGTCAGCCTGGGCGCCTCGCGCTGGGCCTACTGGCGCGAGGTCGGCGTCCCGCTGCTGATGCCGGCCTTCCTGGGTTCGGCACTGCTGTTGTTCGCCAACGCGTTTGCCGCCTATGCCACCGCCGCGGCGCTGGTCAGCCAGGGCAGCCCGATCGTCCCGCTGCTGATCCGGACGGCACTGACCTCCGAGGTGGTGCTGGGGCAATCCGGCTTCGCCTACGCGCTGGCGCTGGAGATGGTCGTCGTGGTGGCCGTGGTGATGGTCGCCTACAACCTGCTGGTGCGCCGCACGGCACGGTGGCTGCAGTGACCGCCGGGCGGCTCGGGCGCGGGGTGCTGCTGACCCTGTTCGGTGTCTTCTTCCTGTTCCCGCTCTACGCGATGGCCGACTTCAGCACCCGTGACCTCATCCACGGCGGCCGCACCGTGCAGGCGTGGAAGAACTTGGTGCAGAACGAGATGCTGTATCAGGCGATCGTCGTCTCGCTGCTGCTGGCGGTGTTCACCGTCACGTTGATGCTGGCGATCCTGGTGCCGACCATGATCTGGGTGCGGTTGCGGGCGCCGTGGGGCAGGCGACCGGTCGAGTTCCTCTGTCTGCTGCCGTTGACCATCCCGGCGCTGGTGATCGTGGTCGGGCTGCGCAACGTCTACCTGTGGGTGGTCTACTTCCTCGGCGAGTCAGCGTTGACACTGACGTTCGTCTACGTCGTGCTCGTGCTGCCGTTCGCCTACCGGTCGATCGATGCCGCGCTGTCCGCGATCGACCTGAAAACCCTTGCCGAAGCAGCTCGTTCGCTCGGCGCCGGGTGGGCCACGACGATCCTGCGGGTGGTGGTGCCCAACATCTGGTCGGGCATCCTGTCGGCGGCGTTCATCTCGATCGCGGTGGTCCTCGGCGAATACACCATCGCGTCGTTGAGCGGGTACCAGAACCTGCAGGTGGTGATCGTCGCGATCGGCAAGAGCGACGGGCCGACGTCGGTGGCGGCGTCGCTGGCCACGTTGGTCTTCGGCTTCGTTCTGCTGTTGATCCTCTCACTCGTGACCCGCAGGCGGCGCGCCGGCGCGGCTGGGAAAGGACCTGCATGACCGGCAACGGTGTCACCGTCGATTTCACGGACGTGACAAGGGTTTACGGTGCGGTGCGGGCCCTCGATGGGCTGACCCTTCATCTGCGGCCCGGTGAGATGGTCGCGCTGCTGGGACCGTCGGGCTGCGGCAAGACGACTGCACTGCGCATTCTGGCCGGATTGGACGAACCGACATCCGGGCGCGTCGCAGTGGACGGCCGCGACATCACCGAAATACCGCCCAACAAGCGGGACATGGGGATGGTGTTTCAGGCCTACAGCCTGTTTCCGCATCTGACCGTGCTCGACAACGTGGCGTTCGGGCTCAAACTGCGGGGCAAGGGCAAACGCGAGCGCACCACGCTGGCCGGCGACATGCTCGATCTCGTCGGGTTGTCGGCACACAAGCAGAAGTACGCCAGCCAGCTGTCCGGCGGCCAGCAGCAGCGGGTGGCGCTGGCCCGCGCGCTGGCCATCGCGCCCCGCGTACTGCTGCTCGACGAGCCGTTGTCGGCGCTGGATGCCAAGGTGCGGGCACAACTGCGCGACGAGATCCGGCGCGTCCAACTCGAAGTCGGCACGACGACGTTGTTCGTCACGCACGACCAGGAGGAAGCTCTGGCCGTCGCCGACCGGGTCGGCGTGATGAATCAGGGCCGGCTGGAACAGATCGCCGCACCCGCCGACGTCTACGCCCATCCGGCCACGCCGTTCGTTGCCGAATTCGTGGGCCTGAACAACAGGGTCGACGCCGACGTGGTCGACGGACGTGCCCGTTTCCTGGGCCTGTCCCTGCCGGCGGCGCAGGGATCGATCTCCGCCGGTGCCGGCGTGGCGCTGGTGCGACCGGAGTCGGTGCGGGTCAGCGCCGACCCCACCGGACCTGCGACGGTGGCCTCGGTGGCGTTTCTCGGCCCGATCTCGTTGGTGCACTGCCTGTTCGACAACGGGACCCGGCTGGTCGCCCAGACCGCCAGTGCGCAGGCGGCTGAGCTGTCGCCGGGCGACCGGGTGGTTGCCGGCGTCGAACAGTCCGCGGTGCTGGTGGTACCGCCCGCCTAGCGCACATCGAGTCAGACGTCCGAGTGACGTTCACCGTGAAATTCTCGCTCCCAGTTCTGACTCGGCGGAGTTCGGGCGCAGGTACGTTGTCGGACATGGGTCAGGACACCGAATTCACCGGCAAGGAACGCAGTCGCATCGAGGAAGAACTCGACGACCTGCGCGGTCGTCGCGATCAGATGCGCGCCGACCTGCAGGCCGACGCCGAGACGGTGGGGGACCGCGGCGACGATGCCGACGCGCTGCAGCGCTCCGAGGACCTGGCCGGTATCGAAGACCAGATCAAACGGCTGACCTGGCTGCTGGCCGGCGGGAACGCCGACTCCCCGGGCCAGTTGCCGAACGGGACGACGGTGACGCTGCAGTTCCCGGGTGACGAGCCGGTGCAGATGCGCATCATCCACTTCCTCGAGGAGACCCCGGCCGGCGAAGAGGACACCACCCTGACCTCGGACAGTCCGCTGGGGCTGGCATTGTTCGGGCGACAGGCCGGCGAGACCGTCACCTACTCGACTCCGCGCGGAGAGCTGCAGGTCGACCTGCTGGCCATCGACATCCCCCGCTGAGTGCCCTCTGGACCGCTCAGGCCGTCGTGACACACTGGCGACGCGACCGAACATGGAGGTGCGATGCGGGCGATAAGGGTGACCGAACTTGCCGGTCCGGAGTCAGTACAACTGGTGGAGATCGACGAACCGTCCGGTGACGGCGCGATCCTCGTCGACGTACACGCCGCGGGGGTGGCCTTCCCCGACGCCTTGCTGACCCGCGGGCTCTACCAGTACAAGCCCGAGCTGCCGTTCACCCTTGGCGCCGAGATCGCCGGTGTGGTGCGCTCCGCGCCCGCCGATGCGCCGGTCAAGGCCGGCGACCGGGTCGTCGGCCTGACGATGATCACCGGCGCGATGGCCGAGACGGTGGAGCTCACGCCGGAGCGGGTGTTCCCGCTGCCCGACAACGTGAGTTTCGAGGCGGGTGCCGGGCTGCTGTTCAACGACCTGACCGTGTACTTCGCGCTGACCGTGCGGGGCCGGCTGGCCGCAGGCGAGACGGTGCTGGTGCACGGTGCGGCCGGCGGAATTGGTACCTCCACGCTGCGGCTGGCGCCGGCCCTGGGCGCCAGCCGGGTGATCGCGGTGGTCAGCAGCGAGGACAAGGCGGACGTCGCCCGGGCCGCCGGCGCCACCGACGTCGTGCTGGCCGACGGCTTCAAGGATGCGGTGGCCGAGCTCACCGGTGGGAAGGGCGTCGACATCGTGATGGATCCGGTCGGCGGCGACCGGTTCACCGACTCGCTGCGCTCGCTGGCCCCCGGCGGGCGGTTGCTGGTGGTCGGGTTCACCGGCGGCGAGATCCCCACCGTCAAGGTCAACCGGCTGCTGCTGAACAACATCGATGTCGTCGGCGTCGGCTGGGGTGCCTGGACGATGTCCCACCCCGGTGCGCTCGCCGAGCAGTGGGACGGGCTGGCTGCCCTGCTGACCTCGGGTGCGCTGGCCGCGCCCCAGCCGGAGGTCTATCCCCTCGAGCAGGCCGCCGTAGCGGTCGCCTCGCTGGAGAATCGCACCGCCAAGGGCAAGGTCGTCGTCCGCATCCGAGGCGCAGGGTAACTCGCTACTGCCCCAAGCATTTTCAATGGCCGGGTTGCCACCCGGCGGTGGGACCACTACAACGGTGGGCGGACGACAAAGACGTCGGGCGACGATTCGGTTCGGCCAGTGTGGGGTAGTGACACCTAGATGGAGTTGACGAACGATCCGGCGGACGGCAGCCACGTAGAGGGCGGTGTCGTCGAGCATCCGAATGCCGAGGACTTCGGGCAGGCGCGTGCCCTGCCCGCCGACCGCACCTGGTTCAAGAGCGCGGTGTTCTACGAGGTGCTGGTCCGCGCGTTCTACGACTCGAATTCCGACGGGATCGGCGATCTGCGGGGACTGATCGAGCGGCTCGACTACCTGCAATGGCTCGGTGTCGACTGCCTGTGGCTGCCGCCGTTCTACGATTCCCCGCTGCGCGACGGCGGCTACGACATCCGAGACTTCTACCGGGTGCTGCCGGAATTCGGCACCGTGGACGACTTCGTGGCGCTGCTGGACGCCGCCCACCGGCGCGGCATCCGGATCATCACCGACCTGGTGATGAACCACACCTCCGATTCGCACCCGTGGTTCCAGGAGTCGCGGCGCGACCCGGACGGTCCGTACGGGGACTTCTACGTGTGGAGCGACACCAGCCAGCGCTACACCGACGCGCGGGTCATCTTCGTCGACACCGAGGAGTCGAACTGGACGTTCGATCCGGTGCGCAAGCAGTTCTACTGGCACCGGTTCTTCTCCCACCAGCCCGACCTGAACTACGACAACCCGGCCGTCCAAGAGGCGATGATCGACGTGCTCCGGTTCTGGCTCGACCTGGGAATCGACGGTTTCCGGCTCGATGCGGTGCCGTACCTGTTCGAGCGCGAGGGCACCAACTGCGAGAACCTGCCCGAGACGCACGCGTTCCTCAAACACTGCCGCAAGGTGATCGACGACGAGTTCCCGGGCCGCGTGCTGCTCGCCGAGGCCAACCAGTGGCCGGCCGACGTCGTGGAGTATTTCGGCGATCCCGCCATGGGCGGCGACGAATGCCACATGGCCTTCCACTTCCCGCTGATGCCGCGCATCTTCATGGCGGTGCGCCGCGAATCCCGGTTCCCGATCTCGGAGATTCTCGCCCAAACCCCGGAGATCCCGGAGATGGCGCAGTGGGGGATCTTCCTACGCAACCACGACGAGTTGACCCTGGAGATGGTCACCGACGACGAGCGCGACTACATGTACGCCGAGTACGCCAAGGACCCGCGGATGAAGGCCAATGTGGGGATCCGCCGCCGCCTGGCTCCGCTCCTGGACAACGATCGCAACCAGATGGAGTTGTTCACCGCGCTGCTGCTGTCGCTGCCCGGTTCGCCGGTGCTGTACTACGGCGACGAGATCGGGATGGGCGACATCATCTGGCTCGGTGATCGCGACGCCGTCCGGACCCCCATGCAATGGACCCCAGACCGCAACGCCGGGTTCTCCACCGCCACGCCGGGCCGGCTGTATCTGCCGCCGAACCAGGACGCGATCTACGGGTACCAGTCGGTCAACGTCGAGGCCCAGCGCGATACGTCGACGTCGCTGCTGAACTGGACCCGCACGATGCTCGCCGTGCGGCGGCGCTACGACGCCTTCGCCACCGGCACCTTCCGCGAGCTGAGCGGCTCCAATCCCTCGGTGCTGACCTACGTGCGCGAAATCGACGGCGGCGACACGATGCTGTGCGTCAACAATCTGTCCCGCTTTCCACAACCGATCGAGCTGAATCTGCAACATTGGAACTCGTACACCCCGGTGGAGTTGACCGGGCACGTGCCGTTTCCCCGGATCGGCCAGTTGCCCTACCTGCTGACGCTGCCGGGGCACGGGTTCTACTGGTTCAGGTTGTGTCCGTCGGAGGAGAAGCAATGAGCTCACCGGTGAACCTGCCCTGGTCCGAATGGCTGCCCACCCAGCGGTGGTATGCCGGCCGCACCCGCACCCTGGCCTCGGCGCAAACCGCCGAGGTGGTGGCCCTGCGCCCCGAACTCGATCTGATGCTCGTCGACGTCGCCTATACCGACGGCACGTCCGAACGTTATCAAGTTGTCGTCCAATGGGATTGCGCTCCGCTCTCGGAATACGACACCATCGCCACGATTGGGGCGGACGACGACCACACCGCCTATGACGGACTGTACGACCCGTCGGCGGCGCAGTTCCTGCTGTCATTGGTCGACTCCGGTGCCCGGATCGGCGACATCACCTTCACCAAAGAACCGGATGTCACCCTGCCGCTGGAGGCCGCGCCGCGGGTCTCAGGTGCCGAACAGAGCAATACCAGCGTGGTGTTCGACGATCAGGCAATCTTCAAGTTGTTTCGCCGGATATCGGCCGGGATCAATCCCGACATCGAACTCAACCGGGTGCTGGGCCGGGCCGGAAACCCGCACGTGGCCCGGCTTCTCGGATCGTTCGAGACGAGCGAGGACGGTCGGCCCTGCCCGCTCGGCATGGTGACGGCCTACGCGGCGAACTCCGCGGAAGGCTGGAACATGGCCACGGCGAGCACGCGTGACCTGTATGCCGAGGGCGACCTGTACGCCTATGAGGTCGGCGGCGACTTCGCCGGGGAGGCATACCGATTGGGCGAGGCGGTGGCCTCGGTGCACGCCACGCTGGCCCAGGAACTGGGTACGTCGACGGCAATGCTTCCTGTCGACGTCATGCGCGAGCGACTGGCCACCGCGGCAGCGGCGGTGCCCGATCTCGCCGGGTACCTACCGGCGATCGAGGAGCGTTACGCGAAGCTGGTCGACGAGCCGGTCACCGTGCAACGTGTGCACGGGGATCTGCACCTGGGCCAGGTGCTGCGCACGCCCGAGGCGTGGCTGCTGATCGACTTCGAGGGCGAGCCGGGCCAGCCGATTGAGGAGCGGCGTAAGCCGGATTCACCACTGCGCGACATCGCCGGCATGCTGCGCTCGTTCGAATATGCTGCCTACCAACAGCTGATCGATCAGACCGACGACCGGCAACTGGCCGCGCGCGCCAAGGAGTGGGTCGACCGCAACTGCGCGTCGTTCTGCGACGGGTACGCCGCCGAGGCCGACCTCGATCCGCGCGATCAGGCCACCGTGCTGGAGGCCTATGAGCTGGACAAGGCGGTGTACGAGGCGGCCTACGAGGCGCGATACCGGCCGAGCTGGCTGCACATTCCGATGCGGTCGATCGCCCGACTGGTGGGGTGAGCGCTCACTGAGCCTCGGGCGCCAGCACGCGCAGAGCCATCCGCGGGCAGCGCTTCACCGCGGCTTTCGCGTATTTGATCGACTCGGTCGGGATAGCCGGTTCGCGAGCGCTTTTGCGCGCCAACGGGTATCCCCAGTCGTCGCGGGTGAACACATCGGGCAGTAGTTCGGCGCACAGGCCTCGGCCATCGCAGCGGGTCCAGTCGATGTGCAGTCGTTGCGTCACTGCGGCCACCCTCCAATCGTGCGTACCGATCCGTCGCGTTCGACGAAGCGGGCCGGCACCCCAAGCCCGGCAACCCAATTCGGTGCCGAACGGCCGCGGATGATCGCTGCCGTGCTGATCGCGTTGGCGGCCAGACAGCTACCCGCCGCGACGCTGACGCTGCGCCACACCGGGTCAGCGGACTGCCCGGTGCGCGGGTCGAGAATGTGGTGGACCACGTCGCCGCCGCGCCACCAGCGTCGCCGCGATGTGCTGGAGGTGGCCAGGCCCGCGTCGGCGCCCAGCAGGACCTGGCCGGCCGGATCGTCGTCGGTGTCCTGGACCAGCACTGGCCACCCGCCCTGCGGGGTGGGCCCGGCGGTGGCGATGTCGCCGCCGAGGTTGACCAGAACCCCGCTGCCGGTCTGGGCGTACACCCGTCGCGCGCAGCGGTCCGCCGCCGCAGCCTTCGCGGTGGCGCCCAGGTCGAGCACCACCCCCTCGGGCACCCGTACGGTGTGCCCGTCGAACTCCACCATCGACCAGTCCGACGCGACGGCGAGCGACGCCACCCTGGGCGCACCCGGACTGAGTTCGCCGATATCGCGGTCATAGCCCAGCGCGATCATCGCCGAGCCGACAGTGGGATCGACGTCGCCGTCGGTGAACCGGGCCGCGGCCAGCGCGTCTTCGATGAGCTCGGCGAGCAGCGGACTGACCGCGGTCCGGACTCCCCCCGTCAGCGCAGCGATCTCCGAATCGGGCCGGAATCGCGACGCGGCCGCCTCCACCGCGTCGAGTTCGGCGTCGACGACCGCGCGTGCGGCCGCCAGCGCGGTGGGCCGGGTGACCAGCAGATGCATCTGGGTGCTCCACCGGCTCCAGTGCGACTGCCCGGGGCTGACCAGGGTGGAGACCATGACGACCATGCTGGGGGGCCAATCTTTGAGCGCTGTAAGAAATCCTTTCGCGGGCGATGTGCACAGCGCTCGTGGCACCCTCACATACGTGTCGAAGCCGAACATCGCACCCGCGCTGCTCGTCGTCGAGGACGACCGTGCGCTGAGCGCGATGCTGGCCACCCTGTTCACCGACGAGGGATACCGGGTGGACACCGCCCACGACGGCCAACAGGGCATGCACCGCGCGCTCACCGGCGACTACGACGCACTCATCGTCGACCGGGGCCTGCCGGTGATGGACGGCGCCGACCTGGTGGCGCTGCTCCGGTCCCGCGGCATCACCGCTCCGGCCCTGATCCTCACGGCCCGCGGCGCACTGGAGGACCGGGTGGATGGGCTCGATGCCGGTGCGCAGGACTACCTGGTCAAACCGTTCGAGGTGCCTGAGCTGCTGGCTCGGGTCCGTGCGCTGCTGCGGCGCACCGACACCGCGGGAAGCGTCGTCACGGCCGGCGGCCTGCGACTGGACCGGGTGACCCGGCGGGTGGCGGGGGCGACGCCGGACGGCGACGAAGTCGAGCTGTCGGAGCGGGAGGCCTCGTTGTTGAACACGCTGATGTCGGCGCCCAAGCGGGTGTTCACCCGCAGCCAGCTGCTCGACTCGGTGTTCGACGGCGTCGAGTCGGGCGGAGCCGTCGACCTCTACGTCCACTATCTGCGGCGCAAACTCGGCAAGCAGGTGATCCGCACGGTGCACGGCGCCGGTTACCGATTCGGCCTGGAATGACGCCGGCCGGTGACCTCGCCGTGGTCAAGCGAGCCGGGCGGATCGCCGCGATCCAGGCGTCGGTCGCGCTTGCTCTGGTGTTGCTGGTGGTCGGTGGCGTGGTGTTCACGGTGTACGTGCGCGCACAGAACCGTCAGATCAACAACGAGCTACAGACGTTGGCGATGACGGCCGACGACGCCAACGACCCGCCGCCGGACATGGAATTGGCCCTGCGGGACAAGAGCGGTGCGGTCTCGGTCAGCGACGGCGGTGAGCCCGGTGTGCCGCTGCTGGCGGGTCCGACCGGACTCGGCGACCTGCGGGCCGATGGCCGGCATTACCGGACGCTGGTGGTGGACCGCCCCGAGGGCCGGGTGGTGGCGATGATGGATCTCGCGCCCTACCACGCCGGCCGCAACCGTTTGTTGACGTCGGTGGCGTTCGCCGAACTGGCCGGCATCCTGGCATCCATCGCGGTGGTGGTGTTGTTCACCCGGCGATCGGTCCGGCCGCTGGCCCAGGCGCTCGAATTGCAGCGGCGTTTCGTCGCCGACGCCTCACACGAACTGCGCGCTCCGTTGACGGTCTTGCACACCAGGGCCCAGATGCTGGCGCATCGGGCCGGCGCTGCGGACCCCGCTGCCGTGCGAGCGGATGCCGAGGCCCTGGTGGCCGACACCCGGGCGCTGGCCGACATCGTCGACGACCTGTTGGCGTCGGCGACGATGACGGCAGGCAAGCCTGCGCGCGACCGCGTGGACGTGGCCGAGGTCGCGACGGCGGTCCGCGACAGCATGGCCCCCTATGCCGACGGGCTTGGCGTGACTCTCCGGTTGCACGGTGAAGACCGCCATGCCACAGGAGAGTTCGAGACCATCGGCTCCGGCGCCGCGATTCGTCGGGCGCTGACCGGGCTGGTCGACAACGCACTCGGCCACCAGCACCAGGGCGGCACCGTCGAGATCCGGCTGCACCGGGACGGTCCGGTGATCAGCGTCGAGGTCGCCGACGACGGTGTCGGTATCGACGCCGACACCATGGCGACGCTGTTCACCCGGTTCTCGCACGGCTCCGAACACACCACCCGATCCGGCCGGAAGTCCTACGGCATCGGGCTGGCGCTGGTGCGCGAGATCGCCCAGGCGCACGGCGGGGACGTCACCGTCACCTCGGCGCCCGGGCAGGGAGCGACGTTCGTGTTGACGTTCCCTGCCGCGCAACGTAGTTGACCGTATCGGTGGCTCGAGCTCACATCGCCATCGACATCGAGCCGTCGAGCGCGGTCAGGTTGTTGCCCAGCGGATCTCCGAGCGCGATCATGCTCTGGAAGTATTCGATGACCCGCTTGTGCGTGACGTCGAGCGCCGGCCATTGCGGCCAGTCCCAGGTGTCGTTCATGAACGGCTGGCGCTGATCGTGGCTGAGGACGGTCAGGTGGTTCACGTCGTGGGCGGTGGCCGAACCCTCCAGGACGAGCCGGCCGTTGGCCCGGTCGTGCATCCAGCCGCCGTAGTGCGGTTCCATCTTCAGGGTGTTGATGAAGGCCGTCTCGCCACCGGTGCTGATCAGGTACTGGGCGAACCCGGGATGGCCGTACTTCGCCACCATCGCCATGACGTCGGCTGCTGAGCCGAGACGAGCTGTGCGCTCGATGTCCGCGACGACCTGCGGGTCGAACGTGTCGTCGGCCATCCATCCCACTTTGGCGCCCTGCATCGCGTAGTAGAGCCCGACGCCCTGCAGGTCGTTGTTCCACGGCTGCTCATTGTTGGTCAGCTTGTTGGCGAACGCCCACGTGCCGACGTCGGTGAGGGTGACGGGCGCCAGCCCGGCGAACGCGCGCTGGTTGTTGTAGGCGACCAGCGCTTCGGTCGTGATTGCGGTGCGGCCCCCTTCCAATGCGTCCATGCCGGTGTGCGAACTCCCGTGGAACATGCCGAACGTCATGATGTCGGCGTACTCGCCGCTGCCGGCGCCGGGCATGCCCGGATCGGTGGGCGGGGTCGTCGTACCACCGCCGGTGGTTGTGCCGGCCGGGCGGTCGAGAATGGATCCGGTGCCCATCGCGTCGGTGAGCGTGGCGCCCGACGGATTCGACAACATCACGGTGAAGGTCTCGGTGCTCTCCGCCAGGGCATCACTTTTCACCGGAACCGTGATGATCTTCTGGGTCTCTCCCGGGGCAAAGGTGACGGTACCCGTCACGGAGATGTAGTCGAGGCCGGCCGTGGCGGTGCCGTTCGAGGTCGCGTACTGCACCGACACCGTCTGCGTGGCCGGGGCGCCCAGGGTGACCACGAACGAGGCCAGCGAGGTGCCGCTGCCGCCGGTGTACTCGATGGGCTTGAGGTACACCATCTTGTTCTGGTTGATGGTCCGCCAGTCATCGGCCAGAATGCCGCCGGTGTCACTGGAATTCGGATTCCAGGACCAATAGGTCCAGCTCATGTCCTCGGTACCGGCCGGGATGTCGATCGTGCCGTTGTTGTCGAAGTCGCCCGACAGGTAGGACGTGAGCGCCTCGAACCACACGGCGTCCTTGGGGTCCTGCAGCTTGGTGCCGAACTCGCCGAGATAGACCGGCGCGATGTTGTTCTCGTAGATGTAGCCCCAGGCCTGCCGGAACACGTTGGGCAGATTGGCGCCGAAATTGGCTGTCTGGAACCACGGTTGGGCGTAGACCGAGTTGGGATAATCGTGCGGGGAGTAGACCACCCGATTGGCCACGTTGAGCACGATCGGGCGATCCTTGACCCCCATCAGGTTGCCGCCCCACCAATAACTCTTGCCCTGGTAGGTGCCCACGCCTTCGACGAAGACCAGCAGATCCGGATTCACCTGCAGCACTGCGTTTCCGGCTCGCTCCGCCGCGCGGGCCCAGTCATTGGCCCCGCCGCCGCCCCAGGTTCCGTTGTACGGCTCGTTGTGCAGATCGACACCGATCACCGTCGGGTTGTTCTTGTAGCGGGTGGCCAGCATCTGCCAGTCGGAGACCCACTGGTCTTCGGTGTACTGGCTGTTGTACCAGAGGCCGTTCTCACTGGTCCCCGCACCGGCGGTGCTGCGGTGGTGGTCGAGGATCACCCGCATCCCGTCCTGCCCGGCATAGGCGATGATCTGGTCGAGCACCTGCAGGCGGGTGAGCCCTTGCAGATCGGGATTCAGGTTGTAGTTGATCCCCGACGGTGCGGCGGTGCTGTGCAGCATCTCACTGGAGTAGGGGAGGCGAATGGTGTTGAACCCCTGGGCCGCCATCTGATCGATCATGTCCTTGTAGTTGCGGGTCCACAGGCCGTCGGGCACACCGTTGGAACCCTCCGCGCCGAACCAGTTGACACCTGAGATCTGCACCGACTTGCCCTGCGAGTCGACGATCTGGTTGCCCGAGGTGTGCAGAAAGCCCGCTGCCATGCCCGCCGAGCCGGGCTCGGTCGCCGATCCGTCGGAGATGCTGATTCCCGGTGTGGTGGCGACGTCGTCGTTGGTGATGGTGGCGGTGGCGGTGGCGCGGGTGAGGGTGGCACCGGAGGGGTTGGACAGGGCGACGGTGAAGGTTTCGTTCGGTTCGATGTTGGCGTCGCCGGTGACTTTGACGGTGACGGTTTGGGAGGTGACGCCGGGATTGAAGGTCAATGTGCCTGTGGCGCTGGTGTAGTCGGCGCCGGCGGTGGCGGTTCCGTTGGCGGTGGTATAGCTGACGGTGACGGGTGTGGTGGCCGGTTTGGACAGGGTGACGGTGAAGGTGGCGTTGGTGGTGCCGGAGTTTCCTTCGGCGACGGTGGTGTCGGCGATGGACAGGCTGGGGGTGGTGGGTGGGGTGCTGACGGCGACGCCGTTGACCTTGAGGTTGGTCGGTGCAGCGCCGAGGGCGCCGGGGGTGGCTTGATAGCCGAAGGTGGTGCTCGCGCCCGCGGCGACGGTGCCGTTGTAGGAGGCGTTGGTGATCACGTAGTGGGTGCCGACGTGGCTGGTGATCTGGCCGTTCCAGATGTTGGTGATCTGGGCAGTCGAATCGAACTCGACGGTCCAGCCTTTGAGGGCGGTGCTGCCCGCGGTCACGGTCAGGTTCGCGGTATGACCCGAACCCCAATCGCTGGCCACGGCGTAGGTGACCGTTGGTGTGGCCGCCGTGGTCGTACCCAGCGCGGCCGCTTTGGCCTGCGGCACCGCCAGCAGCGACTGGGTCCGCCGGTAGAGACCCCAGAGCAGATCCGCGACCGGATTGCCGATCGGTGCAGGAAGGGAGAGCGGACGCAGTCCCAGCGTCCGCAGCACCTGCGCGGGCGTGGGCAGTGACGCCGGGATCTGCAGCAGGCTCGGCGGGGCGAACCCGGGAGCCGGTGTCCGCGCCGCGCTCTCGACCACCGACGGCGCGGCCGAGGGCGGGTCTGCCGAGTCGTGGGAGGGATTGCCGCCAGGGGTTGCCGAGGCGGTCTGACCATTGCTGCTGACGTCGACGTTGCCGGCGCGGTCGGCACCGGCATCCCGTGTCACCACGTTGCCGGGCGAGGCGCGTCTGGACGGTTTGGGTGTTAGCGCACGGGTGGACCGGGACGGTGCCTTGCCGGCAGCGGCGGCGCGGGCAGGCCCCGCCTTGGCGGTCGACTGCCGGCCGGACTGGGCGCCCGGCGACGCGGTTCCGGCCCCGGCATCGGCGGGCCCACCTGGCGTGCCGGATCCGGTCTCGGCCTGTGCCAATCCCGCACCGGTGGCCAGGGCCGCGCCGACGCCCAGGCCGACGGCCCCGGCCCCGAGCCATGAGTAGGGGGTTCGGCGCCGGTGTCGCCGGCCTCCGCGCATCTCCCGATCGTCGGTCTCGATGGCCGCATTCTTGATCCGGCGGGCAGCACTGGTCATTGCTGGGTCCTTCCTCCACGTGAGGACACAGCTTTGCTGACCGCCGCGCGATAGTCACGCGTTTTCGCCAAAGAATTATCGAAAGTTCTTTTGCTATCGCAACATTCGAATGGTTGCTGCCCAACGGCTGGACAAAGCGGCTCGGGGCGTCCAGCCGGTGGACACCGAAGCCGGCCGCAGGTTGCGGCATCGATGTCCGCCGGCGCGGCTACGGTATTGCCGATGGCATTGCACCTGCACCGCGCCGAGCGAACCGACCTGCTCGCCGACGGCCTCGGCGCGCTGCTGGCCATCCCGCAATCCGATCCGTTCGCCACCGAGCTCGTCGTAGTGCCGGCCCGCGGCGTCGAGCGTTGGCTCAGCCAGCGGCTCTCGCACGTCCTGGGTGGCGCCGAGGGCGGTGGCGGAGTGTGCGCGGGTGTCTCGTTCCGGTCGCCGGCCTCGCTGATCGCCGAAATCGCCGGCACGGATGACGACGACCCGTGGTCGGCGGACGCGATGGCGTGGCCGCTCCTCGAGGTCATCGACGCCAGCCTCGACGAACCATGGGGCCGCACGCTGGCCACCCACCTCGGTCACTTCGCGGTCGGTGAGGAGAAGGAGCTTCGGCAGGGCAGACGCTACGCGGTGGCCCGCCGGCTGGCGGGATTGTTCGCCTCCTACGCTCGCCAACGTCCGCAGCTGCTGGCCGGCTGGCTGGCCGGCGACGTGGCGGGCCTGGACGCCGACCTCGGCTGGCAGCCGCCCCTGTGGCGTGCACTGGTCGAGCGAGTGGCCGTCGAGCCACCGCACATCCGACACGCGAAAACTGTTGCACGACTGTATGAATCGGCCACCGACTTACCGGCCAGAATGTCGCTGTTCGGGCATACCCGGCTGCCCGGCACCGATATCGAGCTCATCGGCGCGCTGGCTGAGCACCATGAGGTGCACCTGTGGTTGCCGCATCCCAGTGCCGCGCTGTGGACGGCGCTGGGCGACCTCCACGGTGCGATCTCCCGCCGCGAGGACACCAGCCATCGGCTGGCGACGCATCCGCTGCTGGCCACCCTCGGCCGGGATGTCCGCGAACTTCAACGCAGCCTGCCGGCCGCGGTTGCCGGCGACGAATTTCTCGGCGATGGCCGGCGGCCGGACACGCTGCTGGGCTGGCTGCAATCCGACATCGCGGCCAACACCGTTCGGCCGCAGGGGCGTTCACACAGTCCGGCGGACCGTTCGGTGCAGGTGCACAGTTGTCACGGACCGGCCCGCCAGGTCGACGTGCTGCGCGAGGTGCTGCTCGGTCTGCTGGCCGAGGACCGCACGCTGGAACCGCGCGACATCCTGGTCATGTGCCCCGACATCGACACCTACGCTCCGCTGATCGTCGCGGATTTCGGGCTCGGCGACGTCGTGCCCGGAGCGCACCCCGCCCACCAACTGCGGGTGCGGTTGGCCGATCGTGCCCTGATCCAGACCAACCCACTGCTCGGGGTGGCGGCCAAACTGATGGCCCTGGCGGCCAGTCGGGTCACCGCCACCGAAGTTCTCGACTTCGCCCACCTCGACCCGGTGCGGGCGCGTTTCGGATTCACCGACGACGATCTGGAAACCATCACCCGCTGGGTGCAGCAGGCCAACATCCGGTGGGGGTTCGACCAGGAGCACCGCGCGCCGTTCGGGATCCCGTTCATCCAGAACACCTGGCGCTTCGGGATCGACCGGGTGCTGGCCGGAGTGGCCATGTCGGACGACTCGAACGACTGGCTCGGCGTCACCCTGCCCCTCGACGATGTCGGCAGCAACAGCGTGGAGCTGGCGGGGCGGCTCGCCGAATACGTGGCGCGCCTGCAGACAACCGTCGAATCGCTCGGCGGAGTCCGCCCGCTGAACCAGTGGCTGACCGTGTTGGCCGACGGTGTCGGGGCGCTGACGCTGGTCGACGGTGACGACGCCTGGCAGACCAGCCAGCTGCAGCGCGAGTTCGGTGACGTGTTGGCCTCGGCCGGCGCGCGTGCCGACGTCAGGCTGCGGCTGCCGGACATTGCCGCGCTGCTCGGTCGGCACCTGTCCGGCCGGCCGACCCGGGCCAACTTCCGCACCGGAACGCTGACGGTATGCACCATGGTGCCGATGCGCTCCGTCCCGCACCGGGTGGTGTGCCTGGTCGGCCTGGACGACACGGTGTTCCCCCGCATCGGCGTGGTCGACGGTGACGACGCACTGGCCCGCGATCCGATGACCGGCGAGCGCGACATCCGATCCGAGGACCGCCAGCTGCTGCTGGACGCGATCTGCGCCGCCGGCGACAAGCTGGTCATCACCTATACCGGCGCCAACGAGTACTCCGGCCGGCCGCGTCCACCGGCCGTCCTGCTGGCCGAGTTGCTCGATGCCCTGGATCGGACCACCGCGGCCCCGGTCCGTGAGCACATTCTGGTGCGCCACCCGTTGCAGCCCTTCGACGTTCGCAACGTCACCCCCGGCGCGCTGGGCGTGCCCGGCGAACCGTTCACGTTCGACGCGAGCGTGCTCGCCACCGCCTCGATCACCGGCGGACAGCGCCCCGAGCAACCCGACCTGCTGGCCCGGCCGCTGCCGCCTCCGGCTCCCGACGATGTCACGCTGACCGATCTGCTCAGGTTCTTCGCCAACCCCGTCAAGGGCTTCTTCACCGCACTCGACGTCACGCTGCCGTGGGAGGTCGAGGGTGTCGAGGACGCCATGCCGGTCGAGATCGACAACCTCGCACAGTGGACGGTGGGCCAGCGCCTGCTCACCGACATGCTCGCCGGCATGGACCCCGAACGGGCCGGGCAAGCGGAATGGCGCCGGGGCTCGTTGCCACCGGGGCGACTGGGCTGGCGTACCGCGGGCGAATTACGGGACCAGGCAGCCGAACTGGCCAGAGCGGCGCTGGCCCGCCGCACCGGTACACCGCAGGCCTATGACATCGACGTCGACCTGGGTGGCGGCCGTCGCCTCACCGGCACCGTCCCCGAGGTCTTCGACAGGTGCCTGCTGGAGGTGACGTTCTCCAAGCTCGACGCCGCGCATCTGCTGCGTGCCTGGATCCCGATGCTGGCACTGGCCGCCGCGCTACCCGGGCAGTGGTCGGCGGTGTGCATCGGCAGGCAGCGCCGCCGGACCGGTGTCGCGCAACGGCTACTGGGGGCGCCACAGGACGACCCCGTCGGGCTGCTCCGCGACCTGACCGCGATCTACGACGCCGGACGCCGCGAGCCGATTCCCCTGCCGATCAAGACATCTCATGCCTGGGCGGTGGCGCGGGTCAGCGGACAGGATCCCCGCAACGAAGCCTGGTCGAAATGGCGCTACGAGCGTGACGACCGGGCAATCGAACGGGTGTGGGGCCGCGAGCCGGACCTGGACCCATTGCTCGTCCCGGTGCGACCCGGCGAGGAAGCCGCGGGCGAGACCACCCGGCTCGGCGCCTATGCGGCACGGCTGTGGGCGCCGCTGCTGCGGGCCGAGGACGGTGCCTGATGCACGAGTTCGATCTGCTGGGTCCGCTTCCGGTCGAGCGGTCGACCACGGTTCTGGAGGCCAGTGCCGGCACGGGGAAGACGTTCACCCTCGCCGGCCTGGTGACCCGCTACGTCGCCGAAGGCCGGGCCCGCCTGGACCAGATGTTGCTGATCACGTTCAGCCGGGCGGCCACCCAGGAGTTGCGGGAGCGGGTGCGTAACGCCCTGCAGGAGGCGCTGCGCGCGTTCGACGATCCGGGGCTGACCGCGGGCAACGACCTGTTGGCCGCACTGACGGTCGGCGCCGAGGATGAGTTGCTCGACCGCCGGCGCCGGCTGCGCGACGCGCTTGCCGGCTTTGACGCCGCGACCATCGCGACCACTCACCAGTTCTGTCATCTGGTCCTCAAATCTCTTGGCGTGGCGGGCGATACCGACAGTCACGTCACGCTGGCCGAGAGTCTGGACGATGTGGTGACCGAGATCGTCGATGACCTCTACCTGCGGCATTTCGGGCAGGAGCGGGAGCGCCCGCCGATCACCCGGGGTGAGGCGCTGAAACTGGCCCGCGAAGTCGTCGCCAACCCCGGCACCGAGCTGCGTCCACTGGATCCACCGCCGGGTTCGCAGCCCGCGGTGCGGGTCGGATTCGCCAACGACGTTCTGGCCGAGCTGGATCGGCGTAAACGCAGGCGCGGCATCCTGAGCTATGACGATCTGCTCAGCCGGTTGGCCGAGGCCCTGGCCGATCCCGACGCGCCGGCGGCCGCCCGCATGCATCAACGCTGGGCGGTGGTGATGGTCGACGAGTTCCAGGACACCGACCCGGTGCAGTGGCAGGTGATCGAGCGGGCCTTCGGCGGGAACTCCACGCTGATCCTGATCGGCGATCCCAAGCAGGCGATCTATGCGTTCCGCGGCGGGGACATCTTCACCTACCTGCACGCCGCCAAGACCGCCGGCCGGCGCCACACCTTGGGCGTCAACTGGCGCAGCGACTCCGCGCTGGTGGATCGGCTGCAGGTGGTGCTGGGAGGTGCCGAACTCGGTAACCCGGACATCAAGGTCCTCGACGTCAACGCCCACCATCGGGGCCACCGGTTGGCGGGTGCGCCGCACAACGATCCGTTCCGGCTGCGCGTGGTCAGCCGAGAATCGTTCGGGCAGCGCGGCACCCGGACCATCCGGATGGACGCACTGCGCCGGCACATCGCCGCCGACCTGGCCGCCGATATCGCGGGGCTGTTGGCGTCCGGCGCCACCTTCGACGGCGCTACGCTTGCGGCCCACCAGATCGCGGTCATCACCGAGAGCCACGCCGACGCCCGAGCCTGCTTCGACGCGCTGGTCAGCGCCGGCGTCCCGGCCGTCTACACCGGCGACACCGACGTGCTGAAATCCCAGGCTGCCGACGACTGGCTGAGCCTGCTGGAGGCCTTCGACCAACTGCACCGCCCCGGTCTGGTGCGTGCGGCGGCCACCACGATGTTCTTCGGGAAGACGGCGCAAGACCTTGCCGACGGCGGTGACGAGTTGACCGATCGGATCGCCGAAACCCTGCGACAGTGGGCCGATCACGCCCGTGCGGCCGGTGTGGCAGCGGTTTTCGAGGCCGCTCAGCTGGCGGGGATGGGCCGGCGGGTGCTGTCCTGGGCCGGTGGGGAACGCAACATGACCGACCTCGCCCACGTGACCCAACTGCTGCATGAGGTGACCCATCGGGAACGGCTCAGCCTGACCGCATTACGCGACTGGTTGCGGACCGCGCGGGAGGAGCGTGGCGGCGCCCCGGAGCGCAACCGCCGCCTGGACAGCGATGCGGCCGCGGTGGAGATCATGACGGTGTGGGTGAGCAAGGGCCTGCAGTTCCCGATCGTCTACCTGCCTTTCACCTTCAATCGCCATGTCCGCAGCGAGGATCTGGTGCGCTTCCACATCGAGGATCGGCGCTGCCTGCATGTCGGGGGGGACCAGAGCGCCGAGCTGGTCACCGCGCAGACCCTCGGTCGGCACGAAGCCGCCGGAGAGGAGACGCGCCTGACCTATGTTGCGATGACCCGAGCCCAGTCGCAGGTGGTGGCGTGGTGGGCGCCGTCGTGGGACGAACCCAACGGCGGGCTGTCTCGGCTGCTGCGCGGCCGTCGTCCGGGCCAGACGGCGGTTCCCGACCGCTGTGACCCGGAACGGATCGACGACGCCGACGCGATGGCACTGCTGCGCGCGTGGGAGACCGCGGGCGGACCGGTGCTCGAAGAGTCGATCATCGCGCCGGCGACCGAGCTGACCATCCCCGAGCACCGACAAGACCTCGCCGCCAGACACTTCCACCGCAGCATCGACACCACCTGGCGGCGCACGTCCTATTCGGGGCTGATCCGGGCCGCGGAGACCACGGGTGTGAGCAGTGAGCCCGAGGTGGTTGCGCTCGACGACGAAGTCACCGACGTCGCGGTCACCGCGCCGCCGGCCGGGCCGGACCTGCCGTCTCCGATGGCGGATCTGCCGACCGGCGCCGCGTTCGGCAGTCTGGTGCACGCCGTCCTGGAGACGGCCGACCCGTCGGCGGCCGACTTGGCCGACGAGTTACGGGCCCAGATCGAGCGCCACTGCGTGTGGTGGCCGGTCGACGTGCCGGCGCCGGAGCTGGCCGCCGCGCTGGTGCCGATGCACGACACCTCGCTGGGTCCGCTCGCGGACGGGCTTACACTGCGCCAGATTCCGCTGGGTGACCGACTGTGTGAGATGGATTTCGAGTTTCCACTGGCCGGGGGTGATCGCCCGGCGGGCGGTCCGGAGATCCGGCTGGCCGAGCTCGGCCGGTTGCTGGGCGAACTACTGCCGTCCGACGACTCGTTGGCGCCGTACGCCGACCGATTGACCGATGCCGGCCTGGGCAGCCAGCCGTTGCGCGGGTATCTGTCCGGATCGGTTGACGTGGTGCTGCGGATTCCCGATGACGCGAACGGACACCGCTACCTGGTGGTCGACTACAAGACCAACTGGCTCGGCGAGGGCGATCGGCCCTTGTCTGCCGCCGACTACGGCCGGGCCAGAATGGCCGAGGCGATGTTGCACTCGGATTATCCGCTGCAGGCGTTGCTGTACAGCGTTGTGCTGCATCGGTTCCTGCGCTGGCGCCAACCCGGCTACGACCCGGAGCGCCACCTGGGCGGCGTGCTGTATCTGTTCGTGCGCGGCATGTGCGGTCCGGACACCCCGAGCTCCGACGGACATCCCGCCGGAGTGTTCAGCTGGCGTCCGCCGGCAGCCCTGGTGGTCGCGGTGTCGGAGCTGCTCGACGGTCGGCGGGTGGCGGTATGACCACCGAGATGACCGACACCGCGGACTGGCGCCGCGCCGCCGGGGCGACCGGCGTCTTACGGGTCTTCAACGACGCCGGCGCGATCGAGGCCGCCGATGTGCTTGTCGCACAACGGCTCACCGCGCTGGGCGGCGAGACCGACGAGCTCGTGGCCCTGGCGATCGCGTTCGTGGTGCGTGCGGTCCGGGGCGGGTCGGTGTGCGTGGCGCTGACGTCGGTGCCCGAGCAGGTCGAGATCGACGGCCTGCCCTGGCCGGCACCGCAGGAGTGGCTGGCCGCCGTGGCCGCCAGCCCGCTGCTCGGTTCGCCCCCGGTCCTGCACCTCGAAGACGATCTGCTGTATTTCGATCGGTACTGGCTCGAGGAGCGCCAGGTCGCCACCGATGTGCTGGCACTGACGGCCACCCGTCCGCACCGCGCGTCGCCCGACATCACCCGGCTCTTTCCCGCGGGATACGACGAGCAGCGCCGGGCGGCCGAAGTGGCGTTGTCCCAAGGGCTGACGGTGTTGACCGGCGGACCGGGAACCGGCAAGACCACCACCGTCGCCCGGCTGCTGGCGCTGATGGCCGAACAGGCCGAGTTGGAGGGCACGCCCCGGCCGCGGATCGCGCTGGCCGCGCCCACCGGCAAGGCCGCCGCCCGGTTGCAGGAGGCCGTCCAGTTCGAGGTCGACCAGCTGGCACCGCGGGATCGGGAGCGGCTGGCGGGATTGCGCGCCACGACCGTGCACCGGCTGCTGGGGCCACTGCCCAGGACGTCGGCGCGGTTCCGCCATCACCGGGCCAACCGGCTGCCGCACGACGTCATCGTGGTGGACGAGACATCGATGGTGTCGCTGACGATGATGGCCCGGCTGGTCGAGGCCGTCCGCCCCGAGTCACGACTGCTTCTGGTCGGTGACCCCGACCAGCTGGCGTCGGTGGAGGCCGGCGCGGTACTGGCGGATCTGGTGGACGGGTTGAGCGCGCGGGGAGACACCCCGGTGGCCAGGCTGATCACGCCGCACCGGTTCGGGGCGTCGATCGGCGCACTCGCGCTGGCGATCCGGGTCGGCGATGCCAACCGCGCCCTCGACGTGCTCACCGCCGGTGGCGACCACATCGAGTGGGTGAACACCGAGGACCCGGCGGCTGCGCTGCGCGATGTGCTTGTGCCGCATGCTCTCCGGCTGCGCGAGGCCGCGGTGCTTGGCAATGGCCCCGCTGCGCTGGCCGCGCTGGAGTCCCATCGGCTGTTGTGCGCGCATCGCCGCGGTCCGCATGGCGTGGCCCACTGGAACCGCCAGGTCGAGCGGTGGCTTGCCGAGGAAACCGATACCCCGCTGTGGACCTCGTGGTACGCGGGCCGGCCGGTATTGGTCACCGCCAACGACTACGGGCTGCGGCTCTACAACGGCGATGTCGGTGTCACGGTGATGCGCGGCGGCGTGCTGCGCGCGGTGATGGCCGGCGCGGACGGGCAGGCGGAGTTTGCGACCAGCCGGCTGGCCGACATCGAGACCATGCACGCGATGACCATTCACAAGAGCCAGGGCAGTCAGGTCGGGGAGGTCACGGTGCTGCTGCCGCCGACCGATTCGCGGCTGTTGTCCCGCGAACTGCTGTACACCGCGGTCACCCGCGCCCGGACCAAGGTGCGGGTGGTGGGTTCGGCCGAGCAGCTCCGGTCCGCGGTCGCGCGCCGGGCCGCACGCGCCAGCGGGCTCAGTCGCCGGCTGCAGGACTGACGGTGCGGACCAGCTCGGGGGCGGACATCGGCATCGACGGCGCCGTGGTCATCAAGGTGCACCGGGTCGGCACCGACCCGGTCGACCTGGCCGTCCGATTGCACATAGCCGCGCGTCTGGGCGGTGCTGACGGCGCTCTCCTGGCGCCGCTGAGCGTCGAGCCGCAGGCCGTCGATGACCAGGAAGGTCGTCGGTGGTGCACGCGATGGCCGCGGGTCGACACCGTGCCGAAACGGCCCGCGGACGTGCCCTGGGCTCAGGCCGGCGAGCTGCTCGCACTGCTACACCTGGCTTCGTATCGGGAAGATCTCCCGCACGGCGGTGCGGCGAGAATTCTGCGGGCGGTGCACCGTCTTCCGGTCGACGCCCCCGCCGTGATCCGCCGCGCGGCCGCCTCGCTGTCCGACCGGGCCTGGCACGCCGGGTCCCCCGTCAGGCCACGCACGCTGGTGCACGGCGACTTCCACCTTGGTCAGCTGGGCCGCTCGGCCGACGGCCGGTGGCGGTTGATCGACGTCGACGACCTCGGCGTTGGTGATCCGGCCTGGGACCTGGCCCGTCCTGCGGGGTTCTGGGCGGCGGGGCTCATCCCCGACGGTGACTGGGGGTCGTTGCTGGCCGGCTACCGCGCCGCGGGTGGGCCCGCCGTGCCGGTTTCGGGCGATCCCTGGCCCGCTCTGGAGCCGCTGGCGCGCGCGGCCGTGGTGCAGGCAGCGGCGACGGGGGCACACCAGGCACCCGATGAGACGCAGGTCGAGCTGCTGGCCGCCTGCGAACGCATGAGTGCCGGTTAGCTGGAAAAGAACAGTCGGCCGAACCCACCCTTGCGGTAGCGGTGGCCACCATGGCTGCCCCAGGCGGGACCATAACCGTGGCTCGGTCCGTAGCCCGGTTGCGGGGGAGGAGGCGCCGCGCTGAAGCGGTTCTCCAGTTGAGTCAGGGCCTCCAGCTCACCGAAGTCCAGGAAGATACCGCGGCAGCTGTCGCATTGTTCGAGGTGAACGCCATTGCGTTCGTAGGTGCGCATCACTCCCGAACACTTCGGGCACAGCAGCAAGTTGCCGGGATTCGGCGATCCGGGAGACTTCGGCGGCTCATATGGCGGTATCGACATATGGGGTCAACGCTCGAGGCGGCTGCAAAGATCCCGCCCCGTCGAACACCGCGGGCGCACCTGAAGTGACCTTCGGTGACGAGGTCAGCGCACGAGCCGTCGCAACAGCGCCGACGCCGCCGCGATACCGGCCACGGCCGCCACAACCAGCACACCCAGATCCAGCCACGGATGCGCCGACGGGATCCCGACCAGCAGCAGGCGCAGCGAATCGACCTCGTAGCTCAGCGGATTGACCCGGGACAGCCAGCGCAGCCAGTCCGGCATCACCGCCACCGGATACAGCGCATTGGAGGCGAAGAACAGCGGCATAGTGATGGCCTGACCGATGCCCATCAGGCGGTCCCGGTTGCGCACCATCCCGGCCAGCGCCATCGACAGGCAGGCGAAGAACGCCGACCCGAGCATCACCACACCCATCGCGGCCAGGATGCGTAACGGATTGTGCGTCATGTGGATCCCCATGACATACGCCAGCACCAGCACACCGACCACCTGGGCCACCGACCGCACTCCGGCGGCGAACGCCTTGCCGGTCACCAACGCCGACGCGGGGGCGGGGGTGACCATCAGTTTGGCGAGGATGCCGGCGTCGCGATCCCAGACGATCTGGATGCCGTAGAAGATCGAGATGAACAGCGCCGACTGGGCGATGATGCCCGGCGCCAGAAACGCCAGGTACGGCACGGAGCCGGTGTCGATCACGTGCAGCCTGTTGAAGGTCGTCCCGAAGATCAACAACCACAGAGCGGGCTGCACCATGCGGGTGAAGAGCTCGGTGCGGTCATGACGCAACTTCTGTAACTCGACCCAGCCGAAGGTCTGCATCCGGCTGGCCAGGCTGGGCAGCCGGCGCCAGCCGCGCGGTGCCCGCAGCAGCCGGGGCGGGGTGGGCGACTCAACCGACATCGCGGGCCGCTTTCCGGCCGGCCCGGATTCCGCCGAGCCCGCTGTGGTCGGCGGTGTCGTCCAGCCCGGATCCGGCGTAGTGCCGGAAGACGTCCTCCAAGCTCGCCTCGGGGCCGACTCTCGTCTTCAGTTCGGCCGGGGTCCCCACCGCCCGAAGCCGGCCGTGGTGCATCAGCGCGACCCGGTCGCACAACACGTCGGCCTCTTCCATGTAATGCGTGGTCAGCAGGACGGTCATGCCGAACTGCTGTTGCATACCGGCTACCTGCGACCACACACTGTCGCGGGCAATGGGATCCAGGCCCACGGTGGGCTCGTCGAGGATCAGCAGCGACGGCTGGTTGACCAGCGCCTGCGCCAGTTCCAGACGGCGCACCATGCCGCCGGAATAGGTGCCGGCCAATCGGTCGGCGACCTCGAGCAGCTGCATCGCCTCCAGCGCCTCGCTGACTCGTTGCCTGCGCGCCGAGCGCGGCACGTCGTAGAGCCGGGCGAACCATTCCACATTCTGCCGCCCGGTCAGGGCAGGCTCGATCGAAAGCTGTTGGGGCACATAGCCGAGGTTGTATCTGATGTCCATGGTGTCGTGTCGGGCGTCGAGCCCGAAGATCCGCACCTGGCCGCGCTGGATGGGGGTCAACGTCGTCAGCAGCCGCACCACGGTGGTCTTGCCCGCCCCGTTGGGTCCCAGCAGGCCCAGGGTTTCACCGGTCTGGACCTGCAACGTCAGGTCGTCGACGGCGGTGAAGTCGCCGTAGCGGTGGGTCAGGTTCTGACAATCGATGGCGGGCGTGGTCACGGTCGCTTCTCCCGGAGTCGGGCGGTCACCTCGGCCAGCACCCGCATGCCGGCGGCCAAGGCCTCGGTCTGCTCGTCGTCCAGTTCGCCGAGCGCCTCGGCCAGCGCGGCACGGCGCGCGGCCCGGGACTCGTCGGCAATTCGCTGCGCCGGTTCGGTGAGGTCGAGCCGGCCTACCCGGCGGTCGTCCGGGTCCGGCGTGCGTACCACCAGGCCCTGGGCCGACAGTTTGGAGACCAGGGTGGAGGCGGTATTGGCCGCCAGCCCCAGTTCGGTGGCGGCCGCGCTGACCGAGATGCCCGGCTGCCGGGCAACGAGGCGCAGCAGCTCGGCCTGCGATTCGGTCAGCCCCGAGGTGACGAAGGAGGCGCCTGCCGCACGGCGGACCGTGCGACGGAACCGGCCGACGGTGCCGAACAACTCGGCGACGAGGTCGGTGCGCAGATCCACCTTGCCAGATTAGCTCTGTTTCAGAGCTAAGTCTTCTCGATGCGATGTTGGCGGACGTCGACCAGAACGCCGGGCCGGGTCAGGGCGGTCATGTACGTGCAGAACGGCTGGCGGCGACGGTCGGTCGGCGAGCCCGGGTTGAGCAGGCGTAACCCGGTGCGCGCGGTGGTGTCCCACGGGATGTGGCTGTGGCCGAACACCAGCACGTCGGTGCCGGGATAGCGCTGCGCCATCCGCGCTTCCCGTCCGGATGCCGCGCCCGTCTCGTGCACGACCGTGAAGCGCAGGCCATCCAGAGTGACATCGGCACACTCGGGCAGCCGGGCCCTCAGCTCAGGGCCGTCGTTGTTGCCCCAGCAGCCGACCAGGCGGGTTGCCCGCGCGGTGAGTTCGTCGAGCAGTCCTTCGGAGACCCAGTCACCGGCGTGCAGCACCACGTCGGCTCGATGGACCTCCTCCCACACCTGCACCGGCAGGTCCCGCGCGCGTTTGGGAAGGTGCGTGTCGGCCAGCAGCAGCAGACGCATGGGGCCGATCCTCTCATCGACCTCCGCGCTCGGTGCGGGCCTCCGCGCCGGTCTCCCCGGCGTCGATCGCGTCGTCGGGGCCGGTCGCGCCGACGTAGGTGCCGTCGTCACCGTTCTTGCCGGCCCGTGACGAGGCGACCTTCGGGTCCTCGTGGACGTCCTCTTCGCTCGTATCGCCGGTAGGGTTCGTCATGCCCCGCCGACTACCCCGCGGCCGGCGCGGCCAACCGCCTCCCCGGGTGTTTGGCCCGCCCTAGGGTGGGAACGGAGGTGATCATGGACCGCGACGATGTCGAGAAGCGCTGGCACGATCCGGCGGCCTTTCGTGCGGCGGTGACCTACGTGGTGTCCGTCGTCGTGGTGGCCGGGCTGGCCTTTGCGGCGGCCCTGCTCTGGCACTCGCGGATCGCCGGGATCCTGGTGCCGGCGATCCTGTTCGCCGGCGGGATCGGTGCGTTCGTGCAGACCTACCGGATCTGGCGGGCCGAGGGCGTCTGGCCCATCTGGCAGGCAGCCGGGTGGTTCCTGCTGGCCCTGATGCTGTTCTGCCTGGGTGTCCCCGTCGCGGTCTGGTGAATCGGGCACCCGCCATACTCGTCGGGTGACTGCTTCGCCTGACCTGCCGTTGGCCGGTGTCCGGATCGTCGAGATCTCCAGTTTCGTGGCCGTGCCGCTGGCCGGGATGACGCTGGCCCAGCTGGGCGCCGAGGTCATCCGCGTCGACCCGGTCGGTGGCGCGGCCGACTACCAGCGCTGGCCACTGACCGAGGCGGGCGAGAGCATCTACTGGGCCGGGCTCAACAAGAGCAAACGATCTGTGGCGGCCGACATGCGCTCGGAGGAGGGCCAGCGGCTGGTCACCCGGCTTATCGCGCAGGCCGGCATTCTGATCACCAATGTCGCTGGGCGGCAATGGCATTCCTATGAGGAACTCAGAGCTGCGCGCCCCGACCTGATCCACCTGGAGGTGGTCGGTCGCGGTGACGGGTCGACCGGAGTCGACTACACCGTCAACGCAGCCACCGGTTTTCCACTGGTCACCGGGTCGCCCTCGCAAAGCGGTCCGGTCAACCACGTGCTGCCGGCCTGGGATGTCAGCTGCGGCCTGTACGCCGCGCTGGCGATTCTGGTGGCGCTGCGTCGCCGCGACGCCGGCGGCGAGGGCAGCCGCATTCGGCTACCGCTCGACGATGTCGCGCTGGCCACCGCCGCCAACCTCGGCTTCCTCACCGAGCCCATGGTCAACGGCACCCAACGGCCGCGCCTGGGCAACGCCATCTACGGCCAGTACGGCCAGGACTACACCACCAGCGACGGCGCCACATTCATGCTCGTAGCCCTGACCAATCGGCACTTCCGGGACCTCGCCGCGATGACCGGCACGACGAAAGCCGTTGCCGCGGTTGCCGAAGCCCTGGGCGCCGACTTTGCCGACGAGGGCCAGCGCTACCAGCACCGCGCGGTGCTGACCGGGCTGTTCGCGCCGTGGTTCGCCGGCCACACTGCCGACGAGGTGAGCGCCGCCCTCTCGCAGACCTCCGTGCTGTGGGACCGTTACCTGGACTTCGCCGAAGTCGCCGCCGACGCCAGGGTCACCAAGAACCCGCTGTTCACTCTGTTGACGCAGCCCCGGATCGGCAGCTACCTCGCGCCGGGGCTGCCGATGTCGGTCGACGGTGAGCACATCGCCGCCCAGCCCGCACCTGCGCTCGGTGACGACACCGCCGCCGTGCTGGCCGAGCTGGGGCTGTCAGCGCAGGAGATTGCGCTTCTGGTCGAATCCGGCACTGTGTCAACGGGATCCGGGCAGCTATGAGCGTGCTGGCTCGGCTGCTCGACGTCGCGCCGGACCCCTCCGGGGCATTTGTGGGTGAGGCGAGCGGGCCGCCGGACAAACGTGCCTACGGTGGCCATCTCGCCGCACAGGCCATGGCGGCGGCCTGTCGCACCGTGGACAACGGTGCGACACCGACCAGTCTGCACGTGCAGTTCCTGCGCGGTGGGGATGCCGGTGCGCCGGTGCACTACGAGGTCGATCGCGTCTACGACGGCCGCACCGCGGTCTCGCGTCGGGTGCTGGCCCGCCAGGAGGGGCGGCTGTTGACCACCGCGACCGTGTCGTTCTCGGTGGCGGCGACGGGCCCCGAGCATGCTGCACACGCCACAGTGCCGCGCGATCCTGCGGACCTGCCTGCCACCGGCCCGATCGGTCCTGCGCCGTCGCTGCCGCTCGACGAGATCGACATCCGCACCGACGATGACTGGAGTACCGGGGAGTTCGTGCGCCGACTGTGGTGGCGGGTCACGGTGCCGCTGGCTGGGGAGCCCTGGCTGGCGCACTGTGCGGCGGTCTACGTCACCGACCTCTATGGCATCGATCCGGTGCTGGCCGTGCACGGACATTCGATGACCGACCGCAGCCACCGTACCGCCACCACCGACTCGTCGATCTGGTTCCACCGCCCCATCCGGGTGGGGGAGTGGAATCTGCTGGAATCGCGCTCACCGGCCGCTGCGCGCGGACGCGGACTGGTGACCCTGAACCTCTACGATGCCGAGAAGGTACTGACCGCCACGCTCGTTCAGGAAGGTCTGGCGATCGTCCGGGAGTGACGAAGCTGCATCGAACCACGTCGACGCTGCAGCGTCGACCGAACGGACGATACCGACGCTCACCGACCCCCGCTTAGCATCCGCTCCATGAGTCAGATCCTCGAGCGCGGTGAGCGATGACCAACACCGGTCTACCACAAGCTTCGTCGCGACGCGATTGGCGAGCGGACGCGCAATCAGCCGCACGACGTTGAGGCGGCGATGGATCCGGACCGCTCATCTGTCGGGGGTGGCGTCATGTCGGCCGATTCGGTGAGCTCTCCTGCCGACGATCTGAGCGCGTCGCTGCGCCATATGCTGGCGCCGGCGGCTCGGGTCGGCCTCCTGATGCGCAACTGTGTCAATCTCACCGTCGCGCTGGTGGTGTTGGCCGATCCCGGATCGCAGGCCCAACCGCGCGGTGAGTGGCTGATGGGTGTCGTATTCGCGTGGTCGCTGTATCGCGTGTTGTCCCAGTCGCGGCGCCCCGTCTTTCTGGCAATCGACTACCTGTTGGTCTTGGCCGTGTGTGTGGCGATTCCGGTGTTGGTCAGCGGTCCGCACTTCTACAGCTCCAACACTGCGCCCCAGGCGATCGCCGGCACCGCCGTGGTCAGCTTCGCCGTGTCAGTCGCACCGACCGTCAGCCTGCCGATGACGATGGGCATTGCGGCGCTGTACGCATGGGGCAGCGCACAGATCCTCGGGTGGTCGCATCTGGCACCCGTCACCGCACTCTATTACTTTGCTTTGCAGTGGATTACCGCTGCGCTGGTGCGCTTCACCTTGCTGCGGATCGCCACCACCGTCGACCGCACACGCGCCGCTCGGGCCGCCGCCGAACTGAACCAGCATGTCGGCGACGCTGTCCGAGACTACGAACGCGAGCAACTGGCATTGCTGCACGACACTGCGGCCTCAACTCTGCTGATCATCGGTCAGGGCGGACGATTGCCGACGGACCGGCTGACGGCCCAGGCCTGCCGCGATCTGACTCTGTTGGCGGAAAGTCCCTGGCAGGCACCGCCGCCACGACTGGAACTGGTCGCCGCTCTGCGCGACTGTGCGGCTCACATGAGTACTCCGGTGCGCTTCGAGGGGCGTGCATGCCTGTGGCTCGACGGAGAGAACGCCAAGGCGGTGATCGCGGCCTCCCGCGAAACCATGACCAATGTCGACCGTCACGCCGAGGCCAGCGAAGTGGTCGTCACGGTGACCGAACACACCGTAGTGATCGCCGACGACGGTATCGGCTTCGACCCACTGAGCCCGCGCACCGGTCGAGGGGTGACTCACTCGATCATCAAGCGGATGAGTCGGGCGGGTGGCGCCGCGGTGATCACCTCTGCACCGGGTGACGGGACGGTGACCGAACTATCATGGGCGCGAGCATCTTCCGATCCCACGGTGATGCTGCCTGCCGACCCCGACAGGTTCATCGAACGGGCTCGGGCCAGGTATGGGCTCGCGTTGATCGCTTATGCTCTGGCGAACCTGGCCTTCTCCGTTCCACACGCCGCGATGGGCGTCGGCCACCATCTGTTGAACGTCACGTTGGGTGTCGTCGCGGCCGGGAGCGCGTTGACCGCCGTGCCTGCCATCCGCGGTCGTCGTGACCGGCCGGCCTGGCTGGCCGGCTTCGCGTTGCTGGCTGTCACCGTCATCCAACCGCTGCTCTTGGATCCTGAAAGGCTCGGCGGATACGCACACTGGGCACAGGGTGCGATCGGCTGGTGCCTGTTGCCGCTGCTGCTGGAGCTGTCTACCAGGCGCGGTGCGATCATCTTGATCGGCTACTGGGCGGCTGGCGCGGTCGTGCAGTTCGCCAGCTATCCCACGGCCGCCACCCTGGTCAACATCGGCCTGGGCAGCGCCAGCATCCTAGGTGTCCAGCTGTTTGCTTTGGTGTTCAACGGGTTGATGCGAGACGCGGCAGCCGCCGCGCAGGTCGAGGTCAATGCCCATAAACGTATCGCGCTGCGCGAGTTGGTGGAACGCGCGCTGCGTGCCGAATATCAGCGCCGCTACGCCCAGCTGGTCGACAACGTCGTGCCACTGCTGCAGGCGCTGGCTGAGGGCGCTGTGGTCGATGAGCACTTGCAGGCCCGCGCACGGGTGCAGGCGCGAAAGATGCGGGCCCTCTTCGACCAGGCCGCGACGTTCGAGCATCCGTTCATGCAGGCGGTGCGGCGCTTGGTCGATGAGGCAGAGACGCGCCATGTCGGCGTGACGGTCGATCTGGCGGGCGAGATACCAGAGCTGCCCCCTGCCGAGATCGATGCTCTGCTGCGGCCGGTCGCCCAGCTGATCGCGCACACCAGCGAGTCGGCCCGGATCGTGATCAGCTGTTCGATTCAGGACGTTCTGGTAAGTGTGGTGTGCCCGGGATTGACCTGGCTGCCAGACCTTTCGGGCGATCCACTGGTGAACATCGACACCGTCGCCACTGACGAGATGGTGTGGCTGCTCGTCCGGCGCATGTCGTCGCTCGAAGGAGCGGACAGCCATGCACTCGCCGGCTGATCCGGCGCAGCCGGTCCACGTGGCCGTCATCGACGACCACGATGCCATCCATGTGGCCGTGCAGGTCTGGTGTCAACAGGCGCAACCGCCGTCATGTGCGGTGGACGGTTTCACCGGGGTGGCCGACTTCATGACGGCCGCCCTCACGCCGGATGTCGTGGTACTGGATCTTGAATTACGCAGTCGCCGGCCGGACTTCACCTCAGTTGAGCGGATCGTGAACGCGGGCCACCGGGTGATCGTTTTCTCGCATCTGGAGAGCGACGAGGCCATTCTGCGGACCCTTGACGTCGGTGCCATGTCCTACATCGCCAAGGCGGAGGGCCGAGACCACCTTCTCGAGGCGATCCGCGCCGCGGCGACCGACGTTCCCTATGTGGGTCCGCGGATGGCCAGTGCCATCAACAACGACCGTCGGCATGGCCGGCCCAACCTGACCGGTCGGGAGCAGGAGGTGCTGCTCGCCTGGTTCCAAACGGAGAGCAAGGATCTGGTTGCCCATCAGCTGTTCATCTCACCCGGATCAGTGAAGACCTATCTGCACCGAGTGAGGGTGAAGTACGCCGCTGTCGGCCGGCCGGCGCCGACCAAGGCCGCGTTGGTGGCCAGGGCCGTCCAGGACGGCATCATCAGTGTCGACGAACTCTGACCAGGGGCGGAACCAGGTCAGGGGATGTGCGGTGCCTGCCCGGAATCACCGAGATTGACGACATAGCAACGTGAACCACCGAAGCCCATGCCGTAGCCGCTGTCGCATCGGGTGAAATTGCCGACTGGGTCGACGGGGCCGTCGCATCGTTTACCTCCGCCGAAGAAGCTCACCGACACGCTGTTGCAGCCCGCGGACGCCGGTGCGGCCGTCGCGATCGCGCAGGCGGTGATGGCGCCCGCCGCGAATGCGCCCGCCGCCACCAGTGCAGAGATTTGGCTCATTCTTGGCTTCCTTTCATTGTCGCGATGAATTTCGCACAACGTCCTACGGGGATGAATGTCGACAGCGTCGACCAATTGAGACTCTCGAGGTGATCGCACCGCCGTTGGAGGCTGGTGCGGGAGCGGACCCGATGGCGAGACCGGGTCGGTGCGCCGTTAAGGTCTTGTCTGACAGTGCTTTCGCGGCTGGCGTTGGTGAACGTGTGCAAATGAGCGGTGATGTCGCGACATCGCTACCTCCATTTGCTGTCGGAGCTAATCAATAACGTGAAAATTACGCAATGCATTCATTTCAGTAAAGGCGTTGCGCGTTGAATGAGACGTTCGGCCGACAGCGAAAAAGCGCTTTAGCACGTTCGGCCGACAGCTGAGCGCGCACCAGTTTGCACGCCTGCAACGGCAGTAACTCCGCCATCGCGGAACTCATGTGGAAGCTAGGTGCCGAACTGGAAGTCGGCGAACTCCGCGGCCCCCGCCCACACGCGGACGACCGGGTGACCACACCGCGCGGGGCCGGTGGTGGTGGCGACCTGTCGACCGTCGACCGCCAAGGAGCTCGACTGCGGGTCGACGGTGATTTCGACGGTATGCCAGCGACTGTCGAGCTCGGCGGGGATCAGTCCGTTGTCGTCGTCGCGGGGATAGATCGCCATGCGATAGCCGCCTTGTCCAAAGTCGAATTGGACAGCGCTGCCGGTCAATTCGGCCTGTTTCGGATCGCCCGGTCCGAGATCGGCCAGCCCGATGCCGAACCCGCCTGGCACACCGGCGGTGTGCGACACGTCGCGCACGCTGCCGGTGAGCCGGAACGAACACACGGCCGGCCCCTGTTGGATCAACCCCGACCATTTCGTCTGCCAGGTGTCGGTGGTGTCGTGAGTGTCGAGCATCACGGACCGGCCGCCGTCGGTGAACCGGGCGTCGATCGCACCGAAGCGCGCCCACGACGAGAAGTCGACCTGATTGGAACCGGGCATCGGCCAGTCCGGGACGACCCCCACCTTGCTTCCGGCCGGCGGTCCCATGTCGGTGGTGAACGGCGCCACGTTCGGCCCGGCGATGGTGGGTGGGCGAGAAAGGGAGCCGATGACGACGAATGTGATGATGCCCAGCGTGATTGGCGCCGCGACGAGCGCGCCCAGCGCCCGGCGTGACAGCCCCCGCGGGGGCTTCGGCGGTTCGCCCGATTCGGTGCCGACCCCGTCCACCCAGAATGTCCATCCCGGCGGCGCCGGCGGCCACGCCGGGTCTGGTTGCCAGTCCGGCGTCGGCGAGAATCCGGCCGACACCGGCCACAAGGGCGGCGGGTTGAACCTCACCGAGAGCGTTCCGCGCCCGTCACGGGTGTCGGCTCAGGCGACAGCATTGCGGGTCCAGTCCGCGAGAAGCTCACGGTCGTAACCCTCTTGGCGAATCCGTAGATCGGTGTAGATCAGCACCTGCAGGGTCCGGAAGCAGGCGATCAGGACACCGAGGGCGAGGCACATGAACAGGATTTGGCCGACGAAGCCGGTGACAAACCCGACGATGAATGTCGGCACCATCAGCACCGGTGTGACACACACCGCCCAGAGGAAGTGAATCAACAGCAGCCGGCCGAAGACGGGCTTGGCCAGTTGCACGGACCGCTTGAGCGAGTCCATCACCCCCCGTTTCTCGAGGACGAGAATGATCGGGGCAAGACTCACCAGCAGGCTCAGCGCGAAGGTGCCGACGAAAATGGCCAGTAGGACGGCGTACATCGCACCGATCGAGAAGACGCCGGCGTTGAAGAACAGCGCGTAGACCGCGCTGGCGAAGATGACGTCGGGCAGGATGCCGAACACGGTGTAGTAGAACAACGTCAGTCGGCACACTGCGAACATCTGGCCGCGGGCGAGGCCGAACAACTGCCCGACGCGCACCCGTTCGCCGCGGACCGCCTTGTCCGTGGCCCGCACGGTCAGCGCGATCAACAGTGCATCGGCGGGAAGCGCAAGCGCGTAGATCAAGCCCATGATGACGAACGTGATCACCATGAAACCGGTGACCAGACCGCCGAGCCCGGGCGAGGCACCGGTCAGTGTGTCCGAGAACATCGACGAGGCCGCACCGGAGAGCATCTGGGTGACGGCGAGTACGACCGCGACGATGCCGGCGATGAACGTCACCAGGATCACCACGGGGCCACCGATCAGTGTGGGCCAGTTGCGCCCCACGATCTTGAAAGCGCTGCTGAACAGTTCGGACACCGTCATCTGGCGGAACGTAATGAACTGCACGGGTGCACTCGCACTCGCTACGGCGGACTGACCGAACTGCGGCGTTTGGGGTGGCGTCGGTTGCGCGAGCCCCCGCGCGGCGAGCAGCTCCTCGACATCGGGCGGCCAGGTCAGTCCCTTCGACCTGGTGTACCAACCGGCCGCTGCCAACCCTGCGGCAACCAGGAGCCAGCCGAAGCCCAGAACGAAGGCTGCGAGCATTGCGAGCGCCGCTGCGCCCCAGAGTGCATGGTGCGGTTGGAATCCGGTCCTGGCTTGCGCTGGTGCGCCACTGGGAGGGTCGGTGTGGGGCTGCGTCGGCGGGG
>NZ_BEWG01000012.1:3495-9118 GCF_002723835.1 Mycobacterium sp. shizuoka-1 | reverse complement strand
GTTCTGATCCGCGGCGCATTGCGGGCGCCGCGGATCAGAACGGAGGGGTCGGGGTTCGCGCAGTAGGTGTAGAGGTACGGCTCGGGAAAGTCCGCCTGGGATGGCGGGTGCCGTGGGAGGTTGTAGTCGCAACTGTAGCGCGGGTAGGGATCGCCGATTATCCAGATTCCGCCGTCGTGGACCGCGGTGTTGAGCGCCTCGACGACTGATCTGCGATTGGTCGGGAAGAGTGCTTGTAGGGCAGGCACCCGCACGACCGAGAGTTGGGCGATCGTGGTCAGGTTCCCGAGCAGCTGGACCATGGTGTCGGAGTTGTCGGCGATGATGTTGTCGAGTTGCGTCAGGGGCGCGCTGCCCTCATCGACCAGGGCGCGATAGCCGCTGTCCATCGCGTTCACTCCCTGCAGGATGTTCTGTAGGTTCTGTGTGGTCGCTTGCAGTCCGGAGTGCACGTCGCCCAGCGTGGTGAACACTGTCCGGCTGGTACGCAGGACGCTCACAGTTTCCGGCAGCACCGAATCGAGCGTCGTGATGAGAAATGTGCCACCGTCGACCAGTGCTGCCAGTTTGTGCGGCCCATCCTTGCTTACGCGCAGTTCTGACTCGATCGCCGCAATCTTTTGGGGATCGACCTGTTTCAGCGCACCTTCGAAATTGCTGATCAGTTGCGAGAAAGACACCGGAACGCTCGTCTGGTCGTCGCTGAGCGTGCTTCCGTCGGTCAGATACGGACCCTGGTCGGTTTGGGGCCGAAAGTCGAGATACTGTTCGCCGGCGGGGGTCAGAGCCGAGACACGTGCGGTGGTGTGCTGCGGAATGCGTACATTCTCGTTGAATATGGCGACCGCAGTCACGCCCCGGTCGGTCAAGTTAACCGATTCCACACGCCCGATCGGCACGCCTCGCAGTGTCACGTCTTGGGCAGGCAACAAGCCACCCGATTCTGGCAATGGCACTCGCACAGCAATCGTTGACTGCGTCGGGTTGACCCGCAGCGAAACGATCACCACATAGGCGAGCGCTACCACCATGACCAGGGCCATGCCGACCAGGGCTACCGGAATGCGGTGTCGCACGCCCGCGCGGACCGTATCGACGATGATGCGGGCCGGCGCTTCGACGGGATAGCGTGTCGGACTCATCGGTTTGGTCCGTAGATCTTGTCCAGCAAGAGATTCCACTCGTACCGGAGACTGCCGATCATCGCATGCCAGTCGGTTCCATCCGGTCCGTGGAACATCGGATCACCGGGATAGTTCATGTCCGGCAACGAACCCAGCGCGAGCTGCCAAACCTCGCCAGTGCCGTGGATTGCGGCCGAGTTGGTGGATTTCATGACGATCGGTATCAGTCGGTTCAGCGCGGTGAGCGATAGGTTCGGGTCGGTGCTGATGTCGTTGAACCGTGCCGAAAGTTGGTTGAGGTCGGCGATCAGGCTGCGAGTGTCGGTGCCCTGCAACGACGGAAAACGGGACAGTTGTGCGGTGATGTGGCTGACACCGGTCACCAGGTCGGCTATCTGGGCGGTGTTGTCGGCCAGCACGGCAGTCGCTGGTGCTGCGGCGGCGAGGGCCTCGTTGAGCGAGTCCTGCCGTTCAGCAAGGGTTGCAGCCAAGTCGGAGGTACTCCGCAAGGCCGTCCTGATTTGTTCCGAGCGCGAATTGAGCCGGGCGATAAGCTCGTTGGACTGGTCGAGGAGTGCGGAGATGTTCTCGCCGCGTCCGCCCACTGCCGAACCCGCTCCGTTGAATAGCGAGGTGATGTTTCGGATGACACCGCCGTTTACTAGCAACGCTGCTGAGCTGAGAACTTGTTCGACGGTTGCACCCGCCGAGGTCGACTCCAGCGGAATGGTGTCTCCGTCATGAAGCTGGGCGGCGTCGGGCGGCTGGTTCGGATCGGGGCGGATCGCGACAAAGAGGTCGCCTAGCGGTGTTGCCGAACGCAATTCGGCGGTGGTCCCGACCCGCAAGGGCACATCGCTGCGTATGTTCATCTGCACGAACGCGGTGAAGTTTCGAGCATGGATCGAGTCCACTTCGCCGATGTCAGCGCCGTTCAGCTTGACCTTGGCCTTCGTCGGGAGGTTCAGCGCGTTAGTGAAGGCGGCGCTCAGCGAGTATGTGCTGGCGCCGCTCGACGGGCCGGTCAGCGGCAAACTCTCCAACCCCATCGCACAGCCGGAGAGCACACCGGTCAGACCGATCGCTGCGGCACATTTGAGTCCGCGGCGGGTTGCTGAAGAAAGCTCCCTCATCGCTGTCCCGCAATCAATTCGAGCATGCCTATGAGACCGAAATCCGGCCCATAGTCCCGTAATGTGCCGGTGGCGCAGCCGAGTTGCTTGGCTCCTAGGAGGTTGCAGATCTCTTTTCCGAACTGACCTTGGAAGACCAATTTGTCGAACAACCCGTGGGCCCGAATGGAACCGGCGTTCGGGTCGACGGCGTTGTAGACGTTGTCGATCATCAACGGCGCCACATCGAAGAATTCCGACAGTTCGCGGCGGTAGTCGATGAGCGCTTGGGTGATGACCTGAAAATCGCTGGCGGTGACCTTCATGTTGTCACGGTTCTTCTCAAGCAACGAGGCGGCTTGGGAGAGAATCTGATTGACTTTTGTTCCGGTGGTGCCCGTGCCGAGGTCCTCCTCTGCGAGTATGTTGCTGAGCTGACGCACGTTGGAGCCGAATTCGCGGATGGCCGTGTCGTTGTCGGCCGCCGCCTGCAACAGCGTGTTGAGACTGTTGACGATTGTCTGGATGTCTTTCTTGGCGCTCGCTCCGTTGTCCGAACCTAGCCGGAGCGCCTCGGACAACTGAGCCAGCGTGGCTTTGATGTCGGCGCCATTGCCCACGGTTATCTGGTCGCTGAGGCCGATCAGGTCCGCGATCGGCCCGCCGCCCCGGTTGTCTCCACGAAGGGCGCTTGCCAGCTTGTCGACCATCGCCAGCGTGCGATCGAATTCGACGGGCGTGCGGGTGCGCCCGAGACCTAGCACGTCCCCGTTCTGAAGCTTTGGTCCGCCGCGATAAGGGGGTGTGAGCTCGACGTGGCGATCGGTCAAGATCGAGGTCGAAACCGTGACGGCCTGGACGTCCGCCGGCAGCTCAACGTCCTTGTCGATCTCCAGTGTGACCTCGACATAGCGGTCCTTGGGGACGATGCTGGTCACAGTGCCCACCGACATGCCCAGCACCGACACCGCATTGCCCTCGTAGAGCCCGACTGTGTCCTCGAACTGCGCGGTCACCGTGATCGGCGGATGCGCGAGGCGCGGGACGACGACAGCCCCAATGCCCACGCCCACGGCGATCAGTGCAACGACCCAGAACACAAGTTTGCGGCTCATTGGCAATCCTGGAAGTACTCGACGAGGTTGAATTGCTGAGCCCGCCCACTAATCGCGCACATCCATGAGTCGACCAGCGGGAGATTGGGAAATGTTGCATCGGCAGCGGGTCCACTGCCGGTGGCGTTGGCGACGTTGCGGATGGGGACAGGCAAAACCTGCAGGATATTTCGCAGTAGTGCGTCGTGGTCAGCGATCATCGTGGAGAGTTCGCGCATAGTGACCAGCAACTCATTTAGGGCGGGTTCGTCGTCGAGGACTCGCTTGAGGGTGTCTACTAGCGCGGTGGCACTGGCGAAGAGCCGTTGAACCGCCGCTCGGCGGGATGTCAACTCGCCCAATAGGTCTCGACCTTGCAGCACCAACGACCCGAGATTGGCCCTCTGGTCGCGGATCATGGCCGTGACCGTGTGTGTGCTGGACAGCAGGGTTCTGAGTTGATCGCGGCGTTCGGCGAGGATCGCGGACAGCGACTTCAAGTTGCGCAGCGCTTCGGGCAGCGCCTCGGGTACGCCATGGAGGTTCTGGGTCAGCGTGGTCAGCGATTGCGCGATGCGTTCAGCGTCGATCTCGCCAAAGGTGGTGGTCGCGTCGGCGAGGGTCTGCTGCAGGTCGTAGGGCACGGACGTGTTGGACAACGGGATCGTATCGTCGGGGAGTTCGCCGTTTCCTGCCGGTGACAACTCGAGGTAGCGGGATCCGAGCAGGGTGGTGAGTTTGATCGCGGCTTGGGTATCTCGGCCCAGGTGGACGTCGTTGCTGACGTTGAACGTGACGATTACCCGGTCACCGGCGAGTTTGAGCCCGTCAACGGTTCCTACTGATATTCCCGCGATAGTGACCTGCTCGCCAGCGCGCAGGCTCGCGGCTTGCGCGAACTCGGCCTGGTACTTCGTCTCGCCGATTCCAAGGGCGCCGAATAGCAAGACGGCGGCCACGAGTGCGATGACAACACCCAACGCGGCTGTGCCGAGCCAGATCTTGTTGAGCGACTCGATGGGACTGCGTTTGAAACGTTCGAACATTCTTGTTACCTGCATACCGGTGAGTGTTTGATGACATTGCCCGGCGTGGCGGCCGCGACCTGGGCGGGAATCCAGTAGCCCAGAGCGCGCCAGAGGAACACCGTGGCGTCACACGCATAGATATCTACGTAACTCCCTGATTGAGTAAACCGGGCGGCTCCTTTCAGAAGGTAGGGCAGGTTTGCCCCAAGAAATGCGATCCGGTTTCTGCCGTCACCGGTGAGGTGCGCGGCGAACCCCGGTTCGCGAGTGACGAAGTCGTGCAGATCGGGATAGATGTTGTCGGTGATTGTTGCCAACCGTGAAATCGTCTTCTCGATGGAGCCGACCGAGGCGCGCAGTTCATCTCGGCGAGCTGCCAGGCCCGTCACTACGTCCTGCGTTTGGCGAATGACGGTCTGCAGGTTCGTGTGCTGGTTGGCCAGGTTGGTGAGTACCGCGTTGAGATTTGTGATCAGGTCGCCAAGAACCTCATCCGGTCCGGCGAATACCTCTGCCAATGCGGATGTTTGGGTGATCAGCGCCAGTACCGAACCATTGTCGCCCTGCAACGCGGTAATGATCGCGGTGGTGAGGTTGTCTACCTTCTTCGGGTCCAGCAGAGTGAATAGCGGCTCGAAACCCTTGAGCAGGTAGGTAATGTCGAACGAAGGTTCGGTGCGTTCCAGCGGAATCTGGCTGTTCGGGCTCAGCGGTTCTTGGTCACCGCCCTTGCCGGGTGACAGGCCCACGTACCGCTGTCCGATGATGTTCTGATAGGTCACCGACGCAATGGTGTTGGTGTACAACGGTTGTTGCTTCTGCACTCGGAACGTGACTTTGGCCAGCGTGCCCTGCAGTTCGACGGCGTCGACCCGGCCGACGCGAACGCCTGCCACCCGCACGTCGTCGCCCGTGTGCAGTCCGGAAACATCGGTGAAGATCGCCGAATAGGTGTCGGTATCGCCGGACACTTCGCGCCGCAGGGTGACGAACACCATCCAGGTCACCACCATCGATACGATCAGGAACAACACCAGCCCGATCAACGGCTTGCGGTACCTCATCGATCACCCCCGGGCTCTGGCGCGATGTTGACGGTCGTTCCGCGCACGACGGGGCCCAGCAGCAGCTGGGTAGCGGCGCTGGCTTGGCCGCCGACAATCTGGCTGAGCTGGTTCTGCTCCTGTGCACTACCCACTGGGCCGACACTGCCTCCGATGACAGCTGATTGCGGTGCCACCGCGGCCGGCGGGGCGGGTGGGGGC
>NZ_BEWG01000012.1:0-3443 GCF_002723835.1 Mycobacterium sp. shizuoka-1 | reverse complement strand
CGCCGTAAGCGGCGCCTCGGCCGGAAACGGGGGGCCCTGAGGCGGTGACGCCGGGGCAGGGAGCGGTCCCGGTCCCGGAGCGCCGGGGACCTCGCCGGCGTGCCGGACTGAGTCGCGCGGCGGAGCAAAGTTCGGCCGGTTCCCGGTGCCTGGAGGCGGCGGATAGCCCATCGATCCGAGCGCCGGGTACAGGGCCGGGGCTGTCGGAACTTCGGGTGCCGTCTTGCAGCTGGGCCCTTCCAGCGCGCCATAGCGAGGGCAGTCGGCGCGGACATAGCTCCGCACGGGCGTCAAGCTGACTATCACCTTGACCGTCAACTGATTGGTGTCGGGATTCCAGATCGAACCGACGTTGTCGGCCAATCTCTGCACGCGGGTGAAGATGGGTTGAAACTGGCCGACGTTATCGGCCAGCACGCCGATCACGGGTGTCATCTGTGCCGTGATGTTGATCAATCTGTCGGTCTGATTCTCAAATGCGGTGCCTAGGGTCCCGGCAGTGTTCAGGCCCGCCGACAGGAGCTCGTTGAGTTGAGCCCGTTTCTCGGCGAACGTCCGCATTGGTGACACTGCCGTGTCGAGCGCATCGAAAAGCTCGGGAGAAACATCGCGCAGCGCGTCAGCGGCTTCGGTGAGTGCCGAGATCGTTGACGGTTCAGGATCGGTGGCAACCACGTTATTCAGTTGGGCCACAATCTCGTTCAAGTCACGTCCGGTCTTACGCAGTCGATCCCCGCGTCCCTGAGTGGCCTCGGTGATAGCGGCCAAGACACCGACGCTTCGGTCATCGTCCGGCCGGGTCAGCGCGTCGAAGACCTCACGGAACTTGCTCAACGTCGATTGGAACATCACGGTCGGCAAACTCGTGTCCTCGTGGATCACGGCGCCACCTCGCAGGTCGGTCGCCGCCGGTCCGTTGTCGATCAGTTGTATGGACGACACTGCGAAGACGTTGGACGGGACAACGCGAGCGGTCACGGTGCTGGGAATGCCCGATGCATACTCGGGTTTGAGCGCGATGTGCACGGTGTTCGGCCGCCCGGCCGATGCGGTGACAACGTCGGACACCTGGCCGACCAGGACGCCGCGGAACTTCACATCCGACTTCTCGGGCAGGCCGTCGCCGACGTTCACCAGCTCGGCGCTGACTCGCACGATGCGGTCCAGGTCGCCCTTGGATTTCTTGACGGCCAGCACGACGGTCACCGAGGCGATGACGATGAAGCACACGCCCAGGATGAGCAGCGTGCGATTGGAGGCGCTGCGCGGGTTGAGTTCGAAGGAGTTCGGCATCGACTATCCGCCGAACCTGGCGCCGGATTCGACACCCCACAGGGCCATGGTCAGCAGCATGTTGAGGATGATCACCACGGTGATGGCTGCGCGCATCGCGCGTCCGGCCGCTACGCCCACGCCCGCGGGACCGCCGGACGCGAAATATCCGTAGTAGCACTGGATGGTCGCGGCGACGAAAACGAAAATGACGGCTTTGAAGGTCGCGAAGGTCACGTCGCGGCCGCTGACGAACATCGAGAAGTAGTGCAGGTAGGTACCGCCGGACTGGCCGGCGGCAACTGCGACAACGATCTGGCAGGACATGTATGCCACCGCAAGGCAGGCCAGGAACAACGGAACAACCGCCACGGCTGCCGCCGCAACGCGCGTGGTTACCAGATAGGCGATCGGGTCGATGCCCAGAGTGTCAAGGGCGTCGATTTCGTCGTTGATGCGCATCGCACCTAGTTGCGCGGTGAACCGGCATCCCGCCTGGGCGATGAAAGCGAGACCGATCATGATCGGCGCGAGTTCGCGGGTTCCTGCGAACGAGGAGATCAGGCCGGTTGCCGGTCCCAATCCCAGCAGATTCAGGGCATTGAACCCTTCGATGCCGATCAGTGCGCCGGCTGTGCCACCCAGCACCATCGCCACGCCGATTGTCCCGCCACCGACGACGATCGAACCGTTGCCCCAGGCGATGTCGGCCAGGATCCGTGTGAATTCCTTGCGATACCTCTTCAACGTCAGGGGGACGGTGATGATGATGCGCCCGAAGAAGTACATGATGTGGCCGAGTTTCCCGACGCCTGTCGTGACCGTCCCCGTTACCTTGACAAAGGGGACGAAAACCCGCGGACGATAGGGCGCAGCAGTCACGGCTATATGCTTTCCCTCGGAAAGATCAGTACGTAGAGCTGGGTCATCGCTACGTTCACGACCATCAACAGCAGAATGGACTCCACGACTGCGGCATTGACCGAGTTCGCGACACCGGCCGGACCGCCGCGAGTGGACAAGCCCTTGTGGCAGCACACGATTGCGACGATCGCCCCGAAGACCACCGATTTCACCAGCGCCATCACCAGATCCGACACCGTGGCGAACGATGAAAACGTTGTCACGAATGAACCCGGGGTTCCGTTCTGCAAATAGACGTTGAACGCATAGCCGGCGAGAAATCCGATGAAGCAGGTCAAGCCGGTCAACGCGATCCCTACGAGGATGCACGCGGCGAAGCGGGGCACTACCAGCCGCTTGATCGCCGACACGCCCATCACTTCCATCGCGTCGACCTCTTCGCGCATGGTGCGCGCCCCCAAGTCTGCGCACACCGCCGAGCCGACTGCCGCCGCGAGCAGGATCGCTGCCACCAAAGGCGCCCCCTGGCGGATCACCGCCAGTCCGGTCGCCGCGCCGGACAGCGATTGGGCCCCGACTTGGCCGGCCAGCAGACTGAACTGGATCGACAACGTCACGCCGATCGGAATGGTGACGAAAAGCGTGGGCACAAAGGCTGTCGATGCCATGAACGCGGCTTGGCGAATGAACTCTTCCGTCTGAAACCGCCGGGCGAAGAGTTCTTCGAAGGCGTACTGAATGGTTCGCACGGCCAGTACGACTTGGCCGCCAACGGTCTGCAGTGACTCCAGCGGGTGCCTCCGCAGATACCGACCACCCCAATCGCGAATCTCACGAACGGCCGAGCGCTCGACACTTGCTGATGCGTCGGCAGTCGTCACCGTATCCCTCCCCGTCGGGTTGTGGCCGGAACCTGCGCGGTCGAGGCAGTACCCAGTGGTGTACTGACGTGATCGTACAAGTACATCATTCGTTTGGGAAGAGTCTTTCTGGCAAACCGGAGATCTCGCCCAAGATTCGACATTATTGCACTGTGAGACAAGACTTTTGCTTAGGCGGGCAAACGATCAGTGTCTTTGTCGGGAACTTTGCCGCGGGCTCGACCGGACGTTCACAGTCGACGACTAGAGCACTATCTAGTGTACTGATACTTGTACTTTCAGTACAGGCGATGCTTTCGGAAGCCGGTAAGGACGACAACCCCATGACATCTTCGACTGAACCGCCCTGGAAATCCCGGAGGCTCCTGACCTTGGAAACGAGGATGCAGGTATGCCGAAGGAACAGTCTGCTGGGAAGCCCACGAC
>NZ_BEWG01000011.1 GCF_002723835.1 Mycobacterium sp. shizuoka-1 | reverse complement strand
TGAGGCGGCGTTCTACGATGCCCAACGGACCGCCCAACCCCTGGTCGGAATCCAATAGCCCGAGCCTCCGGCAGAACCAGGGCGGTTCAGACCCCTACCGTCTTCCGGGCGGGCAGTGGTGTGCCGGTGCCGCTCTCGAAACGTCAATCTGAGATCCTCGACGCCTTGGAGGCGCTGTTTCTTGAGCGTGGGTTTCGCTCCTTGTCGGTCGCCGAGCTGACGGCAACAGCGCACTGCTCACGCGCAACGCTTTATGAACTCGCCCGCACGAAGGAAGAGCTGTTCTTACTTGTGCTGGAACGGATCATCCACCGTATTGACGTACAGGGCCGTGCCGCGGCCGCGAAGGTGACTGATCCGACGGCGAAGATCGAGGCCTACGTGACCCGAAATGTAGAGGAGCTCAGCAGAACCGGGCCCGGGTTCGTCGATGACACGACCCAGTACCGTCCTGCCGCGCGTCTGTTGAACGACTTCGCCGCGACCGCGGTTGCGACGTTACAGAGGTTCATCGAGGAAGGTATCGCCAACGGAGTGTTCCCAGACGTCGACGCCGAGTTCGCTGCGCTGATGTTGGTCGCCATGGCCCAACAATTGACATCCCGGCAGTTTCAGGCCATGGCCGGGCAACCCTGGACCGAGTCGGTGAGGGCCGGCCTGAACATGCTCGTTTACGGCATCGTCGGGGGGGCCAGCCCGCGACGGCGACGCCGCTGAGCGTGTCGCAAGAATCAACGAGACTCTGCAGCGGATGACATTTTGCCGATGAACCTCGTATCGCTGGCTACATTCCCCGCCCGAGTCGCGATCGCGTTCGGCGAGGCGAGCCTTGGTGTCGCGCGTCTTGTCGCGCCCGACGGTCCAGTGCGGTTGTTGTACCAGGCCGCGGCAGTCACGAGTGAGGACCGCCCCCTTGGCAAGGCGATGGCCGAGGGCGGCGTTGTCGACCGGGTGTTGGACGAGAACGGCGTGGTGTCGCGGCTCACCGAAGTCGGTGGACCCCTGGATCGATTGATCGAGGAGGGCGGCGTCATCGACCGGGTCGTCGCTCCCGACGGTACCTTCGACCGGCTGATGGCTAAGGAAGGTGCGATCGATCGAATGCTCATGGAGGGCGGCGTCATTGACCGGCTCCTCGCCAAGGAGGGGCTGATCGAGCAACTCGTCCAAGAAGGCGGCGTCATCGAGAATCTCAATGAACTCGTCACGGCGATCGTGGATATTCTTCCCGTCGTGCAGCGGCTGGAGCCCGCATTCCTGGCGCTGGTGCCGGTTCTCGAACGGGTCGAGCCCTACCTGATCGAATTGGTGCCGGTTCTGGCGAAGGCCGAGCCGTCGGTCGCTCAGCTTGCCCCGGCCGTGGAGGAGGTTGCACCCGTTGTGGAGCGCCTTGCCCCCGTCATCGTCCAGTTGGCGCCGGTGATCGAGTCTTTGGAGCCCATCATCAGACGATTCGACGATTCGTCGCAGGCGCTGGCTTCTGCGGTCGAACCGCTCCGCGAAATCGGCAAACGGGTGCCTAGAGTGGGCAAGCGCGGCGAACGGCGAAGCTGAGTCGGTCCGAGCTCGCAATGAGCGATGCCGAGCACTGCCACGCGCGAGTAGAAGGCCCGAGATCACTTGCCATGCGCACGCAACTGGCACAATGCCGTCGTCGTTGCGACCACGGTCCCTTCGTCGTTCTTGACCGCAGCTTCGACGATATAAGCGCTCTTTCCGTTTGCGTCGACTTCGGTGGCCACCCGGGCAATCTCCTCGTCGGATAGTGATGCCTCCGACACCACATCGGTCCTCGCCGGCTTCAGGAAGGAAATCTGCACATCCTTCACGAGTGGATAGAACCGCGCGTTGTCGAACACGGGCAACGCGAGTACGCCGCCGAGCATCTCGGCGACGGTGAACAGCACGCCGGCGTACATCACGCCGAAGTGGTTGCCATTGCCTTCGATAGGCACGCTCAGCGCGGCGTAGCCGCGCCGCACCTCAACGGCTCGCACACCCATCGTGTGCGCAATCGGGATCGTGTACTCCATTGCGCTGTTGATTATTTCGATGAATGACGGTGATTCGTGACTCACGAGGAAACCTCGACCGGTTCGACGACGATCTCAGCGAGGCGGCTGGCGATGATCGTCTCGGCTTCGGCGATCATTCGCTCTACAAGAGCTCCGACCGTGGGGATGTCGTGAATGAGGCCCTGCGCGAGACCCGCGCTCCAGATGCCTGCAGCAAGGTCGCCTTCGTCGAACACCTTGCGGCCGCGCTCACCGGACACTAGGTCGCGCAGGTCGTCGAATGAGCCGCCGCCGCCCTCGATCTCGACTACCCTGCGGCTGACCTCGTTGTCGACGACGCGTGCGGTGTTGCGGAGCGTGCGGAAGATCAACTGAGTGTCGAGATGCGAGTTTGCGACGATCTGTTCTTTGACCTTGGGGTTGATGCAGGACTCCTGGGTGCACAAGAAGCGGGTGCCCATGTTGACGCCGTCTGCGCCCAGCGCCAGCGCGGCGACCAACCCGCGGGCATCCGCGATGCCACCGGAAGCGATCATCGGGATCTGTAGCTCCCGAGCCGCGGCCGGAATCAGAATCAGGCCTGGGATGTCGTCCTCGCCGGGGTGCCCAGCGCATTCGAAGCCGTCGATACTGACTGCGTCGGCACCCAGTTGCTGTGCCTTGATGGCGTGGCGCACGCTGGTGCACTTGTGGAGGAACTTGATACCTGCCTGCTTGAACTGCCCGACGAACGGGGCCGGATTGCCGGCAAATTCGACGATCTTGATACCGCTGTCGACGATCGCCTCGACGTACTGCTCGTAGGGCGGCGGATTGATTGTCGGCAGCACGGTGAGGTTGACGCCAAACGGCTTCTTGGTGAGTTCGCGGGTGCGCTCGATTTCCAACCGTAGGTCGTCGGGCGTCGGCTGGGTGAGGGCCGTGAGGAATCCCAGCGCCCCGGCGTTGGCGACGGCTGCGACAAGCTCGGCGCGCCCGACCCACATCATGCCGCCCTGGGTGATCGGGTGGTCAACGCCGAATTCCTCGGTGAACCGGGTGCGAAGCATAACGAGTGTTCTCCTTAATTGTGTTGTGACGCTGTCTAACGGAATCGAATTGTCCGATTTGCTGAGGACGCCGGCGAACCGGTGTTATCGCGACGAAGCCGCCGTGCAGGTCGCACGATCCATCGGCGTGCCCTCGTCGGCACACTTCCGTGCCCAGGCCTGACCACCCGCCCGGTCCTCACTGGATCAGGTTCTCCATGCGAGTGTGGAAGTAACTCTGCACTCGGTCTGCCATCCTTGGCGCGACTCCGTAGAGCAACCTCCCTACGGCGGAGACAGGGTGATCGAGTTGGCGCGGCTGTCGACGGATAGCGTCGACTATCATCTCGACTGCCTCCTCGGTAGTGAGCCGAGCGAATCCAGTCCAGTCGGCGCCAGCGATCATCTCGGTTTCCACAAGCGGCAACCGGACGCTGGTGAATCTCACGCCGTCGTTGAGGTGCTCGACCGCGGCGACGTTGAGGACCGATTCAAGCGCCGATTTCGACGCGACGTAGGCCGAGAAGCGGGCGCCGTGGATCGGCACGGTGATCGACGAGGTATGCACAACCTGGCCCGAGCGCCGAGCAGACATTCCGGGTAGGAATCGCAGCAGCAGACCGACTGCGCCGAGATAGTTCACGCGCACCGTGCGCTCGAAATCGTGTAGGCGGAACTCCGATTCGGCGAGCGTTCGCATAATTGACCGTCCTGCGTTGAGAACCAACACGTCGGGCGCACCGTATTTGGTTAGAACGGCATCGGCGATCGAGTTGATGCCGTCGTCGGACGCGAGATCCCCGGGGATCGCAGCCGCACAGTCACCAGCCCCTCTGATGACACGGACCAAATCATCAAGTAGATCGGCCCGCCGCGCAGTAACGAGCACAATTGCGCCGGCTCCGGCGACTCGGATCGCCAACTGCCGCCCGATGCCGCTGGACGCACCCGTAATCAGCACCGTACGGCCGCGAACCCGGGACTCGAGGCTCGGCACGAACGGCCGAGGCACACGTCGGACCCGAGTCAACACCGTGCCAGTCCTCATCACGAGCGCCACGCCGAGCTCCTTCGACCCCTTCCATAACTTCGAGGCTTCTGTATCGGCGGTCACGCCAGCCCCCCGACGATCCGGGTGTCGTAACGTGCTCGCCGCCCGCCTATAGGGCCGATCGACGTCTCGTCGTAACGATGTTCGGAGATCTCGGGCAGCGCTGGATCAGCGATTTCTTGGCGGATCAGCTGGATCTGAAGCGCACGATGACGCTCGGCCACCCTGTTATGCCCGCGCCGCGCCGTCGTTGTCGTCATCGCAGCCACCCTCCCGCTTCACAAGTCCGCCTGACAGACGATACATGGTTATGAATCATCATTCATATTTTGGATTGACAGATCAACTCAGTGATGTCACGATCATGGCTATGGCGACGATCACAAGCTCGGTCGCTGCTGGAGTTTTTCTCGACCCACCCACCACCTGCGTGGCGCAACACACCACGCCCCTGCTCATTGGGGCGATCATCTTCGCGTTGCTCTCTGCGATCGTGGGAGTGATCTACACGATGCGCACCCGAAGCGCGCTGTACTTCTGGACGGCGGTGGCCGGATACACGCTTTATCCGTTCGTCGTCGAGCCGCTCGCCGACTGGTTTGTGGCGGCGTGGTACCCGACCAATCATCTGGTCGCATTGACGGTGGCCGATCGGCCGATGGCGTTGTTCGGAGTGTTCTTCTACGGCGCGGGAATTCCGCTGTGCTCGGTAGCTGCGTGCGAGATCGTCCGACGGGGATTGCCGGCCAAGGTCCTGCTACTGCTGGTCGGCGTTGTTACCGTGCTCGAGTTGCCGCTGGAAATGCTTGGATCGCACTTCTGCTGGATCATCTATTACGGTAACCACGCGGTGCTGCTCGGCGTCCCGATTTACAGCCTCGTGCAGAACGGCGGCATGTTCGCCGTGATCGCCTGGGTGCTGGGCTGGTTGATGCCGCACGTGCGCGGCTGGCGTTGGATGCTCGTGCCGCTTGCGGTGGCTGCAGCGCTACCTGCCTTCGCGGTGGTGACATCCTGGCCCGCCTACCTCGCGATCGCCCTCCACGCAGGGCCGGTGGTCGGTTGGTCTGCAGGGGCGATTGCCACGGCACTCAATCTGGCCGTCGTCATCTGGTGTGTCTACTCGCCGACGCTGGAGCGGTACCGGGCCGACGCCGGAGCGGCAAGAGCAATCGCCACTGCTCCCGCCGCGGTGGCCTGATCGGAAGGCGGGAAAGCCAGTGATCGAAGCGACTCGTGAGATCGCCTTGGATATGCCGGTGTCGACAGTATTTGCCTACGTTACCGACTACCGAACCTGGCGGCTATGGTGTCTCGGACTGGAACGCGTCGAGGTGATCGGCGAAAGGGCTACCGGCGTGGGTGCGCAGTTCGAAGGTCGCACCCGGGTAGGCAAACTCGGCGTGAAGTGTCGCCTGCTTGTGACGGGCTGGGAAACCAATCGGCTCATCGCCGCCGAGACGACCGCAGGGATCAAGGCCGCCGTGACATTCGTGTTGTCGGCTCCAGCGCCGCGGCGCACGATGCTCAGTGTTCATTTTGGGTATGCCCTTCCCGGTGGTGTCGTCGGCCGGACGCTTCGCCCGTTGATGAGTCCCTTCGTGTGCCACGCCATGGACCATATTGAGGCCAACCTTCGCGAGCAGCTACCGCTGGCAGGTGTCACGCAGGGTGCGCGTCTATGACTGAGTTGAATGCCACCGAGGCGGATGTGGCTGTCACCCAATGTCCGGTCGCGCATGGCAAGACCGCGCGGGTCCACGGTCGGTTGCCGTTGCCCCCTGGCCCAAAGGGGATGCCCATCGTTGGTGTCGCCCCTAACATCATGCGTGATCCGTTCGGCTACCTGCCGAAGCTGGTCCGACGTTACGGCGACATCGTCACGGTGCCGTTTCCCGCGGTGCGGATCATCCTGGTAAGCAACGCCGATTACGTCAATCGCGTGTTCAACGGGGATCCCGATGTGTACTCCCACTACCACGAGATCGCCGAGGTTGCCGGCATGCCGGGTGGGCCGAAGCCGCTTCCGGTGTTGGAAGGCCAGCAATGGAAGCGACATCGAGGTGTCATGCACAAACCGTTCACCGAGCGCAAGCTCAAGGCCGCAACACCGGTGATCACAGCGGCGCTTGAGCACGCGATCACGGCTTGGGACCGCATGGCTGACACCGGCGAATGGATCGAAATGCAGCATGAAATCGGCATTGTGACGATGTCGGCGCTCATGCATTCGATGTTCGGCGGCACGTGGAATGACGCACAGATCGCTGATTGGGTCGAGCGCACCCTCGAACACGGCAAGCTCATGGCGCGCAGTATGGCGATCTATCCGCTGTTCTGGAGATTGCCGAAAGGGCAGCAGATCTACCTGCATGCCCCGATCCCACTTCTGAATCGTGGCCGAAGGAACCTTCAGGTGATGAAGCGACTGGTCGACGACATGATCGTCGCGCGGAAGGCCACCCCCACCGATTCGTCGGATGTGCTCAACCAGCTGCTCGGCGCCACTTTCGACGACGGCACCACATTCACTTATGAGGAGCTGCGATCGGAGATGATCACATTGCTCTTCGCAGGTTTCGATACCACCGCAGCCGTGTTGTCCTGGACGCTCGGGCTGCTCGCATTGAATCCACATGAATGCGACAAGGCCTACGCCGAGGTCGATGCGCTCGCGCGGACGTCGTTCGGCTACGGCGACCTACCACAGCTTACTTACCTGCGCGCCTGTTTCGACGAGGCGCAGCGGCTGCAAGGCGCCCCGTTCAATGCGCGATTCGCGACCCAGGACGACGAAATCGACGGGTACCGAGTACCCAAGGGGGCCATTGTGATTACGTCGCTGCATGCGATGCATCGTGATCACCGGTACTGGAACAAGCCGGAAGAGTTTCGTCCAGAGCGATTCCTCGGCGATGACATCGACAAGTACGCGTTCATGCCATTCGGCGTCGGTCCACGGCGATGCCTGGGCATGCGGATGGCCTACCTCGAGGGCGTCTCGGCGCTGGCGAACATATTGGCGCGATACCACTTCGAAGTGCCCGGCGGTTGGCAGCCGAAGCACAGCTATCACCTGTCGACCGGCCTCAAGACACTCCCGATGCGCCTCTACCGCCGCTGATCGCATTCATCCGAAGGGATCCATCATGACCTACGCGCCGTTACGGCACGCTAGATCGGTAGCCGTCTCGCTCCTGGATCGGTTGCCGGCCCATTCCGAGCCGTTGGCTGAGCCGCCGGCAGGGTCTGACCTTTGCCCCGTAATGGGTGATGGTGGTATGCCGTTGCTCGGCGACGCGTTGCCAGTGCTGATGCAACACCTGGAGTGGTCACGCGCGCAGCGGAAGCGTTATGTGAACCGCCCTGGAAATCCCGGAGGCTCCTGACCTTGGAAACGAGGATGCAGGTATGCCGAAGGAACAGTCTGCTGGGAAGCCCACGAC